>NZ_NCUG01000018.1:0-957826 GCF_002096275.1 Streptococcus oralis subsp. tigurinus | reverse complement strand
GTGAGCTGTGAGCTGTGAGCTGTGAGCTGTGAGCTGTGAGCTGTGAGCTGTGAGCTGTGAGCTGTGAGCTGTGAGCTGTGAGCTGTGAGCTGTGAGCTGTGATTGCTTTCATACCAATCATTCCTTTACTTTTTGATAGTTCTATTATATCAAAATTTCTAAATTTTGCATATTTGCTTTCCCTGACGAACAGTCATGTATAAACCACTTAGAAAATATGATTTATAGCTACACATATACTAAATGAAGTACATTTTGAATTGGAGAAGTCTGTCCTATTAAAAGACGATTTCCGCTTGAAAATCGTCTTTTTTGATATTCTCTCAAATACGATATTTTGTGGTTGGTGTAAACTGGTATATGGCTCCCTTATTTTATTTATCAAAACCTTGTAAGTTTTTTTGGCGCTCTTCAGTTTGACCCTTGGCATCCAATTTATTACCATTGTAAACAGTGCTTTCCCATGATCCGTACATTGGGTTAGGGAAAATGATGAATTTCTCACCAAACTCTTTTTGTAATTCCTCTAATTTTTGGTCGCGCTCAGTTTCAGAGGTCTTTGAAAACTCTGCAAAGTCCACAAGATTGTCTCCTAGTAGCATGACTAAGTTGGTTTTTTCTTGGACTGCTTGTCTACGACCTTCTTTAGATTTGACGCCTTTTTCTAAGAACATGAGATGATCGCGGCTTTGTACAGGAATCCCTTCATTTTCTAGGTTTTTGATCGTATCATCTACCTGATCTATCGTGCGGTCAGATACATAGTAAATTTGGACACCGTTTTGGTCTGCAAATTGGAGGAAGTCTTTAGCACCTGGTACAGCCTTGGCTGCGGCCTTTTTTACCCAGACATCCCAGTTTTCTGGGGTAAATGCTGTTCCGTCTTTGACATTTTGCGCTTGATAAGGACTGTTGTCTAGTACGGTTTCGTCCAAGTCCAAAACGATAGAGTAGGGTTTATCTGTCTGTGTTTTTAGTAGTTCTTTCAAACGATCAGTAGCGACATTGTAACCTTGTAGATAGAGTGCCTTGGTTTCAGCTGCTTTTTGATACCAAAGGGTTGACATAGTGTTTTCTCTTGAACGCAACTGATCATAGGTCATTGTAACCTGATTATCAGATGTACTACTTTGTGTTGTCTGTGAATTTGCCGAATTTGTGCCACAGCCAGTCAGTAAAATGACGGAAGCAAGTGTAGAAGCAATTGTAATGGTAACTTTGGATATTTTCATAATCCCATCCTCCTAATAATAGTCTATTAATATTGTAGCGTTTTCATGGGATTTGTGCAAGAAAATATTGGAAGAAAATAAATTTTCAGTAGTGATTTGGTATTAGAATAAAATTATGTACTTAATTTTGGAATGAAGATGGATATAAAAAAATCCAATCGGCTTGATAGAAAATCTATATCAGCTTCTTTTTGAAAAATAGATGAAAATAAAGTGAATCTTTGAAAGGCTAGTAACATCAAGCTTTTCAGGGATTTTTTCTTTATAGATATAAAAATTTCCAATCGAGTCGATAGTCAATATATATTGGGAAAAGGGGAAAAGGAGTGGTAAGATGGTTTCAATCCAAATGGAAGGAGAAAGGTATGGCAAGTAAAAGAGATCTAGTCTTTAGAGCGATTCGAGGCGATGAAGTGGAAAGAGTTCCTGTGGGATTTTGGTTTCATTTTGTAACACTCGAAGAAAAGGGGCAAGGATTAAATAATCCACGTATCTTTCAAAAGAGTGTTGAAGGGCATCGCAGCTATGTGGAAAGGATTCGTCCTGATTTTGTCAAAATTATGAGCGATGGTTTTTTCCTTTATCCAAGTAATGTCTATAGTCCTAAGATCGCAAGCATTCGGGAGCTGACTTCTATTGAGTCGATTGGTGAGGGACACCCGTGGATTCAGCAACAGGTGGAAGTGGTACAAGCGATTCGAGAGACCTTTACTGAAGAGATCGCTTCTTTCTACAATATCTTTTCGCCTATCTCCTACCTCAAGCGCTGGTTCCGTACAGAAACTTCACGGGGAGATAAGGAAGTGGCTGATCTATTGCTTGAAAATCCTGAGCGATTCAGAGCTATTCTAGATGTGATTGCAAAAGACATTGCTTCCTTAACTCAGAAAATCATCCAGGAAGGTGGTGTTGACGGGATTTACCTCAGCACCCAGGAAATTCAGGATGAGCGCATCACACCAGCCCTCTATCAAACCTATATCGAACCGAGCAATATAGCGATTTTGGAGGCAGCTAATCAGGTTGGTGGGACCAATATCCTCCATATCTGTGGTTTTGAAGGTGCGAGCAATGATGTGACGATATTTAAGGACTATCCAGCTCAAGTGGTCAATTGGGCGACTCATCATGAGGATGTTAGTTTGACACAGGGTCAAGAGTCGTTTCCAGGCAAGGCCGTTTTAGGTGGATTTGAAAATGGCAAGAAAAGCTTGCTTTATCAAGGTTCCAAGGCGGAATTGCAAAATGAAACAAGACGGTTACTGGCTGAAGCAGGTAGTAAAGGGGTTCTTCTGGGAGCTGACTGTACTGTTCCAGATGACTTTGACTTAGAGAGGTTGGACTGGATTCGGCAGGCAGCGGTTCTCTAAAAGGAGGAGCTATGAAAAGTAAAAGATGGGGCATCTTCATTGCAGTTGTCGGTTTGCTGGCCTTGATCGCCATAAGTGTCGTAAAAAATGGGCACTGCAAAAATGGAGAGAGATGTCGTGGAGTTCAGGATTTTTCCAAGTCCAGTCTCCCCTTTCTACGCTCGAATGATATCGCAAGCAGTTTATTAGTTGAAAAAGTAAGAAATGGAGAATAAGAATGTCAGAAAAAAAAGAATGGGTTTTAAAAGCATTTAAAGGTGAAAAGGTTGATCGTGTGCCAATTGGCTTTTGGCACCATTTCACATCCGAAGACGAATGGCTACACGGTTTCTCAAATCCAGCTATTATCGAGAAGAATATCGAGGGCCATAAGCGCTTTATCCGAGAAGTTCAGCCAGACTTTATCAAACTCATGAGTGATGGCTACTTTGCTTATCCAAATCCAGCGATTGCCAAAGGAAAATCACTTCAAGAATTGGCAACTATTCAACCACTCGGACCAGAGCACGCTTGGATAAAAGAGCAAGTGGACTTGGTTAAGAAAATCAAGCAAGAATTTACAGAAGATATCGTTGCGATTTACAATATTTTTGCTCCTGTGACCTATCTCAAGTGGCTGCTTGGGAAAGTGTCTGGTGGGGATGACCTTATCGCGGACTTTCTGGTGGAAGATCCTAAATCTCTTAAGAAGGTGTTGGATGTGATTGCAGAGGATATTGCGAGTCTCAGCCGAGCTGTCATCGAAGAGGCTGGTGCTGATGGAATCTACCTCAGCGTGCAGAGTATCCAAGATCAACGAGTGTCGGCAGCAGAGTATCAAGCTGTCATTGCACCTAGCGAGATAACTGTTCTGGAAGCGGCTAGTGCTGTTGGTGGCGTCACAGTTCTTCATATCTGTGGCTACGAGGGGGCGCGAAATGATATTCACCTTTTTGCAGACTATACAGCCCAAGTCTTTAACTGGGCTGTAGGACCAGAGGGAATCACTCTCAAGGAAGGTCGTGAGATTTTCAAGGGACGTACGGTTCTTGGAGGATTCGAAAATGGCAAGACAGGCTTGCTGTATACTGGTAGCAAGGATGCCATTCAGGCTGAGGCAAAGAAACTAGTTGCAGAAGCTGGGGAACAGGGCTTGGTACTTGGGGCAGATTGTACCATTCCAAGTGATATCGCAGTTGAATGTATCCAGTGGGTGAGAGAAGCGCTTGAAAACTAAAGGAGAAAAAGATGAGTAAAAAAGCATGGATTATCGGTGGTGTAGCAGTTGTTGCAGTAATTGGGGCAACGATTATCGGGAGAAGTTTAGCTGGCGCTCCAGCCAAGGAGGGAGAAACGGCTTCGTCTGCTGAAGTCATAACCTTGAAGGTTGCCCATACACAAAACTATGTACCTTATGACTTTGTCAATGAAAAAGGAGAATCAGATGGTTATGAAGTAGCTGTTTTGAAGGCTGTTGATGAGAAGTTGGCAAACTATCAATTTGAATATACGGGTACCAGTGATGACGACCTCTTGATTGGTCTGGAATCAGGTAAGTATGACATCGGAACCAAGGGAGCTTGGTACACAGATGAACGAGCTAAAAAGTTTGTCATTCCATCTGAACCAGTCGGAGCGAGCATCATCGGATTTACTGTCAGAAAAGAAGATGAACAGAAATACAAAACCATTGATGACTTTGCTAAGAATAAAGGGAAATTGGTTCCCATCTCTCCACAGAATGCTCAATGGAATGTCATCACTAGCTACAACGAAAAACATCAAGATGCACCAATTGAGCTAACTGCAGCAGAATCCTTTAAGGTGGCAGATGCCTATGCCTGGGTCTTAGAAGGACGTTATGATGCCTTCTTTGATATCAAACTGTCCTTTGAAAAAGCAGTTACCGCAGAAGATGGCCCTTACCACCAATATGCAGATAAACTCAGCTGGTTCCCATATAAGGGCATTCCAACTTATCCCTTGATTCACCGTGATGAAAAGGGTGAGCAATTCGCTAAAGAATACGAAAAAGCAATTAAAGAGTTGAAAGAAGATGGCACGCTTGCTAAGCTATCTCAGCAATACTTTAAAGAAGATGTCTTTAGTTACGTAGACAAAGACTAGACCAGAAATTCTAAGACTAGAAAGGGTTTTGCATGGTTTCTTATGATTTTTCCAAGGTCTTTCAGTTTTTGCCGACCTTATGGCAGGCACTTCCTATGACCTTGTCCATTCTCTTTTTTACCACTCTTCTTGGTTCCCTTTTTGGAGGTCTCTTGGCCTGGGCGCGAGTAGGAGAAGACAAGAGTTTTGCAGCGATTTCCAAAGGCTATATTTTCACCCTTCGTTGTACACCGCCGATTGTCTTGCTTTTTCTAGTCTTTTATGGCTTGCCAGAATTTCTGAAATGGTGGCTTGGTTTGGATATCAACAACTGGTCTAAAACTATTTTTGTTCTCCTGACGATGATTCTCTTGTTTGCGGCTATTGTTGCCGAGGTCTTCAAGGCGGCCTATCAAGCTATTCCAAAGGGGCAGACAGAGGCCGGGCTTAGTATTGGTTTGACTCCAAGTCAGACTTTTTGGAGAATCATTTTTCCCCAAGCTTTTCAGGTTGCTCTTCCCAATATAACGACCGCTATTCTCAATCTCATGCGGGATGCTGCCTTGGCCTATACGATTGGTTTCGTTGATGTTATGGGTGCAGGCAATCTCTTGATCAGTCGCAATTTAGGGAACTACTCGCTGGAAACCTATACGGCAGTTGCGCTTCTTTATTGGGGGATTGCCTTAGTTATTTCTAGCTTGAGTCGTTTGCTTGAGAAGTCTTTGGAAACAAAAGGGAGGTAAGAAATGGATATAGACTATATTGTAAAGACCTTTCTTGAGACCTTGAAGGGTGTGCCAATCACCTTGATTATCATGATTGTGGCTATGGTCTTAAGCTTTTTACCGGCTCTATTTTTGGCCTTGGGGCAGATTTACAAGGTTCGAGGGGTGAGGAGTTTTTCTCTGGTCTATCTGGCGTTTATCCGAGCGACTCCTCCGATTTTATTGATTCTCTTCTTTTATAGTTTGTTTCCAAGTCTGCTGAATCAACTTCTCAAAAGCATAGGAAGCGACTTTGATATTTTCAAGCTTGATCCTCTCTATTATGCCTTTATCATTTATAGTTTGATGACAGTCGGGAGTTTATCGGAGATTTTGCGTTCAGCTATCTTGACGGTGGACAAGGGACAACTAGAGGCGGCGCATGCGATTGGGCTGACTACGACCCAGGCCTATCTAAGGATTGTTTTTCCTCAAGCCCTGCGCTCAGCCTTGCCTAACTTGGCCAATCTGGTGATCAATATCGTCAAAGGGACCTCTCTGGTCTTTGTTATGACTATCAAGGATATCACCGCTATTGCTCGTGTGGAAGCGTCCTACGGTTACCAGTATTTTGAGTCTTATTTTGTGATCTTTTTGCAGTATATTTTGATCTGTGGTTTGATTCAGTGGGGCTTTTCTGTGTTAGAAAAAGGCTATGTGAAAAAAGAAAAGAGAGCGAAAGCATCTAGCGCGCGTTTTGTATAGGAGGACAAGATGTTACAAGTAGAACATATCGCAAAAACATTTGGTGAGAGGCAGGTCCTGGAGGATGTCAATCTCCAGGTCAATCAAGGGGATGTAGTCGTTATCTTAGGACCATCAGGTTCGGGGAAAACGACCTTTCTCCGTTGTCTCAACCACTTAGAAAAAGCTGACAGTGGCCGTTTGACCTTGGCAGGAAAGACCTATGACTTAGCCAAATTAAGCAAGAAAGACATTCTAGAAATTCGCCAAAAAACAGCCTTTGTTTTCCAACACTACAATCTTTTTGCAAACAAAACTGCTCTGGAAAATATTCTAGAAGGTCTAATCGTGGCTCGTAAAGTTCCTAAGGAAGAAGCGCTCAAACGTGCAGAATCTGCCTTGGGAAAAGTTGGTTTACTGGCCTACAAAGACTACTACCCTTCCCAGCTATCTGGAGGGCAACAACAACGAATAGGAATTGCGCGTGCTATTGCCGTCAAGCCAGAGGTCATTTTGCTAGATGAACCAACATCTGCACTAGATCCTGAGTTGGTTGGAGATGTTTTAGATGTTCTGAAACAGTTGGCGGGAGAAGGTGTGACCATGGTGGTCGTCACGCATGAGATGGGATTTGCTAGGGATGTCGCTAACCACGTTATTTTCATGGACGGAGGCCGTATCGTAGAGGAGAATAACCCCCACGACTTCTTTGGTCGTCCGCAGGAAGAACGTACCAAGCAGTTCTTAGCTCGTATCTTATCAGATGCCACCTATAGCGTAGAATATATGATTTAATAGATAAGTGTATCATAAAAACAACACCCCATGACTAGAAGATTCTTCTAACCATGGGGTGTTTTCTCTATAGGAGGGCTAGGTTATACTCTTCGAAAATCTCTTTAAACCAGGTCAGCTTTGCCTTATCAACAACCTCAAAGCGGTGCTTTGAGCAGTCCTGTGGCTAGCTTTCTAGTTTATTCTTTGATTTTCATTGAGTATTAGTTCTTTTTCTTGTTTTTTATCAACCATCCAAGTCCGAGAAGGGCAAGGAGACTGAATCCAGCAAGGGCAAGAAGGGATTTATTCTCAGTTCCTGTGTTTGGAAGGAGTTTTTGAGAAAGAGTCTCTGTAGTAGTTTCTTGAGTTTCAGGATTGGCTGCTAGGCTTTGAGCTTGACCTTGTTCTGGTTCAACTTCCAAGCTAGAAAGATCAAATTCTGGTTTTTCTTCCACAGCTGGAGCGACGATGGCACCACCTTGAGACAAGCGGAGAATAACGGCAGTGAGAGCGTTCAATTTCAAGCCTTTTTCAGTCCATTCGAGACCTTGAGGGTTAGCGATTCCTACTGGTCCGGCTTGGTTTTCATCTGCGAGAACTTCGGCCTTTCTCAAGTGAGCAAAGGCAGTTCCTAAGTTGAATTCGCGAGCCTTATCATCTGCATTGACAAAGACTGCGTAGATATCTCCATTCGGAGCAGTGATTTGGTAGCCGATGACTACATCTTCTTTTTCAACACCATTTTGTCCTGGGACAGTAATGAGTTGGACGCGCTCTTTGATATCTTGTAGACTCTTGAGTCGGAAGGCGTCTGTAGATTGACGAAGAGCAATCAATCCTTTCATGTAGTCACGGCTCTTGACATTTTCAGGATATGCTTTCCTATCTGTAGCCTTGGTCCAATCAAACTTGTTGACGGCATCACTAGAGTCGTAAGAGTCATGGATAAAGTAAGGATAGACAAATGGCTTGCCGTCCTTGTCGCGCAACAAGTGAGACTTGTTTGGAACCTTATCTTCAGGAACAGGAGTCTTGTAGGCTGGGTCAAGGAATTGTTTGGTACGTCCATATTCCTGACCAGAGTGGATAAACGGAGTTCCTTGAGCAGTCAAGACCATGAGGTTTCCAAGTCGCAAACGGCGATGGATCTCAGCGTAGTTTTCCGCCTTGCTTGGGTCTTTTTTGATAGACTGGGCAATGATGTCAAAGAGTGTCAAGTTATCATGGGCTGCGATATACTGGATAACATCTCCAGGATTGTCAGCCTCAAAGTTAGTTGGTTGGGCAATGAGATTTTTAAAGATGGTATTGATATCTCGTTTGCCACCTGTGATAAAGGCAGGCTGCCCTTCGTTTGGATAGCCAGACTTGAGGTTGTTACGGATGTCGTCTGAAAAGACAGCGACAGTATCTGTTTTCTTCATCCAATCTTGGTCAGCAGGTTGTACAGGCGTATTTTCATCGCCAGTATAGGTTCTCCAGCCTTCACCTAGCATGATAAGATTTGGATTGAGGGCGCGTGCAGCCTTGTAAGCTTCTTCAATAGAAGCTGCATCGTGATCTCCCATCATATCGAAACGGAAACCATCTACTTTGTAGGTTTCAACCAGATACTTGATAGAGTCTACCAAGACACGTTTAGACATGTAGTGGGTTGTTCCCAAACGGCCGCCTCCGAAGCTAGTACGTGGAGTTCCGTCTGCGTCCATAAAGTGATAGTAGTTTGGCTCAATATCTTCAAAAATATCAACATTGGCAGTATGGTTGTAGACCACATCCAAGATAGCCCCCATGCCACGTTTGTGGATTTCGTTGATGAGGTTTTTGAATTCGGCAATTCGTTTTTCTGGATCCTTAGGATCGCTTGAGTACATACCAGTCAAGGAGAAGTAGTTTTGAGGGTCATATCCCCAGTTGTAATTGCTGTTGCTTGAAGCGTAGGCAGACAAACGTTCATGGTTTTTTAATTCATTGACAAAGTAGTAAGACAAGACTGGAAGGAGCTGGATGTGGGTCACACCCAAGTCTTTGAGATAGTCTAATTTTTCGATAAAGGCTTCAAAGGTACCAAATGGCTTGGTCAAGTCTTTTGCGATGGCAGGATCCGAAGTGAAGTCACGAACATGGGCTTCATAGATGACAGCATCTTCGCGCGATTTGAAGTTGCGAATCTTCCCATAGGTCAAGTCTTGCGGTCCTAGTTTGGATGGGTCGACAAAGGCAGCTTTAGCGACCTTATGAGCGGCATCTGTTTTTGCTAGGTCACTGTTCCAAGCTGCTAGTGACTTGGCATAAGGGTCAAGAACGAGAACGGTTTTACCTTGGCGCTCGATTTGGTAGTGGTAGTAGTAGCCAGTGTAGTTGCTAATACCGAGACCCGAGTTTGCATCTAGAGTTTGTTTCCAGGTTCCTTTTTCTCCTTTTTCAAGGGCGACAGTTCCGACTACCTTTTCAGGGTCTTTCTTGTCATAGACGACAACGGAAACCTTATCAGCACTTGGAGACCAGAGGGTGAGATCAACCCGCTTGCCATCTTCTTTTAGAGTTGCGCCGAGTGGACCGTCGTAACTGTAGGACTCATCCTTGAGGCGCCAGCTTGAACGTGTGGTAAATCGGTCTGAATTGTAGCTGACAGTGTACGGGTGTTGAGTGTCAGAGAAGTCGCCGATATAGGTCACTTTTTTACCTGCCTCATCCACTTCCACATCTGTGATAGCTACTTTATTCCCTTGGTAATCAGTGATGCTGGAGTGTTTGAGGATATCGTCTTTCTTAGCTCCAACTAGGGTAGAAAAGCTGCTTTCGATACGAGACTTAGCCACGTGTTGGGCACCAGTCATGCGGATATCGTGCACATAGTAGGGGTTAGTGTAGATGGTTTCATCATCATCTTTAAGGAAGATTTGGCTGTGATTTTTTAGATCAGTGAATTTATAATCTTCTTTTCTGATTTTCACATCATCGCCTTTCTTGCTTTCGTCTAGTAATAAAAATCCAAATTCTCTTGCAGCTTCATTGAGTGGAATGTCAATGTAACGGCCATGTTTTCCAGTTGCAGTGAAGTCTGTTCCGTCAGGCCATTCTCCACTGCTTGGATTCTTGACATCGCCCCAATACCAGAGAGATTTTTTGTCATAGTTGCCATCGGTGCGATAGTAGTTGACACGGACAGTTCCTGCTGGTTGAGGACGGTAGTTGTATACCTTGTAGTTTTCATCTAGCCAGGCCTCGTTCATTTTTGGAGAGAGGCGCTCTACCGAACGGTCCCCTGTCAGGTTATCCCCCTTGGTATTGTTGATAAGGAAGCTGACTTTCTTGGCTTGCTCATTTTTGAGTTTGACATCTAGATAATAGCCGTAGTCATCTTGCTTGGCATCCTTGAAGGACTTGGCTCCATTGGGCCAGTTTTCAGAAGGTTTTTCAACATCGTCCCAAGTCCAAAGACCTTGGGAATCCTTGTTTTCCTCAGGAAGTTTTTTCACATGAATGCGGAAGTAGTTGTCTTCGATTGGTTCTTCAGAACTAGTGTCTGCTTGTGGTTTTTGATCAGAACTTGGCGTCGAAGTGCTAGTATCTACTTTCTCTTCTTTGCTGTTGGGCTGGCTTGTAGTAGCGTCTTCTTTTTTAGGTGTTTCAGCTGCTAGAGCAGTGTCAGTTGCTAGGGCTTCCTTTTTATTGTCAAGGGAAGCGTTTGCATTCTTTTGTTCAGAAATAGGCGTTTCCTTTTGAGTTTGACTCGTTTCAGTCTCAGTAGGGGCCTTGGTCACAGCGCTAGTATTTTCCTGAGTTTGAGGAAGGTTTTCGTTAGCTGAAATAGTTGGCATTGCAGCAGAAAGCAAGACAATGCTGGCACCAATAAGGATAGAACCAGCTCCGTTCTTCAAGGAACGGATACCATAAATCATTTTTTTCTCAGTTTGAGATGGGATCTTTTTCATCACAATTCTCCTTGTGTAGTTGTTCCCTAACAGTATAGCACGAGGTAAACATTAGTGCAAGCGTTTTCCTAGTTTTGAAGAGAAAATATAATGCTTCATTCTCTTGAAATTTTAAAATAATATATAGGAAAAGATTGTTTAAAAAGTAGTAAAAAAACCTTGAAAAATCTGGCTAAATAAGGTATAATATGAGTAATCATTTGTCGTAGGTTTTGTCTGAAATATTGTCCAGACAAGGCTCACAGCAGTTAAATCTTCTGAAAAAGTCAGATTTAGCTGCTCTTTTTGTGCTTTTTTTCAGGTTTTTGAGTGCTTGTAACAAAGATTTAAAGATTCTGAAAATTTGTCAAAGGGACACGGTGATAGGGGTTTTTAAAACCATATGACGATTAGAAAAGCCTGATTGACAAGGCTTGGAATTTATTTACAAAGGAGAATCATCTTGGCAGGACATGACGTTCAATACGGGAAACATCGTACCCGTCGTAGTTTTTCAAGAATCAAAGAAGTTCTTGACTTACCAAATTTGATTGAAATTCAAACGGATTCATTCAAAGATTTCCTAGACCACGGACTTAAGGAAGTATTTGAAGATGTATTGCCAATTTCAAACTTCACAGACACAATGGAGTTGGAATTTGTTGGCTATGAAATCAAGGAACCAAAATATACGCTCGAAGAAGCTCGTATCCACGATGCTAGCTACTCAGCACCAATTTTTGTAACCTTCCGCTTGATTAATAAAGAAACAGGCGAAATCAAGACTCAAGAAGTCTTCTTTGGTGATTTCCCAATCATGACTGAGATGGGTACTTTCATCATCAATGGTGGTGAACGTATTATCGTTTCTCAGTTGGTTCGCTCACCAGGTGTTTACTTTAATGACAAAGTAGACAAGAACGGTAAAGTGGGTTACGGTTCTACTGTTATCCCTAACCGTGGAGCTTGGTTGGAACTTGAAAGCGACTCAAAAGACATCGCTTATACTCGTATCGACCGTACTCGTAAGATTCCATTTACGACCTTGGTTCGTGCGCTTGGTTTCTCAGGTGATGATGAAATCTTTGATATCTTTGGTGATAGCGAATTGGTTCGCAATACTGTTGAAAAAGATATCCACAAGAATCCAATGGACTCTCGTACAGACGAAGCCTTGAAAGAAATTTACGAACGCCTTCGTCCAGGTGAGCCTAAAACTGCTGAAAGCTCACGTAGCTTGCTTGTGGCACGTTTCTTTGATCCACGTCGCTATGACTTAGCAGCCGTTGGTCGATACAAGATTAATAAAAAATTGAACATCAAAACACGCTTGCTCAACCAAACCATCGCTGAGCCATTGGTAGATCCTGAAACGGGTGAAATCTTGGTAGAAGCTGGTACCGCTATGACTCGTAGCGTGATCGAAAGTATCGAGAGCCACTTGGATGGCGACTTGAACAAGATCGTTTATATTCCAAACGATGCAGCTGTTCTGACAGAACCAGTTGTCCTTCAAAAATTCAAGGTTGTTGCCCCAACGGACCCAGACCGTGTCGTAACCATCATCGGAAATGCCAATCCAGATGACAAGGTTCGTGTTGTAACTCCTGCGGATATCCTTGCAGAGATGAGCTACTTCCTCAACTTGGCAGAAGGTATCGGACGTGTGGATGATATCGACCACCTTGGAAACCGTCGTATCCGTGCAGTTGGTGAATTGCTTGCAAACCAAGTACGTCTTGGACTTTCTCGTATGGAACGTAACGTCCGTGAACGTATGTCTGTTCAGGACAATGAAGTTTTGACACCGCAACAAATTATCAACATCCGCCCTGTGACAGCTGCGATCAAAGAATTCTTTGGTTCCTCACAATTGTCCCAGTTCATGGACCAACACAACCCACTTTCTGAGTTGTCTCACAAACGTCGTTTGTCAGCCTTAGGGCCTGGTGGTTTGACTCGTGACCGTGCTGGATATGAAGTCCGTGACGTGCACTACACTCACTATGGTCGTATGTGTCCAATCGAGACACCTGAAGGACCTAACATCGGTTTGATCAATAACTTGTCATCTTACGGGCACTTGAATAAGTATGGATTTGTTCAAACACCATACCGTAAGGTTGACCGTGAAACAGGTGTTGTTACGAATGAAATCGTTTGGTTGACAGCCGATGAAGAAGATGAATTTACTGTAGCACAGGCTAACTCTCGTCTTAATGAAGATGGTACTTTTGCTGAGAAGGTTGTCATGGGACGTCACCAAGGGGTCAACCAAGAGTACCCAGCAGAAGTAGTTGACTACATGGACGTTTCACCAAAACAGGTAGTTGCCGTTGCGACTGCATGTATTCCTTTCTTGGAAAACGATGACTCCAACCGTGCCCTCATGGGTGCCAACATGCAACGTCAGGCTGTGCCATTGATTGATCCAAAAGCACCTTACGTTGGTACTGGTATGGAATACCAAGCAGCCCATGACTCTGGAGCAGCTGTGATTGCTCAGCATGATGGTAAAGTTACCTACGCAGATGCGGACAAGGTAGAAGTTCGCCGTGAAGATGGTTCCCTAGATGTTTACCACATTCAAAAATTCCGCCGTTCAAACTCAGGTACTGCCTACAACCAACGTACCCTCGTTAAAGTTGGTGATGTCGTTGAAAAAGGCGACTTTATCGCTGACGGACCTTCTATGGAAAATGGAGAAATGGCGCTTGGACAAAACCCAATCGTTGCCTACATGACTTGGGAAGGTTACAACTTCGAAGATGCCGTTATCATGAGCGAACGCTTAGTCAAAGACGATGTCTACACATCTGTCCACCTCGAAGAATACGAATCAGAAACGCGTGATACAAAGCTTGGGCCTGAAGAAATTACTCGTGAAATTCCAAACGTTGGGGAAGATGCCCTTAAAAACCTTGACGAAATGGGAATTATCCGTATTGGTGCCGAAGTTAAAGAAGGCGATATTCTTGTAGGTAAAGTCACACCTAAGGGTGAAAAAGACCTTTCAGCTGAAGAACGTCTCTTGCACGCTATCTTCGGAGACAAGTCTCGTGAAGTGCGTGACACTTCTCTCCGTGTACCTCACGGTGCTGATGGTGTCGTTCGTGATGTTAAGATCTTTACACGTGCAAATGGAGATGAGTTGCAATCAGGTGTTAACATGCTGGTTCGCGTCTACATCGCTCAAAAACGTAAGATCAAGGTCGGAGATAAGATGGCCGGACGTCACGGAAACAAAGGGGTTGTCTCTCGTATCGTTCCTGTAGAAGACATGCCTTACCTTCCAGATGGAACTCCAGTCGATATCATGTTGAACCCACTTGGGGTGCCATCACGTATGAATATCGGTCAGGTTATGGAGCTCCACCTTGGTATGGCAGCCCGTACTCTTGGTATCCACATCGCAACACCAGTCTTTGACGGAGCAAGTTCTGAAGACCTTTGGTCAACCGTTAAAGAAGCAGGTATGGACAGCGATGCTAAAACAATCCTTTACGATGGCCGTACAGGTGAGCCGTTTGACAACCGTGTATCAGTTGGTGTCATGTACATGATCAAACTCCACCACATGGTTGATGATAAATTGCACGCGCGTTCAGTCGGACCATACTCAACCGTTACCCAACAACCACTCGGAGGTAAAGCTCAGTTTGGTGGACAACGTTTCGGTGAGATGGAGGTTTGGGCCCTTGAAGCCTACGGTGCGTCAAATGTCCTTCAAGAAATCTTGACTTACAAGTCTGACGATATCAACGGACGTTTGAAAGCTTATGAAGCTATTACAAAAGGAAAACCAATTCCAAAACCAGGTGTTCCAGAATCCTTCCGAGTTCTTGTCAAAGAATTGCAATCTCTTGGTCTTGACATGCGTGTTCTTGACGAAGATGACCAAGAAGTGGAACTTCGCGACTTGGATGAAGGAATGGACGAAGATGTCATCCACGTAGATGACCTTGAAAAAGCCCGCGAAAAAGCAGCCCAAGAGGCTAAAGCAGCCTTTGAAGCTGAAGAAGCAGAGAAAGCAACAAAAGCGGAAGCAACAGAAGAAACTGCTGAACAAGAATAAGCAGTTCACTTAGAATAGAAAGGGAAGAAATAGTGGTTGATGTAAATCGTTTTAAAAGTATGCAAATCACCCTAGCTTCTCCAAGCAAAGTCCGTTCATGGTCTTATGGAGAAGTCAAAAAACCTGAAACAATCAATTACCGTACGTTGAAACCAGAACGTGAAGGACTCTTTGACGAAGTCATCTTTGGTCCTACAAAAGACTGGGAATGTGCTTGTGGTAAGTACAAACGCATTCGTTACAGAGGGATTGTTTGTGACCGTTGTGGGGTTGAAGTAACGCGTACAAAAGTTCGTCGTGAGCGTATGGGGCACATCGAGTTGAAAGCTCCTGTATCTCACATCTGGTATTTCAAGGGGATTCCAAGCCGTATGGGCTTGACCCTTGATATGAGCCCTCGTGCCCTCGAGGAAGTTATCTACTTTGCGGCTTATGTGGTGATTGATCCTAAGGATACACCACTTGAGCACAAGTCTATCATGACAGAGCGCGAATACCGTGAGCGCTTGCGTGAGTATGGCTATGGATCATTCGTTGCCAAGATGGGTGCCGAAGCCATTCAAGACCTTTTGAAACAAGTAGATCTTGAAAAAGAAATTGCTGAACTCAAAGAAGAGTTGAAAACAGCTACTGGACAAAAACGTGTCAAAGCTATCCGTCGTTTGGATGTTTTGGATGCCTTTTACAAGTCTGGGAACAAACCTGAATGGATGGTTCTTAACATCCTCCCAGTTATTCCACCAGATCTCCGTCCAATGTTGCAGTTGGATGGTGGCCGTTTTGCCTCATCTGACTTGAACGACCTTTACCGCCGTGTTATCAACCGTAACAACCGTTTGGCTCGTTTGCTTGAGTTGAATGCACCTGGTATCATCGTTCAAAATGAGAAGCGTATGCTTCAAGAAGCGGTTGACGCTTTGATTGACAATGGTCGTCGTGGTCGTCCAATCACAGGACCAGGTAGCCGTCCACTCAAATCATTGAGCCACATGCTCAAAGGTAAACAAGGACGCTTCCGTCAAAACTTGCTCGGTAAACGTGTTGACTTCTCAGGACGTTCCGTTATCGCTGTTGGTCCAACTCTTAAGATGTACCAATGTGGTGTGCCACGCGAAATGGCGATCGAGCTCTTTAAACCATTTGTGATGCGTGAAATCGTTGCCCGTGACATCGTGCAAAACGTTAAAGCGGCTAAACGCTTGGTAGAACGTGGAGATGAACGTATCTGGGATATCCTCGAAGAAGTAATCAAAGAACACCCAGTCCTTTTGAACCGCGCACCGACCCTTCACCGTTTGGGTATCCAAGCCTTCGAGCCAGTCTTGATCGATGGTAAGGCCCTTCGTTTGCACCCGCTTGTCTGTGAAGCCTACAATGCCGACTTTGACGGGGACCAAATGGCCATCCACGTACCGCTTTCAGAAGAGGCTCAAGCAGAAGCTCGTATCCTCATGCTCGCTGCTGAGCACATCTTGAACCCGAAAGATGGTAAACCAGTTGTTACCCCATCTCAGGACATGGTTTTGGGTAACTACTACTTGACGATGGAAGAAGCTGGTCGTGAAGGTGAAGGAATGGTCTTCAAAGACCGTGACGAAGCTGTCATGGCTTACCGCAATGGCTATGTTCACCTCCACTCACGTGTTGGTATCGCGACAGACAGCCTCAATAAACCATGGACAGAAGAGCAAAAACACAAGGTCTTGCTTACAACAGTTGGTAAAATCCTCTTCAACGACATCATGCCAGAGGGTCTACCTTACTTGCAAGAACCAAATAATGCGAACTTGACAGAAGGGCTCCCAGCTAAGTACTTCTTGCCACTAGGTGGCGATATCAAGGAAGCCATTCGCAACCTTGAACTCAATCCTCCATTCAAGAAGAAAAACCTTGGAAATATCATCGCTGAGATTTTCAAACGTTTCCGTACAACAGAAACTTCCGCATTCTTGGACCGATTGAAAGACTTAGGCTACCATCATTCAACACTTGCTGGATTGACAGTGGGGATTGCTGATATCCCAGTGGTTGAAGACAAGGCTGAAATCATCGAAGAATCTCATAAGCGTGTAGAACAAATCACAAAACAGTTCCGTCGTGGTTTGATCACTGATGATGAACGTTACAATGCCGTTACAGCTGAATGGCGTGCAGCTCGTGAGAAATTGGAAAAACGCTTGGTTGATAATCAAGATCCGAAGAACCCAATCGTTATGATGATGGACTCAGGAGCCCGTGGTAACATCTCGAACTTCTCACAACTTGCCGGTATGCGTGGTCTGATGGCCGCTCCGAACGGACGTATCATGGAATTGCCAATCCTTTCAAACTTCCGCGAAGGTTTGTCAGTACTCGAAATGTTCTTCTCAACTCACGGTGCCCGTAAAGGTATGACCGATACGGCCCTTAAGACAGCCGACTCAGGTTACTTGACTCGTCGTTTGGTTGACGTCGCCCAAGACGTTATCATCCGTGAGGACGACTGTGGAACAGACCGTGGTCTCTTGATCCGCTCTATCGCAGAAGGAAAAGAGATGATCGAGTCTCTCGAAGAACGTCTCAATGGTCGTTACACTAAGAAAACTGTTAAACACCCAGAAACTGGCGAAGTTATCATTGGTCCAAATGAGTTGATTACAGAAGACAAGGCGCGCGAGATTGTCAATGCTGGTGTGGAAGAAGTGACTATCCGTTCCGTATTTACATGTAACACTCGTCATGGTGTCTGCCGTCACTGTTACGGTATCAACTTGGCGACTGGTGATGCGGTTGAAGTTGGTGAAGCAGTTGGTACAATCGCTGCCCAATCTATCGGGGAACCTGGTACACAACTTACAATGCGTACCTTCCACACGGGTGGAGTTGCCTCAAATACCGATATCACTCAAGGTCTTCCTCGTGTCCAAGAAATCTTTGAAGCCCGCAATCCAAAAGGGGAAGCGGTCATCACAGAGGTCAAGGGACAAGTTACCGCCATTGAAGAAGACGCGTCAACTCGTACGAAGAAAGTCTTTGTTAAGGGTGAAACTGGCGAAGGTGAATACGTCGTTCCATTTACAGCACGTATGCGTGTTGAAGTTGGAGACCAAGTTTCTCGTGGTGCAGCATTGACAGAGGGTTCTATCCAACCAAAACATCTCCTTGCTGTTCGTGATGTCTTGTCAGTTGAAACTTACCTTCTCGGTGAAGTCCAAAAAGTTTACCGTAGTCAAGGGGTAGAAATCGGTGACAAACACATCGAGGTTATGGTTCGTCAAATGATCCGTAAAGTCCGTGTCATGGATCCAGGTGATACAGATCTTCTCATGGGTACCCTTTTAGACATTAACGATTTTACAGATGCTAATAAAGATGTCCTTATCGCAGGTGGGGTTCCAGCGACTGGTCGCCCAGTTCTTATGGGAATTACCAAAGCCTCACTTGAAACAAACAGTTTCTTGTCAGCGGCTTCCTTCCAGGAAACAACTCGTGTCCTTACAGATGCGGCCATCCGTGGTAAGAAAGACCATCTCCTTGGACTCAAGGAAAATGTTATTATTGGTAAGATCATCCCAGCAGGTACTGGTATGGCTCGCTACCGTAATCTTGAACCACAGGCAATCAATGACGCAGAATATCTGGCTCCTGAACAAGAAAAGACAGAACTTGCTCCAGTAGATGAAACTGTGGAAATCCAATCTGAAGAAACTGTAGAATAAAAGTAAATAAGAGAACCTTCGGGTTCTCTTTTGTTTGGCCTCTTTTTCAACTGTAGTGGGCAACATATAACTAAGCACGAGAGAGAATCATATTGGTTCTTTCTTTTGTAATGTTGAAAGCGACAAGAATTTTAGTTTTAATGTTTTTAAAGTTTCAAAAATCGAATGCATGACGTCTCATGTTCTTGACGAGCGTGTTGGTCACCTCCAATTTTATTTCGAGCAATTCTGTGGTGCTTTCATTATAGTTTTTCTGCTACTTTTTGTCTGTGTTTAAAAAGCTCCATAATATCTGAGGAGATGTTATCCACTACAAATATTATAGAGCTAAAATGAATGAAAAAGGTAGATTTTTCAAACTGTTCTTGGTATAATATTCAATGCTTAAACTGCTATAGATATGCTATATTTATAGGCATTTAATTACTATCTAAAAATAATTTTTTATTTTCAATATTGGAATATCAGATATTCTAATATAGATTGGAGTGGATGAAATTGATGGATAATACGAAAACACTACAAAAATTAACGGCTTTATTCTTAGTTTTTATAATGCTGTTTGGGATAATTGTTCCGAACACTGTTGTTTTTGCAGAAGGAGTATTAGCTAAAGATACAATGACAGATGTCAAAAAAACTGGTAATGAAACTAAAGAAAAGATAGCTCCTGAGGATCAAGCAGATAAACAGGACAATAAAACAGATTCTAAAAAAACTGATAAGGAAGCTGAAGAAAAGATAGCTCCTGAAGAACAAAAAGATAAGCAGGAAACTAAAGATGAAACAAAAGAGGATGAGTCAGAAGTTAAAGAAGAAACAACTAAGCCTAAATTTAATCAATCTTTAACGAAATCAGTTTCTTTGAATCCCGGAGCTCCAATGGATAATGGTAAACTTATGGTATATGATGACAATCATAAGATTAAAGATACATCAAATGGAGATGGAACATCAGTAAATCCATATAATTTGGCAACTATGACGGATACATTGTTTACCATAAACTATACTCCTTTTTTCCGTACAAAAGATGATGGGAGTAATGAGTTTGGAGATCAAAAAATTGTTGTCGATTTACCAACTTACGGATTTAAATTAGCGAATCCCGGAATTGAAGGAGTTCAGTTTGAAAAAATTACATTGCTTGATGCAAGGGGGAATGTAATACCATTAGATTCAGCAGCACAAACTAATTATGATAAAGTTACAAAAATTATCTATGATATCAATGATAATTTCCTTCGATCTTTGGGCGGAGGTTCAAGTTTGGTATTTAATATCGCCTTTAATAGACGTAGTTTAACAGATGAAGAATGTAAAAAGTGGATTGCTGAAGGAAAACTTGAAACAAAACTGAATGTTACTGCCTGTGAAGGAGAAAATAACACACCGATTAATAGTACAGGAAATTCATCAGAATATAAATGGAGAATGTCACCAACAAATTATGACGATCCTAAAACTACAGTAACAGGAAATCGTCATCTAAATGCAAGTAGTCTGGCGAAGATTGCGAATTCTGGATTCATAAGATTTTATGATACAGATCCTGCAAGTGGTCCATTTACTGGTAACAAAGATTACTATTATTATAAGCAAGGAACAATTCATGACGCGGATACTCCTCTAATGAGTTTAAAACATATCAAGGTTTATGTTCCGAAAAATGGAAGTGTTGAAGGAAATTTCATTTTACAAAAATTACAAATCAGAAATGGTTTATATGATTTAGATCTTGCTTATTATGCCAAGGTCAGTGAAATGAAAAATGATGGTGATGGTAAGGGAAATTACTATCTCATAACACCAAGGAAACCTCTCTATAATAATGGAAGTGACCACAAATGGAACGATGCATTTACAAAGGGATTTTCACCTATTTGGCAAGTTCCTGATGGAATCGACAATATTGGTTCAGATACTTTATATGAAGCTACAACACCTGAATTTGTTTTTGAAACTCCAAATGGAACAGACGGCAAAAAGGAAGTTGTTATCAGCGCTGATGGACAAGGCGTAAAGATTAAAACTATGAAAGCTAATACTGTCGATGGATATGAAATTCATAGTTTTGCTGGACCTGGATATCAACTTTATAAAAATGCTGGAGGATTTTATACTGCAAATGCAGTTTCTGCAGATGCAAAGTATTCTGATGTTGGCTATACACGTTTAAGTAATGAATATTATATTCTAAAAGATGCCAATGGAGAATGGAATGAGTATTTTCCAAAGAATAAAACTGGTGCAACAGTTGAAACTTATGAATTTCCTGAAGAAATTCAACCTACTGCATGGAAAGGAACTGCTCAAACATGGAATACAGATTCTTATAAAGTAGCAAAAGTAGTTTATACTACAGCAGATGGTAATGAACACACAGCAGATGTAAATTCACCTGTTCATTTAGCAAATAAAGTCCATAATTTTCCTGAAGTTAAATTTGACACTTCTGGTGGAAGAGTAACTAAAGTTGAAGTTCATTGGGAGTACTTAAACAATGATACTTTTAATGCAAGTACACATTTTGCTGGTAACTATAAGGAAAATGTTAGAAGACAGTCATTTGCTCAAAGTAAATTTGATATTTATGTTACACCTACAGCTACAGGACATTTGCAGATAAAATATTCTGCAAAATCTACTGATCCAACTGCGGATGCAAATGATAATTTTGATTATGAAGCTAATAAAGCTGTGAAAAGTCCTGTTAATAATGTGAGTGGAAAAGCAAAGGATGATTTCTTCTGGACAACTGTAACTCAAAAGAAATGTACACCTTTGAAAGCTGAGAGTACTGGTGATAGATTAAAGGAAAATGTATTATATCCAAATCAAGCGGAGAATGGAACTTTTTATGATACTTGGAAATTGTTCTTTGATTATGGAACGAAGAAAGAATTTTCTCCTGTAACGAAAAATCCAAGAATTGATTTGACAGTGGGAACTTTGAATCTCAAAGGACTTGATTCTAAGGCTGACAAAACTGGACTTTTGACTGGGAAATTTACAGCAAATAAATCCTTAAGTGGTTGGAAAATTATTTATAAAACTGCGGATAATGTACTTGGAATAGAGGGTACAGAAAAAGTATATAATATTGGAAATATTGAAGATGGAACAAAAATAGACCTTGGAATTAATAGGGATATTGAACATTTATCAAGTATAGTTTTAACTTATGATGGAGTATATAATATTGAGCCATTTGCCGATAAAGAAACAGGAGAAGCAGTATTATTTTCCAATATTGAATATGAACTTAGAAATACTGATTTTAAAGGCAATCCATTAACTATAGAAAAGGAAAAAGGTGCATGGTATGGTCCAAATTACTTTGTTCAAAATTTAGAAGGCAAATATTATAATGAAAGTTGTAGCGATGGAAATCATATTCATGATGCAGGAAAAGGGCAAGACTTTGGTGGTAGAACATGGAATAGTATAAAACTACCGCAACGTTATGGTATTCTTACTAGAACTTACATCGTTACAAATAAGACTGCCGATAATGTGATTGAGCCTTCAGGTAATGATACAAATAATTCTATTTCTCAATCAGGAACAAGTACTCAAAAGGTTAAATTTAATACAAAAGCTTACGCTTATGCTATGAACTCAGACATGCCCGAAGCGGGTAAGATGCCTTATGGAATTCCTGAATCCGCTTATGTAGAAATAAAAGATAAACAATTTGCTGCAGATGTAGATAAGTGTAAGTTTTTAGGATTTGATAATGCATCTGGCAATGTTATTATTAAACAAGTTACAGATGCTGATGGTAGAGTATGGATTAAAATGTCTATTACAGAAGCGGGCATACAAGCTTTAAATAGACAATTTAGAGAAATTACTAAGAATAAAGCTTTTTCTTACTATTATTACTACAATGATAGTGTACTTAAATTTATGGAAGATCCAGTTGTCATTGCACTGAAGAGTTTTAGATACACAAGTGTTACATCTCCGGGAGAAAATGAACATTATCCTTATGGAATGGTTTATTATGATATGAGTCCACTTGAAACGAAGCTGGATGGAAGTAAAAATGAATATTATAGCCATGCAAAGATTGAAGGAGATTTATTCCAATTATCAGAAAATGCAGCAAATGCTCTTGATGCTACCAAAGAAAAGAAATTATTTGGAATAGATTTAAGCAAGGTACAAGTAGTTGTAGCTAAGAATACTGCCGTAGGTTCAAATTTATTCCCCGGAAAATATGATAATATCGTCTATGGAACAGCGGGAAGTAAATTCCCTACACAGACTTTCTATCCGGATGAAAGAGATAATTTACGAGGAGATTTCTTCGTTCAAGCACCAGACTCAGATGGATTTAAGGATTTTAAGGCTATTATTGAAATTCCTAAAAAAGATAAATCCATATCATATACTCAGCAAAACGAAACTGTTCAAACACCGAAAACCCAAGTGGATATGTATTTGACCGGTGAAGTTGCAGTTATGGGAGATAGTCGTCCAGGAAAACAAGAGTTTAGTTATAGTATAGATGGTGGAAATACATTTATTTCTGCAGCGGATGTAACAGATTGGGAACAAGTAACTCATGTTAAACTTGATTTGGGAGAACTTCCTAAAGGCAGTCAGGTCAATATTAAGTTACCGCTTAAAACTCATGCGAAAACGACAACGGATGAACTTGAAGCATATATTGGTGGAAGTTTTGAAACGACTGATTATACAGGAGTTAAAACGAGTGGATATATAAATCCTGCAAAATATATTTATGGGAATTATGCAGTTATTTCATCAGATGTATGGTGGGATAAAAATGAAAATGGAAAACTTGATGAGGGGGAAACAAAAGCAAAAGGTGTTAAACTTGAACTATATTCTCCTAATCATGATATGACTATTAATAACAAGTTAATTCCTGCTAATACTTTGATTCATAGTTCAACTACAGATGAAAATGGAAAATATGAATTAAAGAGTTTTATAAATGAGGCTGGTCAATGGGTAAAAGTTACGATGCCAGATGGCGAAACTAAACTAACATTGAAAGCCAATCACTCTGAGATGGAAGAAACAAAAAATTCTGACTTTGATAGAACAAGCTATATAACAGCTGAATTACCTGAATTAGTAAAAGAAAAACCTCTTGAAATTATAGGTTGCGGACTTATAAGAGTACCCAAGATAAAAACAGAGCCTGTTAAGATACATGTTGGAGAAGAGTCAGAAGAAGGAGCGGCAAAAGCTGTTGCAACAAGTGATCATCCTACTGTATCTCCTGAATTAAAATATATTGAGTTGCAAATGATGTGGCTGATGTTGATGGTGGTGGTAAAATAAGAGGAAAATCTACGGGAAAAATTAAAGCTGAAGTTACAACAACAAACACATTAGCTAGTAGCGATCAGGCAATACCTGAAGATACCGTAAAAGCGGAGTACGATATTATTGTTTATGGAAAGGTAAATTATAATAAAAATCACGCTGATGTAACTGGAGAAGCACCAAAGGATAATAACGAATACTATCCATCCATTACAGAAAATGGAAATGATGCCGATACTGATAAGGTAACGGTCTTAGATGCAGGTACGATGAAACGATCTGGATATCTCTTCAAGGGATGGAATACACAAGCTGACGGTAAAGGCACTATGTATTCAAAGGGAGATACATTTAAGACAGGAACAATTGATAAAGATGTAGAGTTATATGCAATTTGGTCTTTAATATGGGCACCAATGGAAATTCCAACCCGAGCGATCACGGTCACAAAAGAGTGGCAAGGGTCAGATGGCAACAAGATCGACGCGCCTGTAGACAGTGTCACAGTCGAACTCTATAAAGACGGCGTGGCAACTGGTCAAGTACAAGAGTTGACCAAAGCCAACAACTGGACAGCCAGCTTTGAGCAACAGCCAGTCTCTGCGACCCTTGGTGGCGAAGCTCATCAGTACACCGTCAAAGAAGTTGGCGAAATCTTAAACAACATTCAAGTGACAGGCAAGTGGTATGGAGTCGGTTACGCAGGAAGCATGAAAGAAGGCTTCACCATTACCAATAAGGAAAAGACTCCGTGGGCTCCAATGATCCCACCAACCCGAGCGATCACGGTCACAAAAGAATGGGAAGATTCAGCTGGTAACGATGTATCTGCGCCTGTAGATAGTGTCAAAGTAGAACTCTACAAAGACGGCGTGGGCACAGGTCAGTTACAAGAGCTGACGTCAGATAATAACTGGACAGCCACCTTTGAGCAATTACCAGTATCCGCGACTTTGGGTGGAGAAGCCCATCAGTACACCGTCAAAGAAGTTGGCGAAATTTCAAACAACATTCAGCTTGCAGGCAAATGGTATGGTGTCCGTTATGAGGGAAGCGTGAAAGAAGGCTTCACGATTACCAATAAGGAAAAGACTCCAACAAAACCTTCTACACCAAATGATCCAGAATCTAATAAACCAGAAGTACCAAGTACAAGTAATAACAAGATATTGCCTAAAACGGGAGATGCAAGTAACGTATCCCAATATGCATGGATAATGTTAGCCTCAGGAGTATTACTGATGCTAATGGGATATAGACGTAAGAATCAAGGATAGTAGAAGTAAGGAAGAACAACACTACTGTAAAGGATAGTGCTTAGAGGTCATTAAGCTAACTTACTTGAATAAGTTTTATAAGTTTATAGTTGAAAAGAAGAATAAAAAGGCAGAGATGATAGGTTCTTTGTCAATTGTAGTGGATGACATATAACTAAGCACGAGAGAGAATCAGATTGGTTCTCTCTTTTTGATATTCAAAGCAATGAGAATTCTAGTTTTAAAGTTGTCAAAGTTCTTCAAGTTTTGTGTTAGGTTATGGATGAAACTTAACGTTAAGGCTCTTATTATCGGCAGGCTTCTTCAGGCAATTTGAATATTAAGATTTACCTACTTTAGAAATGATAGAGCTTGCTAATTTCAGAAAATTTTCCAACTTTTTCATAAAGTGTGGTAGAATAGAAGAACTAAAATGACAAGGGGATTTATATGGAACAAACATTCTTTATCATTAAGCCAGATGGTGTGAAGAGAGGTCTAGTTGGCGAGGTTTTGAAAAGAATTGAGCGACGTGGTTTCAAACTCGAAAAATTAGAGTTACGTTCAACAGTTTCAGAAGATTTGATTGACCAACATTATCGCGACTTAGTTGGAAAAAGTTTTTATCTTCCTATCCGCCAATTTATGACCTCAGGTCCAATAATTGTGGGAATCATTTCAGGTCCCAAGGTAATTGAAAGCTGGCGTGACATGATGGGGGCTACTCGTCCAGAAGAGGCTCTTCCGGGGACCATCCGGGGGGATTTTGCTAAGGCGGCAGGAGAAAATCAAGCCATTCAAAACGTCGTACATGGGTCAGATTCAGAAGAGTCAGCTAAACGAGAAATCGCCCTCTGGTTTAAGGATTAGATTAGAAGAGAACAGTTCTGTGAATGACGGAACTGTTTTTTGTACCGTTCAGCGTCCTAATGTGACATTTTGGAAGTCATTTATCATTTTCTAATCCTGTCAGAGTATAATTTCTTATACGGAGGAAGAAAAGGAAATGATGAAATCAATTCGTGTTTTATTATTATTAGCTGTCGCTCAAATTTTATTTGGAAGTTGTTTATTGTGGAAGGAATCATTTTTATCCTTAAGAGAAGGAAATGTCTATTTTTTAATTCTCATAGTGGGAGTTTCTGGCTTTTGTGCTGGGATTAATTACTTCCATACCTTGGGTCAGAAAAGTCATAGTATTTTGCGTGTTCAAAAGAAAGTAAGCCTTGTTTATAGCCTTCTTTTAGTAGTCAATCTTCTGGCAACCTGTCTGGTTCTCACAGAAAGCATCCAAACCACTAGCAAATTGCAGCAGGATCTTGTTGACCTCTTTCTGCCGTCCTTCTTTTTCTTGCTGGGAGTAGATCTATGGATTTTCTTACCTTTTGATAAATATATTCGGGATATGGACAACCATCTCAACAAGAAGAGAACGGTTGTGATTTCCGTTTTAGGCACGATTATTTTCTTGAGAAATCCCGTAACGATCTCCTCCATTCTCCTTTATATCGGTCTCGGTTTTTTATGTGCGCGTTTCCTCTTTCCAAAATCCGTGCAAAGGGAAATTTCATTTTACGGACATGTGATTCGCGATGTTTTATTTGTTATTTGTATTTTTACCTTTTTCTGAGGAAGGCAAGGAGAACTATAAATTTAGCATAGTAAGTCTATAAAGAAAATTCACACAAAAGAAAACTTTTTGGTATAATAGTAACATGTACACAAAAAATGAAGAAGAGCTTCGAGCTCTCGGAGAAAGATTAGGTCATTTGCTTCAAAAAGACGATGTTCTGATCTTGACGGGAGAGTTGGGTGCGGGTAAAACAACCTTTACAAAAGGCCTTGCCAAGGGTTTGGATATCCGTCAGATGATTAAAAGTCCAACTTATACTATCGTGAGAGAGTATGAAGGGCGTCTGCTACTTTACCACTTGGATGTCTACCGTATCGAAGGAGACGCTGATTCTATTGACTTGGATGAGTTTCTCTTTGGTGGCGGTGTGACTGTTATTGAGTGGGGGCATCTTTTGGGTGAGGATTTACCAGATTCCTATTTGGAATTGGAAATTTTGAAAGAAGCAGAGGGTCGTTGTCTTCATTTTACGGCTCATGGCCCTCGGGCTGAACAACTCATCAAGGAGCTTCATGATGGAGTATGAGTTGTGCATTCGTGAGGCAGAGACTTCAGATGCTACAGCTTTGATTGCATTTTTAGATTGTGTCGGTCAAGAGACAGACCTCACTAGCCTAGATGAAAATGGTATCATGATGACAGCGTCTGAAATGGCTCTTTTTATCGAAAAACAAGCTGCATCGGAGAATCAAATTACTCTTCTCGCCTTACTGAATGATGAGATTGCAGGTATCTTAAATATCACAGCGGATCAACATTTAAGAGTTCGGCATATTGGAGATGTTTTTCTAGCAGTTCGCAAGAAATTTTGGAACCAAGGCTTGGCGACTATACTTCTAGAAGAAGGCATCGAGTGGGCTAAAGCCAGTGGTGTCTTGCGCCGTTTGCAACTTAGTGTACAAAAACGAAATGAGGCTGCTATCCACCTCTATTCAAAAATGGGATTTATCATAGAAGGCTTGCAAGAAAGAGGAGCCTATTTAGCAGAAGGGATATTTTTAGATGTTTGTCTGATGGGCAAATTGATAGATGAATAACAAGATGATTAAAAAATTAATTGGAATGGTTCTAGGTTTCCTAGCAGTAACAGTTTTAGGTGTAGCGGTTTATGGCTATACCATCTACCAACAGGGAACAGAAACCCTAAGTAAAAAGACTTACAAAAAAATCGGGGAAGAAACCAACGTTATCGAAGCGACGGAGCCACTGACTATCCTCTTGATGGGGGTAGATACGGGAAATTCGGAACGTACAGATCCGTGGGCAGGGAATAGTGATTCTATGATACTCCTGACGGTTAATCCCAAAACAAAGAAAACCACTATGATGAGTTTGGAACGGGATATTTTGACTAAGATCGAGAATGAAAATGGCCAAGTTCAGGAAGCCAAACTCAATGCGGCCTATGCTAATGGTGGTGCGGAACTTGCAATTTCTACTATTCAAAAGATGATGAATATCCACATTGACCGCTATGTAATGGTCAACATGCAAGGCCTTCAACAATTGGTGGATGCAGTTGGTGGGATCACCGTCAACAATACACTTGGTTTTCCAATTTCTATCACTGACCAAGAAGAGTTTAATAAGATTTCCATTGGTGTTGGGGAACAAAACTTGAATGGTGAGGAAGCCTTGGTGTATTCACGGATGCGTTACCAAGACCCTGAAGGAGACTACGGCCGTCAAAAGCGTCAACGTGAAGTCATTCAAAAAATCGTTGAGAAGGTTTTGAGCCTAAACAGTGTGAGCCATTATCAAGGTATCCTCAAAGCTTTGAGTGATAACATGCAGACCAATGTGGACTTATCAGCTAAGAGCATTCCACAATTGCTCGGCTATCAAGATTCTTTCAAAAATATTGAGACGCATCAATTGCGCGGAGAAGATGCTGAGCTACAAGGGATTTCTTATCAGATTGTCACTTCAGAACATATGCTCGAAATGCAAAATCTCTTGCGTAGTTCACTGGGTAAAGCGCCAGTGACAGAATTGGAAACCAATGCGGTACTGTACGAAACAGCCTTTGGTCGGACAGCGCCTTCAACCAGTACTAGTGTTTCAAACGAAGAGGTAGAATAAAACAAAGAATCAAATCGTGGGAAATTTCCTGCGATTTTTTCAAAAAAATTCGAATAGATAAATAGGAGGAAAAATGAAAGCAGAAATTATTGCTGTCGGAACAGAAATTTTAACAGGGCAGATCGTCAATACCAATGCTCAGTTTTTATCAGAGAAGTTAGCCGAAATCGGGGTAGATGTTTATTTTCAAACAGCTGTCGGAGACAATGAAGCTCGTCTTTTGTCCTTGCTTGAGATTGCGAGTCAACGTAGTAATCTTGTGATTTTGACAGGGGGCTTGGGACCAACCAAGGATGATTTGACCAAACAAACTCTGGCTAAATTTTTGGGAAAAAATCTAGAGTTTAATCCTCAAGCGCAGGAAAAACTAGATATCTTTTTTGCCCAAAGGCCAGACTATGCGCGAACACCAAATAATGAGCGGCAAGCCCAAATTGTAGAAGGGGCGACCCCACTACCAAATGAGACTGGTTTAGCAGTAGGAGGGGTGTCGGAAGTAGATGGCGTGACCTACGTAGTCCTTCCAGGACCGCCAAGTGAGTTGAAACCCATGGTCTTAAATCAGCTCTTACCCAAGTTAATGACTGGTACTAAGCTCTATTCACGAGTGCTCCGTTTCTTTGGAATTGGGGAGAGTCAGTTGGTGACCATTTTGGCGGATTTGATTGACCATCAAACAGATCCGACCTTGGCGCCGTATGCCAAGACGGGAGAAGTGACCTTGCGCTTGTCCACAAAAGCAGTCAGTCAAGAAAAGGCTGATCGAGTGCTGGATATCCTAGAAAATCAAATCTTGGATCGTCAGACTTTTGAGGGAATTTCTCTGCGAGACATCTGTTATGGATATGGGGAAGAAACCAGTCTCGCAAGTGTCGTTGTAGAAGAGCTAAAGAAGAGACAGAAAAGCATTACTGCGGCAGAAAGCTTGACGGCAGGTCTCTTTCAGGCTACTTTAGCAGACTTTTCAGGTGTTTCAGCTATCTTTAATGGAGGGTTTGTTACCTACAGTCTAGAAGAAAAGTCTAAGATGCTGGATATTTCCGAGCAAGAGCTGAAAGAGTACGGAGTCGTTTCTGAGTTTACGGCTCGAAAAATGGCAGAGCAGGCACGACTCAAGACTCAGTCTGAGTACGGAGTCAGTTTGACGGGTGTGGCAGGGCCAGATAGCTTAGAGGGGCATCCAGCTGGGACAGTCTTTATAGGATTGGCACAGGAGCAAGGAACTGAGGTCATCAAAGTTAATATTGGAGGCAGAAGTCGAGCAGATGTACGTCACATCGCGGTTATGCATGCCTTTAACCTAGTTCGCAAGACTTTATTAAGTGACTAACTTTTGATATAATAGTAAATAGGTCTAAGGACCAGTAGAATATAGGAGAATAGAATGGCGAAAAAACCAAAAAAATTAGATGAAATTTCAAAAAAGTTTGGAGCGGATCGTGAAAAAGCCTTGAACGATGCTCTTAAATTGATTGAGAAAGACTTTGGTAAAGGCTCAATCATGCGTTTGGGCGAGCGTGCGGAGCAAAAAGTTCAAGTGATGAGCTCAGGGTCCTTGGCTCTGGACATTGCTCTTGGTTCAGGTGGTTATCCTAAGGGACGTATCATCGAAATTTATGGACCAGAGTCTTCTGGTAAGACAACGGTTGCCCTTCACGCTGTCGCGCAAGCACAGAAAGAAGGTGGTATTGCAGCCTTTATCGATGCGGAACATGCTCTTGACCCAGCCTATGCTGCAGCCCTTGGTGTGAACATTGATGAGTTACTCTTGTCACAGCCAGACTCAGGTGAGCAAGGCCTTGAAATTGCAGGAAAATTGATTGACTCAGGTGCAGTTGACCTCGTCGTTATCGACTCAGTTGCGGCCCTTGTACCTCGTGCGGAAATTGATGGGGATATTGGAGATAGTCACGTTGGTTTGCAAGCTCGTATGATGAGCCAGGCCATGCGTAAACTTGGTGCTTCTATCAATAAGACCAAAACAATTGCCATCTTTATCAACCAGTTGCGTGAAAAAGTTGGGGTCATGTTTGGAAATCCTGAAACAACACCTGGTGGACGTGCTCTGAAATTCTACGCTTCAGTCCGTTTGGATGTTCGTGGAAGCACACAAATCAAGGGAACTGGTGACCAAAAAGATACCAATGTCGGTAAGGAAACCAAAATTAAGGTCGTGAAAAACAAGGTGGCTCCACCATTTAAGGAAGCCTTTGTTGAAATCATGTACGGAGAAGGGATTTCTAAGACCGGTGAGCTCTTGAAGATTGCAAGTGATCTCGATATTATCCAAAAAGCAGGAGCATGGTACTCTTACAAGGGTGAAAAAATCGGGCAAGGATCAGAGAATGCTAAGAAATACTTGGCAGATCACCCAGAGATTTTTGATGAGATTGACCATCAGGTTCGTGTTCAATACGGTTTGATTGAAGATGAAGAGGGAACCGTTCCTACTTCTGTCGCAGAAGATCTAGCACCTAACCAAGAAGTGACGCTTGACCTAGGCGATGGACTTGAAATCGAAATTGAAGAATAAAGATAAAACTAGGGAAAGATTTCAAAATTATAAAAACGCATAATATCAAGTATTCATAACCTTGATATTATGCGTTTTATCGTGAGAAAGTTCATTAGACTTCTCTTCCTTGAAACAACTAATGATCACTAAAGCGTCTGTATTTGATATGAAAGTCAAAATAATGTTCATCTTGTAATTTTTGGAAGATGTCGCGATAGGCTTCCTCGTCGAAATGGTCACCGCGGTAGAGAATTTCAAAACTCAAGCCATCATACTCTAGAAAAGCGTTAGCTGTTTTAAAGCCATTTTGTTGATAGAAGCTCATACGAGCTTTTCTTTGTTCCAAGTTATCGCATTCTTCATCCAATCGCTCCACTTCAAGCAACATGGTCCGCTGGTAAAAATCAGTTAGTTTGTCGATAATTTCCTTCCCGTACCCGTGACTTCTTAAGTGAGGCATGATGGCAAAAAAGCTAATATAGAAGGCATTTTGGTTGGAGATGGCAAAAGCAAAGCCAACAAATTCTTCTTCGTTATAAAAAGCAAAAAAGTGGGCGTCATCTCGGTCCTGATAGCGCAAAAACTCAGAAAGAGGGACTCGTTCTTCCTCGGGGAAAGCTTCGTTATTTAGCTTTTCAACTTTATCAAGATCTGGAAACACATCGGTTATTAATTGACTGGTCAAACTCATAAATGACCTCCTTTTCTTGATTATAGCAAATTGTCTCTCTGTAAGCAATTGATTTCAGGATTCGTTAAAGAATCTTGTCGGTCCTCTGGAAAGCTGATATAATATCTTTATGAATAAAAAACGAACAGTGGACCTGATTCATGGCTCCATTCTTCCCTCACTTTTGAGCTTCGCCCTTCCAATTCTGTTGTCCAATATCTTCCAACAACTATATAATACAGCTGACGTCTTGATTGTAGGGCGGTTCCTTGGACAAGAATCCCTAGCAGCAGTAGGAGCAACGACGGCTATCTTTGATCTGATTATCGGCTTTGCCCTCGGAGTTGGAAATGGGATGGGAGTTGTCATCGCTCGTCTTTACGGTGCTCGTAATTTTGCTAAGATTAAAGAAGCTGTTGCAGCAACTTGGATTCTGGGTGCCATCCTGAGTGCTCTTGTCATGCTGATAGGCTTCTTCGGTCTTTATCCACTCTTGCAATATTTAGAGACACCTGTAGAAATCCTTCCTCAATCCTATGAGTACATCTCCATGATTGTTACCTGTGTAGGGGTTAGTTTTGCTTACAATCTTTTTGCAGGCTTACTGCGCTCGATTGGTGATAGCCTTGCGGCTCTTGCTTTTCTTATCTTCTCAGCTATCGTTAATGTGATCTTGGATTTGTATTTTATTACGCAACTGCATCTGGGTGTTCAGTCTGCTGGTCTTGCGACTATTATCTCGCAAGGTCTGTCAGCTATTCTCTGTTATTTTTATATTCGTAAGAGTGTTCCAGAGCTTCTTCCAGGCTTGAAACATTTCAAATGGAATAAGGCTCTCTATGTGGATCTCTTGGAGCAGGGACTAGCCATGGGTCTGATGGGGTCAATCGTCTCTATCGGAAGTGTCATTTTGCAATCCTCTGTCAATAGTTTTGGTGCAGTCATTATCAGTGCTCAAACGGCAGCACGGCGAATCATGGCCTTTGCCTTGCTGCCAATGACAGCTATTTCAGCATCGATGACGACTTTTATCTCTCAAAACTTTGGGGCGAAACGTCCCGAACGTATTGTTCAAGGTCTTCGTTTAGGGAGCTATTTGAGTATGTCTTGGGCGGCCTTTGCCTGTGTTTTCCTATTTTTTGCCAGTCCTAGCCTAGTTTCTTTCTTGGCGAGTTCGACAGACAGCTATTTGGTAGAAAACGGGACCTTGTACTTATGTATCAGTTCGGTATTCTATCCATTTTTAAGCCTTTTATTGATTTATAGAAATAGCTTGCAGGGACTAGGCCAAAAACTTTTGCCACTTATATCTAGCTTTATAGAATTGTTTGGGAAAATTATTTTCGTAGCTTGGATTATTCCTTGGACAGGCTATACAGGTGTTATTCTCTGTGAACCGCTACTCTGGGTTGTGATGACTGTCCAACTTTACTTCTCCCTTTCCCGACACCCTTGGATAAAAGAAGGCAAGAAAATCGTGGCAGTCGGAGGGAAAGCCTAGCTTGCTTTGCAAAAGAAAATCCATTTCCTCTAGTGAAAATCAGCTAGACTTGTGTTATAATAAGAAAGATTAAAATGTGAAAAAAGGAGATTCCTAATGGGACGTAAATGGGCCAATATCGTAGCCAAGAAAACGGCTAAAGATGGAGCTAACTCTAAAGTATATGCAAAATTTGGTGTAGAAATCTATGTAGCAGCTAAAAAAGGGGAACCAGATCCAGAATCAAACACTGCTTTGAAATTCGTTATCGATCGTGCTAAACAAGCGCAAGTGCCGAAACACGTTATTGATAAGGCTATCGATAAGGCAAAAGGAAACACAGACGAAACCTTTACAGAAGGACGTTACGAAGGATTTGGACCAAATGGTTCTATGCTGATTGTGGATACCTTGACTTCAAACGTCAACCGTACAGCTGCGAACGTTCGTGCTGCTTTTGGTAAAAATGGCGGAAACATGGGTGCTTCAGGTTCTGTTTCTTACCTCTTTGACAACAAGGGTGTTATCGTATTTGCTGGTGATGATGCGGATGCTATCTTTGAATTGTTGCTTGAAGCAGATATTGATGTGGATGATGTAGAAGCGGAAGAAGGAACAATCACTGTTTACACAGCTCCAACAGACCTTCATAAGGCTATCGTTGCCCTTCGTGAGTCTGGTATTGAAGAATTTCAAGTGACTGAATTGGAAATGATTCCTCAGTCAGAAGTTGAGTTGTCAGGTGAAGATTTGGAAACCTTTGAAAAACTTTACAGCGTTCTTGAGGATGATGAGGACGTCCAAAAGATCTACACAAATGTCGATGGATTCTAATAAAAAAGCGAACAGACTTGCTAGCTGTTCGCTTTTTATATTTGAGATTAGATTCTGGTTCCAGAATCTCTTTGCTGCTGGCTTTCTCCTAGGCCTACAGCTATTTTATGAACTAGTAAGAGTTGACCATTATCCTGTTTTACAAAGGTTAGAGTAACGGTCTTGATTCTATCATCAATGCCAATATAGGTAATTTTCTTTGTGTCGTAGCCCTCAATAGTGGAATCAAACTCGGAGTCTGGCAGTCCGTGTTTTTTGATAATATCCTTGTAGTTGGTACCACCTTTTCCTTTGTTATCAAGGTCACCTTCAATTAAAGCGTCGAACTGTTCTTGTGTCCAAGTGAAGGTATCGTCTTCTTCCTCATCTTCGGGGAGTGAATCAATGGTATCATCTGTCAAGTCGCGTTCCATTGAGGAACTAGCTTCTCTATAGGAACGGTTAAACTCTCTGATAAAATCTTTGTAGACATTAGCGTACAGTATCTGGGTCGTAAAGAAAAGTACAACAGAAGCAACTGCGAGAGATGTTCCGATAATGGCCATTGTTTTCCGTTTTTTGAGATTGGCAATAAGTCCGATAATACCTAAGATCAACGCGACAATAGCGATGAAAAACGATAGATAGTTAATAAACGGGATCCAGGACCCTAAAAGTGCGATGGCTCCAAAAATGGTTGCTAAAATCCCTAAAACTTTTTGTTCTTCTGGTTTCATTTGAACGTTTTCTCCCTTCATCGAGTGAATGGATTCCTATCCACGGTAGCTAGTGTTTATTATAGAGAAAATATTCTCCAATGTCAATTCAGACTAAAATAGTTCTCTAGGAAACTTTTTTCTTGACATCTCTTCTGAAAGTGATAAAATAGTTCTCATGGAAACTTAATTAGTTCTCCTGAGAACTATATTCAATCGTGAGAAAGGAGCAATCATGGACAAGCCAATGTTGATGTTTAAACGCTTTGGACACCAGGTTCATCTGATGGTACAGAAAGAAGCCAAGCGATGTGGCATTGAATTTATGGGTGGACCGCAGGGGCAGGTTCTGCGTTTTTTAGATTGCCAAGAACAGTCTGAAAATCTGGTCTTAATTAAGGATATCGAGCAGGAACTCAATATTACTAAATCTGTTGCGAGTAATCTAGTCAAGCGCATGGTACAAAATGGTTTGGTTGAGCTAGAGGTCAGCCCGAGTGATAAGCGGGCAAAGTTTGTTCGCTTGACGGATAAATCGCGTTCGCAGATGCAAGAAGTTAAGGCTTTTTTTGATCGGATTGATCAGAGTCTGCTAGAGGGTGTTTCAAAGTCGGACTTGGCAATTTTTGAAAAGGTCCTCGGTCAGTTGCAAGAAAATGTTGAGAAGATAGGAGGAGAGAATGAAGAAACTCGCTAAACGTATTACAGGAAAAGAGTGGGGGATGATTGTCCTTACGATTCTTTTCACTTGTTTCTCGGTCTATCTCGAGTTAGAGGTACCGACCTACATTTCACAAATTACAGAGTTACTTGGAACGTCTGGAACGCAGTTGGATGCACTCTGGTCACCAGCTGCGAAGATGATTGGTTTGTCTTTATTGGCTTTCTTTTCATCTGTTATGGTTGGTTTCTTTGCCGCTCGCGTTGCAGCATCCTATACAACCCATCTACGCACTGATGTATTTCATCAGGTTTTGGATTTTTCGCAGACAGAGATCAAACGTTTTTCAATCCCAAGTCTCTTGACTCGGACGACCAATGATATCACTCAGATTCAGATGCTCTTTACTATGGGCTTACAGGTAGTGACTCGTGGGCCTATCATGGCCATCTGGGCCATTGGAAAAATCCTTGGGAAGTCGGAATACTGGCTCTGGGCAGTCGTTGTGGCTGTTATTGTGAATGTCTTGATGACCACTATTCTCATGACTCTGGCCTTTCCAAAACAATCTGTCATCCAAAAATTGACAGATAAACTCAATAGCATCACTCGTGAAAGCTTGACTGGGATTCGAGTTGTTCGTGCATACAATGCGGAAGATTACCAAGATGAAAAATTTGAAGCAGCCAATGATGAAGTGACGCGTCTCAACCTCTTTGTCAATCGATTGATGGCGATTATGAACCCGATCATGATGGCCATTTCAAGTGGACTAAGTTTAGCCATTTACTGGATTGGTGCCTATATCATCAACGACGCAAGTTTGGCAGAACGTTTGCCACTCTTTAGTGATATGGTGGTCTTCATGTCCTATGCTATGCAGGTCGTGATGGGCTTCCTTCTCATGGGAGCACTCTTTATCGTTCTTCCTCGTACCTTGGTTTCGGCAGGACGTATCAATCAAGTATTGGATCTGCATCCTTCTATTGAAAATCCTAGTCATGCACAGACGGCGGATCCTTTAATTCAAGGACAAGTGGAATTCCGTGATGTGACTTTCCGCTACTCTAAAAATTCTGAAGCAGTCGTGGAACATGTCACTTTCAAAGCAGAAGCGGGTCAAACCGTAGCCTTCATTGGATCGACTGGATCAGGTAAGTCCACCCTAGTCAACCTCTTACCTCGTTTTTACGACGTTTCAGATGGAGAAATCCTAGTGGACGAAGTTAATGTTCAAGACTATGACTTGGAAGATTTGCGCAACAAGGTTGGTTATATTCCTCAAAAAGCTGTGCTCTTTTCTGGAGATGTCAAGGAGAACTTAGATTTTGGTAAGAGCAAAGAAACTCCTCTAAGCGAAGCTACTATGTGGCAAGCCCTTGAATTGGCCCAGTCTAAAAGCTTCATAGAGGATAAGGAAGCAGGTCTTGCATCAGAAGTAGCCCAAGGTGGAACCAACTTCTCAGGAGGTCAAAGACAGCGTTTGGCCATTGCGCGTGCCTTGGCTCGTAAACCAGAGATTCTCATCTTTGATGACTCTTTCTCAGCCTTGGACTACAAGACAGATCGTGTCCTTCGCCAAGAGCTAGCTGAGAAAACAAAATCCATGACCAAGCTCATCGTAGCGCAACGGATTTCTACTATTATGGACGCCGACCTGATCTTAGTTTTGGATCAAGGTAAAGTCGTGGGACAAGGCACCCACAAGGAACTTCTTGCAACCAACGAAGTCTACCAAGAAATTGCCTACTCACAACTATCGAAGGAGGAATTGGAACATGGAAAATAAAAAAGTTTCGGTCTGGAAACAGTGCAAACCTTATATGGCAGGCCTCCAACTCCCTCTCCTAATAGCAGTTGTGGCTGCAGTCATTTCAAGTATCATTACCGTTTATGGTCCAACTAAGATTAAAGAAATTACTAACTTGATTTCAGATGGCTTGATGACAGGAATTGATTTAGAGGCTGTGTCAAGTATTGCTAGCTTTTTAGTGATTCTCTATGTATTTGGCGCCATCCTTAACTATACACAGGCCTATATCTTTTCAACGAGTATCCAACATTTTTCAAAACGCTTGCGGACGGCTATCGCTGAAAAGATTAATCGTTTGCCACTTGGCTATTTTGACCGTCATTCACAAGGAGATACCCTTTCGCGCGTGACCAATGATGTGGATACAGCAGCGCAATCTCTCAACCAAAGTCTAGGGACAGTTCTTTCAGCTAGTTTCTTGTTGATTGCTGTCTTGGTGACCATGTTTGGGATGAACTGGATTTTGGCATTGGTAACCGTTGTATCAACCCTTGTTGGTTTTGCAGCGGTTTCCGTAATCATGGCCAAGTCACAGGGTTATTTTAAAGCTCAACAAAATAATCTAGCAGCCGTCAATGGTTATGTGGAAGAGATGTACTCTGGACACAATGTAGTGACCAGCTACAACGCAGTAGATACCTCCAAAGCGAGATTTGCTGGTTTAAACCAAGACTTGCATGACAGTATCTGGAAATCTCAATTTATCTCTGGTATCATGATGCCAGCCATGATTTTTGTTGGGAACTTTAGTTATGTATTAGTCATCATCGTTGGGGCCGCGCTGGCGTTAGAAGGGCATATCACTATAGGGATTATCGTAGCCTTTATGATTTACGTACGGACCTTCTCTCAACCTCTGTCACAGATTGCCCAAGGGATTACGAGCTTGCAACAAGCGAGTGCAGCCATGACTCGTGTATTAGAATTTTTGGCTGAAGCAGAGATGCAAGATGAATCTCATAAGGAAAGACAATTGAGCAACATGAAAGGGGAAGTAGTCTTTGATCACGTGTCCTTTGGCTATACACCAGAGCGCACCATCATCCATGACTTTTCTGCGACAGCTCATGCAGGTCAAAAGGTCGCAATCGTTGGACCGACTGGAGCTGGTAAGACAACCATTGTCAATCTTTTGATGAAGTTCTATGAGATTGATGAGGGAAGCATCCGTATTGATGGTGTTGATACCAAGGACATGAAGCGCTCGGAAGTACACGATGCCTTTTCAATGGTCTTGCAAGACACTTGGCTCTTTGAGGGAACGATTCGAGAGAACCTGATCTATAATCAGACAGACATCAGTGATGAGCGGATGATGGAAGCCAGCAAGGCTGTGGGAATCCACCACTTTATCATGACCTTGCCAGACGGTTACGACACTATCTTGGACGATACCGTGACCTTGTCTGTCGGACAAAAACAACTCTTAACCATTGCTCGTGCTTTGTTGAAAGATGCACCGCTCTTGATTTTGGATGAAGCGACATCCTCAGTCGACACACGTACAGAGGAGTTGATTCAAAAAGCTATGGACCGTTTGATGGAGGGTCGAACTTCCTTTGTCATCGCCCACCGCTTGTCAACTATTCGTAATGCCGACTTGATTCTTGTCATGAAAGATGGCAATATCATTGAGCAAGGAAACCATGAGGAGTTGATGGCGCAAGGTGGCTTCTACGCTGACTTGTACAATAGTCAATTTACAGAAGACGAAGCAGAAGAATAAATCTAAAGAAGGCTTGACGGCCTTCTTTTTCTGCACTATACTAGAAGACAAATGCCTCACCGGTAGACAAAAACAAGGTAATGAATGAGAAGTATAAATGAAAAATTATCAAGAATGGTATCGAAATATCAGCTCCAGGCTCACCAGTCATCCCACCCTTCTATTTCTGTTACGCAGTTTTAATCGCTTGATGACAGTCACCATGCCCCTGGTCTATCTGATTTTGCTAGTCACCACTTACCTGAAACTAGGACTGGGTCAGCAAGTTGGGATTTATTTGTTTATCCCTGCCTCGGGCTTTGTGATTTTGTCTCTTTTTCGTAAGAAAATCAACCACCCGCGACCTTATGAAACTTGGGACATCAGTCCTCTGCTTGAAAAGGATAGTTCGGGACAGTCGATGCCCAGTCGCCATGTCTTTTCGGCAACCATCATCTCCATGGCCTGTCTGCATGCTAGTCTACCTGTTGGCTTAGCATGCCTGCTCTTTTCAGCTTTGCTGGGATTGGTGAGGGTTTTAGGGGGTGTGCATTATCCAAAGGACGTCTTGGTTGGCTATATTTGCGGTCTGGTGTGGGGGTTCCTTTTCTTCCCATTCTGACATGTAAGTTAAGCTAGTCCTACAACCACTTACTGCTTCATATTGACCACTTGCTTTTTTACCCTTGTATTCCTAACTTAGCTTTGATATAGTAGAGTCAGAAAGGAGATGTGATGAAGTTACGAATTGAGATTGACGGCAATTTAGAGGAGACTGAAATTGTCATCAAGACCCCTGCTTTGACAGATGAAATTGCAGACTTGCAACGGCTCTTGCAAGAGTCAAAGGCTCCGAGGTTAACTTTTTACAAGGGAACAGGTGAATATTATCTAGACCTGTCAGAAATTCTCTTCTTTGAAACAGAAGGGAGCAAGATCTACGCCCATACCCAGAAAGAAGCCTATGAGGTTCGCCTCAAGCTCTATGAGTTGGAGACCATCTTGCCTCGCTATTTCAGTCGGGTATCCAAGTCGACCATTGCAAACATCCGTCAGATTTACTCAGTGGACAAGTCCTTTTCAGGAACGGGCACCATTTCCTTTTATCAGACGCACAAGGAGGTTCATGTCTCACGACATTACCAGTCCCTCCTAAAAGAAAATCTAAGAAACATGAGGTAAAAAACATGAAAAAGAAAGCATTTGGTATTATTTTATTGGTTTTAGCAGCCTGGATCTTGCTGCAAGGAAATTTTGGAATCCCTTCTTTGGATGGCAAAATATGGCCCTTGATCGGTATCGTCTTTTTTGCCTACCAATCAGTTGAGGCTTTGCTTCGTCGTCATCTAACATCGGCAGTTTTTACCGCTCTAGTAGCCCTCATGATTGCCAATCATTTTTATAACATTTTGCCTATTCCAAACCAGTCTTTGTTTTGGGCTAGTATCTTAGCAGTGCTAGGTGTCGGATATCTCACTCGCTCAAGTAAGTTTTGGTACGGGAAAAAATGGTGGTACAACGGTGAACGAACAGTCATCACGGATAAGGAAGTCGCTTTTGGTAGTGGGACCTTCTATAAGCAAGATCAAGATCTTGTAGATGACCAAGTTGAAGTTGCTTTTGGAGATGCAAAAATCTACTATGATAATGCAGAGATGTTAGGTGATTTTGCAACTTTAAATATTGAAGTGGCCTTCGGGAATGCAACTGTCTATGTTCCACAACACTGGCGTGTCGATTTGAAAGTAGAAACCTCCTTTGGTGCAGCTAAGGCAGATGCTCCTGTAGCGCCAACAAACAAAACCTTGATTATCCGTGGGGAAGTCGCTTTTGGTAAACTTGGAGTTGTTTACGTTAAATAAAAAAATAGTTTAGGCCCTTGATAAATTCGAGAAAGTGTGATAACATAGTACGGTATGTGGTGCTAGCACATCCGCTATATTAGATCTAATAGGAGGAAAACACAATGGCTAAAGTATGTTACTTTACAGGTCGTAAGACTGTATCAGGAAACAACCGTTCACACGCGATGAACCAAACAAAACGTGCCGTAAAACCAAACCTTCAAAAAGTTACTGTTCTTATCGATGGTAAACCTAAAAAAGTTTGGGCTTCAGCTCGTGCTTTGAAATCAGGTAAAGTTGAACGCGTTTAATAAAGATGAAAAGACCGCTTAGGTCTTTTTCTTTTGCTCTATGGATAAAATCATTTGAAAAATAGAGTAAATATCCGCCAATACAGCATTCTGCTTTTACACTTGGGCTGAAATATGATAAAATAGAGTATCAACTAGTTGAGGTAAAAAAAATGACTGTAAAAATTAATACAAAAGATGGTCAAATCGAACTGACAGATGAAGTGATTGCAACCGTAGTAGGTGGTGCCGCAACCGAGATTTTTGGAGTGGTCGGTATGGCTAGTAAAAATGCCCTCAAAGACAATTTCCAAGCCCTCCTTGGTAAGGAAAATTATTCTAAGGGTGTTGTCGTGAAGGCAGCCGAAGATGGTAGCATTGCAGTTGATGTTTATACCGTATTGAGCTACGGAGTAAAGATAAGCGAAGTGTCAAAAAACATTCAAGAGCGTGTTCGTTTTAGTTTAGAAAATCAACTAGGAATTACTGCTCAGACTGTGAATGTCTACATTCAAAATATCAAAGTTGTAGGAGAATAATCGTGTCAAAAATTACTACCAGTTTATTCCAAGAGATGGTGCAGGCTGCATCAACTCGTTTGAATAAGCAAGCAGAATATGTCAATTCATTAAACGTCTTTCCAGTTCCAGATGGAGATACTGGGACAAACATGGGAATGACCATTGAAAATGGTGCCAAAGAAGTAGCAGACAAGCCTGCTTCTACAGTTGGAGAAGTAGCGAGCATTCTTGCCAAAGGGCTCTTGATGGGTGCGCGTGGGAACTCAGGGGTTATCACTTCTCAGCTCTTCCGTGGCTTCTCTCAGGCTATCAAGGAAAAAGATGAATTAACAGGTCAAGACTTGGCTCTTGCCTTCCAATCCGGTGTCGAAGTAGCTTATAAAGCAGTTATGAAACCAGTCGAAGGAACTATTTTAACAGTTTCTCGTGGTGCAGCCATTGGTGCCAAGAAAAAAGCGGAGCAAACAGATGATACTGTTGAGGTCATGCGTGCAGCCTTGGAAGGCGCGAAAGCAGCTTTGGCTAAGACACCAGAAATGCTTCCAGTCCTTAAGGAAGTTGGTGTGGTAGACTCAGGTGGTCAAGGTTTGGTCTTCATCTACGAAGGCTTCCTTTCAGCTCTTACTGGTGAATACAGTGCTTCTGAAGACTTTGTAGCGACTCCTGCCAACATGAGTGAAATGATCAATGCAGAGCACCACAAGTCTGTAGCAGGGCATGTGGCAACTGAGGATATTACCTTCGGTTACTGTACAGAGATCATGGTAGCTCTCAAACAAGGTCCAACTTATTCTAAGGACTTTGACTACGATGAATTCCGTAACTACTTGAATGACTTAGGTGACTCTCTACTTGTTGTCAATGATGATGAAATCGTCAAAGTTCACGTCCATACAGAAGATCCAGGTCTTGTCATGCAAGAAGGTCTCAAATATGGTAGCTTGATCAAGGTAAAAGTGGACAATATGCGTAATCAACACGAGGCGCAAGTTGAAAAAGAAGCAACTCAAGGAAACAAGCCTGCTGAAACAAAAGAGTATGCCCTTATCGCAGTAGTAGCTGGTCAAGGTTTAGCAGATATCTTCCGTGCCCAAGGTGTGGATTATGTCATCGAAGGTGGGCAGACGATGAACCCTTCAACAGAAGACTTTATCAAGGCTGTTGAACAGGTCAATGCTCGCAACATCATCTTCTTGCCAAACAACAAAAATATCTTTATGGCAGCTCAGTCTGCGGCTGAAGTGCTTGAACAACCTGCTGTTGTTGTAGAAGCACGTACAATTCCTCAAGGGTTGACCAGTCTTCTTGCCTTTGATCCAAGCAAATCAATCGAAGAAAACAAAGAACGTATGACTGCAGCCCTTGGTGATGTCGTAAGTGGTAGTGTAACAACAGCCGTTCGTGATACAACTATCGATGGATTAGCAATTCATGAAAATGACAATCTTGGTATGGTCGATGGGAAAATCCTCGTGTCAAACCCTGACATGCATCAAACCTTGACAGAAACATTGAAACATATGTTGAACGAAGATAGTGAAATCGTAACCTTCTATATTGGTGAAGATGGAAGTGAAGAATTGGCTAACCAAATCGCCCAAGAAATCGCAGAGGAATTTGAAGATGTTGAAGTAGAGATTCACCAAGGTCAACAACCTGTATATCCATATCTTTTCAGTGTGGAATAAAAATTTAATCGATTAAAAAGAAAGTTGATTTTGCAACTTTCTTTTTTTATGACATTTGTCATATTTCCTAGTGACAGAAGCATCTAGCTCCTCTAACTTCAAAGGACTATAATTGAAGTATGAAATGGAGGAAGAAGAAATGAAAAATAAAATGATTGTCGCAGTGAGTTTAGTAGCAGCAGGAGTTATGACCTATCTCATGTTTTCAGGATTGGACGAGGGTTTCTACCATTTTCCTTGGGAGCTCTTTGCTGGCTTTGGAATGATGTCTTGGCTTGTCAGAGAAGGTTTGAAATTGGTCAGAGATGTGAAAAAGGAGTTTGAGGAATGAAAAAAACAATCATCTATCTCTTTATCGGCCTGTCACTCTTAGTATGGTTAGTGGAAATGTTTACTGGTTGGTTTGACCAAACCTTGCTTCGCCAATTTATTCGTGGTGCTTGGGGTTTTGGATTTATGATTTTCGTTGTTTTCCCTATGGGAATGAAGTGGTTGAAAGGAGAATCTCATGACTGTGATTAAAGTTGAGAAATTGAGTAAGAAAATAAAAGACAAGGAGATCTTGCGGAACATCTCTTTTGAAATCCATCATGGTGAATGTGTCGCCTTGATTGGGCCTAACGGAGCAGGAAAAACAACCTTGATTGATTGCCTCTTGGGGGACAAGTTCATGAGCTCAGGTCAGGTCGCCATTCAAGGCTTTGCTCCAACAGATCCTCGATTAAAGCAGCTTATTTCTGTCTTGCCTCAAGAAAATGCAGTTGTTCAAAGCTTGAAAGTGAAAGAACTTCTATCATTTTTCAAGTCACTTTATCCCGACAGCCTTTCAGACAAAGAAATTGATGACTTGCTAAGATTCTCAGACAAGCAGAAAAATCAACTAGCGGGCAAGTTGTCTGGTGGGCAAAAACGTTTGTTCTCTTTTGTGTTGTCTTTAATAGGTCGTCCGAAAATTCTATTTTTAGACGAGCCAACTGCTGCCATGGATACCTCGACACGTCAGCATTTTTGGGAAATTGTCAATCAGTTAAAGAAAAAAGGTGTCACCATTGTCTATTCTTCTCACTATATCGAAGAGGTGGAGCATACGGCTGACCGCATTTTGGTTCTCCATAAGGGAGAATTGATTCGCGATACGACGCCTTATGCCATGCGTGGTGAAGAACAAGAAAAACATTTTACGTTACCTCTAACTTATCAGGAATTTATCAGCACTTTGGACCAGGTTCAAGAGCTTGAAATCAAGCAAAATGCTCTTTCCTTCACAACCAAAGAAGCTAGCCAGGTATGGAAAGCCTTGCAAGAACAGGGCTGCACGATCGAAGAAATTGAAGTTCGCAATCGAACTCTCTTAGACAGTATCTTCGAAACGACTCAAGATTAAAGGAGATTGACGATGAAAAATATGACAAGTCTCATGAAAGTGGAAATCATTCAAATGAAACGGCAAGCCGTCTACTACTTGCTTTCCATCGGACTCCCAAGTGTGTTTTATCTTATATTTTCTGGTATGATGTCAGGGTCAGATATTCCAGAAATTGTTCTTCAAGCCTATCTTTTTGCCATGACGCTCTTTAGTATCATGTCAAGCGCCTTTTTCAGTATCCCTAGTACACTCGAGTCTGATAAGACAAACAACTGGCAAAAATTGATTCAACATTCTCCTGTTTCTATGGTAGAATATTATGTATCAAAACTGTTCAGTACTCTACTGACTTTCTTGTTATCAATTATAGTTGTCTTTTCAGTTGGTCATTTTGTCCGTGGAGTAACTCTTCCTTGGCTTGATTGGTTGGTGATTGGAGTTATGTTGCTGGTCGGAAGCGTGGTCTTTATCAGCATGGGGGTCTTGGTGAGTTTGCTTCCCAGTGCTCAATTGATGACGGTTATTGGAAATATTGCCTATATTGCTTTGGCTGTCCTCGGTGGACTCTGGTTCCCTTTGAGTTCCTTCCCAGAATGGCTCCAATCCATTGGAAAACTGACCCCAACCTATCAACTGATGCAGGTTGTCTCTACTTATTTGGAGCACCACGAGTTTAACATTCTTGCCGCCTTGGTTGTACTAGGTTATACAGTTTTCTTTGGTGTCTTGGTCATTCAACTGAAAAAACGGATCGAGGTAAAATAAATCTATGTTGGAAAAATTAAAAAACACTCATTATATGTTTCATATTTCAACAGTGTTTATCATCTTTCCTATAGCGGGTGTCATCGTTGGAGAGTACCCGCTTTTAACCTTGTTATGGACTCTACTATTTGTCCTAGCTTTCTATTCGGTTTTAGTCAGTCAGAATCGCACTGTGCAGTGGCTGGCTTGGTGGATCATGTTTGCTTACATTTTTTACAGTTCCGTCTGGCTGAATGCGAGCTTTGCTTGGTTTATCTTTTATTTATCCAATCTCCTTATTTACCAACTGGATGAGATTTCTTTTCACTCTTGGCGTTTTGTCAGTTTTATTGTCTTGCAACCGTTAATTTTGGCAGGGATTTATATGGTCGATCAAGTTAGTCCCTGGCAACTGCTCTTTTTCTTAGTGACTTTTGTCTTTTCTGATGCCTTGACTTTTGGTCTCTATCGAATTCGAACGACAGAAGAATTAAAAGAAGAAAAGAGAAAGCAAAATGCCAAGCTTAATCTTTTCTTGGCTGAAAATGAACGCAGTCGTATCGGTCAGGATCTTCATGACAGTCTAGGTCATACTTTTGCCATGCTGAGTGTGAAGACGGACCTTGCCCTCCAGCTTCTTCAAATGCAGGCCTATCCTCAAGTGGAAAAAGAATTAAAAGAAATTCATCAGATCAGCAAAGAATCCATGAATGAAGTTCGTACAATTATCGAAAATCTTAAAACCAGAACCCTTGCTTCCGAATTTACGACTGTTAAAAAAATGCTGGAAATTGCAGGAATTGAAACGGAAATCAATCACCAACTAGATACAGCTAGCCTAACTCAGGAATTAGAATCAACGGCCTCCATGATTTTACTCGAGTTAGTGACCAACATCATCAAACATGCCAAAGCATCGAAAGCTTACTTGAAATTAGAACGAACTGAGAAGGAACTCATTCTAACAGTGAGAGATGATGGCTGTGGCTTTGCTTCTCTAAAAGGAGATGAACTCCATACCGTTCGAGATCGTGTCCTTCCATTTTCGGGAGAGGTAAGGGTGATCAGTCAGAAGTGTCCAACAGAAGTGCAGGTTCGACTACCTTATAAGGAGAGAAACTAAGATGAAACTACTTGTTGCAGAAGATCAAAGTATGTTGCGAGATGCTATGTGCCAGTTGCTTACCTTTCAACCAGATGTGGAGTCTGTCCTACAAGCCAAGGATGGCCAAGAAGCAATCCAACTCCTAGAAAAAGAGTCTGTTGATATCGCCATTCTTGATGTAGAGATGCCTGTTAAGACAGGCCTCGAAGTTTTGGAGTGGATACGAGCAGAAAAGCCAGAAACAAAGGTGGTTGTGGTGACGACCTTCAAGCGCCCTGGCTATTTTGAACGTGCAATCAAGGCTGGAGTAGATGCCTATGTCTTGAAAGAAAGGAGCATTGCAGACCTCATGCAAACCTTACACACTGTCCTTGAAGGACGTAAGGAATATTCACCTGAATTGATGGAAGTAGTGATGACGCATCCCAATCCGTTAACAGAGCAAGAAATCGCTGTTTTAAAGGGAATTGCTCAGGGCTTGTCTAACCAAGAAATCGCAGACCAACTCTATCTATCAAATGGAACCGTCCGAAACTATGTCACCAATATTCTTTCGAAACTAGAGGCTAGTAATCGAACGGAGGCAGCCAACATTGCAAAAGAATCTGGTTGGCTTTGATAAGAAGGGTTAAACAATTCCGAAATGACAACTTGAATCAAAGGAAAACCATACTAGAAAGGAGGAGGCAAATCGCCTCCTTTTCTGGTTTAGAAAAGCGGTGAAAGCTAGTGTCAAAGAGTGAAAAGATCAGAATAAAAATGAAAAATATCTTGACAATGAAGGAAAAATTGTGTTACAATAATAGACGGTACTTTTTACTTTTGGTCTCTCAAAAGTGTACAGGGACGTGCTGACAAATGTTGCAAAAGTACACACAGATGGTAGCTGTCACCAAGTGTATCATCACCAAAAATAAAAAAACACAGGAGTATGTAGATGCCTACAATTAACCAATTGGTTCGCAAACCGCGTAAATCAAAAGTAGAAAAATCTAAATCACCAGCTTTGAACGTTGGTTACAACAGTCATAAAAAAGTTCAAACAAACGTTTCTTCACCACAAAAACGTGGTGTTGCAACTCGTGTTGGAACAATGACACCTAAAAAACCTAACTCAGCCCTTCGTAAATTTGCTCGTGTACGTTTGAGCAACCTTATCGAAGTTACTGCCTACATCCCAGGTATCGGACACAACTTGCAAGAACACAGCGTGGTGCTTCTTCGTGGTGGACGTGTAAAAGACCTTCCAGGGGTACGTTACCATATCGTCCGTGGTGCACTTGATACTGCAGGTGTTAACGATCGTAAACAAGGCCGTTCTAAATACGGTACTAAACGTCCAAAAGCATAAGGAAAGGGGATAAAGAGAAATGAGTCGTAAAAATAGAGCTCCAAAACGTGACGTATTGCCAGATCCGCTTTACAATTCACAACTAGTTACTCGTCTTATCAACCGCGTTATGCTTGATGGTAAACGTGGTACAGCTGCTTCAATCGTTTACGGTGCTTTTGAGCAAATCAAAGAAGCTACTGGCAACGATGCACTTGAAGTATTTGAAACAGCTATGGAAAACATCATGCCTGTACTTGAAGTACGTGCACGTCGTGTTGGTGGATCTAACTACCAAGTCCCAGTTGAAGTTCGTCCAGAACGTCGTACAACACTTGGACTTCGTTGGTTGGTAACCATCGCTCGCCTTCGTGGTGAACACACAATGCAAGACCGTCTTGCAAAAGAAATCTTGGACGCTGCTAACAACACTGGTGCAGCTGTTAAGAAACGTGAAGACACTCACCGTATGGCTGAAGCTAACCGTGCCTTCGCACACTTCCGTTGGTAAGAATAAGATACTAAGGGCGTTAAAAAAGCGACTGAAAATTAGAAAGCTTGACGCAGAATCAAAGATTCTAGGAAAGCTTATCTATTTTCCGAGCTTTTAGCCCGAGTTCAATTGAGTTCAACTCAGCTAACTTGAGCTTCTAGCCCGAGTTCAATTCAACTTGTCTACAAGTTGAAACCAACAAAAACAAGATAAACATTGAGAACGGGTAGGTCCTGCCTATCCGTTTTTATTAAAATCGTGTTATAATAGAATAGAAATCAAAAATAAATAGGAGAAACAAACCTCATGGCACGCGAATTTTCACTTGAAAAAACTCGTAATATCGGTATCATGGCTCACGTCGATGCCGGTAAAACAACAACTACTGAGCGTATTCTTTACTACACTGGTAAAATCCACAAAATCGGTGAAACTCACGAAGGTGCGTCACAAATGGACTGGATGGAGCAAGAGCAAGAACGTGGTATCACTATCACATCTGCTGCGACAACAGCTCAATGGAACAACCATCGCGTAAACATCATCGACACACCAGGGCACGTGGACTTCACAATTGAAGTACAACGTTCTCTTCGTGTATTGGACGGTGCGGTTACTGTTCTTGACTCACAATCAGGTGTTGAGCCTCAAACTGAAACAGTTTGGCGTCAAGCAACTGAGTACGGAGTTCCACGTATCGTATTTGCCAACAAAATGGACAAAATCGGTGCTGACTTCCTTTACTCAGTAAGCACACTTCACGACCGTCTTCAAGCAAACGCACATCCAATCCAATTGCCAATCGGTGCTGAAGATGATTTCCGTGGTATCATCGACTTGATCAAGATGAAAGCTGAAATCTATACAAACGACCTTGGTACAGATATCCTTGAAGAGGATATTCCAGCTGAATATCTTGAACAAGCACAAGAATACCGTGAAAAATTGATCGAAGCAGTTGCTGAAACTGATGAAGATTTGATGATGAAATACCTCGAAGGTGAAGAAATCACTAACGAAGAATTGAAAGCGGGTATCCGTAAAGCTACTATCAATGTTGAATTCTTCCCAGTATTGTGTGGTTCTGCCTTCAAAAACAAAGGGGTTCAATTGATGCTTGATGCGGTTATCGACTACCTTCCAAGCCCACTTGACATCCCAGCGATCAAAGGTGTTAACCCAGATACAGATGAAGAAGAAACTCGTCCAGCATCTGACGAAGAGCCATTCGCAGCTCTTGCCTTCAAGATCATGACAGACCCATTCGTAGGTCGTTTGACGTTCTTCCGTGTTTACTCAGGTGTTCTTCAATCAGGTTCATACGTATTGAATACTTCTAAAGGTAAACGTGAACGTATCGGACGTATCCTTCAAATGCACGCTAACAGCCGCCAAGAAATCGACACTGTTTACTCAGGTGATATCGCAGCTGCCGTTGGTTTGAAAGATACGACAACTGGTGACTCATTGACTGATGAAAAAGCTAAAATCATCCTTGAATCAATCGACGTTCCAGAACCAGTTATCCAATTGATGGTTGAGCCAAAATCTAAAGCAGACCAAGACAAGATGGGTATCGCCCTTCAAAAATTGGCTGAAGAAGATCCAACATTCCGTGTTGAAACAAACGTTGAAACTGGTGAAACAGTTATCTCTGGTATGGGTGAGCTTCACCTTGACGTCCTTGTTGACCGTATGCGTCGTGAGTTCAAAGTTGAAGCGAACGTAGGTGCTCCTCAAGTATCTTACCGTGAAACATTCCGCGCTTCTACTCAAGCACGTGGATTCTTCAAACGTCAGTCTGGTGGTAAAGGTCAATTCGGTGATGTATGGATTGAATTTACTCCAAACGAAGAAGGTAAAGGATTCGAATTCGAAAACGCAATCGTCGGTGGTGTGGTTCCTCGTGAATTTATCCCAGCGGTTGAAAAAGGTTTGGTAGAATCTATGGCTAACGGTGTTCTTGCAGGTTACCCAATGGTTGACGTTAAAGCTAAGCTTTACGATGGTTCATACCACGATGTTGACTCATCTGAAACTGCCTTCAAGATCGCTGCATCTCTTGCACTTAAAGAGGCTGCTAAGACTGCACAACCAGCTATCCTTGAACCAATGATGCTTGTAACCATCACTGTTCCAGAAGAAAACCTTGGTGATGTTATGGGCCACGTGACTGCTCGTCGTGGACGTGTAGATGGTATGGAAGCACACGGTAACAGCCAAATCGTTCGTGCTTACGTTCCACTTGCTGAAATGTTCGGTTACGCAACAGTTCTTCGTTCTGCATCTCAAGGACGTGGTACATTCATGATGGTATTTGACCACTACGAAGATGTACCTAAGTCAGTACAAGAAGAAATCATTAAGAAAAACAAAGGTGAAGAATAATCTGTCTTCGCAATAGAAGGAAGTCACTTGGTGGCTTCCTTTTTTTGTCTTTAACTATTCATTTTTGCTGAATATAGTATACAAATTTAGTCGCTAAGTGAGAGAGTTATTAATTTTATCCAGAAAGAAAATATTCTAATTTGATAAATTAAAGTAAATAAAGGTTCCTAATTCCGTAGAAAAGTTAATAAAAATGAGAAAAAGATTCATAAATACACTTTTAGATAGAAAATTCAGAAAATTGCTTCTTTTATCTTGAAAATTTTTGAAAAAATGGTATGATAGTAACAAGCTATTTTTAAGAGAAGAGAAAGGGGAACAATGGAGAAAATCAGTTTAGAATCTCCTAAGACGGGGTCGGACCTAGTTTTGGAAACACTTCGTGATTTAGGAATTGATACCATATTTGGCTATCCTGGTGGTGCTGTCTTGCCTTTTTATGATGCGATATATAATTTTAAAGGCATTCGCCACATTTTAGGACGCCATGAGCAAGGTTGTTTGCACGAAGCTGAAGGATATGCCAAATCAACTGGAAAGTTGGGTGTTGCTGTCGTCACGAGTGGACCGGGAGCTACAAATGCCATTACAGGGATTGCAGATGCCATGAGTGATAGCGTTCCCCTTTTGGTCTTTACAGGTCAGGTGGCGCGTGCAGGGATTGGGAAGGATGCCTTTCAGGAGGCAGACATCGTGGGCATTACCATGCCAATCACTAAGTACAATTACCAAGTTCGTGAGACGGCAGATATTCCTCGCATCATTACGGAAGCTGTCCATATCGCAACGACAGGTCGTCCAGGGCCCGTCGTGATTGACCTACCAAAAGACGTATCTGCCTTAGAGACAGATTTCATCTATTCACCCGAAGTGAATTTGCCAAGTTATCAACCGACTCTAGAGCCAAATGACATGCAAATCAAGAAAATCTTGAAGCAATTGTCAAAAGCCAAGAAACCTGTTTTATTGGCAGGTGGTGGAGTTAGTTATGCAGAAGCAGCTACAGAACTCAATGAGTTTGCTGAACGTTACCAAATTCCAGTCGTGACCAGTCTTTTAGGGCAAGGTACGATTGCGACGAGTCATCCGCTCTTTCTTGGAATGGGAGGCATGCACGGGTCTTTCGCAGCTAATATTGCCATGACGGAAGCCGACTTTATGATTAGTATTGGTTGTCGTTTCGATGACCGCTTGACTGGAAATCCTAAGACCTTTGCTAAAAATGCCAAGGTTGCTCATATCGACATTGATCCAGCCGAGATTGGTAAGATTATCAGTGCAGATATTCCAGTGGTGGGCGATGCTAAGAAAGCCTTGCAGATGCTACTAGCAGAACCAACTGTTCATAACAATACTGAAAAGTGGATTGAAAAAGTCACCAAGGACAAGAATCGAGTTCGTTCTTATGATAAGAAAGAACGTGTGGTTCAGCCTCAGGCCGTTATTGAACGCATCGGTGAGTTGACGAATGGAGATGCCATTGTTGTCACAGACGTAGGTCAACACCAAATGTGGACAGCTCAGTATTATTCTTACCAAAATGAACGTCAATTGGTAACTTCAGGTGGCTTGGGTACCATGGGCTTCGGAGTTCCTGCAGCTATTGGAGCCAAGATTGCAAATCCAGAAAAAGAGGTTATCCTTTTTGTCGGTGATGGTGGTTTCCAAATGACCAACCAAGAGCTAGCAATCCTAAACATCTACAAGGTGCCGATTAAGGTTGTCATGTTGAATAACCACTCACTAGGAATGGTTCGTCAGTGGCAGGAATCCTTCTATGAGGGTAGAACTTCCGAGTCAGTCTTTGATACACTTCCTGACTTCCAGCTGATGGCACAGGCTTACGGTATCAAAAACTATAAATTTGATAATCCAGAGACGATAGAGAAGGATCTAGAAGTCATTCTGGAGGATGTGCCGATGTTTATCGAGGTGGATATTTCTCGTAAGGAACAGGTTTTACCGATGGTACCAGCTGGTAAGAGCAATCATGAGATGTTGGGGGTGAAGTTCCATGCGTAGAATGTTAACTGCAAAACTACAAAATCGTTCGGGAGTCCTCAATCGCTTTACAGGTGTCCTATCTCGTCGTCAGGTCAACATTGAGAGTATCTCAGTTGGTGCGACAGAGAACCCCAATGTATCTCGTATCACCATCATTATTGATGTAGCTTCTCATGATGAAGTAGAGCAAATCATTAAACAGCTCAATCGTCAGATTGATGTGATTCGCATTCGAGATATCACAGATAAACCACACTTGGAAAGAGAAGTTATCTTGGTGAAGGTATCTGCTCCTGCTGAAAAGCGTGCAGAAATCTTGGCCATTATCCAACCTTTCCGTGCAACGGTAGTAGATGTGGCTCCAAGCTCAATCACTATTCAGATGACTGGAAATGCTGAGAAGAGTGAAGCTTTATTGCGAGTGATTCGACCATACGGTATTAAAAATATCGCTCGTACGGGTGCAACTGGATTTACCCGCGACTAATACTCTTTGATTTTTATTGAGTATAAAATCCAGCATAAGTTTGTTAAACCAGCCTAAAAGGCAATAAAAAATAGAAAAGAGAGAAAAACTATGGCAGTTCAAATGGAATACGAAAAAGATGTTAAAGTAGCAGCGCTTGATGGTAAAAAAATCGCCGTAATCGGTTATGGTTCACAAGGACATGCGCATGCGCAAAACTTGCGTGACTCAGGTCGTGATGTCATCATCGGTGTACGTCCTGGTAAATCTTTTGACAAAGCAAAAGAAGATGGATTTGACACTTATACAGTAGCAGAAGCAACTAAATTGGCTGACGTTATCATGATCTTGGCACCAGACGAAATCCAACAAGAATTGTACGAAGCAGAAATCGCTCCAAACTTAGAAGCTGGAAATGCAGTTGGATTTGCTCATGGTTTCAACATCCACTTTGAATTTATCAAAGTACCTGCAGATGTGGATGTCTTCATGTGTGCTCCTAAAGGACCAGGACATTTGGTACGTCGTACTTACGAAGAAGGATTTGGTGTGCCAGCTCTTTATGCAGTCTACCAAGACGCTACAGGAAATGCGAAAAACATTGCTATGGACTGGTGTAAAGGTATTGGAGCAGCTCGTGTTGGTTTACTTGAAACAACTTACAAAGAAGAAACTGAAGAAGATTTGTTTGGTGAACAAGCCGTACTTTGTGGTGGCTTGACTGCCCTTATCGAAGCAGGCTTTGAAGTCTTGACAGAAGCAGGATACGCCCCAGAATTGGCTTACTTTGAAGTTCTTCATGAAATGAAATTGATCGTTGACTTGATCTATGAAGGTGGATTCAAGAAAATGCGTCAATCTATTTCAAACACTGCTGAATACGGTGACTATGTATCAGGTCCACGTGTGATTACTGAGCAAGTCAAAGAAAACATGAAAGCTGTTTTGGCAGATATCCAAAATGGTAAATTTGCAAATGACTTTGTAAATGACTACAAGGCTGGACGTCCAAAATTGACTGCTTACCGTGAACAAGCAGCTAACCTTGAAATTGAAAAAGTTGGTGCTGAATTGCGTAAAGCAATGCCATTCGTTGGTAAAAATGACGACGACGCATTCAAAATCTACAACTAATTCTTGTGAAGAAAAACAGAAGGCGAGTTGGGGGTACCTAACTCGCTTTTTATCTTAAACAGTATTTGAGGAGGAGACAATGCTAAGTGCAAAAGACGTGGTGAAAGCCCACAAAGTATTGAGTGGTGTAGTAGTCAATACTCCACTTGATTATGATCATTATTTATCAGAGAAGTATGGTGCTAAGATTTATTTGAAGAAGGAAAATGCCCAGCGTGTTCGTTCTTTTAAGATTCGCGGAGCCTATTATGCCATTTCTCAATTAACAAAAGAAGAACGTGAGCGTGGTGTAGTCTGTGCCTCTGCAGGAAATCACGCCCAAGGCGTCGCCTATACTTGTAATGAGATGAAGATTCCTGCAACCATCTTTATGCCCATCACAACACCGCAACAAAAGATTGGACAGGTCCGCTTTTTTGGTGGAGACTTCGTGACCATTAAACTAGTTGGAGATACCTTTGATGCCTCAGCTAAAGCAGCTCAAGAGTTTACACTGTCGGAAAACCGCACCTTCATTGATCCCTTTGATGATGCTCATGTCCAAGCAGGTCAAGGGACTGTAGCCTATGAAATTCTTGAAGAAGCTCGTAAAGATTCTATTGATTTTGATACAGTACTAGTTCCGGTAGGTGGTGGCGGACTGATTGCAGGGGTTTCGACCTATATCAAAGAAACCAATCCCGCTATCGAAGTAATTGGTGTAGAAGCTAATGGTGCTCGCTCTATGAAAGCTGCCTTTGAGGCTGGGGGACCAGTTAAACTCAAAGAAATTGATAAGTTTGCCGATGGGATAGCCGTACAGAAGGTTGGACAGTTGACCTATGAAGCGACCCGTAAGAATGTTGAAACGCTGATTGGGGTGGACGAGGGCTTGATTTCTGAAACCTTGATTGATCTTTATTCCAAGCAAGGAATTGTAGCGGAACCAGCAGGGGCTGCTAGTGTTGCAGCCTTGGAAGTTTTATCAGACTATATCAAAGGCAAGACGATTTGTTGTATTATTTCTGGAGGAAATAACGATATCAACCGCATGCCAGAGATGGAAGAACGTGCCTTGATTTACGATGGAATCAAGCATTACTTTGTAGTGAATTTCCCACAGCGTCCAGGAGCTCTCCGAGAGTTTGTAAATGACATTTTGGGGCCAAATGATGACATCACTCGTTTTGAATATATCAAACGAGCAAGCAAGGGGACAGGCCCTGTATTGATTGGGATTGCTCTTGCCAATAAGCATGATTATGCTGGATTGATTCATCGAATGGAAAAGTTTGACCCGTCTTATATTAATTTGAATGGAAATGAAACATTGTATAATATGTTAGTTTAAACTAAAATAAAATTATTATCATATTATTTGCGTAATGATAACGATGGTGTTATAATGAGGGTGATGAAAGGGGGAGATTCCCATGGTTTTACAAATTTTACTTGTTTTATTGTTTTTAGTGGTGATTGCATCAGTGATTATGGTTAGTTCTGTGTATGTGGTTCGACAACAATCTGTCGCTATCATAGAACGCTTTGGTAAATACCAAAAGTTGAGCAATAGTGGTATTCATTTGCGGGCTCCCTTTGGGATTGATAGAATTGCGGCAAGAGTACAACTACGCTTGTTGCAGAGTGAAATCGTTGTAGAGACAAAGACGCAAGATAATGTATTTGTAACGATGAATGTGGCAACTCAGTATCGAGTGAATGAAAACAATGTCACAGATGCCTATTATAAATTGATGCGTCCAGAAGCCCAAATCAAATCCTATATTGAAGATGCTTTGCGCTCATCTGTACCAAAGTTAACCCTAGATGAGTTGTTTGAGAAGAAGGATGAAATCGCCTTAGAAGTTCAAAAACAAGTGGCAGAAGAAATGTCTACGTATGGGTATATCATTGTCAAAACGCTGATTACTAAGGTTGAACCTGATGCTGAAGTAAAACAATCAATGAATGAAATCAATGCGGCTCAACGTAAGAGAGTTGCAGCGCAAGAACTTGCTGAAGCAGATAAGATTAAGATCGTGACCGCAGCAGAAGCAGAAGCAGAAAAAGATCGCCTACATGGTGTAGGGATTGCAGAACAGCGTAAAGCGATTGTTGACGGACTGGCTGATTCTATCAAAGAGTTAAAGGGAGCTAATGTTGAGCTGACTGAAGAACAAATCATGTCTATCCTATTAACGAACCAGTATTTAGATACGTTGAATAATTTTGCAGAAAAAGAAGGTAATAATACAATCTTCCTACCAGCAAATCCTAATGGAGTTGAGGATATAAGAACTCATATATTATCGGCTTTAAAAGCCAAATAAAAATATGCAGAATAATATAGTTGTGACGAATATATGTTTTTTTATTGACAGATGAAATAAAAACGTATACAATTAAGAATTGTAAAGAATAATTCAGGAGAAGAACATGGTTAAGTCAAACTTTGAAAAGGTAGAAGCAGTTGTTGGCTGGGTTCGTGATAAGAAAATTACAGGATACCGTATCTCTAAAGAAACGAATGCGCGTGAAATGTCTATCATTGCCCTAGCACAAGGACGCGCAAAAGTTAAAAATATTTCATTTGAAACAGCTCTTAGTTTAATCGATTTCTATGAAAAAAATCATGAAAAATTTGAAGATTGAACTGTGGTCACAGGCAGATTCCTGAATCGAGTCTGCCTTTTTTTACAATTACAAACTAAAAAGACTGCATTCTGTATGCAGTCTTTATTTATTAATTGAGATAACGCTGAAGGAATTCTTTTGTCCGTTCTTCTTTAGGGTTCGTGAAGAGTTCTTCAGGTTTACCTTCTTCTGCAATGATTCCCTTGTCCATGAAGATGACACGATGGGAGACGTCGCGAGCAAATTCCATTTCGTGGGTTACAACAATCATGGTCAAGCCTTCTTGAGCTAGGTCCTGCATAATTTTGAGGACTTCTCCGACCATTTCGGGGTCAAGGGCAGATGTTGGTTCGTCGAAGAGAATAGCGTCAGGATTCATGGAGAGTGCACGAGCGATAGCTACACGTTGCTTTTGTCCACCTGAAAGTTGCTTCGGCTTGGCTTGCCAGTAACGTTCTCCCATACCAACTTTTTCAAGATTCTCTTTGGCAATTTTTTCAGCTTCAGAGTGGTCACGTTTGAGTACTGTCGTTTGGGCGACGATGGTATTTTCGAGGACATTCAGATTTTCAAAGAGATTGAAAGATTGGAAAACCATACCGAGCTTTTCACGATAATGGGTGAGGTTATAGCCTTTTTCGAGGACGTTTTCTCCGCGATAGAGAATCTCTCCTCCTGTAGGTGTTTCGAGTAAATTGATTGAACGAAGGAAGGTTGATTTTCCGCTTCCCGAGCTTCCGATGATGGAAATAACCTCTCCTTTATGGACGGTGAGAGAAATGTCTTTTAGCACTTCATTTTGTCCATAGGATTTTTTTAGGTGTTTGATTTCAAGGATTGGTTGTGTCATTTTTTCAAATCCCCCGTTTGCATTTGGTTAGCACCTGTAGTGTAAGTGTCCATGTCCATATAGCGTTCGATAAAACGTAGGATACGGGTCACAGTGAAGGTGAGGACAAAGTAAATCACTGCAATGATGGTAAAGGTCTGGAAGTATTGATAGGTTTGCGTCGCTACAGTATTTCCTGAGAAATAAAGCTCGACAACTGAAATAACGTTCAATACAGAGGTATCTTTGATATTGATGACAAACTCATTACCAGTAGCAGGTAGAATATTACGGACAACCTGAGGAAGGACAATCTTACGCATGGTTTGATTGTGGGTCATACCAAGAGCAGTTGCAGCTTCGAACTGTCCCTTGTCAACTGCTAGAATACCACCACGAACGATTTCTGTCATGTAGGCACCCGTGTTGATTGAGACGATAAAGATAGCAGCCAGTGTCCGGTCGAGATTGATACCGAAAGCTTGAGCAGTCCCATAGTAGATAACCATGGATTGAACAATCATCGGTGTACCACGGAAGATTTCAATATAGACATTGAGGATCCAACCGACTAGTTTTTGTAGGCTGTAAATGGCTTTGTTTTCCGAGAGAGGAGCAGTACGGAAGACACCAATGGCAAGACCGATAATGAGACCTACGATAGTTCCGATAATGGAGATTAAGAGTGTGATACCAGCACCACGCACGAGCTGTTGCCAGTTTTCAGAAAGAATTTTAGCAACTTGGCTGAAGAAATTACTGCTACTTTCTTCAGTTGTTGTGGCTTCGGCAGGTTGCTCCTGAATCATACGATCCATGAGGGCTACTTGCTCATCCTTAGAGATGGTTTCAATACTCGCATTGATTTGGCTGATACGACTGTCATCTTTACGAAGTCCAATGGCGATAGCTGTATCTTCTTCGCCAGTTTTGAAACCTGGTTGGGGTTGGATCATTTTGAACTTAGCGTTAGCAGACTCAGCGGTCATTGCTTCAGGTCGTTCAGAAACATAGGCATCAATAACACCAGCCTCCAAAGCTTGACGCATCTGAGCGAAGTCCCCCATAGCTGTTTCTTTTTTGGCACCTGGAATTTGAGAAATCAAATCATAAAGGTAAACACCTTGTTGAGAAGTGATTTTTGCTCCGCTAAAATCTTCCAAAGATTTGGCATTTGCATAGGCAGAGTCCTTTTTGACCAATAGAACTGGCTCGCTAGTATAGTAACTGCTTGAAAAAGCAATTTCTTGTTTACGTTCAGCGGTTGGGCTCATACCAGCAATGATCATATCGATTTTACCAGAAGTAAGGGCTGGAACAAGTCCTTCCCACTTGGTTTTCACGACCAAAGGTTCCTTACCTAGATCTTTGGCAATTTTTTTAGCGATTTGAACATCGTAGCCGTTGGCATATTGGTTGGTACCGTCGATTTTAACAGCACCATTACTATCGTCGTCTTGGGTCCAGTTAAAGGGAGCGTAAGCTGCCTCCATCCCGATGCGTAAATATTCGTCGGCTTGGACTTGGCTAGCTAGTCCTAATATAAGGGCTAGGCTAGCAAGAATAGATAAGCATAATTTTTTCATGTTTTCTCCTATTTCTAGTCTAAAAATGACTTCTCTCTATTGTATCTAAAAATGGTGAGATTTTCAATACAAGTAAGCCTTTACTTATAAAAAATGATATAATGATAGCAAAGATAAAAAGGGGATTGTGTTATGAAAAAGACTTTTTTCGTGCTTTTATTTAGCTTGTTTTGTATTTTACCACTCTCTGTTTTTGCGGTTGATTTTAAGATTCGCTCTTATCAAGGTGATTTGTATATTCATGCAGATAATACGGCAGAATTTAGGGAGAAAGTAGTCTATTATTTTGATGAAGACTTTAATGGACAACTAGTAGGACTTGGCCGTTCTGGTAAGATGCCAAAGGGCTTTGAAATAGATCCCAGTCCGAAGGTTCAGTTATGGAAAAATGCTAGCGCCATTGAGAATGTCAATAGTGAAGTGATAGAAGAATCGGAAGGTTATACTGTAAAAGTGTATAATCCAGGCCAAGAAGGGGATACCGTTGAAGTGGTAATCACATGGCAACTAAAAAACCTCCTATTTCTATATGATGATATCGCGGAACTTAATTGGCAACCCTTGACAGATAGTTCAGAACCTATCGAAAATTTTGAGTTTCGGGTAACAGGCTTTAATGGAGCTGAAAAACTTTTCTTTCATACAGGGAAACTCTTTACAGAGGGCAAGGTAGAGAAGACAGGTGGTGATTATCGTGTTCATTTGCAGAACATACCTCGTCAGCGTGGGGTTGAATTGCATGCCTATTGGCCTAGAAAAGATTTTGGAACAGCTTTGGATCAGGGATTGAAGGGCAATCGTTTAGCAGAATTTGAAAAAATAGAGGAGTCCATTGCTGCTGAAAAAGCTCAAAGCAAAGCTCTGGTTACGTGGGTTATCCCTTTTTTACTCTCGCTTTCTTTAGTCTTTAGTGTCATTTTCTATCGCATTTACCGAAGAAAAACCTCCCCATCGAAGAAACATGCTAAAAATCACCGTCTCTACGAACCGCCAATGGACTTAGAACCGATGGTTTTATCGGAATCTGTTTACTCCACTTCTTTAGAGGAAGTCAGTCCCTTGACCAAGGGAGGAGGGAAGTTCACCTTTGACCAACTCGTTCAGGCAACCTTATTGGATGTGATCGACCGTGGAAATATTTCAATCATCTCAAATGGAGATGAGGTCCGTCTAAAAGTCGTAAAAGAAAAAGGATTGGCAAGTTTTGAAAAAGATTGTCTTAATTTGGCCTTTTCAGGAAGAGAAGAAGTGCTTGTTTCAGATTTGTTTGCAGATTACCAAGTGTCAACTAGTCTTTACCAAGGTGCAAAAGCAGCTGATGAAAAAAGGATTCAGAAAACAGGACGTAAGCTTAAGTCGTCTTTCGAGCAAGCTCTGAAGCAGATGCAGGATGGGGTGAGAAAGCGGGTTTCCTCTTTGCAACTTCCAGATTATTATCGTCCACTGAGTAATGGCGAAAAAATCTTGCGATTGACGATAGGTGTCTCTACGCTTCTACCTGCTTTCGTTGGTTTTGGCTGGTTCTTGTACAGTTTGGATGCTCACGGGTATCTTTCCCTGCCACTTCCTATCCTTGGGTTTGTGAGCTTGATGTTAGCTGCCGTCTATTATTGGACAACCCGATTTGATACTCGTGATGGTGTTTTAAACGAAGAAGGACTAGAAGCGTACTATCTCTGGACTAGTTTTGAAAACATGCTTCGCGATATCGCCCATCTAGACAAGGCAGAATTAGAGAGTATTGTTCTTTGGAATCGCCTCCTTGTCTATGCTACTTTATTTGGTTATGCGGACAAGGTGAGTCATTTGATGAAATCTTATCAGATTCAAGTTGAGAATCCAGATATCAATCTTTATGTAGCTTATGGCTGGCACAGCATGTTTTATCATTCAACTGCTCAAATGAGTCACTATGCTAGTATTGCAAACACAGCAAGTACCTACTCCGTATCTTCTGGAAGTGGTTCTTCAGGTGGAGGATTCTCAGGAGGCGGAGGCGGTGGTAGCATCGGTGCCTTCTAAAAAACCTATCGCAGAATCCGAAATTATGTTATAATAGAGGACAGAAAAAGGAGTAATACATGTATCTTATTGAAATTTTGAAGTCGATCTTTTTTGGGATTGTTGAAGGAATTACAGAATGGTTGCCCATTTCAAGTACGGGTCACTTGATCTTGGTTGAAGAATTTGTACAATACAAGGACCAAAATGAAGCCTTCATGTCCATGTTTAATGTTGTCATTCAGCTCGGTGCTATCTTAGCGGTTATGGTGATTTACTTTAACAAGCTCAATCCCTTCAAACCTGGTAAAAATAAGGTGGAAGTCCGTCGAACTTGGCAATTGTGGTCAAAAGTCCTCGTTGCGACCTTGCCTTTATTGTTAGTCTTTAAGCTGGATGATTGGTTTGACACTCATTTTCATAATATGGTATCAGTTGCGATTATGTTGATTATCTATGGTGTTGCCTTTATCTATCTTGAAAAAAGAAATAAGGCGCAAGCTATTGAACCAACAATCACAGAACTTGAAAAGCTTCCCTACAAGACAGCTCTCTATATCGGACTCTTCCAAGTCCTCGCCCTCTTCCCAGGAACGAGCCGTTCAGGTGCAACTATCGTTGGTGGTTTGTTGAATGGAACAAGTCGCTCTGTCGTAACAGAGTTTACCTTCTATCTCGGAATTCCTGTTATGTTCGGAGCCAGTGCTTTAAAGATTTTCAAATTTATTAAAGCAGGTCAACTTTTGAGTTTTGGACAACTATTCCTGCTTTTGGTTGCTATGGGTGTTGCCTTCGCGGTCAGCATGGTTGCTATTCGCTTCTTGACTGGCTATGTGAAGAAGCACGACTTTACCCTCTTTGGTAAATACCGTATCGTACTCGGTAGTGTCTTGTTGCTCTATAGTTTTGTGCGTTTATTTGTATAAGAAAAAGCTTGAGGGAATCTTCCTTCAAGCTTTTTAAAATCCTGTTACTGTGACTCCTAGTAAACGGATGCCTTTTTCTTTTTCAGCTAGTTCTTCGTAGAGTTGAAGGGCAGTTTGAGAAATCTGACTAGCGTCCTGTGTTGCTTTTGGGAGGCTTTTTCGTCTAGTTAGAGTGGAAAAGTCAGCATATCGTATTTTGAGGATAATGATTTTTCCAGCTTTGTCCTGCGTGCTGAGATTGAGAGCTACCTTTTCGGAGAGAAGAGTCAGCTCTTTTTTGATGTCTTCTTCTACTTGCAGGATTTTTCCGTAGGTTTTTTCCTTGCCAATGGACTTGCGAATACGATTGGCCTTGACCGGTGAATTATGAATGCCCCTAGCCTTTCGATAAAGATCAAAACCAAGTCTACCAAACCGATCGATTAAAGTGACTTCAGAAACAGCCAATAAGTCTTCACCAGTATAAATGCCCATTTCATGAAGCCGTTCAACTGTTTTTTTGCCCACACCGTGAAATTTAGCAATGTCCATTTGTTTGAGAAAATCCTCAGCCTGATCTGGGAGGATGACTGTTAAACCATGTGGTTTTTGATAGTCACTAGCCATTTTAGCTAAGAATTTGTTATAAGAGACGCCTGCAGAAGCAGTCAGATGTAGCTCCTGCCAGATATCTTGTTGGATGAGGCGGGCTATTTTGACAGCTGACTTGATACCGAGTTTATTTTCCGTTACATCCAAGTATGCCTCGTCAATACTCATAGGTTCAATCAAATCAGTGTAGCGTTTAAAAATAGCACGAATCTCAAGTCCCACAGTCTTATACTTTTCATAATTTCCTGAGATAAAGATAGCTTGGGGACAGCGCTCATAAGCTTCTTTAGAGCTCATGGCTGAATGAACACCAAAAGCTCGCGCCTCATAGCTACAGGTAGAAACGACACCACGTCCACCTGTTTGTCTGGGGTCACTCCCGATGATGACAGGTTTGCCCTTTAACTTAGGATTGTCTCGTATTTCCACCGCAGCAAAAAAGGCATCCATGTCGATATGGATGATTTTTCTAGACAAATCATTAATCAATGGAAATATGAGCATTTAGCTTCCTTTCTAGCCGTATTTTCTTTCTCATTATACCGTTTTTTCTGAAAAAATGGAAAAGAGTAGTCTAACTTTCAAAAATATAATACAGATAATATCAAAAAACAGCCTGTATTATAAAAGAAAGCGCTAAAAAGGCTGTTTTCTCCTTGTTGAAATCGGTTACTGTGTGGTATACTTGACTTATGAATGTAACAGATAGTTGTTACTAGAAAGAAAAATGAGGACATTAACATGGTTGTTAAGACAGTTGTTGAAGCACAAGATATTTTTGATAAAGCTTGGGAAGGCTTCAAAGGCGTAGATTGGAAAGAAAAAGCAAGTATTTCTCGCTTCGTTCAAGCTAACTATACACCTTACGATGGAGATGAAAGTTTCCTTGCTGGACCAACAGAACGTTCACTTCACATCAAAAAAATTGTAGAAGAAACAAAAGCACATTACGAAGAAACTCGTTTCCCAATGGACACTCGTCCAACATCTATTGCTGATATTCCTGCTGGATTTATCGACAAAGAAAACGAATTGATTTTTGGTATCCAAAACGATGAACTCTTCAAATTGAACTTCATGCCAAAAGGTGGTATCCGTATGGCTGAAACTACTTTAAAAGAAAATGGATACGAACCAGATCCAGCTGTTCACGAAATCTTCACAAAATACGTAACAACAGTTAACGACGGTATTTTCCGTGCTTACACTTCAAATATCCGTCGTGCTCGTCACGCTCACACTGTAACTGGTCTTCCAGATGCTTACTCACGTGGACGTATCATCGGTGTTTACGCACGTCTTGCTCTTTACGGTGCAGACTACTTGATGCAAGAAAAAGTAAACGACTGGAATGCAATTAAAGAAATTGATGAAGAAACAATCCGTCTTCGCGAAGAAGTAAACCTTCAATACCAAGCATTGCAACAAGTTGTTCGCTTGGGTGACCTTTACGGTGTTGACGTTCGCAAACCAGCGATGAACGTCAAAGAAGCTATCCAATGGGTTAACATCGCCTTCATGGCTGTCTGCCGTGTGATCAACGGTGCTGCTACATCTCTAGGACGTGTGCCAATCGTATTGGATATCTTTGCAGAACGTGACCTTGCTCGTGGTACATTTACTGAATCAGAAATCCAAGAGTTCGTTGATGATTTCGTTATGAAACTTCGTACAGTTAAATTTGCTCGTACAAAAGCTTATGACCAATTGTACTCAGGTGACCCAACCTTCATCACAACTTCTATGGCTGGTATGGGTAACGACGGTCGTCACCGTGTTACTAAGATGGACTACCGTTTCTTGAACACTCTTGACAATATCGGTAACTCTCCAGAACCAAACTTGACAGTTCTTTGGACTGATAAATTGCCATACAACTTCCGTCGCTACTGTATGCACATGAGCCACAAACACTCTTCTATCCAATACGAAGGTGTAACAACAATGGCTAAAGACGGATATGGTGAAATGAGCTGTATCTCATGCTGTGTGTCACCACTTGACCCAGAAAATGAAGAACAACGCCACAACATCCAGTACTTCGGTGCTCGTGTTAACGTATTGAAAGCCCTTCTTACTGGTTTGAACGGTGGTTACGACGATGTTCACAAAGACTACAAGGTATTTGACATCGATCCTATCCGTGACGAAATTCTTGAATTCGAATCAGTTAAAGCGAACTTTGAAAAATCTCTTGACTGGTTGACTGACACTTACGTAGATGCTTTGAACATCATCCACTACATGACTGATAAGTACAACTACGAAGCGGTTCAAATGGCCTTCTTGCCAACTAAACAACGTGCTAACATGGGATTCGGTATCTGTGGATTTGCCAATACTGTTGACACATTGTCAGCAATCAAGTACGCTACAGTTAAACCAATCCGTGACGAGGATGGCTACATCTACGATTACGAAACAATCGGTGAATACCCACGTTGGGGTGAAGATGACCCACGTTCAAACGAATTGGCAGAATGGTTGATCGAAGCTTACACAACTCGTCTACGTAGCCACAAACTCTACAAGAACGCAGAAGCTACAGTATCACTTTTGACCATCACATCTAACGTTGCATACTCTAAACAAACTGGTAACTCGCCAGTCCACAAGGGTGTATACCTCAACGAAGATGGTTCAGTGAACTTGTCTAAACTTGAATTCTTCTCACCAGGTGCGAACCCATCTAACAAAGCTAAAGGTGGATGGTTGCAAAACTTGAACTCACTTGCTAGCCTTGACTTTGGTTACGCAGCTGACGGTATCTCATTGACAACTCAAGTTTCTCCACGTGCTCTTGGTAAAACTCGTGACGAACAAGTGGATAACTTGGTAACAATCCTTGATGGTTACTTCGAAAACGGTGGACAACACGTTAACTTGAACGTTATGGACTTGAACGATGTTTATGACAAGATTATGAATGGCGAAGATGTCATCGTTCGTATCTCAGGATACTGTGTAAACACCAAATACCTCACTCCAGAACAAAAAACTGAATTGACACAACGTGTCTTCCACGAAGTTCTTTCAATGGATGATGCATTGAGCTAATATTCAATTAGAATAGAAAGAAAGCCAGTTAATCTAACTGGTTTTCTTGTGCTTTAAAAACTTTTTAAAAAATAGTCAAATTTGGTCAAAAAGTTATTGACTTTTACTGACCAATGTGATATAGTAGAAACATAAGGAAAATGATTTCCTTAGAAAAACTCATTTTTAATGACTCTATTTCTTGAAAATGTATAATAGATACCCTAGAAAGGGGTGAGGCCTATGTTAAATCTAACAGACTTTGAAAAGAAGATGATAGAAGGCTTATTTAAGAAAGAAAAACCAGAAATTATACGTAGGGTAGCGATTTAGCTAGTCTAAAATTTTTAAAACAAAGGTCAAAGATAGTCAATATCAGAGATCGCAATTAATTAACAATTAACGAGGTAAAGAATATGAACAACAACTTTAATAACTTTAACAACATGGATGATTTATTTAACCAATTGATGGGAGGTATGCGAGGATATAGTTCTGAAAACCGTCGCTACTTAATTAATGGACGAGAAGTGACGCCTGAGGAATTTGCTCACTATCGTGCAACTGGTCAATTGCCAGGAAATGCAGAAGTTGATGGACAAATGCAACAACACGCTTCAGGTATGAAACAAGACGGTGTCCTTGCTAAACTAGGTCGTAACTTGACCGCAGAAGCTCGTGAGGGCAAGTTGGATCCTGTTATCGGACGAAACAAGGAAATTCAAGAAACATCTGAAATCCTTTCACGTCGTACTAAGAACAATCCTGTACTTGTCGGAGATGCGGGTGTTGGTAAGACAGCCGTTGTCGAAGGCCTAGCTCAGGCGATTGTGAATGGAGATGTTCCAGCTGCTATTAAGAACAAGGAAATCATTTCTATTGATATCTCAGGTCTTGAGGCTGGTACTCAATACCGTGGTAGCTTTGAAGAAAATGTCCAAAACCTAGTCAACGAAGTGAAAGAAGCAGGGAATATTATCCTCTTCTTTGATGAAATTCACCAAATCCTTGGCGCTGGCTCAATCGGTGGAGACAGTGGTTCTAAAGGTCTTGCAGATATTCTCAAACCAGCTCTTTCTCGAGGTGAGTTGACAGTGATTGGGGCAACGACTCAAGACGAATACCGTAACACCATCTTGAAGAATGCAGCTCTTGCTCGTCGTTTCAACGAAGTCAAGGTCAATGCTCCTTCAGCAGAGGATACCTTTAAAATCCTTCAAGGAATTCGTGACCTCTATCAACAACACCACAATGTCATCTTGCCAGATGAAGTCTTGAAAGCAGCAGTGGATTATTCTGTCCAATACATTCCTCAACGCAGCTTGCCAGATAAGGCTATTGACCTTGTCGATGTAACGGCAGCTCACTTGGCAGCTCAACATCCAGTAACAGATGTTCATGCTGTCGAACGGGAGATTGAGGCGGAAAAAGACAAGCAAGAAAAAGCAGTTGAGGCAGAAGACTTTGAAGCAGCTCTTAATGCTAAAACACGCATTGCAGAATTAGAAAAGAAAATCGAAAACCACACAGAAGATATGAAGGTGACTGCGAGTGTCAACGATGTGGCTGAATCTGTAGAACGTATGACTGGTATTCCGGTATCACAAATGGGAGCATCAGACATCGAACGTTTGAAAGATATGGCTCATCGTTTGGAACACAAGGTTATCGGCCAAGATAAGGCAGTAGAAGCAGTGGCTCGTGCTATCCGTCGTAACCGTGCAGGATTTGATGAAGGCAATCGCCCAATCGGTAGCTTCCTCTTTGTAGGGCCTACTGGGGTTGGGAAGACCGAGCTTGCTAAGCAATTGGCGCTCGATATGTTTGGAACCAAGGATGCGATTATCCGTTTGGATATGTCTGAATATAGTGACCGCACAGCTGTTTCTAAGTTAATCGGTACAACAGCAGGTTATGTGGGGTATGATGACAATAGCAATACCTTGACAGAACGAGTTCGTCGTAATCCTTATTCTATCATTCTCTTGGACGAAATTGAAAAAGCTGATCCTCAAGTCATTACCCTTCTCCTCCAAGTCTTGGATGACGGTCGTTTAACTGATGGTCAAGGAAATACCGTGAACTTCAAAAACACTGTCATTATCGCAACATCAAATGCTGGATTTGGCTATGAAGCTAACTTGACGGAAGATGCAGACAAACCAGAATTAATGGATCGTTTGAAACCATACTTCCGTCCAGAATTCCTCAATCGCTTTAATGCAGTTATCGAGTTCTCACACTTGAATAAGGAAGACCTTTCTAAGATTGTGGACTTGATGTTGGCTGAAGTCAACCAAACCTTGGCTAAGAAAGGAATCGACCTTGAAGTTAGCCAAGCAGCTAAGGACTTTATCACAGAAGAAGGCTATGACGAAGTTATGGGTGTTCGTCCTCTCCGTCGCGTGGTTGAACAACAAATTCGTGATAAGGTGACAGACTTCCACTTGGATCATCTAGATGCCAAACATCTGGAAGCAGATATGGAAGATGGCGTTTTGGTCATTCGTGAAAAAGCCTAACTCGCGATTTTGAGAATAAAAAAAGAAGGAACTAGCTAAAAAGCTGGTTCCTTTTGTGTTTAGATGACATGACGCTCAAAGGCATCATCTGAGATTCCTTGTTCCAGGATGAGCTTCGCCCATTCCTTAGCAGAAAAGAGGCTGTGGTCCTTGTAGTTTCCGCAAGATTCGATGGTTGTTCCAGGGACATCTTCCCAAGTAGTAGTCTCAGCGATTTCCTTGAGCGAGTCCTTGATAACAGCTGCAATTTCAGCGCTAGTATGGCGTCCCCACATAATCATGTGGAAACCAGTACGGCAACCGAAGGGCGAGCAGTCAATCATGCCGTCAATGCGGGTACGGATGAGTTTGGCTAAGAGGTGCTCAATGGTGTGAAGGCCAGCGGTAGGGATAGAGTCTTCATTTGGTTGCACCAAGCGGATATCAAAGTTGGAGATGACATCTCCCTTTGGTCCTGTTTCTTCCCCAATCAAGCGAACATAGGGTGCTTTAACAATGGTGTGGTCAAGTTCAAAACTTTCAACAATAACTTCTTTTGACATGGTAAATCCTTTCAGTTTTCTTCTTTCATTATATCATAAAGACTGCTCTTGATGAAGTTTGATAAATGACTTTTTGAGACTAGCATTATAACAAAGTCTCCATACAAAACTCGCAGAATTATAAAGAAAAACTGAGTTCTTTCTAATGAAGCTAGAGCAACTTCTGAAAGATGGAGTCAACTTTTAGAATTTTTGCTTGATTTCTGAACTAATTCTGAACTAGATTGGATATACTGTAGAAAATAAAGATAAAGGAGTTCAGTATGGAACATATGGTGAAAATAGAAGGCGTTTGCAAAAAGCATGGCAGTAAGCAGATTTTAGAAGATATTTCTTTTACAGCTAGAAGCGGGCGGATTACAGCTTTTCTGGGCCCGAATGGTGCAGGGAAAAGTTCGACCTTGAGGATTCTCTTGGGGTTAGATCGGGCGACAGCAGGAGCGGCTACTTTTGATGGGCAAACCTATCAGTCAATGATCTATCCGCTCAGAACGGTAGGTGCAGCCTTTGACGGCATTGGCGGTTTGCCAAATCGAAAGGTCTATGACCACTTGAGAATTATTGCGGCGAGTAATGCTATTCCCAAGTCTCGGATTGATGAGGTTTTGGAGATGACTGGAATCGCTCATAAGAGGAAGGAACTCTTGTCAAGCCTGTCTCTGGGGGAGGGTCAGCGGTTGGGTTTGGCAGCAGCTTTGCTAGGTGATCCTCAGTTTCTTATATTAGATGAACCGACCAATGGACTGGATCCAAGTGGGATTAAGTGGTTTAGAAAGTTCATCCGTCAGCAGGCTGATTTAGGGAAAACGGTACTTCTATCATCCCACATCCTGTCAGAGGTGCAAATGGTGACAGATGATGTGGTCTTGATTCATCATGGGCGAATTATTGAGCAAGGACGATTGGAAGAGGTGCTGCAAGATTCAGACAGTCTAGAAGATCTCTTCTTTGATTTGACAGAGGAGGTTTAAGATGAAGGAAGCGATGTCTTTATTGCATTCAGAATGGTTGAAAATCCGCTCAATCAAGGCTTTCAAAGTGAGTGTGGCCTTCATGCTGCTATTGGTGCCTGTCGTATCCTGGTTGGAGGGCCGACAGTATCTGTCTATCGGCTTGGATGCTACGCCTGAGACGGTTCCTAATCTGATAAACGCCATTGATCCGCTGGAATATCTAGGTCTCAACGGGGCTTCTATGGCGGTCATGGTTTTTGTCATTTTAGCTGGAATTTTGGGAGCTATGGAATTTCAGTCTCATAGCTTGAGAACCAGTCTCTTGACCTGTAATAGCCGCCTGAAGTTGCTTGTGGGGAAACTCGTGACCTTTACTTGCTTTTCTCTTGCCACTAGCTTTTTATCAATCTACTTTAGTTATATGGCCATGCATCTCGCTTTAGGAAAGGAAGGACTTGATCCGATTCTGCTCAATCAGGCAGCTTGGAGTTTGATTTTGTGGAAAACCTTATCTCTGACCTTATTGGGAATCCTTTCGTTTTTGTTAGGTTTATTGGCTCGGACCATGCTAGTTCCTCTGCTTTTTCTCGTACCACAGATCTATAATCTTGGAAACTACCTGGCAGCTCACACGAGTTGGGGGACTTATTTGCCACAGCCAGCAGGAGAGTTGTTTGCTGCAACGCCAACTTCCCAATATGCTAACAATCCCTTGCAAGGGCTGTTGATACTTGGTGCATGGTTGCTAGTCATCGGCGGCATGGCTTCTCTGCGCTTTTTGAAGACGGATTTAGGAGGGCGATACTGATGATAAAAGCTCTGCTTAGAAGTGAATGGATTAAGTTCCGTTCTTATTATCTCGCTCTTGGTGCAGCCTTAGTGGCTATGGTAGCTGTTCCATTTTTTCTGATGAATCTTGACTACAGTCAGACAGCAGTTGGTCAGACGAAGGCTCTGAGCGAGGTTTTGCATGCCCTCTATCTGGCGCAGCCTGTCATCGTCATCTTTACTTCTCTCTATTTTGCCCAGGAGTTTGTCAAGTCTGGGATGCGAACGAATTTTCTAACCGTATCAAATAGAAAGGCTTGGTTGGCTGGGAAATTCCTTTTTCTGGACTTGCTGCTCTTGGTTCTCTACAGTGTCATGATAGGCAGCTGTTTCCTTGTTATGCTGGCTCGTTTTGACCTAAGCTTTAGCTGGTCCTTACTAGAGAAATTCCTCTATTACAGCTCTTTTGGTCTTCTCAGCAATATTTTTCTGGCTTTTTTAACTGCTGGCCTCGCTTTGCTATTTCAATCTTGGGTTGTGCCGGTGTCGGTGCTCTTCCCTCTCTTGATTGGTCTCAGCCGTTTATTGGCGACTTTCATCAAAGAAGCAAAATACCTGCCCGATCTGGCTACGCTAAATCTTTTTGAGTATGAAGGACTTCAGCATTCAATAGATCTCTCAGGGCTGGGAATACAGCTGTTATGGTTAGCTTTGGTTTGGAGCTCTGCTATATTCTTAACCTTGAAACGAGATGTTCGCTAGAGGTATGCTATAATGGAAATCATGAGACAGTATCGTATTTTGGTGGTTGATGACGACCAGAGCATTTTGAAGCTGGTGAAAAACGTCCTAGAGCTAGATGCTTATGATGTGACGACGCTTGATCGGATAGAAGACCTAGAGCTGACATATTTTGTCGGATATGACTTGATTCTGCTGGATGTGATGATGGAGCCTGTTAATGGTTTTGAGCTGTGTTCCTACATTCGTCCTCATCTTTCGTGTCCAATCATCTTTCTGACGGCTAAGGAATTGGAGGCGGACAAAGTGGAAGGGCTCTTTCGCGGAGCAGATGACTATATTGTCAAACCTTTTGGAACCAAAGAATTGCTGGCGCGCGTCAGAGCTCATCTTCGGCGGGAGGAAAGACGTGAGGAGCGATATTCTGAAATTGCTTCTTGCCAATTTTATCCAGAGCGCTACGAAGTTGCCTGTTTTAGTAAAGTCTTGAAATTTTCAGAGCGGGAGTTTAAGCTGCTACATTTACTAGCTAGCAATCCCAAGCAGACCTTTTCAGCTGAACGTCTTCATACCTTGCTTTATCCAGAAAGCTCAGAAACACAGCTTCGTTCCATCTCAGAATACGTATATCAGATTCGTCAAAAATGTAAACAAGAAGGGCTACAAGCAATCACAACAGTGAGAGGAGTAGGCTATAGATGGCAATTAGAACCCGTAATTTCAAAAGCCTAGTCTGGACAACTAGTTTAAAAATCGTCTTTTTCCATGTTTTGATTTTTGTGCTTATAGGTTATGAATTTACGCAAGGAAGTGATCACGTTCTTTTCACCTTGTTCTTTTGGGCGGGGAGCTTGCTGCTGATTACTTTTTATCATATTTTGAAATTGCTCCGAAAAATCGACAGGGAAATAAAAATGCTAACGAGTAAGAAGCTTTTAGAAGAAAATCAAAGCCAGCTTTTTCGGATCGAGGAAATGCTCGAAGTCTATAGCGATTTACGGAGCAGCCACCAAGAAAATGCTCGTCTTCTAGAAAAAGAGCAGCGGCATAATCAGGAGTTGATTTTACAGCTATCAGCGACATCGCACGATTTGAAAACGCCCCTAACTGTGATTAAGGGTAATGCTGAGCTCTTGGAAATGGCGCAGTTAGGCCAGCCACAGGCAGACTATGCTGCTGAGATTTTGCAGGCTAGTTACAAGATGGAAGAATATTGTGGCTCTCTTATTGATTACGCTAAGGCTTTTCAGATTGATTCTAATCAGTTCAGTCAGCTTTCCTTAGAGGACTTTTTGGCCTATCTCCAGGACGATTGGGCACTGTTCAGTAAACAGGAAAGCTATCGTTTTTATCTCCAAGAAGATTGTGATCTTAGTCTGATTTTGTCGATTCATTTGGACTATCTCAAACGGGCTTTGCTCAATATTTTACTGAATGCGCTTGAACATGCAGACCAGGATCAAAAGGAAGTCAAGCTAACGGTATCAGTGCAGCAGGACCAGTTGGTTTTTGCTATCTGGAACAACGGCCCTTCATTTTCAGAGGAGATGCTACTGGGAGCGGAACGGCTCTTTTACCAGAGTGACCAAAGCCGCAATTCAGCTAATCCCCATCATGGTATCGGCTTAGCCTTTTCTAAGCAGGTCGCTCTCTTGCATGGTGGTTGTCTAACCCTGCTCAATCCAGAGCAAGGAGGAGCTTGTGTTGAGTTGACAATTTCATTGAAATAAATGAGAATGGAAAATCATAAAAACGCATAATACCAAGTGTCCAAAAGACTTGATATTATGCGTTTGATTTTTTTATTATGTAAAGATTTACTGGATTATTCTCTCAAATTGAGTTTTTGTCCAGCCTTGTTTATTTACTTCCGATACAAGCGGTCGTATTGGTAGTATGGGTCAAAGGTTACGTTGATGCCTAGTTTGCGAAGGACATTCTTGTCTTCATCGGTCAAAATGATGGTAGAGTGTGCTTCGCTACCTTTGAGGTTCCCAAGTTCTTCCATGGCACGCGCAGCATCTGGATTTTCCATAGCTGTGATGGCTAGCGCAATCAGGATTTCATTTGAATGCAGGCGTGGATTGCGACTACCGAGATGGTTGATTTTAAGGCCTTGGATTGGTTTGACGACTTCAGGCTCGATTAGTTTTACTTCTTTAGCGATATCAGCTGATTTCTTAATGGCGTTGATCAAGGCGGCAGCTGTAGGGCCAAAGAGTTCTGAGTTTTTACCAGTGACAATGTCACCAGATGGCAATTCGAGAGCAAGGGCAGGCCCACCGGTTTCTTCTGCCTTTTGGCGTGCTGCGACAGCAACCTTACGGTCTGCAGGTGTGATACCGAGGTCGTTCATGAGAAGTTCAATCTTCTTGACAGCAGTTTCTCCGACTTTTTCAGCCTTGAAGTCAAGAACTGTTTGATAGTAACGGCGGATGATTTCTTGTTTAGAAGCTTCGACAGCAGCTTCATCATCTGTAATAGCGAAGCCAACCATGTTGACACCCATGTCTGTTGGTGAAGCGTATGGAGATTCACCGAGAATACGTTCCAACATACGTTTGAGTACTGGGAAGATTTCGATATCACGGTTGTAATTGACAGTGGTTTCTCCGTAGGTTTGGAGATGGAAAGGGTCAATCATATTGACATCGTCAAGGTCTGCGGTGGCAGCCTCATAGGCCAAGTTGACTGGATGATGAAGGGGCAGGTTCCAGACTGGGAAGGTTTCAAACTTAGCGTAACCAGACTTGATGCCATTGAGTTGGTCATGGTACATGTTTGACATACAAGTTGCCAATTTTCCAGAACCAGGTCCAGGAGCGGTTACGACAATCAAGTTGCGACTGGTTTTGATGTAGTCGTTTTTTCCCATGCCTTCTGGAGAGATGATGTGGTCCATATCAGTCGGGTATCCTTTGATCGGATAATGAAGATAGGAATCAATCCCGTTTTTATCTAACTGGTTGCGGAAGGCATCTGCAGCGGGTTGGCCAGCGTATTGTGTGATGACAACCGAACCAACAAAAATTCCCAGTTCATTGAATTTGTCAATCAAACGAAGAACTTCTTGGTCATAAGAAATGCCTAGGTCGCCACGTGCTTTAGAATGTTCGATGTTGCTTGCATTAATGGCGATAACAACCTCAACCTGCTCTTTCAATTCTTGCAAGAGCTTGATTTTATTGTCAGGCTCATAACCAGGAAGTACACGAGCAGCGTGGAAATCTTCTAACATTTTGCCACCAAACTCCAAATAGAGCTTGCCATCAAATTGGTTAATGCGCTCCAAGATGTGGTTGCGCTGTAGATTCAGATATTGTTCAGAACTAAAAGCTTGTTTTTTCATTTTTTTACCTCTGACCTCTATTATAATAAAAAATTGGAAGATAGGAAACTATGGAGCCAAAAAAGAAATTAAAAAGATTAGGCAAACGCTTGCACTAAGTTTTAAAAAGCGCTATCATAGACTATAGATTATTAAAATAATGAGGTAAACAGATGCAAGAAAAATGGTGGCACAATGCCGTAGTCTATCAAGTCTATCCAAAGAGTTTCATGGACAGTAACGGAGATGGAATTGGCGATTTGTCAGGAATTACTAGTAAGTTAGACTATCTAGCTAAGTTAGGAATCACAGCGATTTGGCTTTCTCCCGTTTATGACAGTCCTATGGATGATAATGGCTATGATATTGCTGATTATCAAGCAATTGCAGCTATTTTCGGGACTATGGAGGACATGGACCAACTCATCGCAGAAGCTAGGAAGCGCGATATTCGAATTATCATGGACTTGGTGGTCAATCATACCTCGGATGAGCATACTTGGTTTGTCGAGGCCTGTGAAAATCCTGACAGTCCCGAGCGAGACTACTATATCTGGCGGGATGAGCCCAATGATTTGGAGTCTATCTTTAGTGGGTCTGCTTGGGAATACGATGAAAAATCAGATCAATACTATCTTCACTTTTTCAGCAAGAAACAGCCTGATCTCAACTGGGAGAATGAAAAACTGCGCCAAAAAATTTACGAGATGATGAACTTCTGGATTGATAAAGGTATTGGTGGCTTCCGTATGGATGTCATTGACATGATTGGGAAAATTCCTGACGAGAAAGTAGTCAATAATGGTCCTATGCTCCATCCCTATCTCAAGGAAATGAATCAGGCGACCTTTGGAGATAAGGATCTCTTGACAGTAGGGGAGACCTGGGGAGCAACGCCAGAGATTGCTAAGCTCTACTCGGATCCAAAGGGGCAAGAATTGTCTATGGTCTTCCAGTTTGAACACATCTGTCTTCAGTATCAGGAAGGGCAACCTAAGTGGCATTACCAAAAAGAGTTAAATGTAGGGAAGTTAAAAGAGATTTTTAACAAATGGCAGACTGAGTTAGGAGTTGAAGACGGCTGGAATTCCCTCTTCTGGAACAACCATGACCTTCCTCGTATCGTTTCTATCTGGGGAAATGACCAAGAATACCGTGAGAAATCTGCCAAAGCCTTTGCAATCCTACTTCATCTTATGAGAGGGACTCCTTATATCTACCAAGGTGAGGAGATTGGGATGACCAACTATCCATTTGAAACACTGGACCAAGTAGAAGATATTGAATCCCTCAACTATGCGCGTGAAGCTCTTGAGAAAGGCGTTTCTATAGAGGAAATCATGGACAGCATCCGTGTCATCGGTCGTGATAATGCACGTACTCCGATGCAATGGGATGAAAGCAAAAATGCTGGCTTCTCAACAGGTCAACCTTGGTTGGCAGTTAATCCAAACTACGAAGAAATCAACGTTCAAGAAGCACTGGCAAATCCAGATTCTATTTTCTATACCTATCAGAAGTTGGTTCAAATCCGTAAGGAGAACAGCTGGCTGATTCGAGCTGACTTTGAATTGCTTGATACAGCTGACAAGATCTTTGCTTATATCCGTAAGGACGGTGACCGTCGTTTCTTAGTTGTGGCTAACCTGTCCAATGAAAAACAAAACTTTTCAGTAGAAGGAAAAGTTAAATCTGTCTTGATTGAAAACACTGTGACTCAAGAAACAGTTGAAAAACAAATCTTGGCACCATGGGATGCTTTCTGTGTGGAACTAACGGATTAAAATAAGGGAACCTCAAGCTTTTGTAGCTTGGGGTCTTTTTAGTAAAAATTATGTAGAAAAGTCTTTAAAAATATTTGTTAGAATTTTCTAAAAAATCTGTCGAAAGCCCTTGCTTTTATGAAAAAATAGGGTATAATGGTGAAAATACTATCTTAAAGGAGATTACTTATGAGATCGAAAAAGTGGCTCTTAGGAGCAGGTGCCGTTCTGAGCACAGCCCTTCTGTTAACAGCTTGTGGGCAAAGTGAAAAGAAGGCTGATGCGCCCAAGACATTCTCTTATGTCTATGCTATGGATCCATCATCTTTGGACTATAGTGTGACGAGCAAGAGTTCAACTTCTGATGTTATAGCGAACGTTGTCGATGGCCTCTTGGAAAATGATAAGTATGGAAACTTAATTCCATCGCTTGCAGAAGACTGGTCCGTTTCTAAAGATGGCTTGACTTATACCTACAAACTTCGTAAGGGTGTAAAATGGTATACTTCTGAGGGAGAAGAGTATGCTGAAGTCAAGGCTCAGGACTTTGTTACGGGTCTAAAACACGCAGCTGATGGAAAATCAGATGGTCTTACTTTGATTCAAGATTCTATCAAAGGTTTGGCAGAGTATATCAGTGGGGAAAGCAATGATTTCTCTACTGTAGGAGTTAAGGCTGTTGATGATTACACGGTAGAATACACGCTCAACAAACCAGAAAGTTTCTGGAACTCTAAGGTCACAACTGCAACCATGCTTCCAGTTAATGAAGAATTTTTGAATTCTAAAGGGAGCGACTACGGTGCACCAACCCCATCAGGTATCCTATATAATGGTCCTTATTTCTTGAAATCATTGACTTCAAAATCAGTCATTGAATATGAAAAGAATCCAAACTACTGGGATAAAGACAATGTCAAGATTGACAATATTAAACTAACTTTCTACGATGGATCAGACCAAGAATCTTTGATTCGTAGCTTTACACAAGGTGCTTATACAACAGCCCGTCTCTTCCCAACAAGCTCAAACTTTGAGTCGACTAAACAAGAGTACGGCGATAAGATTGTTTACAGTCCACAAGAAGCGACAAGCTACTACCTCACTGTTAACGTAAACCGCCAGTCTTATAATAAAACAGCTAAAACAGACGAGGCTCAAAAAACATCAACAAAAGAAGCTCTTCTTAATAAGAACTTCCGTCAGGCGCTGAACTTTGCTCTTGATCGTCACTCTTACACGGCTCAGTTGAATGGTGAAGAAGGTGCAGACAAGATTATCCGTAATAGCCTAGTGCCTCATGACTACGTTCAAGTAGGTGAAAAAACTTTTGGAGAGTTGGCTCAGGCAGAGCTCGTTTCTTATGGTGACCAGTGGAAAGATGTAGCTCTTACAGATGGCAAGGATACGATTTACAGTCCTGAAAAAGCTAAGGCAGCCTTTGCTAAAGCTAAGACAGAATTGCAAGCCAAGGGGGTTACCTTCCCAATCCATTTGGACATTCCTGTTGAACAAACAGATGTAATCGCGGTTCAACAAACCAATTCACTCAAGCAGTCAATCGAATCATCACTTGGTACAGAGAATGTCATTGTCGATGTCCTTCAAATGACCGATAATGAAAAAATGAGCATTACGTCTCAAGCCAAGGTGCCATCTCAAAAAGACTATGATTTGAACGGAACTGGTTGGGGACCAGACTATCAAGACCCAGCTACCTACCTAAACATTCTTGATGCCAAGAAGGGTTCTGCCCTTAAACACTTGGGAATCACTCGCGGAAAAGATCCAGAAGTGATGGCTCAAGTTGGACTGGACGAATACAAGAAACTCTTGGATGATGCTGCAGCTGAAACTAGCGACCTCAATAAGCGTTATGAAAAATACGCCAAAGCTCAAGCTTGGGTGTCTGATAGCTCGCTCTTGATTCCAGTTGCTTCTTCAGGTGGTTCTCCAACTGTTAGCCGAACTGTACCATTCACAAAAGCATACTCTCAAGTCGGAATCAAGGGAGACCCATTTGTGTTCAAAGGTTTGGAATTGCAAAATGACGTTGTGACTGCAAAAGAATACGAAGAAGCCTTCAAGAAATGGCAACAAGAAAAAATCGAAACAAATGCCAAATACCAAAAAGAACTTGAAAAACACGTCAAGTAATTTATAAACAGAAAAGGAAGTTGCAGGAAACTGTGCTTCCTTTTTTGTTTTGAGACACCAGTTGTCATAAAAGCAGTAACTTTACATTTTTGAATAAATTTGATAAAATACGGCTATGTTATAAAAAGTGACATAAAGGAGTGAATGATGATCAAAATGAAAAAAAGACTAATCGGGACAGGTCTTGTCTTAGCGACAGGGATTTTGATCTCTGCATGTGGACAGTCCAACACAGGTACTAGCACTTATTCATCAACATTTAGTGCGAATCCAACAACTTTCAACTATCTTCTAGATTATTATGCAGATAACACTGCCGTTATTACCAATCTCGTAGATGGTCTGCTAGAAAACGACAGTTATGGGAACCTCGTACCTGCTCTTGCGGAGGATTGGTCCGTTTCATCAGATGGTTTGACCTATACCTACAAGCTCAGAAAAGATGCCAAGTGGTATACAGCTGATGGTGAGGAATATGCATCAGTCAAGGCTCAGGATTTTGTCACTGGGATCAAATATGCCGCTGACAACAAGGGGCAAGCCATGGATCTGATCCAAAATTCAATCAAGGGATTAGATGGCTATGTGACGGGTGTGACTAATGACTTTTCAACTGTTGGTGTCAAAGCCTTGGATGACTACACAGTCGAGTACACTTTGACTCGACCAGAACCGTACTGGAATTCAAAGACAACCAATAGTATTCTTTTTCCAGTCAACGAAGAGTTCTTGAAATCAAAGGATAAAGATTTTGGTACCTTGACACCAGACAGTATCCTTTATAATGGCCCATATCTGTTAAAAGATTTCACATCAAAATCTTCGATCGAGTATGTGAAGAATCCACACTATTATGACCAAGATAAAGTAACTATTGAAAAAGTTAAGTTAGCCTACTTTGATGGGTCAGATCAGGAGATGACCATTCGAAACTTTGAAAATGGCGCCTACTCGATTGCGGGAGTCTATCCAAATAGTTCGAACTATGCCAAGACAAAAGAAAAATACCAAGACAATATCGTTTATAGCTTGCAAGACAAGACATCTTGGTACTTTAACTTTAACGTCAACCGAAAAACCTATAATCATACCGCTAAAACAACAGACGAACAAAAGAAATCAGCTCAAACAGCTATCTTAAATAAAAATTTCCGTCAGGCTATCAACTTTGGTATTGATCGAACAGCCTACTCTGCTCAATCTAACGGTGAAGAAGCAGCGAGCAAAACCCTTCGAAATACTTTGGTTCCACCAACTTTTGTCCAAGTGGGAGATAAGACCTTTGGAGAAGTGACAGCTTCTAAACTTGTAAACTATGGAACTGAGTGGTCAGGTATCAATTTGGCAGACGCTCAAGATGCATACTTTAACAAGGAAAAGGCCCAAGCAAAATTTGCGGAAGCTAAAAAGGAATTGGAAGCTCAAGACGTGACTTTCCCAATCCATTTGGATGTCCCTGTTGATCAGACAAATAAAAATGCGGTTTCTGGTATGAACTCGGTTAAACAAACCCTTGAAACAGTACTAGGTTCTGACAATATCGTCATTGATGTTCAACAGCTTTCTACAGATGACTTTGGAAATGTTGCCTTCCTAGCGCCAAATCCAGCAGCTCGTGACTACGACTTAAACTTTGATGGTTGGGTTGGTGATTACCAGGATCCATCAACTTATCTAGATCCCTTCAATGCTGAAACCGGCTTCTATCTCAAGATTTTTGGCCTTGATGCCAAGGAAGACCAAGAGCTCATCAAGAGTTTGGGGCTAGATACCTATACACAACTCCTGAAAGAAGCAGATGCCGAGAACAAAGATGTCGCTAAGCGTTATGAAAAATACGCCAAAGCCCAAGCTTGGATGATTGACAATTCTCTAATCATGTCTGCTATGTCAAATGGTGGGACAGCCTCTGTAACTAAGGTAACTCCGTTTACACGTGCCTACTCCCTAGTGGGTATCAAGGGTGACGGAAATAATTATAAGTACATGAGACTGCAAAAAGACCCTGTTACCAAGAAACAATTTGACGAAGCCAAGGCTAAGTGGGAAGAAGAAAGTAAAAAGGCTATCGAAAAGAGCCAAAAAGAGTTTGAAAATCATATCAAATAAAAACAGAAATGGGGCCCCATAATAAGGGGTCTTGTTTTTGTTTTATCAAGGATTCCGTTAATGAAAGTCATAAATTCAAAATATATCTAAGAAAAAATGAATGAAAACGCTGATAATAGCAGGAATGGATGGAATTTCTTTCATGATTGTGATATAATAATTATAATTATTAACGTGTATAGGGGATTACCATGAGTAGACGTTCAAAGAGAAATCGTTCAGGAAATGTGAAGCGAAGTATTAATATAGCCTTATTAGCCATTTATTTATTATTGAGTGGCTCTTTGTTGTTCTTAATTTTTAGACATAACATCCTGGCCTTTAGACATCTCAATATCTTAGCTACAGTTCTAGTTTTACTATCTATTGTCGCAGCTCTACTTTTAATAGTATATAAGAAAGCCGAAAAGTTCACGATTTTCTTTTTGGTACTTGCGGTGCTGACTAGTTCGGTTTCGCTATTTGCTCTGCACCAATTTGTGGGCTTGACTAATCACATCAATGCGACATCAAACTACTCAGAATATTCGATGAGTGTTGTGGTTTTAAAAGATAGTGAAATTAACAACGTTACCCAGTTGGAAAGTGTAACGGGTCCGACTGAAACGGATAATGACAATATCCAAAAATTGATAGCGGATATTAAGATGACTCAGAGCAAAGACTTGGCGGTTGAACAAAGTGCATCTTACTTAGCAGCCTATAAGAGCTTGATTTCAGGTGATGCGAAAGCGATTGTCTTGAACAGTGTCTTTGAAAACATCATTGAAGCGGAGTATCCAGATTATGCTTCGAAGATTAAGAAAATCTATACGAAAAAACTAACCAAGGATGTTGCGGCACCAAAGGTATCTAAGAATCAATCCTTTAATATTTATATCAGTGGTATTGATACCTACGGTCCTATCAGTTCAGTTTCGCGTTCAGACGTCAACATCTTGATGACTGTAAATCGAGATACTAAGAAAATCCTTCTCACCACAACACCTCGAGATTCTTATGTTCCGATCGCGGACGGAGGAAATAACCAAAAGGACAAATTGACTCACGCGGGGATTTATGGAGTGGACTCATCAATTCATACCTTGGAAAACCTATATGGAGTTGATATTAACTACTATGTTCGTTTGAATTTTACCTCTTTCTTGAAATTGATTGACCTTCTAGGTGGTGTGGATGTTTATAATGACCAAGATTTCACTTCTTTGCATGGGCAGTACCATTTTCCTGTTGGGAATGTCCATCTAGACTCTGAAAGAGCCCTTGGTTTTGTCCGCGAACGCTACTCTCTAGCGGATGGAGACCGCGACCGCGGTCGGAACCAGCAAAAAGTCATTGTTGCCATCATTCAGAAGCTAACCTCGACAGAGGCTTTAAAGAATTATGACAACATTATTCAAGGATTGCAAGATTCTCTTCAGACTAATATGCCTTTGGAAACCATGATGGACTTGGTTAATACACAGTTGGATAGTGGTGGTCAGTATAAGGTTAATTCCCAAGACTTAAAAGGAACTGGTAGAACGGATCTTCCATCCTACGCTATGCCAGATAGCAACCTCTATATGATGGAAATTGATGAAAGTAGCTTGGCTGCAGCCAAGGCAGCTATCAAAGATGTGATGGAGGGTAAGTAGCATGATAGACATCCATTCACACATCGTTTTTGATGTGGATGATGGTCCAAAGTCGATAGAGGAGAGTAAAAACCTTTTAAGAGAAGCCTATAGTCAAGGGGTCAGGACCATTGTTTCTACGTCTCATCGTCGGAAAGGGATGTTTGAGACACCAGAAGAGAAAATAGCAACTAACTTTTTGAAAGTTCGCGAAATGGCCAAGGAAGTGGCAGATGATCTTGTCATCGCCTATGGCGCAGAAATATACTATACGCCAGATGTTGTCGAAAAATTGGAAAAGAAATTGATTCCAACACTTAATGATAGTCGCTATGCTTTGATTGAGTTTAGTATGAATACACCCTATCGAGATATACATAAAGGATTGAGCGATATTCTCATGTTAGGGATCACACCAGTTATTGCCCATATTGAGCGTTATGATGCTCTAGAAAATAATGAAAAGCGAGTTCAGGAGCTGATTGATATGGGGTGCTATACCCAGGTCAATAGTTCTCATGTCTTGAAACCAAAACTCTTTGGAGAAACCTACAAATTCATGAAAAAGAGAGCTCGGTATTTCTTGGAACGTGATCTAGTTCATGTCATTGCTAGCGATATGCATAACTTGGATTGTAGACCACCTCATATGGAAGAAGCCTATGATATCATTGCTAAAAAGTATAGCGAAGATAAGGCGAAGGAACTTTTCAAAGATAACCCACGAAAAATAATAATGGATCAATTGATTTAGGAGAAACAATGAAAGAACAAAATATGATGGAAATTGATGTATTTCACTTGCTTAAAATCCTTTGGAAACGGAAATTTCTAATTGCACTGGTAGCGATCGTAACTGGGGTAGTAGCCTTTGCCTATAGTAGCTTTATCGTAAAGCCTGAATATACCAGTACGACACGTATCTATGTAGTTAATCGTAATCAGGGAGATAAGTCAGGGCCAACAAACCAAGATTTGCAAGCAGGATCTTACTTGGTTAAAGACTATCGCGAAATTATTCTTTCTCAAGACGTTTTGGAGAAGGTTGCAACGGATTTGAAACTGGATCTTTCTCCAAAGGATTTTACTAAAAAAGTTAAGGTAACAGTTCCGGTTGATACACGTATCGTATCTATTTCTGTTACAGATCGTGCACCTGAAGAAGCAAGTCGTATTGCCAACTCATTGAGGGAGGTTGCAGCTCAAAAGATTATTAGTGTTACACGGGTTTCGGATGTGACGACACTCGAAGAAGCTCGTCCAGCGACCTCGCCATCTTCACCAAACATTCGTCGTAATACCATGATTGGATTTCTTGCTGGAGCGGTTGTGATGATTGTCACGGTTCTCCTTATCGAACTCCTGGATACACGGATTAAACGACCAGAAGACGTTGAGAATGTTATGCAAATTGCATTATTAGGAGTTGTTCCAAAATTGGATAAATTGAAATAGGAGAGAAGAATGCCAACGTTAGAAATCGCACACAAAAAATTGAATCAGGCAAGAAAAGCAGAGGAATATTACAATGCGCTTCGTACCAATATACAATTGAGCGGAAATAACTTAAAAGTTATTTCAATTACATCAGTGAAACCAGGGGAAGGGAAGTCAACTACTTCTACCAATATTGCTTGGGCCTTTGCGCGTGCTGGATATAAGACGCTTTTAATTGATGCCGATATTCGTAATTCTGTCATGTCAGGTGTTTTTAAATCACGTGAAAAGATTACAGGATTAACAGAGTTCTTATCTGGAACAACAGATTTATCACAAGGGTTATGTGATACGAATGTTGAAAATTTGTTTGTCATTCAAGCTGGTTCCGTTTCTCCCAATCCAACAGCTTTATTGCAAAGTGAGAATTTTAAGACTATGCTTGATACTTTGCAAAAGTACTTCGATTACATCATTGTGGACACCGCTCCTATCGGAGTTGTGATTGATGCGGCTATCATCACTCAGAAATGTGATGCTTCGATTTTAGTGACTGCAGCTGGTGAAACAAATCGACGTGATATCCAAAAAGCCAAAGAACAATTGGAACAAACAAGTAAACCATTCTTAGGGATTGTGTTAAATAAATTGAATACCTCGGTTGAAAAATATGGATCATATGGAGCTTATGGTTCTTACGGGAAAAAATAAGAGATGGCTTAGGAAATAGATTATGGAAGAAAAGGGATTGAAGATTACTTTGGCGATAATCCAGAGTTTTCTTGTCATTATATTAGCTTATTTACTTAGTTTTGTTCGAGAAACAGAGATTGTGAACACCTCTGTTATCATCTTGTTCATTCTGCATTTTGTTGTTTTTAACATCAGTGATTATGAGCGTGATTTTTTTAAAAGGGGTTATTTAGCTGAGTTTATCAGCACTATAAAATATATCGTTTTCTTTGCTTTAGCCATCAGTATTTCAAACTTCTTTTTAGAAGATCGTTTTGGTATCTCTAGACGAGGCATGATTTATTTTTTGACAATACATTCTATTTTGTTGTATTTGTTGAATCTGTGCATTAAACGCTATAGGAGACGTATCTTTCCAAATTTCAAGGGGAGTAAAAAGATATTCTTGATAACAGCGACTTCCAGAGTTGAGAAAGTTGTGGATAGACTGATAGAGTCGGGAGAGATTTTTTGGGAATTGGTGGCGGTCAGTGTTTTGGATCAGCCTAATTTTCAGCATGCATCCGTAACCGTTGTACCTGCAGAGAACATCTTAGACTTTGCTACCCATGAAGTTGTTGATGAAGTTTTTATCAATTTACCAAGTGAAGAGTATGACATCGGGGAGTTCATCTCTCTTTTTGAAACAATGGGAATTGACGTGACAGTCAATCTGAATGCCTTTAATAACTATCTAGGTAGTGATAAAAAGATTCGCGGAATGGCAGGCTTGAATGTCATTACGTTTTCTACAAAATTTTATAAGACAAGCCATGTCATTGCTAAACGTTTCATTGATATCATAGGTTCAATTATCGGGCTACTTATTTGTGGCTTGGTGAGTATTGTTTTAGTTCCAATGATTCGAAAAGATGGCGGACCCGCTATTTTTTCTCAAACTCGTATCGGAAAAAATGGTCGACATTTCACTTTTTATAAATTTAGATCTATGTGCGTGGATGCTGAGAAAAAGAAACAAGAGCTCCTTGCACAAAATACCATGCAAGGTGGTATGTTTAAAGTCGATGATGATCCTCGTATAACAAAGATAGGGAGATTTATCCGTAAGACCAGTCTAGATGAACTCCCTCAGTTTTGGAATGTTTTAATGGGAGATATGAGTTTGGTTGGAACACGTCCCCCAACAGTTGATGAGTATGAAAAATATACTCCTGAACAAAAACGTCGTCTTAGTTTTAAGCCAGGAATTACTGGTCTATGGCAGGTGAGTGGTCGTAGTAAAATCACGGACTTTGATGATGTTGTCAAGTTGGACGTGGCCTACATTGATGATTGGACCATCTGGAAAGATATCGAAATATTGTTAAAGACCGTCAAAGTGGTATTTATGAGAGAAGGGGCGAAGTGATTTGTGCCCTCAGCCTGTTAGGAGAGAAATGAAACAGTCAGTTTATATTATTGGTTCAAAGGGAATTCCTGCTAAGTATGGAGGATTTGAAACCTTTGTTGAAAAATTAACCGAATATCAAAAAGACAGCAACATACAATACTATGTTGCTTGTATGCGTGAAAATTCAGCTAAATCTGGCATCATGGATGACCAGTTTGAGCATAATGGGGCCATTTGTTTCAACATTGATGTACCCAATATTGGACCGGCTCGTGCCATCGCTTACGATATTGCGGCGGTCAACAAGGCTATTGAATTGGCTAAGGAAAACAAGGACGAGGCTCCGATCTTTTACATTTTAGCTTGTCGCATCGGGCCTTTTATTTCTGGTCTCAAGAAAAAGATTCGTGCGATCGGTGGACGGTTGCTGGTAAATCCAGATGGTCATGAATGGCTACGAGCAAAATGGAGCCTGCCGGTTCGTAAGTACTGGAAATTCTCAGAGCAACTCATGGTCAAGCATGCTGATTTATTGGTATGTGATAGCAAAAATATCGAAAGATATATCCTAGAGGACTATAAACAGTATCAACCAAAGACCACCTATATTGCCTATGGAACGGATACTGCTCCTTCAAGACTGCAAGCAGAAGATACCAAAGTCCGGAATTGGTATCAGGAAAAAGGAGTCAGTGAAAATGGCTATTATCTAGTGGTGGGGAGATTCGTCCCTGAAAACAACTACGAAGCTATGATTCGTGAATTTATCAAGTCCAAGTCTAAGAAGGACTTTGTCCTCATCACAAATGTGGAGCAAAATAAATTTTACGACCAGTTGTTACAGGAAACTGGTTTTGACAAAGATCCTAGGGTCAAATTTGTCGGTACGGTCTATGACCAAGAGTTGCTCAAGTACATTCGTGAGAATGCTTTTGCCTATTTCCATGGGCATGAGGTTGGAGGGACCAACCCTTCTCTACTGGAAGCTCTAGCATCTACAAAACTGAATTTGTTGCTAGATGTTGGCTTTAACCGTGAGGTTGGTGAAGACGGGGCTATTTATTGGAAAAAAGACGAGTTGGCACGCGTCATTGAGGAAGTAGAAGGATTTGATCAGGTTACAATAACTGATTTAGATTTCAAGTCAAGCCAAAGAATCCTCTCAGCTTTCACATGGGAAAAGATTGTGTCAGATTATGAAGAAGTGTTTAAAGGGTAAAGAATGAAACGGATTTTATACTTGCATGCTGGTGCAGAAATGTATGGTGCTGACAAGGTTTTGTTGGAGCTTATTAAAGGTTTGAATAATGACGAATTTGAAACACACGTTATTTTACCCAATGATGGTGTCTTAGTGGGTGCTCTGGAGAGTGTTGGTGTTAAAGTTAAAGTTATTGATTATCCAATCTTGCGCCGTAAATATTTTAATCCTAAGGGAATTCTTGAGTATTTTGGCTCCTATCACCGTTATTCTAAACAAATTGCCAACTATGTCAAGGAAAATGGAATTACTCTCATTCACAACAATACTACTGCAGTACTTGAGGGGATTTATCTCAAACGTAAATTGAAACTTCCTTTGATTTGGCATGTGCATGAAATTATTGTGAAACCAAAAGCAATCTCAGATTTCATCAACTTTTTGATGGGACGTTATGCTGATACGATTGTAACGGTTTCAAATGCTGTAGCCAACCACGTCAAGCAGTCTCACTTTGTAAAAGATGACCAAGTTCAAGTCATTTATAATGGTGTTGACAATGCAGTCTATCATGAAATGGAGGTCAAGGCCGTCCGTGATCAATTTGGTATCGCACAAGATGCGCTTGTCATCGGTATGGTTGGTCGAGTAAATGCATGGAAAGGTCAAGGAGACTTCCTAGAAGCTGTTACTCCAATCTTACAGGCCAATCCCAAAGCAGTAGCCTTTTTAGCAGGTAGTGCATTTAAAGGTGAAGAGTGGCGTGTGGATGAGTTGAAAAAAGCCATTTTAGACACACCAGTAGCTAAACAAATTAAGCGAATCGACTATTATAGTAAGACGACAGAACTTTATAATATGTTTGATATCTTTGTCTTGCCAAGTACCAATCCAGATCCACTGCCAACAGTTGTACTAGAAGCCATGGCCTGTGGTAAGCCTGTAGCGGGTTACCGACATGGTGGTGTCTGTGAAATGGTTAAGGAGGGCGAAAACGGTCTTCTAGCCACTCCAAATCAACCTGAAGAATTGTCTAAGGCTATTCAAGAATTAGCTGACAATACCGAGAAAAGAGGACAGTTAGGAAGTGCATCTGTCCGACGTCAAAAAGAATTCTTTTCGTTGGAAAGTTATATTCGGAATTTCTCAGAGCTATATAAGAAATACTAAGATGAATACTGAAAAAATTAAGAATAAATTAAAACCAATTGTTTATCCAATTATTAACTTTATTCCTAGACGAAGACTTAAGAATAAAAATTTTACGATCATTTGTGATAATTGTTGGGCTGGAAAAGTCTATCAGGAATTGGGCTTGCCTTATCAAACTCCATTTGTAGGGTTGTTTGTCTTTTCTCCTGATTACATCAAGATACTCAAGAATCTAAAACACTATTTGAGTGGGAATATCCCTTTGACATTTATTAAGGAATCAAAATACATCAAAGACTTTGATAATGCTTATCCCCTGGCCCTTTTAGATGATGTCGAATTGCATTTCTTACATTATGCAGATGAAGAAGAAGCAACTCAAAAATGGCAACGCCGTATAGAAAGAATTCATTGGGATAATTTGTATTTCAAGTTCAATGATAATGATGCTTGTACTTACGAGTTGATGAAAGAGTTTGAAGAGCTTCCATATAAGGGTAAGGTCATCTTCTCTTCGAAGAATGATAGTGATCTACCTTCCTTAGTTCATTTCAAATCAGCAGAGAAGCAAGGACATGTTGGGATTGGTTTGAAAACTTACCACCGCTATTTTAATGCTGTTACCTGATTGAATAAGGATAGGGAAGATTTAACATAAAATAAAAATTTAGGTGAAGAATCTATGAAACCACTTTTAACTGTTGTAATTCCAGTTTATAATGTCGAAAAGTATTTAAAACGTTGTGTAGAAAGCGTACTTGTCCAAGGGTGGCATAATTATGATATTTTGCTTGTAGATGACGGAAGTACAGATAGTTCTCCTCAAATCTGTGATGATTATGTTAAAGCTTATGACTTTATCTCAGTTATTCATAAAGAAAATGGAGGCCTTTCTGAAGCTCGCAATACTGGTATTTTACATGCTAAGGGTGAATATGTTTATTTTCCTGATTCTGATGACTGGCTTGAGCCACAAACTTTTACAGAATTAGCAGAGGTGTTGGAATCCCAAGAGTTTGAGCTTGTTTCTTTTAACCGTGAGTTTGTGAAGGGTGAAGAAGATGCTATAGTTTCAGATCCATTAGTAACTCAAGTGTTTGGAGGTAAAGATGCTTTTGTCCAAATGCTCAAGCATAGTTATATCACAGGTTTTGCCAACGACAAAATATATAAAAAGTCTCTATTTATTGATAATAATATTTCTTTTCCGAAAGGAAAATATTATGAAGACTTGGGAACCAATTACAAGCTTTTTCTTTCAACCAAGAATGTCTTTGCTACCAATCAAAAGTATTATCACTATTTAATTGATAATCCTGATTCCATTACACAGTCTTGGAATGAGCAGAAGTTTAGTGATATGTTTGGATTTTATAAAGATATTTTCTATTCTGATTTTGTTCGTTCACAATTGAATAAAGAGGAGTTACAAATTTCTCAGCGATATTATGTGAACGGATTGATTCATATATTGGCAAGTTTGTATAAATCTAAATTGGATAAAAATTATGGTGAGATTACAAGTGAAGTGAAACAGGAATTAGAAAAAAATAAAATGACGTGTAGTGAAGTGAAATCTATTCCAAATAGAATCAAATATTTGTTGTATCGTTTGCATTTATTAAATCTTGCTTTCACTATTCAAGGGATGAAGTGAGAGGAATTTAGGGGATTATGTTGAAGTATTCAGTCATTATACCTGTATACAATGTAGAGAATTATCTCCCTCGTTGTATCGGTAGTCTACTTGCTCAAAATTATGCAGATTTGGAAATTTTGTTGATTGATAATGGCTCCAAAGATCAGAGTGGTCAAATCTGTGAAGATTATGCGGCTCAGTTTTCAAATATTACAGCTTATCATATTCCAAATAAAGGGGTCGGCTCAGCCCGTAATTTTGGTTTAGCCAAAGCGAAAGGCGAGTTCATTTATTTTGTAGATGCGGATGACTATCTTGTGGGAAATTTATTTTCAGATGTGGAAAGTCAATTAGATTCACAATTAGACTTATTGGTGTTTAGTTACTATAATTCGATTGAAAAGAACTTATCAGAAATCAATCGATCGGCAAACATACTTCCTATTGAAGGAAAAAAAGACAAAAGTGATTTTATTGCGCTTTTTCAAGAATTATGTTTAACAGACATGATGTATACTGTTTGGAATAAAATTTACCGTAGAGAATTCCTGGAGGAACATGAAATTGTTTTTGAATCCTATGAATTGGGAGAAGATGTTCGTTTCAATCTGAATGTTTATCAACATGTCAATGCAGTTTTCTTGGTGAAATCTGGTTATTATGTCTATATTTCAGGAAGAGTAGATTCTGCGATGGGACAGTATAATCCTAATCGGATGAACTATCAATTGGAAGAACTAGGAAAAGTTGATCAGTTGATGACAAGCTGGAATATCCATGATGATCAATTTATAGATCAAATAAAGGCGCGCATCCTGATGAGTAATATTCAGAACATATCAAAGCAAAAGATGTCTCTTTCTAAAAAACGACACTGTGTTGAGATGTTGTGCAGAAATCAAGAGATGATTGTCTTGCTAAAAAAAACTACTTCTCCGCTTCACCCTCTAGTTAGACGGTTACTACATTTCAGAATGTATCGGACAGTAATTTTTTTAAAAAAACTGCAAACCTTGATAAAATAGGGGAATTCGCTATTTAGTTGTGAAAGGTTTTTATAGATACCAGTAATAAGACTATATGATCATGATTGAAAGGTTTGGATGACTGTTGTGATGAACCATCGTTTTATCTCAGAAAAAATTTATTTATTCACTCTGTTTATATGGGTTGTTGTTGCTTCGTTAGTTACAACCACTTATTTTGTGCGATTAGATGGTTTTCTATCGCTTTATCGTTTACTCCTTTACTTTACAATTATTATGCTGTTGATAAAGGAGTTGATGAACTTTCCGAAAACGCTATATTACTTTAGATTTCATTGGCAACAATTATTAATAGTAACGGCATTTTTTATTGCAATGTTTATAGTTGCAAAAAATCGCGATGGATTGTTAGATATAAATGTGTTGCTTCTTGTTTTTTCTGCTAGAGATATTGATTTTAGGAAATTACTAGGAACTTTTTCTGTAGCGACATTCCTGGTACTTTGTTTGACAATTTATGCCAGTCAAAAAGGTATGATTGCCAATATGTTTATGAATGCAGATGGTGGCTACCGTTTTAGTCTAGGATTTAACTATGTATCATTTGCGTCACAGAGACTGTTCTTTGCTTTGTGTACTTATCTGATGTTTCGTGGTAAAAGGATTTCTTACCTTGAATTGTTTGCCTTACTCTTGGCTACAATTTATATGTACCAACAAACTTCTACATCTAGTCCATTTTACTTAAGTATTTTGATGCTAACCTATGCTTTGTTGAGTATTAAAATCTTTAAAAAAGAGTTTATCGTGGGAAATTTCTGGTCAAAGGCACTTGCGCAGTACGGTTTTATTGTAGCTTTAGCGGTTATCTTGTATTTTTGTTTTTATTCATCTGGCAATTTATTTCACTTAGTCGATCAATTTACGCATAATCGCTTGCGTCTCAGTGTCAATGGTTTTCAAAATTTTGGTGTATCTTGGTTAGGGCAACCAATTTCCTTTACAACTCTTGATATGTTTGGAAATTTCACTAGTAATTACAATTATATTGATAGCTCTTTTGTTCAATTATTGGTTATTGATGGCTTGATTGTCAGTGCCTTTATGTTGTTTGCTCTTACTAAAGTTATGAAATATTTCATATCCATTCAAAAAGATATCATACTGGCTTGCCTAGGAATTATGATTATCCATGGAATGTTCGACCCTCAGATGTTGGTTCTTCGTTATTCCCCATTAATCTTATTTATCAGTCGCCTGTTTATTCTGAATGAGGATGCAAAAATTGAATAAAGAAGAGTATTCGTCAGATTCAAAGGAAGGCTGAAACAAGTTATTGTACTTATGAAAGTTTTAAAAAATTACGCTTATAATCTCTCCTACCAGCTGCTGGTGATTATTCTACCGATTATCACCACCCCGTATGTTACTCGGGTATTTAGCTCTGAAGATTTAGGAACTTACGGTTATTTCAACTCCATTGTCACCTACTTTATCCTTCTGGCGACTTTAGGGGTGGCCAATTACGGTACTAAGGAGATTTCAGGACACCTACAAGAGATCCGAAAGAATTTTTGGGGGATCTATACCCTCCAGTTAGGAGCGACATTTGTTTCTATCCTCCTCTATGCTTTGTTTTGTTTGATGCTTCCATCCATGCAAAATCCTGTAGCCTATATTTTGGGACTCAGTTTGGTTTCAAAAGGGATCGATATTTCCTGGCTTTTTCAAGGGTTGGAGGACTTCCGCAAGATTACGGTTCGAAATATTACGGTTAAGCTAGTTGGAGTGATCTCCATCTTCTTGTTCGTTAAATCTGCCAATGACCTTTATCTTTATGTGTTTCTACTAACGATCTTTGAGCTATTAGGTCAGTTAAGCATGTGGCTACCTGCTCGGGAGTTCATTGGGAAACCACATTTTGATATGGCTTATGCACGGGTGCATTTAAAACCGGTTATTCTGCTCTTCTTACCACAGATTGCCATTTCCCTCTATGTAACCCTTGACCGGACTATGCTGGGAGCTCTCGCATCTACAAAGGATGTAGGTATTTACGACCAGGCCTTAAAATTAGTCAATATTTTGTTGACTTTGGTAACCTCACTGGGGAGTGTCATGTTGCCTCGGGTATCGAACCTCTTATCCTCAGGGGACCACAAGGCTGTCAACAAGATGCACCAAATGTCCTTTTTGATTTATAATTTAGTCATTTTTCCAATGATGGCAGGGATCTTGATTGTCAATGCTGATTTTGTTCAATTTTTCCTTGGTCAAGATTTTCAGGATGCACGCTATGCAATTGCCATTATGATCTTTCGTATGTTCTTTATCGGTTGGACCAATATTATGGGAATTCAGATATTGATCCCTCATAACCGAAATAAAGAATTCATGATTTCAACAACGGCTCCTGCAATTATCAGTGTAGGATTAAACTTATTATTCCTTCCTAAACTTGGTTATATCGGAGCAGCCATTGTTTCTGTCTTAACAGAGGCGCTAGTGTGGGCGATCCAATTATACTTTACCCGCAGATACCTAAAAGAAGTTCCTATTATTGGATCTATGACAAAAATTATTCTATCATCAGCTATCATGTATGGCATTTTGCTAGGTTCAAAAACAGTTATACATTTTTCGCCAACCTTAAATGTTCTAGTTTTTGCAGTGCTTGGCGGAATCATTTATCTTTTTGCAATTCTATCTCTGAAAGTGGTAGATGTAAAAGAATTAAAACAAATCGTTGGGAAAAAATAGAATGCATAAAACTCGGAATATTAATTTAGATTTAATAAAAGTGCTTGCATGTATTGGAGTTGTTCTACTTCATACAACAATGATTGGATTTAAAGACACAGGTTCTTGGAATCTATTGGCGTATTTATATTACTTAGGTACCTACTCTATACCTCTGTTTTTTATGGTCAATGGTTATTTATTGTTAGGAAAGAGGAATATAACCTATTCCTACATACTGGAGAAAGTAAAATGGATTCTAATTACAGTGTCGTCATGGACTACTATCGTTTGGTTGCTTAAACGAGATTTTGCAGTTAATCCTGTCAAAAAAATTATTGGTTCGATGGTGCAAAAAGGTTATTTCTTTCAGTTTTGGTTTTTTGGTGCACTGATACTCATTTATTTATGTCTACCTATTTTAAGAAAGATTCTGAATTCAAAAAGAAGATACTTATACATTCTATCTTTCTTTGCCACTATTGGTTTAATTTTTGAGTTGGCAAATATTATAATTCAAACGCCGTTACAGTCCTATGTTATACAAACATTTAGATTATGGACGTGGTTTTTCTATTACTTTTTAGGAGGTTTGGTAGCTCAATTTGATAAAGAGTTTATAAAAAATGGTTTTAAGAGATGGATGAAAATAGTTGCAGTACTGTTGCTGTTGATTACCCCGGTAATACTATTTTTCTTAGCTAAAACCATTTACCATAATCTTTTTGCGGAATATTTTTATGATATTCTTTTTGTAAAAATTGTAAGTTTAGGAGTTTTCTTGACGATATTGACACTCTCTTTGAAAGAAAGCAAATATAAGTGGATTGTTTCCCTTTCTAATCAAACAATGGGAGTTTTCATAGTACATACTTATGTTATGAAAGTGTTAGAAAAATTGCTTGGTTTTAGTTATACAGGTGCGTATTTACTTTTTCCAATACTCACTTTGTGTGTAAGTTTAATTGTTGTTAGTTTATTAATGAAAATTCCTTATTTCAATCGAATCGTCAAATTATAAAAAGGAGAATAAAGTGTACGACTATCTTATCGTTGGTGCAGGTTTGTCTGGAGCAATCTTTGCACATGAAGCTACAAAACGTGGGAAAAAAGTAAAAGTGATTGACAAACGTAATCACATCGGTGGCAATATCTACTGTGAAAATGTTGAAGACATCAATGTCCACAAGTATGGTGCCCACATTTTCCATACTTCTAACAAAAAAGTGTGGGACTATATCAACCAATTCGCTGAATTCAATAACTATATCAACTCACCAGTGGCTAACTACAAGGGTAGCCTCTACAATCTTCCTTTCAACATGAATACCTTCTACGCTATGTGGGGAACTAAGACACCACAAGAAGTCAAGGATAAGATTGCAGAGCAAACGGCTGACATGAAAGATATTGAGCCTAAGAACTTGGAAGAACAAGCTATCAAGCTGATTGGTCCAGATATCTATGAAAAGTTGATCAAGGGCTATACAGAAAAGCAATGGGGACGTTCTGCAACAGACCTTCCTCCATTTATCATCAAGCGCCTTCCAGTGCGTTTGACCTTTGATAATAACTACTTTAACGACCGTTACCAAGGGATTCCAATCGGTGGCTACAACGTCATTATCGAAAACATGCTAGGCGATGTAGAAGTAGAACTTGGGGTTGATTTCTTTGCTAATCGTGAAGAGTTGGAAAAATCAGCTGATAAAGTTGTCTTTACTGGGATGATTGACCAGTACTTCGACTACAAACATGGAGAATTGGAATACCGTAGTCTTCGTTTTGAGCACGAAATCTTGGATGAGGAAAATCATCAAGGGAATGCTGTGGTCAACTATACAGAACGTGAGATTCCTTATACTCGTATCATCGAACACAAGCATTTCGAGTATGGTACTCAACCAAAGACGGTTATCACTCGTGAGTACCCAGCTGATTGGAAACGTGGAGACGAACCATATTACCCAATCAACGATGAAAAGAACAACGCTATGTTTGCTAAGTACCAAGAAGAAGCAGCAAAAAATGACAAGGTCATCTTCTGTGGCCGCCTAGCAGACTATAAATACTACGACATGCATGTCGTTATTGAGCGTGCTCTTGAAGTCGTTGAAAAAGAATTTGAATAAAATGACACAAGAGAAAATTGATATAGTGGTACTATGGGTAGATGGGAGCGATCCAGAATTTATCTGTGAAAAGCAAATAGTTGCAGGGCAAATTAATGGTTCGGATCATCATATTGATAGCGACATGAGATACCGTGATTATGGAACATTGAATCATTGGTTCCGTATGATTGAAAAACATGCTTCTTGGGTCAATAAGGTATTTCTAATTACCAATGGTCAGAAACCTGAATGGTTGAACCTGGCTCACCCCAAATTGAGGTTGGTTACGCATAAGGAATTTATCCCTAAAGAGTTTCTACCTACTTATAATTCAGCAGCTATTGAGCTTAATCTCCATCGGATTGAAGGCTTGTCGGAAAATTATCTCTATTTCAATGATGATATGTACTTAATCAGAGACAGTAAACCTTCAGATTTTTATAGGAATGGGCAACCTAAGCTTTTAGCGGTTTATGATGCTTTAGTTCCTTGGTCACCATTTACGAATACTTATCACAATAATGTTGAATTAATCTATCGTCATTTTCCTAATAAGAAGGCTTTGAAAACTTCACCTTGGAAATTCTTTAATTTCCGTTATGGTTCCTTGGTTTTGAAAAACTTTTTACTCTTGCCATGGGGCCCGACGGGATACGTGAACCAGCATTTACCTGTTCCGATGAAAAAGAGTACCTTGGCACATTTATGGGAAATTGAGGGAAAAACATTAGATAAAACGTCACGAAATAAAATTAGAGACTATGGAGTGGATGTTAATCAATACATCTGTCAGCATTGGCAAATTGAAAGTAATCGGTTTTATCCTATGTCAAAGAATTTTGGAGAGTCGATAGACCTAAATCAAGTGGATCGATTAGAGAGTATCTTTAAAGATAAACATAAAAAACTGCTTTGTGTGAATGATGATGTTGAAGAAATTGTAAAGAGGGAGGGCTATAAAGCCTTGGTTCTTTCGGTTGATAATTGGTACGAGATGAGTACACTTAAAGCACAACTTCATAAATCTAAAGCTTTTGGTAAGACTTTGAGCCAACTTAAAAAGGGAGATGAGTTACTTATCCAGTTCCCAATGATTCATCACAGCTTTTTCACAACTCATCATGTAAAAAGAGTTCAAAAAAAAGGTGTAAAAGTTAGTTTTATTATCCATGATTTAGAAGCTCTTCGTTATGTCAATGTTGAGGATTTCCCTTTGAAACATAAGATTCGCATTCAAATTCAAGAATCAGGTCTACTTGGTGCAGCTGATGGGATCATCGCCCACAATTCAATCATGAAATCTGTTTTGGTGGATAAAGGAATTGCGGAAAATAAGATTGTTAGCCTAGGCATTTTCGATTATTTGATTCCAAATTTCCAGGAGAAGACAGGTCTAACTAAGAATCTGCCAATCATTGTAGCAGGGAATTTAGCCCAAGAAAAAGCTGGATATCTTTACTCTCTTCCTGAAGAACCTGCTTATAACCTTTATGGTGTTGGTTTCGACGAGAGCAGATCTCTTGCGAATGAGACTTACTTTGGGTCTTTCTTACCTGATGAGCTTCCTGCAGCACTTGAGGGTGGTTTTGGGCTTGTCTGGGATGGTGATAGCGCTGAAACCTGTAGTGGCGTCTTTGGTGAATACCTTCGCTATAACAACTCTCATAAGGCGTCGCTTTATTTGGCTTCGGGATTTCCTGTCGTAGTCTGGAAAGAGTCGGCTCTCGCACATTTTGTTCTGGATAAACAATGTGGTCTAGCAGTTGATTCTCTACACGACCTCCAAAAAGTACTAGATGATTTGACACTTCAAGATTATAAGGAACTTTCAGAACAGGCTAGGAAAGTTGGAGCTGCTCTTCGAGACGGAGCCTATTTAAAAGCTGCCTTATCCAAATTGAAGTAAATTCCTTAGGGAATTTGGGACAAAATGAAATATAATATAAGATAGGTAATTAGCCAGAAAGGAAGCCTATTATGAAAGGTATAATTCTTGCGGGTGGTTCAGGTACCCGATTGTACCCACTTACTCGAGCTGCGTCAAAACAGCTGATGCCAGTTTATGATAAACCCATGATTTACTATCCTTTGTCAACCTTGATGTTGGCTGGGATTAAGGACATTTTGATCATCTCAACACCACAGGATTTGCCCCGCTTTAAGGACTTGCTCTTGGATGGTTCCGAATTTGGGATTAAACTTTCTTATGCGGAACAGCCAAGTCCAGATGGACTTGCTCAGGCTTTTCTTATCGGTGAAGAATTTATCGGTGACGATAGTGTTGCCTTGATTTTAGGAGATAATATCTATCATGGACCTGGTTTGAGCAGAATGCTTCAAAAGGCAGCCAAGAAAGAGAAGGGTGCGACTGTTTTTGGCTACCAAGTGAAGGATCCAGAGCGTTTTGGTGTGGTCGAGTTTGATACAGACATGAATGCTATTTCCATAGAAGAAAAACCGGAGAATCCTCGATCCAACTATGCAGTGACAGGTCTTTATTTCTATGATAATGATGTTGTGGAGATTGCTAAACAGATCAAACCAAGCGCTCGTGGCGAGTTGGAAATCACAGATGTTAACAATGCTTATTTGAAGCGTGGGGATTTGTCAGTTGAAGTTATGGGACGTGGTTTTGCCTGGTTGGATACAGGGACGCATGAGAGTCTGTTAGAGGCTTCCCAATATATCGAAACAGTTCAACGGATGCAAAATGTTCAGGTTGCCAACCTGGAAGAAATAGCCTACCGAATGGGTTATATCAGCCGCGAAGATGTGCTGAAGTTGGCGCAACCTCTCAAGAAGAATGAATACGGGCAATACTTGCTCCGTTTGATTGGAGAAATCTAGATGACAGATAAATTTTTCGGAAAAATACTTGCGGTGCGTAAAATTGATGCCATTCCAGGTATGTTAGAGTTTGATATTCCAGTTCATGGTGACAATCGTGGCTGGTTTAAGGAAAATTTCCAGAAGGAAAAGATGGTGCCACTTGGCTTTCCTGAAAGCTTCTTTGCTGAAGGGAAACTGCAAAATAATGTCAGCTTTTCTCGTAAAAATGTTCTTCGAGGCCTCCATGCTGAACCTTGGGACAAGTACATCTCAGTAGCAGATGGTGGCAAGGTTCTGGGTTCTTGGGTGGACCTGCGCGAGGGTAAGACTTTTGGAAATGTTTATCAGACAGAGATTGATGCAAGTAAGGGAATCTTTGTCCCTCGTGGCGTAGCCAATGGTTTCCAAGTGCTCTCGGATACAGTTTCTTATAGCTATCTGGTCAATGACTACTGGGCACTTGAACTCAAGCCTAAATATGCTTTTGTCAACTATGCAGACCCAGCTTTGGGCATCCAGTGGGAAAACCTAGCAGAAGCAGAGGTCTCAGAAGCAGATAAACATCATCCATTACTTAAGGATGTAAAACCATTAAGAAAAGAAGATTTGTAAAAAAGTTAAGGAATAAAAATGACTGAATACAAAAATATCATCGTGACAGGTGGGGCTGGTTTTATCGGTTCTAACTTTGTTCATTATGTTTACAAGAACTTTCCAGACGTCCATGTGACAGTGCTGGACAAGCTGACTTATGCGGGTAATCGTGCCAACATTGAAGAAATTTTAGGTGACCGTGTTGAGTTGGTTGTTGGAGATATTGCTGATGCAGCCTTGGTAGACAAGTTAGCGGCTGAAGCGGATGCTATCGTTCATTACGCTGCAGAAAGCCATAATGACAACTCGCTCAATGACCCGAGCCCCTTTATCTACACTAACTTCATCGGGACCTACACTCTATTGGAAGCAGCTCGTAGATATAACCTTCGTTTCCACCATGTGTCGACTGACGAAGTCTATGGTGATCTGCCTCTGCGTGAAGATTTGCCAGGTCATGGAGAAGGTCCAGGTGAGAAGTTCACAGCTGAAACCAAGTACAATCCAAGCTCGCCTTACTCATCAACAAAGGCAGCTTCAGACTTGATTGTCAAAGCTTGGGTTCGCTCATTTGGTGTCAAAGCGACTATTTCTAACTGTTCAAACAACTATGGTCCTTATCAGCACATCGAGAAGTTCATTCCGCGCCAAATCACCAATATCTTGAGCGGTATCAAGCCAAAACTTTACGGTGAAGGTAAGAATGTCCGTGACTGGATTCATACCAATGACCATTCTTCAGGTGTTTGGACGATTCTGACCAAAGGTCAAATCGGTGAAACCTACTTGATTGGTGCGGATGGTGAGAAGAATAATAAAGAAGTGCTGGAACTCATTCTCAAGGAAATGGGGCAACCAGCTGACGCTTATGACCACGTGACAGATCGAGCTGGTCACGATCTCCGCTATGCCATCGATGCCAGCAAACTTCGTGATGAACTAGGATGGAAACCCGAGTTTACCAACTTTGAAGCAGGTCTCAAAGAGACCATTAAGTGGTACACAGACAACCAAGACTGGTGGAAATCTGAAAAAGAAGCCGTCGAGGCTAACTATGCTAAAACGCAACAAGTAATTAACTAAATGCATACTAAAAAGCAAGAGAACTCAAGGTCCCTTGCTTTTTATGTATGTCGTAATCTTTTATTTTCTTACTTCTTGTTTATAAAACTCTTTAAGGGCATCTTGCCATGTTGGAATGACGAAACCTGTTGCCTTCGCTTTGGCTAAACTCATGGTTGAGTTGAGGGGACGTTTAGCCTTAGCAGGGAACTTGCTGGAGTCTACTGGTACTACTTCAACATCACTGTCCTTAAGAATTTCAACAGCAAAGTCATACCAAGTGGTGTCTTCAGTTGAGTCATTTGATAAGTGGTAGTAGCCAAATTCTTTTAGATTTTCAGTCAAGTAGGTCATGAACTCAGCCAAGGTACGTGTCCAGGTTGGGCGACCGTGTTGGTCGTTAACTACAGTGAGAGTTTTATGGGTTTTGGCAAGATTTTGCATGGTAAAGACAAAGTTTTTGCCATAATTTCCAAAGACCCAAGCAGTACGGATGATGTAATGCTGTGATGTAAGATTTTCAACGAGTTCTTCACCCATTCGCTTGGTACGCCCGTACTCTGTCTGCGGATCAGGTAGGTCATCGACTTCCCATTCTTGTCCAACGGGTTTTTTCCCATCAAAGACATAGTCTGTTGAGATATAGACCAGGGTAGCTCCGTATTTCTCAGAGGCCTTGGCTACATTTTCAGTTCCAGTTACGTTTATGGTAAAATCCAGTTCTTTCCCCTCGTCTTCAGCCGCATCCACAGCAGTGTAGGCTGCACAATGATAGACCAGAGTTGGCTTGACCTCAGCAAATACCTTATCAACCATTTCAGTATTAGTGATATCCATTTCGGTCACATCCACTGCAACATAGTCCACATTTCGTTCATCTAGTAAATAACGTAGTTCGGTACCGAGCTGACCATTTGCACCTGTAATTAATATCATTGTCTCCTCCTCAGATTTTCTTATATCTAATCATAGCAAAAAAATGATAAAAAATCTGATTTTTACCTTTGGTTTGACCGTTTGTATTTTGGAAATCGTAAATTATACAAATTGGAATTTAATACTAAGGATATCTATCAAAAAAATATTTTTCAGAAAATGCTAAAATCATTCAAAAATTCTGAAAATTCTGTTGACAACTTTGTGAAAAGGGTCTATAATGGGATGTAAATTTTAAAGGAGAAAATGATGAAAAGTTCAAAACTATTTGCCCTTGCGGGTGTAACCTTGTTGGCAGCTGCGGCTCTAGCTGCTTGCTCTGGATCAAGTTCAAGTGCTAAAGGTGAGAAAACATTCTCATATATCTATGAAACAGACCCTGACAACCTCAACTATTTGACAACTGGTAAGGCAGCTACAGCAAATATTACGAGCAATGTTATTGATGGTTTGCTCGAAAATGACCGCTATGGTAACTTTGTGCCATCTATGGCTGAGGATTGGTCTGTATCTAAGGACGGCTTGACTTACACGTATACGCTTCGTAAGGATGCAAAATGGTATACCTCTGAAGGTGAGGAATACGCAGAAGTCAAAGCTCAAGACTTTGTAACAGGACTTAAATATGCTGCTGATAAAAAATCTGATGGTCTTTATTTAGTTCAAGAATCAATCAAAGGATTGGACGCCTATGTTAAAGGAGAAATTACAGACTTCTCTCAAGTAGGAATCAAGGCCCTTGATGATTATACAGTTCAGTACACATTGAACAAGCCAGAAAGCTTCTGGAATTCTAAGACAACGATGGGAGTTTTGGCCCCAGTAAATGAAGAGTTCTTGAACTCTAAAGGGGATGACTTCGCTAAGGGAACTGACTCAAGCAGTATTCTCTACAATGGTCCGTTCTTACTCAAATCAATTGTTGCTAAATCTTCTGTCGAATTTGCGAAAAATCCTAACTACTGGGATAAGGACAATGTCCATATCGATAAGGTTAAATTATCATTCTGGGATGGACAAGATACCAACAAACCAACTGAAGCTTTCAAAGACGGCAGCTTTACAATGGCTCGTCTCTTCCCAACAAGCGCTAGCTACCCAGAGACTGAAAAAACATTCAAAGACAATATCGTTTATACACAACAAGACTCTACTACTTATTTAGTCGGTACGAATATTGATCGTCAGTCTTATAAGTACACTTCTAAGACAACGGATGAAGAAAAAACATCAACCAAGAAAGCTCTTCTAAACAAAGACTTCCGTCAAGCTCTTGCTTTTGGTTTCGATAGAACAGCCTATGCTTCTCAAGTAAATGGTGCAAGCGGAGCTACCAAACTGCTTCGTAACTTATTTGTTCCTCCTACATTTGTACAGGCAGATGGAAAGAACTTTGGCGAAATGGTCAAAGATAAATTGGTGACTTATGGTGATGAGTGGAGCAACGTGAACTTGGATGATGCTCAAGATGGACTCTACAACCCAGATAAGGCCAAAGCAGAGTTTGCTAAAGCTAAGACAGCTCTCCAAGCGGAAGGTGTGAAATTCCCAATCCACTTGGATATGCCTGTAGACCAAACCAATACAACAAAAGTTCAACGTGTCCAATCTTTTAAACAGTCAGTTGAAAAAAACTTAGGATCTGATAATGTGGTTGTCGATATTCAACAACTTCAAAAAGACGATGTCTTGAACATCACTTACTTTGCTGAAACTGCGGCTGGAGAAGACTGGGATATCTCAGATAACGTGGGTTGGTCTCCAGACTTTGCAGACCCTTCCACCTACCTTGATATTATCAAACCATCTGTAGGGGAAAATACAAAGACTTACCTAGGATTTGACTCAGGAACAAACAACGCTGCTGCCAAGCAAGTTGGTTTGGAAGACTACGAAAAAATGGTTGTGGAAGCTGGGGAAGAAACTACTGACGTTTCAAAACGTTATGAAAAATATGCTGCTGCCCAAGCTTGGTTGACAGACAGTGCCTTGCTCATCCCAACAACTTCTCAAACTGGTCGTCCAATGTTGTCTAAGATGGTACCATTTACACTTCCGTTTGCATACTCTGGTAACAAGGGTATGAGCGAAGCCCTCTTGTATAAATACCTAGATGTACAAGATAAGGCAGTAACAACAGAAGAGTATCAAAAAGCTCAAGAAAACTGGTTGAAAGAAAAAGAAGAGTCTAATAAGAAGGCTCAAGAAGACCTCGCAAACCATGTGAAATAATTTTGCAGGATATGAGAAAGGATTTAGTATTCCTCTTGGATGCTAAGTCCTTTTTATATCTTTAAAGCGAGCTTTTAAATTTGGGGTGTCTTGAGAAATTTTTGCGAATTTTCCTTTTTTCCTATTGCTTTCTTAGATATTATTTGTTATATTAAAAGCATAATTATTTTTTTATTTATGACAGTTAAGCACGGTACTTTCAGAGAAAGGAGTATTTTTTAAAAAAGAAATGTAAACGCTTACTGTAAAGTGAAAGGATTAAGGAGTTTATGGATAAACAATTTTTTGAAAAACGCTGTAAGTTTAGTATTCGTAAGTTTACGCTTGGAGTAGCTTCGGTGATGATTGGAGCGACTTTCTTTGCTACTGCCCCAGTGTTGGCTGATCAAGCAAGGGTTGGTTCAACAACTAATTTACCGAGTGAACTAGCTGATTTGGATAAGAAGGCTAGTGATGAGGGGCACGATTTTGACAAGGAAGCTGCTGCTCAGAATCCTGGTTCAGCTGAAACTACTGAAGGCCCTCAAACAGAAGAAGAGTTGTTGGCTCAAGAAAAAGAAAAGTCTGAAAAGCCAAGCAATCTGCCAAAAGAATTAGAAGATAAGTTGGAGAAAGCCGAAGACAATGGGCGTGAAGTTGACAAAGATCAATTGGCCCAAGATACTGGGAAGCTCGTCCCAGAAGATGTGGCTAAGACTACCAATGGGGAATTAAACTACGGCGCAACTGTTAAGATCAAGACGCCATCAGGAGAAGGTAGTGGTATTGTCGTTGCAAAAGACCTTGTCTTAACGGTTTCTCATAACTTTATCAAGGATAGTCAAGACGGCAATATCCGTAAGGTTGTTGATAATGATAAGGGTGATGGGGATATCTATAGCATCTCTTATCCAGGCTTACCAGATGTTAAATTTAGTAAAAAAGACATTATTCACTGGGATCGTGAAGGTTTCCTAAAAGGCTACAAGAATGATTTAGCCCTTGTTCGATTGCGAACTGTTCTGGAAAATACGCCTGTTGAAGTAACCAAAAAGCCAGTAGTTAAGAAAATCGGAGATAAACTTCATGTCTTTGGTTATCCAGAAGGGAAATTGAATCCGATTGTCAATACTACAGTTGATTTTGCGGAACCATACGGAGAAGGTGTCCAAGGGATTGGTTACCAAGGAGGAAAACCGGGTGCTAGTGGCGGCGGTATCTTTGATACAGAAGGCAAATTAGTCGGTGTTCATCAAAATGGTGTAGTTGGAAAACGGAGCGGAGGCATTCTCTTCTCACCAGCTCAACTAAAATGGATTCAAGACCACATGCAGGGAATTTCAAGTGTGAAACCAGCAGACTTGGAAGAGAAAGAAAAACCAGCTGAAGAAAAACCAAAAGAGGATAAACCTGCAGCTGCGAAACCTGAAACACCTAAGACAGTGACTCCTGAATGGCAAACAGTAGCGAATAAAGAACAACAGGGAACAGTTATGGTTCGTGAAGAAAAAGGTGTCCGCTACAATCAATTGTCCTCAACTGCACAGAACGACAATGGCGATAAACCAGCCTTGTTTGAAAAACAAGGATTGACAGTTGATGCTAATGGAAATGCGACTGTTGATTTAACCTTCAAAGATGATTCTGAAAAGGGCAAATCACGCTTTGGTGTCTTCTTGAAATTTAAAGATACCAAGAACAATGTTTTTGTTGGTTATGACAAGGACGGCTGGTTCTGGGAGTATAAATCTCCAACCGATAGCACCTGGTATAAGGGGGGACGTGTAGCAGCGCCTGAGACAGGATCAATTAACCGCCTATCAATTACCCTCAAGTCAGATGGACAACTCAATGCAACGAATAATGATGAGAAACTCTTTGATACGGTCACTTTGCCAGCAGCTGTTAATGAAACTCTCAAAAATGAGAAGAAAATCGTCCTAAAAGCTGGTTCCTATGGCAATGAGCGTACAGTTGTCAGCGTTAAAACAGACAATCAAGAAGGCGTAAAAGCGGATGATACTCCTGCCCAGAAAGAAACAGGTCCGGTTGTTGACGATAGCAAGGTGACTTATGATACGATCCAGTCTAAGGTACTTAAGGCAGTAATTGACCAAGCCTTCCCTCGTATTAAAGAATACAGTTTGAACGGGCATACCTTGCCAGGACAAGTCCAACAATTCAATAAAGTATTTATCAACAAACACGAAGTCACACCTGAAGTTACTTACAAAAAAATCAATGAGACAACTGCAGAGTACTTGATGAAGCTTCGCGATGATGCTAATCTTATCAATGCAGAAATGACGGTCCGTCTGCAAGTTGTTGATAATCAGTTGCACTTTGATGTGACCAAGATTGTCAACCACAATCAAGTCACTCCAGGTCAAAAGATTGATGACGAAAGAAAACTGCTTTCTTCTATTAGTTTCCTTGGTAATGCTTTAGTCTCTGTTTCAAGTGATCAAGCTGGGGCTAAGTTTGATGGGGCAACCATGTCAAACAATACGCATGTCAGCGGGGATGATCATATCGATGTAACCAATCCAATGAAAGACCTAGCTAAGGGTTACATGTATGGATTTGTTTCTACAGATAAGCTTGCTGCAGGTGTCTGGAGCAACTCTCAAAACAGCTACGGTGGGGGTTCTTATGACTGGACCCGTTTGACAGCCTACAAGGAAACGGTCGGAAATGCCAACTATGTAGGAATCCACAGCTCTGAATGGCAATGGGAAAAAGCTTATAAGGGCATTGTTTTCCCAGAATACACGAAGGAACTTCCAAGTGCTAAGGTTGTTATCACTGAAGATGCCAACGCAGACAAGAAAGTCGATTGGCAGGATGGTGCCATTGCTTATCGTAGCATCATGAACAACCCTCAAGGTTGGGAAAAAGTCAAGGATATCACAGCTTATCGTATCGCGATGAACTTTGGTTCTCAAGCCCAAAATCCGTTCCTTATGACTCTAGATGGTATCAAGAAAATCAATCTCCACACAGATGGTCTTGGGCAAGGTGTTCTCCTTAAAGGTTATGGTAGTGAAGGTCATGACTCAGGCCACTTGAACTATGCTGATATTGGTAAACGTATTGGTGGTGTTGAAGACTTTAAGACCTTGATTGAGAAAGCTAAGAAGTACGGTGCCCACATTGGTATCCACGTTAACGCTTCTGAAACTTACCCAGAATCTAAATACTTCAATGAAAAAATCCTTCGTAAGAGTCCAGATGGAAGCTACAGCTACGGATGGAACTGGCTAGACCAAGGTATCAACATTGATGCTGCTTATGATTTAGCGCATGGACGTTTGGCTCGCTGGGAAGACTTGAAGAAAAAACTTGGTGATGGCCTCGATTTTATCTATGTGGACGTTTGGGGCAATGGCCAATCAGGTGATAACGGTGCTTGGGCTACCCACGTTCTTGCAAAAGAAATCAATAAACAAGGCTGGCGCTTTGCGATTGAGTGGGGACACGGTGGTGAGTACGACTCTACCTTCCATCACTGGGCAGCTGACTTGACCTATGGTGGCTACACCAATAAAGGTATCAACAGTGCCATCACGCGCTTTATTCGTAACCATCAAAAAGATGCTTGGGTAGGGGACTATAGAAGTTACGGTGGTGCAGCAGATTACCCACTTCTAGGTGGCTACAGCATGAAAGACTTTGAAGGATGGCAAGGACGGAGTGATTACAATGGCTATGTAACCAACTTATTTGCCCATGACGTCATGACTAAGTACTTCCAACACTTCACTGTAAGTAAATGGGAAAATGGTACACCAGTTACCATGACCGATAACGGTAGCACCTATAAATGGACTCCAGAAATGAAGGTTGAGCTAGTCGATGCAGCAGGTAACAAGGTTGTTGTAACTCGTAAGTCTAATGATGTCAATAGCCTACAGTACCGTGAACGTACAGTAACGCTCAACGGACGTGTCATCCAAGATGGTTCAGCTTACTTGACTCCTTGGAACTGGGATGCGAATGGTAAGAAACTTCCTACTGATAAGGAAAAAATGTACTACTTCAATACGCAGGCCGGTGCAACAACTTGGACCCTTCCGAGTGATTGGACAAAGAGCAAGGTTTACCTTTACAAGCTAACTGACCAAGGTAAGACAGAAGAGCAAGAACTAACTGTAAAAGATGGCAAGATTACCCTAGACCTTCTAGCTAATCAACCATACGTTCTCTATCGTTCGAAACAAACCAATCCTGAAATGTCATGGAGCGAAGGCATGCACATCTATGACCAAGGATTTAACAGCGGAACCTTGAAACACTGGACCATTTCTGGTGATGCTTCTAAGGCAGAAATTGTCAAATCACAGGGTGCAAATGAAATGCTTCGTATCCAAGGCAATAAGAGCAAGGTCAGCCTTACTCAGAAATTAACTGGCTTGAAACCAAATACTAAGTATGCCGTTTATGTGGGTGTCGATAACCGTAGTAATGCCAAGGCGAGCATCACTGTGAATACTGGTGAAAAAGAAGTGACTACTTATACCAATAAGTCTCTCGCTCTCAACTATGTTAAGGCTTACGCCCACAATACACGTCGTGATAATGCTACAGTTGACAATACAAGTTACTTCCAAAACATGTACGCCTTCTTTACAACTGGTTCTGACGTATCAAATGTTACTCTTACTTTGAGTCGTGAAGCTGGTGATGAAGCAACTTACTTTGATGAAATTCGTACCTTTGAAAATAATTCAAGCATGTACGGAGAAAACCATGATACAGGTAAAGGCACCTTCAAACAAGACTTTGAAAATGTTGCTCAGGGTATCTTCCCATTCGTAGTGGGCGGTGTCGAAGGTGTTGAAGATAACCGTACTCACTTGTCTGAAAAGCATGATCCATATACACAACGTGGTTGGAACGGTAAGAAAGTTGATGATGTTATCGATGGAAATTGGTCATTGAAGACCAATGGACTAGTTAGCCGTCGTAACTTGGTTTACCAAACCATCCCACAAAACTTCCGATTTGAAGCTGGTAAGACCTACCGTGTAACCTTTGAATACGAAGCAGGTTCTGACAATACCTATGCCTTTGTAGTTGGTAAGGGAGAATTCCAATCTGGTAACCGTGGTACGAAAGCAAGCAACTTGGAAATGCATGAATTGCCAAATACCTGGACAGATTCTAAGAAAGCCAAGAAGGCAACCTTCCTCGTGACTGGTGCAGAAACAGGTGATACTTGGGTAGGTATCTACTCAACTGGAAATACAAGCAATACTCGTGGTGATTCTGGTGGAAATGCCAACTTCCGTGGTTATAACGACTTCATGATGGATAATCTTCAAATCGAAGAAATTACTCTAACAGGTAAGATGTTGACAGAAAATGCTCTGAAGAACTACTTGCCAACTGTAGCCATGACTAACTACACCAAAGAGTCTATGGACGCATTGAAAGAAGCAGTCTTTAATCTCAGCCAAGCAGATGATGACATTAGCGTAGAAGATGCGCGTGCAGAGATTGCCAAGATTGAAGCCTTGAAGAATGCTTTGGTTCAGAAGAAAACAGCCTTGGTAGCAGAAGACTTTGAAAGTTTGGATGCGCCAGCTCAACCAGGTGAAGGCCTAGAGAATGCTTTTGATGGTAATGTATCTAGCCTATGGCATACATCTTGGAATGGAGGAGATGTAGGCAAGCCTGCAACTATGGTCTTGAAAGAACCTACTGAAATCACAGGACTTCGTTATGTACCACGTGGTTCAGGTTCAAATGGGAACTTGCGAGATGTAAAACTGGTTGTCACAGATGAGTCTGGCAAGGAGTATACCTTTACTGCAACTGATTGGCCAGATAACAACAAGCCAAAAGACATTGACTTTGGCAAGACAATTAAGGCTAAGAAAATTGTCCTTACAGGTACCAAGACTTACGGAGATGGTGGCGATAAATACCAATCTGCAGCGGAACTCATCTTTACCCGTCCACAGGTAGCAGAAACACCGCTTGACATGTCAGCTTATGAAGCAGCTTTGGCTAAGGCTCAGAAATTGACAGACAAAGAAAATCAAGAGGAAGTAGCTAGCGTTCAGGCAAGCATGAAATATGCGACGGATAACCATCTCTTAACGGAAAGAATGGTAGCCTACTTCGCAGATTATCTCAACCAATTAAAAGATTCTGCTACGAAACCAGATGCTCCAACAAGTAGCAAGGGTGAAGAACAACCACCAGTTCTTGATGTACCTGAATTCAAAGGTGGCGTCAATGCAGCAGAAGCAGCTGTACATGAAGTCCCTGAGTTTAAGGGTGGAGTCAATGCAGCAGAAGCAGCTGTTCATGACTTGCCTGAGTTCAAGGGTGGCGTCAATGCAGCAGAAGCAGCTATACACGAAGTTCCTGAGTTCAAGGGTAGTGTCAATGCAGCAGAAGCAGCTGTACATGAAGTCCCTGAGTTCAAGGGTGGGGTTAATGCAGTTGAAGCAGCTGTGCATGAAGTCCCAGAGTTTAAGGGAGGAGTCAATGCGGTCCAAGCCTTGGTAAACGAGAAACCAGCCTACACAGGTGTATTGGCTACAGCTGGAGATCAAGCAGTTCCAACAGTTGAAAAACCTGAGTACCCGCTCACTTCAAGTCCAGTAGCTGATACCAAAACTCCGGGAGCTAAAGATGAAGAAAAACTACCTGCTACAGGGGAGCACAGTTCAGAAGTAGCCCTCTTCTTAGCAAGTGTGAGTATCGCTTTATCTGCTGCGGTTCTTGCGACAAAACGTAAAGAAGATTAATGAGATTTGATTTCAGCTGTTCAAAGCAACTCGAATCAAAAGGGAACAAACAGCCGGAGAGGACCTCTTGGTTCTCTCCTTTTTCAAAGGAGAAATGATACCGCTTACTCATGTATGCGGATGAAAGGAATAGGAGAAAGATGGATAGACATTTTTTTGAGAAACGCTGTCACTATAGTATAAGAAAATTTGCAATCGGTGCAGTCTCCGTTATGATTGGTGCTAGTATCTTTGGCGCCAATATGGTTCAGGCGGCAGAAACAGCAACACCTTCAGAGACAGAGGGAAGTATCACTCATGTTCAAGCACTGGATAAGTTACCAGATGATTTAGCCGCTGCGCTTGAAAAGGCGGATGCAGAAGCTGCAACAGAAGCAAGTCATGAAGAAACTCCAGCGACAGATGAGGGAAGCAATCCTGCAGCAAGTGAAGAGGCAAAACCAGAGGCAAGTCCTGCAAGTCCCAAGCCAGCAGAAACGCCGAAACCGGTTGAAACACCAAAGGCAGACAAACAACCTGCGGAAACCACTACACCAGCAGTAAAACCAGCTGAGAAGACAATCGAAGATAGAGAAGATGTCAACCATCTCGAAGGTGCTACAGCTCAGGCGAGCAACCATGAGACTGGAACCAACTTTACTGCAGATAAGGCTATCGATGGAGATGACAATACTCGTTGGGCTACGGATAAAGATGTACCAAAACCAACTTTTGAATTAACTCTTCCAAAAACTACCCTCATCAAGCATGTAGAAATAGACTGGGATCGTCGTCTTCGTAATGGGCAAAATGATCCCAATATCAAATCTTGGAGTCTCTACTACGCAGGTCAAGAAGACGTGGGCGCTAACGGAGAAAAACAATGGAAACTCGCTCATACCAAGACTGGAGATCCTGTTTTAGATGAGAAAGTAGACCTAGTTGAAAGTATTAAAGCTAAGTACCTCAAACTGGAGGTCAATGATTATCAAGCGGGAACAATGAACTGGAGAAACGTTGGAATCCAAGAAATTCGAGCTTATTCTAACGTTCCGGACCATAGTAAGGTAACGGATATCCGCCAAGTAACCGAACTAACAGTAGCAGAAGATGGACAGTCCCTTGTCTTACCAACTTTACCAGGAAAAGTCAGTCTTATCGGTAGCAATAAACAAGGTGTAATTGACCTTCAAAATCGTATCTATAAACCTCTGACAGATCAACGCGTTAAGGTTATGGTGCAGCAAATCAAAGACAGCCATACTTTCACTAAGGAATTTGAAGTAGTCATCAAGGGACTACATCAGGACGAGGGTGTGGGTGTGAAACCAAAAGTAGCGCCAGCTGTTCAACAATGGTATGGAAAAGAAGGTCAATCTTCTATCACTTCAGATACAGTTCTTGCGACAGGAGATTCAGAATTTGATCAGGCTGCAACCTTCTACCAGTCAGACCTTGCAAGCCGTGGATTGGAACTTGCAACAGGTGACAAACAGGCTCAAAAACGAATCGAATTTAAAAAGGTTGAAAACAAAGGTTATGGCAAGGAAGGCTATGGAATCACTATCCAAGATGATGTGATTACCATTGAAGCTGCAACGAACACAGGAGCCTTCTATGCAACTCGTACTCTTCTTCAAATGGGAGAAACAGACCTACAAAATGGCGAAATTCGTGATTTCCCAAGTTTCAGCCACCGTGGCTTTATGCTGGATACAGGTCGTAAATTTATCCCTTATGACACCCTTGTAGACATCATGCTCAACATGGCTTACTACAAGATGAACGACTTGCAGTTGCACCTTAATGATAACTATATCTTCCTTAAGGAACACTTGGCAGGTAAGAATTTAAGTCCAGAAGAACAACTCAAGTATGTACTTGAACATGCCAAGACTGGTTTCCGTTTGGAGACCGATATTGTCGGTACGAATGGTCAAAAATTAACATCAGATGAGCATTATACTAAAGAAGAAATGCAAAATCTGATTAAATTGGCCAAGGCCTTGCATATCAACCTAGTACCAGAAATTGACACACCAGGTCACGCCTTGTCCTTTGTCAAAGTCCGCCCAGACCTCATGTATCAAGGTAGTTTGAGCGATTATGCAGGCAAGCATAATGTCGAGCGCGTAGCTATGCTGGACCTAGATAAAAAATACGATGAAACGCTGGCTTTTGTCAAATCAGTTTATGACAAACTCCTCGATGGTCCAGATGCACCACTTCATGGGGTATCAACTGTTCATATCGGAACGGATGAATACTATGGCAGCAGAGAAAGCTATCGCCGCTATGTCAATGACCTTATCAAATACATTAAAGGAAAAGGCTATACCCCTCGTATCTGGGGCTCGCTCAGTGCGAAACGTGGGAGCACTCCTGTTGATTGGAACGGAGTAGAAGTTGATATCTGGAGCATTGGCTGGCAACGACCAAATGAAGCCATTGCTCAGGGAGCTAAGATTATTAACATCACGGATGTGCCGACATATAGTGTCCCAAGTGGAAGCAATAGTCAAGCAGCCTACGGGGACTATGCCAACTACGAACGCCAGTACAATAGCTGGACACCGAATGATTTTAGAACAGGTGGAGGTCCACTTCTACCAGCTTCTCATCCAAGTATTATTGGTGGCGGGCACGCAGTTTGGAATGACAATATCGACCTTCATGAGACAGGTTTGACCTCTTATGATATCTTTAAACGCTTCTTTAAGAGCATGCAAACCACTGCAGAGCGCACTTGGGGATCTGACCGTGCAGCTGCGACCTTTGCAGAACGCACCCTACCAACGAGTCCTTATGCGCCACAGTCAAATCCTGATAAAGAGATTGATCAAAGCGACTTGTTTACCATCAATTCTGAAACAGTCAAGAACTATGCAAGTAAGAAGGTGAAGACAAGCGAGCAAGGATTGGCTTTTGAGAAAGACAGCAGTATTGAAGGCTTGGCAGGTGATGTTGGTCCAAGTCACGTCTTGAAGTTTGATGTAACTGTCACTGGAGACGGTGAACAAACCTTCTCAACAAGTGGGGACAACCGTATCTATCTAGCTGATAAAGACGGCTATCTTGCTTATCAATTTGAACAGTTCCATATCCAGTTCAAGAAGAAACTTGAAAAGAACAAACGCTATCAAATCTCCATCGTGACCAAACCACAATCAACAGAAGTCTATGTGGATGGTGAAAAGATTGAGCGTATCGCAAATCCAGCCCACCCTCGTTTTGCCCACAATAGCTTGGTACTACCGCTTGAAAGCATCGGTGGATTCAAAGGAATCTTGCATAGTGCAGAGTTGTCAGACAAACCATTTGTAAATCCTCGTTTGATTTCAAATGATAAGATTACTGCAACCGCAAGCAGTCAGCAACTTCCAGGAAACGCGACTGAAGGCGCTGTTGAAAAGGCCTTTGATAATGATCCAAATACCTTCTGGCATACTAAGTGGACTGGTGACACTGCGCCATACACCCTTACTATGACCTTGAAAGAAGCAGAAAAAGTCAATGGATTGACTTATCTCCCACGTCCAGGTGGTGGAAATGGCGTTGTGACGCGCTACGAAATCTACGCACAAAAAGATGGCCAAATGGTCAAGGTTTCAGAAGGAAGCTGGGACAACAACGCCCAAGAAAAAACAGTCAACTTTGCGGCGGTACATACCAACAAGATTGAGTTGAAAGTATTGGAAGGCGTTGGTGGTTTTGCAAGTGCTGCTGAAGTTCATCTATTGAAACCTGTCAAAGAAGAGCAAGAAACGCCTGCACCAAGTCAACCAGAAAAACCAACTACACCAGAAAAACCAAAAGTTGAGCAAACTGGCGATGGAACAGTTGAATTGGCAGATCAATTCACTGCAAGCAAACCAGCTAGCGAAGACAGCATTGCAGCTGCTAGCAAGAGCAATGACTATCTTAAGAAAGAGTACAAGGTCTTCCCAACTCCACAAAAAGTGACCTATGGCGAAGGCGTGACGGCTCTTCGTAAGCAAGTCAATCTGGTTATGGGGGATCAGCTCGATATCTATACTCGCAATCGCTTGAAGAGTGTCTTGCAGGACAATCAAGTATCTTATACAACAGGTAAATCTGCAGTTGCAGGCGCAACCAATATCTATCTTGGAGTGCATGGACAAGGTTCACAAGCAGAACAAAACTTGTCAAACGTTTCAACAGGCCTCTTTGACAAGATTGATGCCTATGCTTTGACCATCAAGGATAACTCGATTTCCATCGTCGGAAAAGATACAGATGCAGTCTTCTATGGTTTGACAACCTTGAAACATATGCTCAAGGAAAGTCACGTTCCAGTTCTTCGTAATGTAACGGTGGAAGATTACGCAGAGCTCAAGAACCGTGGTTTCATCGAAGGTTACTATGGAAACCCATGGTCTAATGCAGATCGCGCGGAACTCATGCGTTTTGGTGGTGATTTGAAATTGAACCAATACTTCTTTGCACCAAAAGATGATCCATACCATAACAAGAAATGGCGTGAACTCTATCCAGAAGAAAAACTAGCTGAAATCCGTGAACTTGCTCGCGTCGGAAATCAAAGTAAAACTCGCTATGTCTGGACCATCCATCCATTCATGAACAACCGCATCCGCTTTGGCAATGAAGCGCACTACCAAGAAGATTTGGCAACCATCAAGGCTAAATTTACCCAGTTGATGAAAGTGGGTGTCCGCGAATTTGGTATCCTTGCAGATGATGCTCCAAGCCCAGTCGGAGGCTACAATAACTACAACCGCTTGATGCAAGATATGACCAAGTGGTTGACTGAAATGCAGGGAACTTACAGCGGTCTTCGTAAAGAAATGATCTTTGTTCCTGGCCAGTATTGGGGTAATGGACGTGAAGATGAGTTGAAATCCCTCAATGAAAATCTCCCAAGTTCAACATCCATGACCTTGACGGGTGGTAAAATTTGGGGTGAAGTCTCTGAAAGCTTCCTTTCAACTCTCAAGAACAATCTATCCGCAGGTGGCAAGACCTATCGCCCAGTTTCACTTTGGATTAACTGGCCTGTAACAGATAACTCTAAACAACACTTGATTCTAGGTGGTGGTGAGAAATTCCTTCATCCAAATGTGGATCCAAGCTTGCTATCTGGTATCATGTTGAACCCAATGCAACAGTCTGAACCATCTAAGATTGCCCTCTTTTCAGGAGCTCAATACTCATGGAAACAGTGGAAATCAGAAGAAGAAGCTAAGAAAATCAATGACATTGCCTTCAACTTTGTAGAAAATGGTCATTTTGAAGATAGCAAGGTATCGGCAGCCTTCCGTGAACTTGGTAAGCACATGATCAACCAAAACATGGATAATCGTGTCGTCAAACTAGAAGAATCGGTAGACTTGGCTCCAAAATTAACAGACTTCATGACCAAACTCAAAGCAGGTCAGGATGTGACTGCAGAACGTGCAGCCTTGCGTGCAGAATTTGCCAAGATTAAAGAAGCAGCCGAACTCTATAAAGCATCAGGCGATAAAAAAATGGTTGCCCAAATCCACTATTGGTTGGATAATGCAATCGATCAAATGAATGCTCTCGATGCCTTCCTTACAGGAACTGAAGCCATGGCTACAAACGATGCAGCCAAACTTTGGGATAGCTACTATAAAGGTTTGAAATTGTACGAACAGTCTCAAACTCACACCTTCCATTATGTAGACCATATGGAAAAAGCTGAATTGGGTGTTCAACACATTCGTCCATTTATCCTATCCTTGAAAGAAGTTCTAGCGTCTGAAGTTCAAAAAGTCTTGCATCCAGACCAAATCATCAGCACCTTTATCACCAATCGAACAGGTGTAGAAGGTGGTTTGGCAGAAGTGACGGATGGCGATTTGGCAACTCATGCGATTATTAAATCACCAAATAGCATCAAGACAGGTGATTATATTGGTATGAAGTTCAACAAACCAGTAGCGATTCAAACCTTGACCTTTGCTATGGGAACGCAGGCAAATCCACGTGATACTTTTAGTAAGGCAGAAGTGCAGTATCTAGATGAAAACGATAACTGGGTAACCTTGAAAGAGCCAAGTTATGTCGGAAATGAATCCCTACTTAAGTTTGAAAATCTCACTATCAAGGCCAAGGCAGTTCGCATGATTGCGACAGCAGATCGCGAGAATACTTGGTTTGCAGTTCAGGAAATTGCAGTCAACCGTCCAGTTGAAAAAGCTCGTAGCCAACAAGCAACGACAGTTAGTCTAAGCTCAAACTTAGTTTACAAACTAAATACCTCAGCTCGTCAAATCACTGATGGCAAGGACAATACAGAAGCCATGATGGCAAACGCTGACGGTAGCAATACGACACCAGTTGATGCCTGGGCACAACTTGACCTCGGTGAAGTCAAGTCAGTCACTAAAGTACGACTCCGCCAAGGAACGGGTGATAAGCTTGCCACAGGTGTACTTGAGTACTCTACAGACGGCACTACTTGGCAGGAACTCGATCGCTTGGCAGGTGAGCAAACCAAGGAAGTGACTAGAGCGATCAATGCTCGTTATATTCGAGTTCGCAATACCAAGGCCCTCGACCTCTGGTGGCGTATCCAGGACTTCTCTGTTGAGACACGCTCTGGAAATAGTGAGTTAACAGACACCAACGTGGAATCCTTGAAGGAAACGCCGGTAGTGGATAGCTTGGGCAGTTACGAGCTTCAGATTCCAGCTGGAACCAAACTCCCTGCTCATAGCTATCTAGGAATGAAGCTTGACCGTATCCATCAAATCAAGAGCATCCAGCTCCAAGGTCAGGCCAACCCTGCTCTTAGCCTTGAGTACTCTGCAAATGCGCAAGAGTGGACGCCAGCTAGCCAGTTGACAGACAGATCTGTAGTGAGTCACTTGGTACGTTATGTTCGTCTGGTCAATAAAACAGATCAGGAACAAGCTGTGACAGCCACTTCTCTCCTTGTGACAACCAAAGAAGTGCAACCAACCAAACTAGAATCTACAACTATGGGAATTCACCCAACATACGGAAGCAATGATGTTCGTAAACTGAACAACCTAGATCAACTATTTGACGGTGTTTACAACAACTTCGTTGAGTTTTCAGACTACGCCCATAAAGATGGTCACGTAACCTTGAAGCTTGGTAGCGAACGTACCATCAAGAAGATCAGAGCCTACATCCAAGACGGAACGCAAAACTATCTTCGTGATGGTAAGATCCAAGTCAGCCAAGATGGTAAAACTTGGACAGATGTCGTGACAGTAGGAGATGGTGTAGCCAATAGCCAACACGATGATTCATTGACAGATGGTTGGACACATGATTCTAAGATACCAGGAAATCGCTACATAGAGGGTGAATTGACGACACCAGTCAAAGCCAACTATCTCCGTGTCCTCTATACAGCGGATTATGATGCCCGTTTTGTAGGCTTTACAGAATTAGTGATCAATGACGGTGAATTTGTCAAACCAATCAATGATCCAACAGTAGAAGGAAGTAGTGGAGAAAGCCAAGGCAACCTCTACAACAATCTTGTAGACGGAAAAGTCTTGACCAGCTATAAGTCTGAAAAAGAGAAGGGAGAGTTGGTGTATCACTTGTCTGAGCCAACTAATGCCAACCATCTTCGTCTTGTCTCTAGTCTTCCTGAAGGAGCGCAAGCACGTGTTCTTGCTAGAACACTCAAGGATGGGCAAGACAGCTGGCTAGACCTCGGTGCCATTACATCCAGTCTCCAAACCTTCGCTATCCGAAATGGTGGCTCTCTTCTAGACGTCAAATTAGTCTGGGAAGGTGGCAAGGCTGAGTTTTATGAATTGGCTAGCTTTTATCAAGAATTAACAGAAGAATCGGTTCAATCAAGCAAGGGTGAAGAGCAACCACCAGTTCTGGAGGTTCCTGAATTCACAGGTGGTGTCAATGCAGCTGAAGCAGCAGTGCATGAAGTACCAGAATACACAGGCCCACTTGGGACAGCTGGAGACCAAGCGGCACCGACAGTTGAGAAGCCTGAGTTTAATGGTGGTGTCAATGCAGTTGAAGCCCTAGTACATGAACTTCCAGAGTACACAGGACCATTATCGACAGTAGGCGATCAAGCCGCTCCAACAGTAGAGAAACCTGAGTTTAAGGGTGGTGTCAATGCAGCTGAAGCCTTGGTACATGAGCTTCCAGAGTACACAGGATCATTATCGACAGTAGGCGATCAAGCCGCTCCAACAGTAGAGAAACCTGAGTTTAAACTTAGCTCTTTAGCTTCCGATCAAGGTAAGACGCCAGATTATAAGCAAGAAATAGCTAGACCAGAAACAGCTGAACAAATCTTGCCAGCAACTGGTGAGAGTCAATCTGATTTAGCCCTCTTCCTAGCAGGTGTTAGCCTAGCCCTATCTGCTCTCTTTGTAGCAAAAACAAAGAAAGACTAGTATTCAACAAAACCTCTTAACAAGATTACAAAATCAGTTTCTCATCTTTTCCAATGAGGCTTATAGTACGCAGAAAGCCTGAGAAGATTTCTTCTCAGGCTTTTGCTAATCATATAAATACGATACTGCTATAAAAAAATCACCCAGAATACTCTGGGTGATAAATGTTATGGTTGTGCTGGTTGCGGATTCTGGTTTTGTTGGCCAGGGGTTGTATTTGATTGTTGCGTATTATTGTTAGGATTGGTAGTCGTACTATTATTTGTGCTTGTATTTGTGCTTGGAGTAGTTGAGCTTGACTGAGAAGTCGAGCTCTCAGATGTTGAGCTAGAACTTTCAGGTGTTGGGGCTTGCTGTGGAGCAGGTGTAGTCCATGTAGAACGAGCACCATTTTTAAAGACAAATTCTCCACCTCTGTAGAGTCCTTCTGGCATAGTCCAGTCACCAGGATGATCATCTTCAGATAGATAAGTCATCATCGAACGGTAAACCTTAGCAGCAACATAGAAGCCATCACCAACGATAGGAGTAAGGCGGTTCGAGTAACCAGTCCAAACGGCCATTGAATATTTACGAGTATAGCCAACGAACATTTCGTCCGGAGCTACATAACCCGTATTTTTAATGTAGTTTTCAATCTCATCATCTGTATAGTTTGACGTACCAGTTTTACCAGCTTGTGGTAGCCAAGGGAGGTAGGCTCCTCGACCAGTTCCGTATGCCAAAACGGTTTTCATCATATCTGTCATCATATAGGCTGTCGTTTCTTTCATAGCACGTGTACCAGAATCAGAGAATTCTTTTGAACTGCCATCACTAAAGACAATCTTATTGATATACATAGGTTTGTGGTAGATACCGCCATTGGCAAAAGCAGCATAAGCCGCAGCCATCTTCTCGCTACTTGCTCCATACCTTTTGTCAGATTCGGTTGTATTACTTGAAATAGCATTAGCATAGTGTATGCTTGGGTAGTCAATACCGAGTCCATTTAGAAACGTCTTGGCACGATCAAGTCCTACTTTCTCTAGCGTTTCTACAGCCGGCACATTCCGTGATTGCTGGAGAGCATACTGGAGTGTTATGTTGCCAAAGTAACTCTTATCCCAGTTATAGACAGGGGTAGAGGTTCCAGGATAATTATAAGGACTATCGTGAACAATCGAAGCAGTTGAATCATAAACGCCGTATTCCAAAGCAGGAGCATAGTCTGTAATAGGCTTCATGGTAGAACCCCAGTCACGGTTAGTTTCTACAGCCTGGTTTATTCCAAAGGAAACGTTACTTGATTGGTGGCGAGCACCTAATTGGGCAATGACTTTCCCGTTTGTGACATCAACGATAGTAGAGGCCACCTGTAACTCATCATCTGGATAGTTGACATACTCGTCCGTATTGTAAATATCCCAGAGACGTTGTTGGACCTTAGAATCAACGTTTGTGTAGACTTCCATACCCGTAGTTAAAAGGTTGTAACCTGTTTCCTGTTCAACTTGGTCAATCACCTCTTTGAGATAGTTGTCCATGTATGGAGGATAACTATTAGCCGATTTTAGACTTTGAAGTCCATCTGTAATCGGAGTATTAATCGCTTTTTCATATTGCTCAGCTGTAATGTAACCTTGCCCCTTCATCTCAGAGAGGACGAGATTACGACGTTCTTGAGCGGCTTCTGGATGCGAGTATGGATCATATTGGTTTGGAGCCTGAGGCATACCAGCAAGGAGAGCCAATTGAGGAATGCTTAGATCTTTGAGATCCTTGCCATAGTAACTTTGGGCAGCCGTCTGCATTCCGTAGTTACCGTTTGACATGTAAACCTTGTTGATGTAGTAGGTCAAAATCTCTTGTTTAGTCGCTTTTTGTTCTAGCTGAACGGCTAACCAAGCTTCCTGGGCCTTACGAGAAAGGGTTTGGTCAGAAGTTGACGTAGAGAAATAGGTTAACTTGATCAACTGCTGCGTCAAGGTTGAAGCTCCTTGCAGGCCTCCACCACCACGAAGGTTTCGTAGGGTAGCACCTAGGATACGGATCGTGTCGATTCCTCGGTGATTAAAGAAGCGATGATCCTCAATCGAAACAATAGCGTTGACCAAATCGGTCGGTATTTCGTTTGCTTGGGCATTGACCCGACGTTCTGATCCAAGATCAGCGATAAGTTCATCATTGCTGTCATAGATCTTACTTGACGTTGTAGCGACCAGTTTACTTTCAGATAGGGCTGGAGCATTGCTAACATAGTAGAGAAAGAGACCTCCGCCCAGCATAATAGCTGCGATAAATACAGTTAAGAAGCAGATACTGATATATTTAGCTATTCGCAGGATAGTTTGTTTGTTCATCTTGTTTTACCACCTAGTAAATGTTCTTTGATAATATCGAGATAGGGAATCTGGGGAAAGGCACCCAGCTCAATCCTATATCCATTTTCTCGAATATATCCAAGTGGCATTGACTTTTGTCCCTTATCTTGATGATAGAAACGAATCAGGTCAACAGCCGGCAATAAATAAGTTTCTTGCTGAGAAGCAAAGTGAAGAAGGACAAAGCAGATTCCTCGCTGGGCAAGGACCTGTTCCATATGCTGAATCTGATGGAGATGAAAATTCTTCATCGGAATCGCATGTTTTTGCCTGGTTTCCTTCGCTTCAAAGTCGATGTAGTATCCATCATAAACCCCTGAATAGTCAGTAGTTGAAGCTTGTCTAAAGTAGGCTTCAACAATCTTGGCACGACTTCGTTGGGGATAGTCGACACGTACGATTTGGATGGGAGTCGGTTTCTTGTGAATCACTGCTAACCCATGCGACAAATAGTAGTCGTTCGTTGCATTGATCATCTTTTCAAAAGACATTCCCCGATTTGCGAAATTTTTAGTTTGTGACGGGGGAGCTTGTCTCTTCTGTGATGAAATTTTATGTGGATAGTTGACCATAATTCTCCTTATTGGTACAATAACATCACTCTATTATATCATAAATTTACAAAGAAAGGGTTAAAAATGACAACAGCCTTGATTTTAGGTTATTCTGCCTTCGACCTTGGTCTCTTTAATGACAAGGATATTCGCGTTGATATTATCAAAACAGCTATTCGGAGAGACCTGGAGCGTCTAGCGGAGGAAGAGGTGACCTGGCTTGTCTTTACTGGGGCTCTGGGCTTTGAGTACTGGGTACTTCAGGTGGCGAAAGACATGAAAATAGACTATGGATTTCAGCTGGCGACCATTTTTGATTTTGAAACCCATGGCAGTAACTGGAATGAAGCCAATCAAGTGAAGTTGAGCGAATTCAAGCAAGTTGATTTTGTCAAATATGCCTATCCACAGTATGAACACAAGGGACAACTACGTGATTATCAGAAATTCTTACTGGAGAACACAGATATTTGCTATCTTTTTTACGATGAAGAAAACAAAACTAAGTTACAATATTTTTACCAAATGATGAAAAATCAAGCGGACTATGTTACAAGGCAATTAACATTTGATGAGTTAAATGAACTAGCAGAAAATTTTTCTGAAAAGTGACCCTTTGACCTTGATTTTTACTTGTATTTTTTTATATAATAATACTAGTAACCCAGAATGGAGAGAGACATGGCAAGTATTATATTTTCAGCAAAAGATATTTTTGAACAAGAGTTTGGACGTGAAGTACGTGGATACAGTAAAGCAGAGGTAGATGAATTCCTCGATGATGTGATTAAGGATTATGAAACCTACGCAGCTCTGGTTAAATCCCTTCGCCAAGAAATTGCTGATTTGAAGGAGGAGTTGTCTCGTAAACCACAGGCGGCTCCAACTCAACCAGACTCTATTGAAGTAACAGCTTCTACTTCAATGACAAACTTTGATATTTTGAAACGCTTAAATCGCCTCGAAAAAGAAGTATTTGGTAAGCAAATCTTAGACAACCAAGATTGATAATTAACTAAGGAATGAGTGCAATTTTTGGATAATCGCGTGAAGAGGTTCTCTTTTCATGAGGAAAGTCCATGCTAGCACAGGCTGTGATGCCTGTAGTGTTTGTGCTAGGCGAATTCATAAGCCTAGGGACGAGTGATCGTTACGGCAGTCGAAATGGCTAAGTCTTCGGATAGGTCAGAATAGGCTTGAAAGTGCCACAGTGACGGAGTCTTTCTGGAAACAGAGAGAGTGGAACGCGGTAAACCCCTCAAGCTAGCAACCCAAATTTTGGTCGGGGCATGGAGTGCACGGAAACGAACGTAGTACTCTGGCTGCTAGCAGCTCCATGCTGTTAGCGGTAGACAGATGATTATCGAAGGAAGTGGTCCTAGTCACTTCTGGAACAAAACATGGCTTATAGAAAATTGCATATAGGTTGGGGCTGAGAATCTTTCTCAACCTCATTTTTTAAAGTGAACAAGAGAAAGGTCTTGCAAGACTAGAAATGAAAGAACAATTTAATTTAATCGCAACTGCTGCGGCGGGTCTCGAGGCTGTCGTTGGACGTGAGGTGCGAGACCTTGGTTATGATTGCCAGGTTGAAAATGGGCGTGTCCGCTTCCAAGGAGATGTGAAGGCAATCATTGAGACCAATCTTTGGCTTCGTGCAGCGGATCGCATCAAGATTGTGGTCGGAAGTTTTCCAGCTAAGACCTTTGAAGAGCTTTTTCAAGGTGTTTTTGCTCTAGAGTGGGAAAACTATCTCCCACTTGGGGCGCGTTTCCCGATTTCAAAGGCCAAATGTGTTAAGTCAAAACTTCATAATGAGCCCAGTGTTCAGGCTATTTCTAAGAAAGCTGTTGTGAAGAAATTACAAAAATACTATGCCCGCCCAGAAGGTGTTCCACTGATGGAAAATGGTCCTGAGTTTAAGATTGAGGTGTCCATCCTCAAGGATGTGGCAACTGTCATGATTGATACGACAGGTTCTAGCCTCTTTAAGCGCGGTTATCGTGCGGAAAAGGGTGGAGCTCCTATCAAGGAAAACATGGCAGCGGCCATTTTACAACTCTCTAACTGGTATCCAGACAAACCTTTGATTGATCCGACCTGTGGTTCAGGAACTTTCTGTATCGAGGCGGTTATGATTGCTAGAAAGATGGCGCCGGGTCTTCGCCGTTCCTTTGCTTTTGAGGAATGGAACTGGGTCAGCGATCGATTAATCCAAGAGGTCCGTACTGATGCTGCTAAGAAAATCAATCGTGAGATAGAGCTGGATATCATGGGCTGTGATATTGATGCTCGTATGGTAGAAATTGCCAAGGCAAATGCCCAAGCAGCAGGTGTTGCAGGAGATATCACCTTTAAGCAAATGCGGGTACAAGATTTGCGCTCAGACAAGATCAATGGCGTTATCATTTCCAATCCACCATATGGGGAGCGCTTGTCCGATGATGCAGGAGTTACGAAACTTTATGCTGAGATGGGACAGGTCTTTGCACCACTGAAAACCTGGAGTAAGTTTATCCTGACGAGTGATGAAGCTTTTGAAAGTAAGTACGGAAGTCCAGCAGATAAAAAACGAAAACTCTATAACGGGACCTTAAAAGTGGATTTGTATCAATACTTTGGTCAGCGGGTGAAACGCCAAGAGGTAAAATAGAAAGGTAAACTCATGAGCAAGAAAAGACATGATCGTCATAAAAAAGAACAGCAAGAGCCACAATTCGACTTTGACGAAGCAAAAGATTTGACTGTTGGTCAAGCAATTCGTAAGAATGAAGAGGTTGAGGCTGGAGTATTGCCTGAAGACAATATCTTGGACAAATACATCAAACAGCACCGCGAAGAGATCGAGGCAGATAAGTTCGAAACTCGTCAGTTTGAAAAAGAAGAATTGGCTTCTACTCGAAACTTAGAGGAATTGATCCAAGAAGTTCGTGAAACAAGTGAACTTTCTGGAGAGGTAGAAGGTTCAGATGTGGTTTCCGAGGAATCTGTTGAAGAGATAGAAAATGAAGAGACTACTCAGTTTGTTCCTCCACTTCAAGATGAAGAAAGTGCTGAAATAGAGCCCCTCGTTTTAACAGAAACAGCATCCAAGGAAATGAATGAGGAAAATGAGGAACAAGAAGAAACCTATACTTCCCTATCACGATCAGTACAGACGGAACCTGAAACAGGCTCTAAAAAGAAACGTCTGATTACTATCGTTTCTGTGGTAGCTGCGATTCTTGTTCTTGCTGGGACGTATTATGTCTACCGTCAGGTATCTCGTTCAAACCAAGAAATTCAGTCTTCTCAAGCATCTTCAGGAAATCAAGAATCGCAAACCGACTTGCAAGAGTTCAACACGCTTTATGATGCCTTCTATACAGATGCCAATAAGACTGCTTTAAAAAATAGCCAGTTCGATAAGTTGAGCCAGCTAAAAAACTTGCTAGATAAGTTAGAAGGTAGCCGTGATTATACACTAGCTAAGTCAAAATACGATAGCCTAGCAACTCAAATCAAGGCCATTCAAGATATCAATGCCCTCTTTGAAAGTCCAGCTATTACTGACGGTGTCTTGGATACCAATGCTAAAGCCAAGGCGGATGCTAAGTTCACGGAAGTTAAAACGGGAAATACAGAGCTTGATAAACTGTTAGCTCAGGCGATTAGCCTTGGTAAGAGTCAACAAACAGCTCCTTCAAGTTCTAGCTCAAGTCAAGCAAGTTCAAGTTCCGCTACAGAAAGCCATCCAAGCAGTACGACGCCTTCAACAAGCACTACGGAACCAGCTAGAGATACAAATGGTGGTTTATCTGGTGATGGTGTAAATCTACAGAGAGGACTTAGTCGTGTACCGTATAACCAATCAGCTGTAGACGATAGCAATAACCCTGCTTGGACGTTTGCAGATGGTGTATTGGAACAGATCCTAGCAACATCACGTGCACGTGGCTACATCACTGGCAACCAATACATTCTCGAACGTGTCAATATTGTAAACGGAAACGGCTATTACAACCTCTACAAACCAGATGGAACCTACCTCTTCACCCTCAACTGTAAGACGGGTTACTTTGTAGGGAATGGTTCTGGTCATGCAGATGACTTGGACTATTAGGAGTCCGTTACAAAATTCTTTCCTTTCATAGGTAAAAATGATAAAATAAAACAAATGAAATAAGAGGAGTGTCACATGACAAAAGCTAACTTTGGTGTCGTAGGTATGGCCGTAATGGGTCGTAACCTTGCCCTAAATATCGAATCTCGTGGTTATACAGTTGCTATTTACAACCGTAGTAAAGAAAAAACAGAAGACGTGATTGCTTGCCATCCTGAAAAGAACTTTGTGCCAAGCTATGACGTGGAAAGCTTTGTAAACTCAATCGAAAAACCTCGTCGTATCATGCTCATGGTTCAAGCTGGACCTGGTACAGATGCTACAATTCAAGCCCTTCTTCCACACCTTGACAAGGGTGATATCTTGATTGACGGAGGAAACACTTTCTACAAAGATACCATCCGTCGTAATGAAGAGTTGGCAAACTCAGGTATCAACTTCATCGGTACAGGTGTCTCTGGTGGTGAAAAAGGTGCCCTTGAAGGTCCTTCTATCATGCCTGGTGGACAAAAAGAAGCCTACGAATTGGTTGCTGATGTTCTCGAAGAAATTTCAGCTAAAGCACCAGAAGATGGCAAACCATGTGTGACTTACATCGGTCCTGATGGAGCTGGTCACTATGTGAAAATGGTCCACAACGGTATCGAGTATGGTGACATGCAATTGATCGCAGAAAGCTATGACCTCATGCAACACTTGCTTGGCCTTTCTGCAGAAGACATGGCTGAAATCTTTACTGAGTGGAACAAGGGTGAATTGGACAGCTACTTGATCGAAATCACAGCTGATATCTTGAGCCGTAAAGACGATGAAGGTCAAGATGGACCAATCGTAGACTACATCCTGGATGCTGCAGGAAACAAAGGAACTGGTAAATGGACTAGCCAATCAGCACTTGACCTTGGTGTGCCATTGTCACTGATTACTGAGTCAGTCTTTGCCCGCTACATCTCCACATACAAAGAAGAGCGTGTACATGCTAGCAAGGTCCTTCCAAAACCAGCTACTTTCAAATTTGAAGGTGACAAGGCTGAGTTGATCGAAAAGATTCGTCAAGCTCTTTACTTCTCAAAAATCATTTCATACGCACAAGGTTTTGCCCAATTGCGTGTGGCTTCTAAAGAAAATAACTGGAACTTGCCATTTGCGGACATCGCATCTATCTGGCGCGATGGATGTATCATCCGTTCACGTTTCTTGCAAAAGATCACAGATGCCTACAACCGCGATGCTGATCTTGCTAACCTTCTCTTGGATGAGTACTTCTTGGATGTTACTGCTAAGTACCAACAAGCAGTGCGTGATATCGTAGCTCTTGCTGTTCAAGCTGGTGTACCAGTGCCAACTTTCTCAGCAGCTATTACTTACTTTGATAGCTACCGTTCAGCTGACCTTCCTGCTAACTTGATCCAAGCGCAACGTGACTACTTTGGTGCCCACACTTACCAACGTAAAGACAAAGAAGGAACATTCCACTACTCTTGGTATGACGAAAAATAAGTAGGTCTGCCATGGGGAAACGGATTTTATTACTTGAGAAAGAACGAAATCTCGCTCATTTTCTCAGTCTGGAACTCCAAAAAGAGCAATACCGTGTTGATCTGGTAGAGGAGGGGCAAAAAGCCCTTTCCATGGCTCTCCAGACAGATTATGACTTGATTTTACTGAATGCTCGTCTGGGGGATATGACGGCCCAGGATTTTGCAGAGAGGCTGAGTCGAACAAAACCAGCCTCAGTGATCATGGTCTTGGACCATCGCGAAGAATTGCAAGACCAGATTGAGACAATCCAGCGCTTCGCCGTTTCTTACATCTATAAGCCAGTGATTATTGATAATCTAGTTGCTCGTATTTCAGCGATTTTCCGAGGTCGGGACTTTATCGACCAACACTGTAGTCAGATGAAGGTCCCAACGTCTTACCGCAATTTGCGTATGGATGTAGAACATCATACTGTTTATCGTGGCGAGGAGATGATTGCTCTGACGCGCCGTGAGTATGACCTTTTGGCCACTCTCATGGGAAGCAAGAAGGTCTTGACTCGTGAGCAGTTGTTGGAAAGTGTTTGGAAGTACGAAAGTGCGACAGAGACCAATATCGTGGATGTTTATATCCGTTATCTACGTAGCAAGCTTGATGTAAAAGGTCAAAAAAGCTACATTAAAACCGTGCGTGGTGTTGGGTACACCATGCAAGAATAGAAAAGCAGTTGCAGTTATGTAACTGCTTTTTTTGAGAAGTTTCTATATATTGACATACAGTAAAGTCTTTGCTACAATCAGTTATGGAGGAAAGATCGAATGAAAAAATTTAAAATAATGATGCAAGTTGGACTCGCGGTCTTTTGCTTTGCTTTGCTAGCGACAAGCACCGTCTTTGCGGATGATACTGATTCAGAAGGCTGGCAATTTGTCCAAGAAAATGGTAGAACCTACTATAAGAAGGGAGAACTCAAAGAAACCTACTGGCGAGTGATTGATGGGAAGTACTATTACTTTGATTCTTTATCTGGAGAGATGGTTGTCGGCTGGCAATATATCCCGTTTCCATCTAAAGGTAGTACAATTGGTCCTTACCCAAATGGTTTAAGATTAGAATATATGCCAATGCCAAAATGGTATTACTTTGGTCAAGATGGGGTACTACAAGAATTTGTTGGCAAGCAAGTTTTAGAAGCAAAAACTGCTACAAATACCAACAAACATCATGGGGAACAATATGATAGTCCAGCAGAGAAACGAGTCTATTATTTTGAAGATCAGCGTAGCTATCACACTTTAAAAACCGGTTGGATTTATGACGAAGGGTATTGGTATTATTTACAGAAGAGTGGTGGCTTTGATGCTCGTATCAACAGTTTAACGGTTGGGGAGCCAGTGCGTGGTTGGGCCAAGGATAACTCAACTTGGTACTATCTAGATCCAGAAACTGGTATCATGCAAACTGGTTGGCAACAACTTGGCAATAAGTGGTACTACCTCCATTCATTAGGAGCCATGGCAACTGGTTGGTACCAGGAAGGCTCAACTTGGTATTATTTAGATGCTGAAAATGGTGATATGAAAACGGGCTGGCAATACCTTGGGAACAAGTGGTACTACCTCCGTTCATCAGGAGCTATGGCGACTGGCTGGTATCAGGAAGGTTCGACTTGGTATTATCTAAACGCAAGTAATGGTGATATGAAGACTGGTTGGTTCCAGGTCAATGGCAAATGGTACTACGCTTATAGCTCCGGTGCTTTAGCAGTCAACACCACAGTGGATGGCTATACGGTCAACTATAATGGCGAATGGGTCCAATAATGAAAGAGGCGATTGTGAAGGAAACAATCGCTTTTTTTGTGAAAATATAATAAAATAGATAGGAGAAAATACTACTGTATGAAATGAGACGGTCTTTTCGTCTGGTTAAAGGAAAACATGACAAAAAAAGTTGGTGTCGGTCAGGCACATAGTAAGATTATTTTAATAGGAGAGCACGCTGTTGTATACGGCTATCCTGCCATTTCCCTGCCTCTCTTAGAGGTGGAAGTGACTTGTAAGGTGGTCCCTGCTGAAAGTCCGTGGCGTCTCTATGAGGAGGACACCCTGTCCATGGCGGTTTATGCTTCGCTGGAGTATTTGGATATCAAAGAAGCCTGCATTCGCTGTGTGATTGACTCGGCTATCCCTGAAAAACGGGGAATGGGTTCGTCAGCAGCTATCAGCATAGCAGCCATTCGAGCTGTTTTTGACTACTATCAAGCCGACCTGCCTCATGATATATTAGAAATCTTGGTCAATCGGGCGGAGATGATTGCTCATATGAATCCGAGTGGTTTGGATGCCAAGACCTGTCTCAGTGATCGACCTATTCGCTTTATTAAAAACGTTGGATTTACAGAGCTTGAGATGGATCTATCTGCCTATTTGGTGATTGCTGACACGGGCGTGTATGGTCACACTCGTGAAGCTATCCAAGTGGTTCAAAGTAAGGGTAAGGATGCTCTGCCGTTTTTGCATGCCTTGGGAGAATTGACCCAGCAGGCAGAAGATGCGATTAGACGAAAAGATGCTGAAAAACTGGGACAAATCCTCAGTCAAGCGCATTTACATTTAAAAGAAATTGGTGTCAGCAGCCCTGAGGCAGACTCCCTCGTTGAAACGGCTCTTAGCCATGGTGCTCTAGGTGCCAAGATGAGTGGTGGTGGGCTAGGAGGCTGTATCATAGCCTTGGCAACCAATTTGACACACGCTCAAGAACTAACAAAACGATTAGAAGAGAAAGGAGCTGTTCAGACATGGATCGAGAGCCTGTAACAGTACGTTCCTACGCAAATATTGCCATTATCAAATACTGGGGAAAGAAAAAAGAAAAAGAGATGGTTCCTGCTACTAGCAGCATCTCTCTGACGTTGGAAAACATGTACACAGAGACGACCTTGTCGCCTCTACCGAAGGATGCGACGGCTGATGCATTTTATATCAATGGTCAGTTACAAAATGATGCTGAACATACTAAGATGAGTAAGATTATTGACCGCTACCGTCCAGATGGTGGGGGCTTTGTCCGTATTGATACCCAAAACAATATGCCGACTGCGGCGGGCTTGTCCTCTAGTTCTAGTGGTTTGTCCGCCTTGGTCAAGGCTTGTAATGCTTATTTCCAGCTTGGTTTGAATCGGAGTCAGTTGGCGCAGGAGGCTAAGTTCGCTTCAGGTTCTTCCTCTCGCAGTTTTTATGGACCACTAGGTGCTTGGGATAAGGATAGTGGGGAGATTTACCCTGTAGAGACAGACTTGAAACTAGCTATGATTATGTTGGTGCTAGAGGACAAGAAAAAACCAATTTCTAGCCGTGATGGGATGAAACTCTGTGTGGAAACCTCGACGACTTTTGACGACTGGGTGCGTCAGTCTGAGAAGGACTATCAGGATATGCTGGTCTATCTCAAAGAGAATGATTTTGCCAAGGTTGGGGAATTAACGGAGAAAAACGCCCTTGCTATGCACGCTACGACAAAGACAGCATCGCCAGCCTTTTCATATCTGACGGATGCGACTTATGAAGCGATGGACTTTGTCCGTCAACTTCGCGAGCAAGGGGAGGCCTGCTACTTTACTATGGATGCTGGTCCCAATGTCAAGGTTCTCTGTCAGGAGAAAGACTTGGAGCATTTATCTGAAATCTTAGGTCAACGTTATCGCTTGATTGTGTCAAAAACAAAGGATTTGAGCCAAGATGATTGCTGTTAAGACTTGTGGAAAACTCTATTGGGCTGGTGAGTACGCCATTTTAGAATCAGGACAGTTGGCCTTGATAAAGGCGATACCTATCTATATGAGGGGGGAGATTGCCTTTTCTGATAGCTACCGTATCTATTCAGATCTGTTTGATTTCGCAGTGGACTTGACGCCAAATCCTGACTACAGCTTGATTCAAGAAACGATTTCTCTAGTGGAAGATTTTCTCACTTACCGTAGCAAGACCTTACGACCTTTTTCCTTGGAAATCCGTGGAAAAATGGAACGGGAAGGGAAAAAGTTTGGTCTGGGTTCTAGCGGTAGCGTCGTTGTCTTGGTGATCAAGGCCCTGCTGGCTCTATATGATATTACGGTTGATCCGGAACTCTTGTTCAAGCTGGCTAGCGCGGTCTTGCTCAAGCGAGGCGACAATGGTTCTATGGGAGACCTTGCCTGTATTGTGGCAGAAGATTTGGTTCTCTACCAGTCTTTTGATCGGAAGAAGATAGCTGCGTGTTTGGAAGAAGAAAACTTGGCAACAGTTTTGGAGCGTGATTGGGGCTTTTCTATCTCACAAGTAAAACCAGGCCTAGAATGTGATTTCCTAGTGGGATGGACCAAGCAAGTAGCTGTGTCTAGTGATATGGTCCAACAAATCAAACAAAACATAGACCAGAATTTTTTAACATCCTCAAAAGCAATGGTGTCTGCTTTGGTAGAAGCCTTGGAGCAGGGGAATGCAGAAAACATCATCGAGCAGGTGGAAACAGCCAGCCAGCTTTTAGAAGGCTTGAGCGCAGATATTTACACGCCTTCGCTTAGACAGTTGAAAGAAGCCAGTCAAGATTTGCAGGCTGTTGCCAAGAGTAGCGGCGCTGGTGGTGGTGACTGTGGCATTGCCTTGAGTTTTGATGTGCAATCAACTGAAACCATAAAAAATCGCTGGGCTGATCTGGGGATTGAGCTCTTATACCAAGAAAGGATAGGACATGACGACAAATCGTAAGGACGAGCATATCCGCTATGCCCTTGAGCAGAAAAGTTCCTATAATAGCTTTGATGAGGTGGAGTTGATTCATTCTTCCTTACCTCTTTATGATTTAGATGAAATTGATCTGTCGACAGAGTTTGCTGGTCGAAAGTGGGACTTTCCTTTTTATATCAATGCCATGACAGGTGGGAGCGAAAAAGGTAAAGAAATCAATCAAAAGCTAGCTCAGGTGGCAGAAGCTTGTGGGATTTTGTTTGTGACGGGTTCTTATAGCGCAGCCCTAAAAGATCCAACAGATGGCTCTTTTTCTGTCAAATCTAGCCATCCAAATCTCCTCCTTGGAACCAATATTGGATTGGACAAGCCTGTTGACCTAGGACTTCAGACTGTGCAAGCAATGGATCCTGTTCTCCTGCAGGTGCATGTCAATGTCATGCAGGAATTGCTAATGCCCGAGGGAGAAAGGAAGTTCAGAAGCTGGCAATCGCATCTAGCAGATTATAGCAAGCGCATCCCTGTTCCTCTTGTTTTAAAAGAAGTCGGTTTTGGCATGGATGCCAAGACCATCGGGAGAGCCTATGAACTGGGTGTTCGAACCTTTGACCTGTCAGGTCGTGGTGGTACCAGTTTTGCCTACATTGAAAACCGTCGTAGTGGTCAGCGTGACTACCTCAATCAATGGGGACAATCTACCATGCAAGCCCTTCTCAATGCCCAAGGCTGGAAAGACAAGGTCGAACTCTTGGTCAGTGGAGGTGTTCGGAACCCGCTTGATATGATTAAGTGCCTGGTCTTTGGAGCCAAGGCTGTGGGACTGTCACGTACCGTTCTAGAGTTGATTGAAACCTATTCCGTCGAAGAGGTGATTGGCATTGTCCAAGGCTGGAAAGACGATCTGCGTTTGATCATGTGTGCCCTTAACTGTGCCACCATAGCGGATTTGCAAAACGTAGACTATATTCTTTATGGCAAACTCAAAGAAGCAAAAGATCAGATGTAGAGAGGTCGGGACAAGAATCCCGCCCTTTTTTGTAGCCTTTTGTCAACTGTAGTGAGTTGATGAAACCAAGCTTCTAAGAGCGATTTCTGTCCCATCTCCTTTTTCCATCCTCAGACCGAGGTGACTTTTTTGAATTGTGATAAAATAGAAGGGAGAGGATGCGTCTATGAAAAAATTTCAAATCTTTTTATTTATTGAAGCCTGTCTATTGACGGGAGCTCTGATTTTGATGGTATCAGAGCATTTTTCGCGTTTTCTGCTGATTCTATTCCTCTTCTTGCTCTTGCTCCGCTATTATACAGGTAAAGAAGGCAACAATGTTTTCCTCCTTATGGCGACTATTCTTTTCTTTTTCATCGTCATGCTCAACCCCTTCGTGATATTAGCTATCTTTGTAGCGGTCATATACAGTCTCTTTCTTCTCTATCCGATGATGAATCAAGAAAGAGAGGAGACCGACTTGGTCTTTGAAGAGGTGGTAACGGTTAAAAATGAACGCAATCCTTGGTTTGGCAATCTCCATCATTTCTCTAGCCACCAGACCTGCCAATTTGACGATATCAATCTCTTTCGCCTCATGGGCAAGGATACCATTCATTTGGAAAGAGTTATCCTAACCAATCATGACAATGTCATTATCCTTAGAAAGATGGTCGGAACGACTAGGATTATCGTACCTGTTGATGTGGAAATCAGCCTCAGTGTTAACTGCCTCTATGGAGATTTAACTTTCCTCCATCAACCCAAGCGAGCCCTTCGTAATGAACATTATCATCAGGAAACCAGGGACTATCTAAAGAGTAACAAGAGCGTCAAAATTTTCCTAACTACTATGGTTGGCGATGTGGAGGTGGTCAGAGGATGAAAAAGCAATCGTACCTATTAATCGGGCTGACTTCACTCCTCTTTATTCTCTTTTTGGCTAATAGTCTGCTTGATATTCTAAATCTTGATTGGTCCTATTTGCTACAGGATATCGAGAAAACAGAGAAACTCATCTTCTTGATTTTGGTCTTTAGCCTTTCCATGACCTTCTTTTTTGTCCTTTTTTGGCGCGTGATGGAAGAAATTTCTCGCAGAAAAATGCAGGTTAATCTCAAGCGGCTCCTAGCAGGAAAAGAGGTGGTTGCCTTTGCAGATCCAGATTTGGATGCCAGTTTTAATTCCTTGTCTGGCAAGCTTAACCTCTTGACAGAGGCTGTTCAAAAGGCTGAAAATCAAGGCCTGGTCAAGGAAGAAGCAATCATCGAGAAAGAACGGAAGCGGATAGCACGTGACTTGCACGATACGGTTAGTCAGGAGTTGTTTGCGGCCCATATGATTTTATCAGGTGTCAGCCAGCAGGCTTTGAAGCTGGATAGAGAAAAGATGCAGACCCAGTTGCAAAGTGTTGCAGCCATTCTCGAAACAGCCCAGAAAGATTTGCGGGTCTTGCTCCTACATTTGCGACCTGTTGAGTTGGAAGAGAAGAGTTTGATTGAGGGGATTCAAATCCTCTTAAAAGAGCTTGAGGACAAGAGTGATCTCAAGGTAAGCCTCAAGCAAAATGTGTCTAAATTGCCTAAGAAGATTGAAGAACATATCTTCCGTATTTTACAGGAATTGATCAGCAATACCCTCCGCCATGCCCAGGCATCTTGCCTAGATGTCTACCTCTATCAGACAGAGGTAGAATTGCAGCTGAAGGTGGTGGACAATGGGATTGGCTTCCAGTTAGGAAGTTTAGATGACTTGAGTTATGGACTGCGAAACATCAAGGAGCGGGTTGAAGATATGGCAGGAACGGTTCAACTTTTGACAGCACCTAAGCAAGGACTGGCGGTTGATATCCGTATTCCCCTGCTAGACAAGGAATGATAAAGGAGTAGAGATGAAAATTTTACTGGTAGATGACCATGAAATGGTCCGATTGGGCTTGAAGAGCTATTTTGATCTCCAAGACGATGTGGAAGTTGTGGGCGAGGCTGCCAATGGGTCTCAAGGTATTGACTTGGCCTTGGAACTGCGCCCAGATGTCATTGTCATGGATATTGTCATGCCTGAGATGAACGGGATTGATGCTACCTTGGTCATCCTCAAAGAATGGCCTGAAGCCAAGATATTGATTGTGACCTCTTACTTGGACAATGAAAAAATCATGCCGGTCTTGAATGCTGGTGCCAAAGGCTATATGCTTAAGACTTCAAGTGCAGATGAATTGCTCCATGCTGTCCGTAAGGTGGCTGCTGGCGAGCTGGCCATTGAACAAGAGGTCAGCAAGAAGGTTGAATACCACCGTAATCATATGGAGCTTCATGAGGAGCTGACTGCGCGTGAGCGAGACGTACTTCAACTCATCGCCAAGGGCTACGAAAATCAACGCATTGCAGATGAACTCTTTATCTCTCTCAAGACGGTCAAGACCCATGTGTCCAACATCCTTGCCAAGCTTGAGGTCAGCGATCGCACTCAGGCGGCGGTCTATGCCTTTCAGCACCACTTGGTCGGGCAGGAGGACTTTTAGATGAGTCTTGCAGATTTACTTGAGGAGCTAGAAGCAGCAAAAGACCCTGAAAAAGCAGGGCCTATGGAAGCCTATATGCGCCATCAATTTCCCTTTCTAGGTATTGCAGGTCCTGAAAGAAATGCCCTCTATAAAAAGTATTTTCCAGAAGCGAAAAAAACAAGAGTTATTGACTGGGATTTTGTAGATATCTGCTGGGAAAAGGAGCCTAGAGAATACCAATATGTAGCTGCCAACTATTTGAAAGCCATGCAGTCTTATCTAACGAAGGATGATTTGCCTAAACTTGAGCGTCTGGTCGTGACCAAGTCTTGGTGGGACACGGTAGATATCCTAGATCGAGTAGTAGGAAGTCTGGTGTCCAACCACCCGGAACTTGAAGAAATGCTTTTAAAATGGAGCCTCTCAGACAATATCTGGCTGAGACGAGTTGCTATTGATCACCAGTTGTTAAGAAAAGAGAAGACAAATGTCCAACTGATGGAAAAGATTCTGCTCAACAATCTGGACCAGACAGAATTTTTTATCAACAAAGCCATCGGCTGGGCTCTAAGAGACTACTCTAAAACCAATCCTGAATGGGTAGCACGTTTTATTGAAAAAAATAAGAAGAGAATGTCTGAACTTATTATCAGAGAAGCGAGCAAGTACCTCTAGCACTATTGAAAAGCGCATTCATTACTTGAAAAAAGTCGCTATCATATGGTATAATGGACTGTATTAAAAATTTTAAGGAGAAATGACAGAATGTCTGTATCATTTGAAAACAAAGAAACAAACCGTGGTGTCTTGACTTTCACTATCTCTCAAGACCAAATCAAACCAGAATTGGACCGTGTATTTAACTCAGTAAAGAAAACTCTTAACGTTCCTGGTTTCCGTAAAGGTCACCTTCCACGCCCTATCTTCGACCAAAAATTTGGTGAAGAAGCTCTTTATCAAGATGCAATGAACGCACTTTTGCCAAACGCTTATGAAGCTGCAGTAAAAGAAGCTGGTCTTGAAGTGGTTGCGCAACCAAAAATTGACGTAACTTCAATGGAAAAAGGTCAAGACTGGGTTATCACTGCTGAAGTCGTGACAAAACCTGAAGTAAAATTGGGCGACTACAAAAACCTTGAAGTATCAGTTGATGTAGAAAAAGAAGTGACAGACGCTGACGTTGAAGAACGTATCGAACGCGAACGCAACAACTTGGCTGAATTGGTTATCAAAGAAGGCGCTGCTGAAAATGGCGACACTGTTGTTATTGACTTCGTTGGTTCTATCGACGGTGTTGAATTTGACGGTGGAAAAGGTGAAAACTTCTCACTTGGACTTGGATCAGGTCAATTCATCCCTGGTTTCGAAGACCAATTGGTTGGACACTCAGCTGGCGAAACTGTTGATGTTGTTGTAACATTCCCAGAAGACTACCAAGCAGAAGACCTTGCAGGTAAAGAAGCTAAATTCGTGACAACTATCCACGAAGTAAAAGCTAAAGAAGTTCCAGCTCTTGATGATGAACTTGCAAAAGATATCGACGAAGAAGTGGAAACTCTTGACGAATTGAAAGAAAAATACCGCAAAGAATTGACTGCTGCGAAAGAAGAAGCATACAAAGATGCCGTTGAAGGTGCAGCAATCGATAAAGCTGTAGAAAACGCTGAAATCGTAGAACTTCCAGAAGAAATGATCCATGAAGAAGTTCACCGTTCAGTAAATGAATTCCTTGGAAACTTGCAACGTCAAGGGATCAACCCTGACATGTACTTCCAAATCACTGGAACTACTCAAGAAGACCTTCACAAACAATACGAAGCAGAAGCTGAGTCACGTACGAAGACTAACCTTGTTATCGAAGCAGTTGCCAAAGCTGAAGGATTTGACGCTTCAGAAGAAGAAATCCAAAAAGAAATTGAGCAATTGGCAGCAGACTACAACATGGAAGTGGCTCAAGTACAAAACTTGCTTTCAGCTGACATGTTGAAACACGATATCACTATCAAAAAAGCTGTTGAATTGATCACAAGCACTGCAACAGTAAAATAATCTTAAAAGAGAAAAAGCCCACCTGACTAGGTGGGCTTTTTGCTTGTCTATTTTCCAAAAATCTCTTTGAGGTCTGCATCTGTAATCCCGATCATGGCTGGAATACTAGACCAGTTTTCCTCGGTGAGGATGTGGGATTGTTCAGAGTCACTTGATGTGGCAGTTTCAGAGAAGGCTTGTTTGCTTTCTTCAATTTTATTTTCAATTAAATCACTGAAACGCTCAGTCAGATAGGTCTTGCGGGCAGTCCCGATATGCTTGACTGCATAGTCAAAGGCCTGTAATTCACCAAGAAGGATGAGCTTGCTCTTGGCCCGTGTGATAGCTGTGTAGATGAGATTTCGCTCCAGCATGCGCTTGCTAGCACTGGTGATGGGCAGGATGACAACAGGAAACTCACTTCCCTGAGACTTATGAATACTCATGGCATAGGCTAGTCGAATCTTGTACCATTCGTTGCGTGGATAGATGACCTCATTGCCATCAAAATCAATGACAATCTCGTCTTGTTTGGACTCGGTGTATTTTCCAGGAATCAGGTCTGTGATGTAGCCTAGGTCTCCGTTAAAGACATTGACTTCGGCATCGTTGACTAGGTGAATGACCTTGTCCCCTGTTCGATAGTGACACTGAGTTGCTTCAAAGCTAACTTGCCTCTTTTGCTGAGGATTGAGCAGGTCTTGCATGAGTTGGTTGATGGCGTCAATGCCAGCAGTTCCTCGATACATAGGCGCTAACACCTGAATATCATGAGCCGGAATGCCACTTCTGAGGGCAGCACCGAGGATTTTCTCAATGGTAGCTGGGATATGGCCACTAGCGATTTCAAAGTAGGAGCGATCAGCTTTTTTCTGGGTGAAATCTGCTGGCAAGATGCCTTGTCGAATCTGGCTAGCTAAGGTGACGATAGTTGATTCTTCACTCTGACGATAAATCCGTTCCAAGCGCGTCTGCGGAATCAGAGGTATCTGGAGCAGGTCAGCCAGGACTTGTCCAGGACTAACAGAAGGTAACTGGTCGCTATCACCCACGATGAGAATTTTGCTGTTAGAGGAGATATTGGAGAAGAGTTGGTTGGCTAGCCAAGTGTCCACCATAGAAAACTCGTCCACGATGATGAAGTCGGCATCCAGATAATCTTCCAGATGGCTGGTATCATCGTCACCCGTCATTCCCAAATGGCGGTGTATAGTAGCGCTAGGCAAACCTGTCAATTCATTCATGCGCCGAGCCGCTCGACCAGTTGGTGCAGCGAGAAGAATCGGCAGGTTGCTTTTTTTCCTGAGGTCAAGTCCTTCTAAGAGTGCATAAACAGTGATAATTCCATTGATAACAGTCGTCTTACCTGTACCAGGCCCACCTGTTAGGATAAAGACCTTGTTCTGGATAGCGTCGCAGATAGCTTGTTTTTGAATAGTATCGTACTGAATCCCAAGTTCTTGCTCGACAGTAGAGATATGCTTGTGAATGGTTTCCAAATCCTGACTTTTCTGCTTTTCTTTTTCAAGGATACGAACCAAGTGACTGCGGATGCCTTCTTCGGCGAAAAAGAGGCTGTTATCAAAGATTTTGGTATCAATCTGCTGAACCTTATCTTCTTCAATCAGATGAGATAATTCCTGAGCTACTTGGCTGGGATCGAGTTCCACGGGGCGAGAAGATTCAAGGAGAGTCAGGGTTTGTTCCAGCAAATCTCGGGCTTCCATATAGGTATCGCCCGTATCCATACATCCCTGAAAAAGACTATGGACAAGGCCAGCACGGAAGCGTTCAGGAGCTTGACTTTCGATGCCTAGTTCGGCAGCTAATTGGTCAGCAATGGTAAAACCCAAGCCCTTGATATCTTCAACCAGTTGGTAGGGATAATTTTCAACCACATCCAGTGTTTCTTCCTTGTAAAAGTCTTGAATCTGAAAGGCTAGTTTATTGGGAATCCCGTAGTTGGCTAGTTTGGCTAAGACCATTTCTGTCCCATAGTTGAGACGGAGGGTGGAGACAAAAGCCTCACGGTTTTTGGCAGAGAGTCCAGCAATGCTTTCCAGCTTTTCAGGATGCTCCAGAATTTCGTCTATGGTATTGTCACCATAGCTATCAACGATTTTTTGGGCCGTTTTGAGACCAATCCCCTTGAAATGACTGCTAGAAAAGTATTTGACTAGCCCATTCTTAGTGGGTTTTGCTCGCTCATAACGACTGATCTGTAGCTGTTCCCCATACTTGGAGTGCTGAACGATTTGTCCCCAAAAAGTATAGTCTTCACCCTCGATCACGTCCGCCATGGTTCCGGTAACGATGATTTCAAAATCGTCAAAGTCCTCCGCATCGGTATCTTCGATATCTAGGAGGAGAATGCGATAAAAATTACTGGGATTTTCAAAAATAATACGTTCAATGGTGCCTGAAAAATAAACTTCCATAGGTTTCCTTTACATGAGTTCATGAGAGTTTAATCCTTAGTTTCTTTCAACAAACTAGGAGACTAAAAGGCCTTCTTCTCGCAATAGAAAAAGAGACTGAGACTTAGCATTCTCGGCCTCTTCCTTATCTTAAAAAGTTCCGATACGGTTAAGTGGCCAGAAACGGAATTTTGCTTCGCCCTTGATATCGCTGGCCTTGAAGGTACCGACATGGCGGCTGTCGCTAGAGACTAGACGATCGTCACCAAGGAGAAGGTATTCGCCTTGAGGGACAGTAAAGCTGAAGCTGGTATTGGAATTGACATCAACTGTAAAAGCCTGTGCCTTTTGAGCAAGTTCTCTAAAGTAAACTCCCTTATTGCCTTCAAATCCTTTGCCAGTATAGGTGTTTTGCAACTTTTCTGTTTTGAACAAGTTGAGATATTCAGCTAGGTAGGGTTCATCCGTTTCTTCATCGTTGATAAAGAGTTTGTCATTTTCGTAGCGGATGGTATCTCCAGGCATGCCGATGACCCTTTTGACAATGTCTTTATTTCCGTCTTCCTCATGCGCAACCACGATATCGAAGCGGTCAATTGGGAGGTGTTTAACAACGAAGAGAACCTCTCCGTCGGCCAGGGTAGGATCCATAGAGTGCCCCTCCACACGGACATTGCTCCAAAGGAAGATACGGCTAAGGCCGACCAGCGCAATAATCAGGAAGAAAACTCCCCATTCTTTTAGAAATGTTTTAAACAAATTCATAACTCACCTTTCTAGAAGTGCTTTGGCTTTTTCAGTGTTTTTAAAATGTAGTTTGGCACAGAAATGAAGTCCTTTCATGCCATAGGCCTGCAGGATTTTACTGGCAACCTTATCAGATGCAGTTCCAGCGCCACTTGGCAGTTGATAGCCTAGTTCTCGTCCAAGATTTTCCAAGTTCTCAAGGAAGAGATCCCGCGCGATGATGGAGCTAACGGCAACAGCCAGGTATTTGCCCTCGGCTTTTTCTTCTAAGCTAATTTTGTTTGGAAAACGGTTGGCTTCTTGCGCCAAGTACTTGTCATAGTTTTTAGGACTTGTAAAAGCATCAATCACGATTTTCTCTGGCTGGACTCCTTTTTGAAGGAGGAGAAAGATAGCCTGGTTGTGAAGGGCAACCTTTACAGAAACAGCATTGTAACGCTCTCCAATAACTTCGTTATACTTGCTAGGTGAGAGGAGGAGCGCTTGGTGCTGGATTTTTTCCTTGAGGATAGGGGCAATCTGACGAATCTTTTGGTCTGTCAGAGTCTTGGAATCCCCCACACCGAGTTTTCGCAAGAAGTCATGCTGGTCAGGTGTCACGAAGGAAGCCACGACAGCTAGCCCACCAAAGTAGGAACCATTTCCCACCTCATCAGTCCCAATCATAGGAAAATTTTGTCCACTGTTTTCTTGTTGAACTTGGTAGCCAAAGAAACTGGCGTATTGCTCAGCAGCTTCGCCTTGCAGGAGGACTTTTCCTGAAGTATAGATGGAAACAGTCGCCTGAGGGAAGCGCAAAAAATAGCGGATATAGGGATTTTTACTAGGAGCGAGAGCTTTCTGATATTGAGTTAAAAAGCTCTGAATTTCCTGTTCACTTGGTGTGAGTGTGATACTTGCCATAGTCTCTATTGTACCACAAAAGCAGGAGAATTGGTAAAAACTGACAAAGTTAGCGAAATTTGGTATAATATCGTGAGGTGAATTTTATGGCAAATCTAAATCGATATAAGTTTACATTCGGGAAAAAGACATTAACCTTGACAACCGAGCATGACAACCTCTTTATGGAGGAAATTGCCAAGGTTGCGACTGAAAAATACCAAGCAATTAAAGAACAAATGCCTGGGGCGGATGATGAAACCATTGCGCTTCTTTTGGCGGTCAACTGTCTGTCTACACAGCTCAATCGTGAAATTGAATTTGATGACAAGGAACAAGAGTTGTTAGAACTCCGCCACAAGTTAATTGCTGCCAAACAAGAACAGAGCAAGATTGAGGATTCCCTATGATTTCAATCCTACTCTTATTGGTTCTTGCTTGGGGCTTTTACATCGGTTACCGTAGAGGTTTGGTGCTGCAAGTTTATTATTTCATCGTTGCAGTGATTTCAGCCTTTGTTGCGGGACAGTTTTATAAATCACTGGGAGAACACTTCCACTTACTTATCCCTTATGCCAATCCTCAGGAAGGACAGGGCACCTTTTTCTTCCCTTCAGACCAACTGTTTCATCTAGATAAGGTCTTTTATGCGGGTCTAGCCTATCTTTTAGTTTTTGGAATTTGTTACAGTATCGGACGTTTTATCGGTTTGTTCCTACACTTGATTCCAACTAAAAAGCTTGATGTTAAATGGTTGCGTATGGGAGCAGGCGTTTTGTCTCTATTGGTAACCTTATTTGTCTTGCAAATGGCTCTGACCATTCTCGCAACAGTGCCTCTGGCAGTCATTCAAAATTCACTCGAAAAAAGTATAGTAGCCAAACATATCATCCAAAGTGTCCCTTTTACGACAAACCTTATCAAACAACTTTGGGTGACAAATTTAATCGGATAAAAAGGGCGGGATTTTTCCTAGCCCTTTGTTTACAGATTGGACGACTAGGGTTAGATAAAGTCCAAAAATTTCTAGGCGCTACGGTCTTGTAAACAAGCATACAAGGAAAGAATATGAATACAAAAATACTAGAAACATTAGAATTTAATAAAATCAAGGCCTTGTTTGAACCGCATCTCCTGACAGAACAAGGCCTAGAGGAGCTAAAAGGCTTGGCTCCAACTGCCAAGGCGGATAAGATCAAACAAGCCTTTACAGAGATGGAGGAAATGCAAGCCCTATTTGTGGAGCAACCTCACTTTACCATCCTAGCGACGCGTGAGATATCAGCTGTTTGCAAGCGTCTGGAGATGGGGGCGGACCTCAATATCGAGGAGTTCTTGCTCCTCAAACGGGTCTTGCTGGCTAGCAGAGAGTTGCAAGGATTTTATACCAATCTCGAAAACGTACGCTTGGAGCAGTTGGCGAGATGGTTTGAAAAACTGCATGAGTTCCCACACTTGCAAGGGAGTCTTCAATCTCTAAATGATGTAGGATTTATCGAAAATTTCGCCAGTGAAGAGCTAGCACGCATTCGCCGGAAAATCCATGATAGCGAGAGTCAAGTTCGAGATGTCTTGCAAGACTTACTTAAACAAAAATCTCAGATGTTGACGGAAGGCATTATCGCTAGCAGAAATGGCCGTCAAGTCTTACCAGTCAAGAACACCTATCGCAACAAGATTGCGGGTGTTGTCCATGACATCTCTGCCAGTGGAAACACGGTCTATATCGAACCCCGTGAAGTGGTCAAGCTGAGCGAAGAAATCGCTAGTCTGCGAGCAGACGAACGCTATGAGATGATCCGCATCCTGCAGGAGCTCTCAGAACGGGTCCGCCCTCATGCTGCAGAGATTGCTAATGACGCATGGATTATCGGCCATTTAGACTTGATTCGTGCCAAGGTGCGTTTCATCCAAGAAAGACAAGCAGTTGTTCCTCAGCTTTCAGAGAACCAAGAGATTCAACTCCTTCATGTTCGCCATCCTTTGGTCAAAAATGCTGTTGCAAACGATGTACACTTTGGTAAGGAATTAACAGCTATTGTCATTACAGGTCCCAATACAGGTGGGAAGACCATCATGCTCAAAACCCTGGGCTTGACCCAACTCATGGCCCAGTCAGGATTGCCCATTCTAGCTGATAAGGGGAGCCGTGTCGGTATTTTCGAGGAAATCTTCGCGGATATTGGCGATGAACAGTCTATTGAGCAGAGCTTGTCTACCTTCTCCAGCCACATGACCAATATCGTAGATATTCTTGGCAAGGTCAATCAGCACTCGCTCTTATTGCTAGATGAGCTCGGGGCTGGTACAGATCCTCAAGAGGGAGCCGCCCTTGCTATGGCTATTCTGGAGGATCTTCGTCTGCGTCAGGTCAAGACTATGGCTACGACCCACTATCCAGAACTCAAGGCTTATGGTATCGAGACAGCTTTTGTGCAAAATGCCAGCATGGAGTTTGATACAGCCAGCTTGCGTCCGACCTATCGCTTTATGCAGGGAGTTCCTGGTCGAAGCAATGCCTTTGAAATTGCCAAACGTCTGGGCTTGTCAGATGTCATCGTAGGAGATGCCAGCCAGCAGGTCAATCAAGATAATGATGTCAATCGCATCATTGAACAATTAGAAGAGCAAACGCTTGAAAGTCGCAAACGCTTGGACAATATCCGTGAGGTCGAGCAAGAGAATCTCAAGATGAATCGAGCACTCAAAAAACTCTACAACGAACTCAATCGTGAAAAGGAAACTGAGCTCAACAAGGCGCGTGAACAGGCTGCCGAGATTGTGGAACTTGCTCTAAGTGAGAGTGACCAGATTCTCAAGAACCTCCATAGTAAGTCTCAACTCAAACCCCATGAAATCATTGAAGCCAAGGCTGAGCTGAAGAAATTGGCCCCTGAAAAAGTCGACTTGTCTAAAAACAAGGTCCTTCAAAAGGCCAAGAAAAAACGAGCTCCAAAGGTGGGAGATGACATTGTGGTTCTCAGTTATGGCCAACGTGGAACCTTGACCAATCAACTTAAGGACGGCCGTTGGGAAGCCCAAGTTGGTTTGATCAAGATGACCTTGGAAGAGAAAGAATTTGATCTTGTTCAGGCTCAACAAGAAGCCCCAGTCAAGAAAAAACAAGTCAATGTCGTCAAACGAGCTTCTGGTCGTGGTCCGCAAGCCAGACTGGATCTCCGAGGCAAACGGTACGAAGAAGCCATGAATGAGCTGGACGCCTTTATTGACCAAGCCCTGCTCAATAACATGGCGCAAGTCGACATCATCCATGGTATCGGAACGGGAGTCATACGTGAAGGAGTCACCAAATACCTACAAAGAAACAAGCATGTTAAGAGTTTCGGCTATGCTCCACAAAATGCTGGCGGCAGTGGCGCCACCATTGTAACCTTTAAAGGATAGAGAGAAGAAGGATTCACTCTTTCTGAAAAAAGAAATGAAAAGTCAAAAATTTTTATAGAATATATTGACAAAGGCTAACTTTTCTTGTAGAATAATAAAAAATAAAATACCAACACCGAATGAAGTTTAATAGAAGTGGAGAAAGGTTTGTTTTCCATGACTGTAAATGGACGGAACTCTGGAGAGACCGTAAAGGCACCGAAGGGGCAAGGCAGGTAACTGCTCAAACTCTCAGGTAAAAGGACAGAGCTAGGATAGACCGCTTTTTGGCATTTATCTAAGCATTCCAGAGTACATGTATCTTGCATGTGCTCTTTCTTTTGGGGTTGAAAGATAGGAGAAGGATATGTTAGAATTGCTAAAAGCGCTTGATGCTTTCGTTTGGGGGCCTCCCCTCTTGATCTTATTGGTCGGAACGGGTATCTATTTGACCATCCGACTAGGCCTTTTGCAGGTGGCTCGTCTCCCTAAGGCCTTTCAGCTGATCTTTACCAAGGACAAGGGGCACGGCGATGTGTCGAGCTTTGCTGCTCTCTGTACGGCTCTAGCAGCCACCGTTGGTACGGGAAATATCATCGGGGTCGCAACAGCCATTAAGGTTGGGGGACCAGGAGCCCTCTTTTGGATGTGGATGGCAGCCTTCTTTGGGATGGCGACCAAGTATGCCGAAGGCTTGCTAGCCATCAAATATCGCACAAAGGATGCAAATGGAGCTGTAGCTGGAGGACCCATGCATTACATCCTTTTGGGGATGGGAGAAAAGTGGCGTCCACTTGCTATCTTCTTTGCCCTAGCGGGTGTATTGGTAGCCCTTCTAGGGATTGGTACCTTTACCCAAGTCAATTCGATTACAGAATCCATTCAAAATACAGCCCAAGTTGATCCAGCTATCACGGCTCTGATTTTATCCATTTTTGTAGGGATTGCCGTCTTTGGTGGTCTCAAATCCATATCAAAAGTTTCGACAGCAGTGGTTCCTTTTATGGCTATTGTCTATATTCTGGGAACTCTTACAGTTATTCTCTTTAATATCGAGAAAATCCCAGCTACACTTGCTCTCATCTTTACTTCAGCCTTTAGTCCAGCGGCTGCGGTAGGTGGCTTTGCAGGTGCCAGCATTCGGATGGCTATTCAGAATGGTGTGGCGAGAGGAGTCTTTTCTAACGAATCTGGTCTTGGTTCTGCTCCCATTGCAGCGGCTGCGGCTAAGACAAATGAGCCTGTCGAGCAAGGCTTGATTTCCATGACAGGAACCTTTATTGATACCCTCATTATCTGTACGTTGACTGGTTTAACAATCTTGGTAACTGGGGTTTGGAGTGGTGATTTGAATGGAGTTGCCTTGACCCAGTCAGCCTTTTCAACAGTTTTTTCACACTTTGGACCTGCTCTTTTGACCCTCTTCCTTGTGCTCTTTGCCTTTACGACAATCCTCGGATGGAACTACTACGGAGAACGCTGTTTTGAGTTTCTCTTTGGTGTTCGTTTTATCTGGCTCTATCGTGTAGTCTTTGTAGTCATGGTCTTGTTGGGAGGATTTATCGAGTTGGATATGGTCTGGATTATTGCAGATATCGTCAATGCCCTGATGGCTTTGCCAAACTTGATTGCCCTCTTAGTCTTGTCGCCAGTCGTCATTGCTGAGACTAAGAGGTATTTTAAGAACTAATCCAATCACACTTTTAGTGTGATTTTTTCATTTCATAGACATTTCTTATCAAGGCGATTGAAAATATATATTATCCAAGGGGAAAATTCTATGATAGACTAAATAACAATAAAATGAAAAGAGGTTTCTTATGACAACATTTACCATCCACACAGTAGAATCAGCACCAGCAGAAGTAAAAGAAGTTCTTGAAACAGTACAAAAAGACAACAATGGCTATATTCCCAACCTAATCGGTCTCTTGGCCAATGCCCCAACCGCGCTTGAAGCCTACCGAACTGTCGGAGCCATCAACCGTCGCAATAGTCTGACACCAGTGGAACGCGAAGTAGTGCAAATCACAGCTGCCGTAACCAATGGTTGTGCTTTCTGCGTCGCAGGTCACACAGCCTTTTCAATCAAACAAATCCAGATGAATGATGATCTTCTCCAAGCCCTCCGCAACCGTACTCCAATCGAGACAGATCCTAAGCTAGATACTCTAGCCAAGTTTACCTTGGCAGTCATCAATACCAAAGGGCGTGTAGGGGATGAAGCGCTTAGTGAATTTTTAGAAGCTGGCTATACGCAACAAAATGCCTTGGATGTGGTTCTGGGTGTCAGCCTAGCCAGCCTTTGCAACTATGCCAACAACCTAGCCAATACGCCTATTAACCCAGAATTGCAACCGTATGCTTAATTCATATCTGAGAAAAAATGAAGTCTGAAATAATCGAACTTCATTTTTTAAGTCCTCATTTAAGCGCTTTTATGCTATACTAATAATAACATGATTATTGGAGGCTCGAATGAAAAAGCTCCCCTTGGTATTTTCTGGCTGTTTATTAGGTTTAGCAGGTGCAGGAAATCTGATTGCAGATACTTGGCCGGTTCTGTCACACTTATTTAGTTTGACAGGATTGGTCCTATGGATCTTTTTTCTCCTTTTTCATCTAGGAAATTGGTCTGAAACCAAGCGAGAATTAACCAAGCCCTCTCTTTTGTCAGGAATGGCCACCTTTCCCATGGCCGGGATGATTTTATCGACCTATGTCTTTCGCTTGTTCCCTGCTCTTCCTTTAGTAGCGCAAGGGCTCTGGTGGTTTTCATTTCTCTTGGATTTGGTCTTGATTGCTGGTTTCACCATCAAATTTGCTTGTTCGGGTCGGAGGACTCATGCGACTCCAAGCTGGACGGTTCTCTATGTGGGGATAGCAGTGGCTGCCTTGACCTATCCAGTCGTTGGTCTAATACAGATTGCCTACCTAACAGTGACTTTTGGTTTTCTCCTAACCTTCTATCTCTATCCGCTTATTTATAGCGATTTAAAGAAACATCCACTTCCACTAGCCTTGCTTGGACAAGAAGGGATCTACTGTGCTCCTTTCTCTCTACTCTTGGCTTCTCTGGTTCGAGTTGGAGGAGCCAGCTTACCGACTTGGCTCTTAATCGTCATGATTTTGGCTTCTCAATCCTTCTTTTTCTTTGTTTTAACTCGCCTGCCTAATATTCTAAAACAAGGCTTTCAACCAGCCTTCTCAGCCCTCACCTTTCCAACTATTATCACAGCTACCTCGCTCAAGATGGCTCAGGGAATTTTGAAACTTCCATTTCTGGATTATCTGGTGTTGGCTGAAACTGTTCTATGCCTAACTATTTTATTCTTTGTATTGGGTGCTTATCTGATTTGGTTACGAAAAAAGGTCTAGCTAGAAATAGCTAGGCCTTATTTTTTATGGTTTGATAACTTCAGCGCCACCCATATATGGACGAAGAACTTCAGGGATGGTCACAGAACCATCTGCGTTTTGGTAGTTTTCAAGAATGGCAGCTACTGTACGCCCAACTGCAAGTCCAGAACCGTTCAAGGTGTGAAGGAGTTTAACCTTGCCATCGGCTTCATCACGGTAACGGATTTGGGCACGACGGGCTTGGAAATCTTCTGTATTTGAACAGCTTGAGATTTCACGATAGGTATTTTGCGCTGGAATCCAAACTTCTAAGTCGTAAGTCTTAGCAGCTGAGAAGCCCATGTCTCCAGTAGAGAGTGCAACAACGCGGTACGGAAGATTGAGTTTTTGAAGGATGTTTTCAGCGTTGGCCGTCATTTTTTCTAATTCTTCATACGATTCCTCTGGTTTGGCAAATTTGACCATTTCAACCTTGTGGAATTGGTGCAGACGAATCAAACCACGAGTATCACGACCAGCAGAACCAGCCTCAGAACGGAATGATGGACTCATAGCAGTGAAGTAGATTGGTAGGTCCTTGCCGTCAAGGATTTCATCGCGATAGTAGTTTGTCAAAGGCACTTCGGCGGTAGGAATAAGGACATAATTAGTGTCTTTCAATTCAAAAGTATCTTCCTTGAATTTTGGATATTGACCAGTACCAAACATAGAATCATGGTTAACCATGTATGGTGTGATGACTTCAGTATAGCCCTCTTTTCCATGCTCATCCAACATAAAGTTGTAGATAGCGCGTTCCAAACGAGCACCAAGCCCTTTATAGAAGAGGAAGCGAGCACCAGTAACTTTTGCTCCACGTTCCCAGTCAAGGATACCAAGATCTTCACCAAGATCCCAGTGAGCTTTTGGTTCGAAGTCAAACTCACGTGGAGTACCCCAACGGCGGACTTCCACATTGTCATCTTCGTCAGCTCCGATAGGAACACTGTCAGCGGGGATGTTTGGAAGAGTAGTGGTGAATTCTGTTAATTTAGCATCGATGTCTGCCAATTCAGCATCCAAGGCTTTGACTTCAGCAGATAGAGTTTGCATCGCAGCAATCTTGTCATCGGCATTTTCCTTGTTGCGCTTGGCTTGGGCAATCTCAGCAGAAACCGTGTTGCGTTCTGCCTTGAGGTTTTCAACCTTGACCAAGATGTCACGACGTTTAGCATCGATTTCTTTCATCTCGTTTAAGACAGCAGGATCTACACCACGTGTAGCCAATTTTTCTGCGACAGCATCAAAGTCTGTACGAATACGTTTAATATCTAACATAAGAACTCCTTTATGAAAAAAACACACCTGACAAAGCGTTGGAGTGGCAGGGCCACGGTTCCATCCAACTTCACAGGTGTGCACTTGATTGTGTATGTAATTGTTACTAACGGTAGAATTTCACTTACCCCTCCTATCTGCTCGCAGCACCCGCAGACTTTCTGGAAGAAGAGGATAACCTACTTATCCGTTGCTATGATTATACTAAAGTTTCTACTTTTTTGCAAATAGATTTTTGAATTTTTGACCAATGGTCTGGAGTAAAGTAGGAAGTTTCACAACCTTGTCATTGCCAAGTCTTTCCCGAGCGATTTTGAGAATAGCTCCAGAGTCTTTGGAAGCAAAGAGGAATTTTCCTTGATCAGTGAAGACTTCAAAGTGGCGACTGATTTTGCGACCACTTACGTTGGCTCCAATTTGCTGAATACTTGACCAAGGAATTTGGATATATTGTTCGACATTGACATCAGGATAAAACTCTAAGGCTTGATCCCCAACTAGAAATTTTCCGACTTTTCCCGAGATGGAAAGATAGGATGTTCCAGTGGTTTGTAGGTCAATGACTTTATTGAGTGATTGGGCCATGATTAATCTTCCTTACTTTCATCGAAAAAGGCGTGGTAGAGAGCCTTGATAGCTGCCTTTTCTTGATCTTTATTGACAACAAACATGATGGAAACTTCACTTGAGCCTTGGGACATCATCTGGATGTTGATTTTGTTTTCAGATAGAGCGCGTGTTGCAGTAGCAGTTACCCCGATATGGCTCTTCATCTTTTCTCCGACAATCATAATGATTGAAAGGTCATGTTCGATTTCAGCATGGTCCACTTCGGCCTTTTGAACTAACTGACGCAGAATTTCTTCCTCCTTGATAGGAGTCAATTCACGGGAACGAAGGATGATTGAAAGATCATCGATACCTGTTGGCATATGTTCCCAACCAATGTTAAGATCTTCAAGGATTTGAAGAATCTTACGACCGAATCCAACCTCGCGGTTCATGAGGTATTTTGACATGTTGATGCTGACGAATCCAGAATCACCAGCGATCCCAACGACTGGGAATTTATCGCTACTGTGTTTTAGAACGATACGAGTTCCTGGATGATCAGGGTTGTTGGTATTCTTGATAACAAGAGGAATTTTTCCGCGGTAGGCAGGTAGAAGGGCCTCATCATGAAGGACAGAAAATCCGGCGTAAGCCAACTCACGCATTTCACGGTAGGTTAATTCAGGAATGGAGTGTGGTTGATGGATAATACCAGGGTGGGCAGCGAAGATACCGTCTACGTCCGTAAAGTTTTCATAGAGATCAGCCTTAACACCTGCTGCGATAATGGAACCAGTAATATCTGAACCCCCACGTGAGAAAGTACAGATTTGATTTTCCTTAGTCACACCAAAGAAACCAGGGATGACAAGGACTTCGTTGCTATCAGCCAAGCCTTCAATCTTGTCATAACTAGATGGAATGATACGTGCGTTTCCTGGTTCACTTGTGACAACGATTCCAGCTTCTCTTGGATGAACATAACGTGCATCAATGCCGTTTTGGTTAAAGTAGGCTGCAATGAGTTTGGCATTATTATTTTCTCCAGCTGCTAAGAAAGTATCGTAGAGAAATTCATTGTCCTCTATAGGAAGAGTTGCCAAGGCCCGAATACTTTTAGAGATTTTTTCTAAAACAGCAGGTTTTAGGCCTAGTTCACTAACCATAGCGGCATAACGGTCAATAATCCAGCTTTGACTAACATTGATATCATTTCCCGCCACATAGTCGCGATAGTATTTAATCAAGGCATCGGTTACCTTAGTATCTTCAGCATTGCGTTTTCCGGGTGCAGAAACGACTACAAAACGGCGTTCCTTATCACTTTTAACGATGTTTAAAACTTTTTCTAACTGGCCAGCAGAGGCAAGCGAACTTCCACCAAATTTTACAACCTTCATAAAGACTCCTCAAGTAAGTATTTTATACGATTATAGCAGAAAGAGGGGCATTTTTCAATGAAGAAAATAGCTCCCTATTACAATAGAAGTAAATGCTAACTTATTCTGAAAAGCGACAACAGTTTAAAAGTAAGAGAGTCAAATTTTACTCACACTCATAAATGATGGGTAAATAATCAGGTGAGACACTTTCCTTTAGTTTTTCCTTGCCTCTTTATCCAAAAAAAGGTATACTTTGAAAATAAAATAATTTCATTATCTTACAAAAGAAAAGGAGAAGCTATGAATCATATCTTATATCAGATCGTAGATGATCTGGCTATTATTACTTTGAATCGTCCCGAAGTGGCAAATGGTTTCCATATCCCAATGTGTGAGGAGATTTTAGAAGCTTTGACCCTAGCAGAGCAGGATCAAGCTGTTCAGTTCATCTTGATTAATGCGAATGGGAAGGTCTTTTCAGTTGGGGGAGATTTGGTTGAGATGAAGCGTGCAGTGGATGAGGATGACATTCCTTCTTTGAATAAGATTGCAGAATTAGTCAATACAATTTCTTTTAAAATCAAGCAAATTCCTAAGCCTGTTTTGATGGAGGTAGATGGAGCAGTTGCAGGTGCTGCGGCAAATATGGCAGTAGCAGTTGATTTTTGCTTGGCGACTGACAAGGCAAAATTCATCCAAGCCTTTGTTGGAGTTGGGTTGGCGCCGGACGCTGGTGGGATTCATCTCTTGAGTCGTAGTATCGGGGTAACACGAGCTGCACAACTTGCTATGACAGGTGAAGCCTTGACCGCAGAAAAAGCACTGGAATGGGGCGTAGTATACCGCGTTTGTGAAGCTGACAAATTAGAAAAAACAAGAGAACAAGTTCTGAAAAAATTAAGACGAGGTTCAGCAAACTCATACGCAGCGATTAAAAAGTTAGTTTGGCAAAGTCAATTTAAAGATTGGCAAGATTATGCCGAATTGGAATTGAAACTGCAGGAATCTTTATCTTTAACTGAAGATTTTAAAGAAGGGGTTCGAGCACATTCTGAAAGAAGAAGACCAAAATTTTCAGGAAAATAAAAAAACACTTGCACAAATCTTTGAAGTTTGTTATACTTTTTCTATCAAATGTTTTGATTGTGAAAGTTTTTTTGAGGAGGAGGGAAAAAGTTTGGACTACCAACAAGTAAATGATTATTTAACATCTATTTTCAATAACGTCCTTGTGATTGAGGAGGTTAGCTTACGAGGTAGTCGATTCAAAGACATCTCCATCAAAGAAATGCACACGATCGATGTGATTGGAAAGTTCCCTGAGGCGACGCCTAGTAAGGTTTCCAAAGAACTGATGGTGACCCTGGGAACAGTTACGACGAGCTTGAATAACCTAGAAAGAAAGGGTTACATTGAGCGTATTCGTTCTGATCAAGACCGTCGTGTGGTCTATCTGCATTTGACAAAGAAAGGTCGTTTGGTTCACCGCCTTCATAAACGGTTCCACAAGGCCATGGTCGAAAAAATCATCGATGGCATGAGCCCTGAGGAAAAAGAAGTCATGGGCAGAGGCTTAACGAACCTTTATCAATTTTTGGAGGATTTGAAATAATGGCTTTTGCAAAGATAAGCCAGGTTGCTCATTATGTTCCAGAGCAAGTGGTCACTAATCATGACTTAGCCCAAATCATGGATACAAGCGATGAGTGGATTTCAAGTCGGACAGGAATTAAACAGAGACATATCTCAAAAACTGAGTCTACAAGTGACTTGGCGACAGAAGTAGCTAAGAGCTTGTTGGCTAAAGGGAGCTTAACAGCGGATAAGATTGATTTTATCATTGTAGCGACGATTACTCCAGATTCGATGATGCCTTCTACGGCAGCTCGAGTTCAGGCGAATATCGGAGCGCATAGAGCTTTCGCCTTTGATTTGACAGCAGCTTGTAGTGGCTTTGTATTCGCTCTCTCAACTGCAGAAAAGTTTTTAAGTTCTGGACAGTTCAAAAAAGGGATTGTTATCGGGGCTGAAACCTTATCCAAGGCAGTTGATTGGTCAGATCGTTCGACAGCTGTTCTCTTTGGGGATGGTGCTGGTGGGGTTCTCTTGGAAGCGAGCGAAACACGTCACTTCCTTGTGGAAAGTCTCTATACGGATGGTTCTCGGAGTGAGTGTTTGACCTATGGTCAAACGGTTTTGGCTTCGCCTTTCTCAGATCAAGAAGCAGTTCCTGCTTTTCTGAGGATGGATGGACGAGCAGTTTTTGATTTTGCAAATCGTGATGTTGCTAGATCAATCAAAGAAACCATTGAAAATGGTCCAATAGCAGCATCGGAATTGGATTATCTCTTACTTCATCAGGCAAATATCCGCATTTTGGATAAGATGGCTAAGAAAATCGGTGTAGACCGAGACAAGCTTCCTGCCAATATGATGGAGTATGGAAATACCAGTGCAGCAAGTATCCCGATTTTGCTCTCAGAGTGTGTGGAGAATGGCATGATTCGTTTAGATGGTAGCCAGACGATTCTCCTATCAGGCTTCGGTGGAGGTTTGACATGGGGCACACTCATTCTTACAATCTAGGTAATCATGTGGTAAACACATAGTTATAAAATTTTATATTTTAAAGGAGTCCTATCATGGCAGTATTTGAAAAAGTACAAGAAATTATCGTTGAAGAACTTGGGAAAGACGCATCAGAAGTAACACTTGAATCTACTTTTGATGATTTGGATGCAGATTCATTGGACTTGTTCCAAGTAATCTCTGAAATTGAAGATGCTTTTGATATCCAAATCGAAGCAGAAGATAACTTGAAAACAGTTGGTGACTTGGTTGCTTACGTTGAAGAGCAAACAAAATAATTAGCATATTACTAGAAGGAGTAGGGGAGACCCGCTCCCTCTTGTTTAGGTAATAGTTTGAAATTCAAATGATAAACTTATCGAACTATTACGTAAGCAAGGAATGATGGAGGCACTATGAAAACACGTATTACAGAATTATTGAACATTGATTATCCTATTTTTCAAGGAGGAATGGCCTGGGTTGCTGATGGCGACTTGGCTGGTGCAGTATCAAAAGCTGGTGGTTTGGGAATCATCGGTGGTGGAAATGCCCCTAAAGAGGTCGTAAAGGCTAATATCGATAAAATCAAATCACTTACGGATAAACCTTTTGGTGTCAACATCATGCTCTTGTCACCTTTTGTAGAAGATATCGTTGATCTCGTGATTGAAGAAGGGGTTAAGGTGGTTACAACTGGTGCTGGAAATCCAAGTAAATACATGAACCGTTTCCATGATGCAGGAATTACAGTTATTCCTGTTGTTCCAAGTGTTGCTTTGGCAAAACGCATGGAAAAAATTGGTGCGGATGCCGTCATTGCAGAAGGGATGGAAGCTGGTGGACACATTGGTAAATTAACAACGATGACCTTGGTTCGCCAAGTTGCTGCAGCTGTTTCAATTCCAGTTATTGCTGCCGGTGGTATTGCAGATGGTGAGGGGGCAGCGGCTGGGTTTATGCTTGGCGCAGAAGCTGTTCAAGTAGGAACTCGTTTTGTAGTTGCCAAAGAGTCTAATGCTCATCCAAATTATAAAGCTAAAATTTTAAAAGCTCGTGATATTGATACAACGATTTCAGCACAACATTTTGGCCACGCAGTTCGTGCCATTAAAAACCAGTTGACTCGTGATTTTGAGCAGGCTGAAAAGGATGCCTTTAAACAAGAAAATCCAGATTTAGAAATCTTTGAGCAAATGGGTGCAGGAGCTTTAGCTAAAGCTGTTGTCCATGGTGATGTGGATGGCGGTTCAGTGATGGCCGGCCAGATTGCAGGTTTGATTTCTAAAGAAGAAACTGTTGAAGAAATCTTAAAAGATATCTACTACGGTGCAGCTGAAAAAATTCAAGAAGAAGCTGCTCGTTGGGCAGGAGTTACAAGAAATGACTAAAACAGCCTTTCTATTTGCGGGCCAAGGTGCTCAGTATCTAGGGATGGGACGTGATCTTTATGATCGCTACCCTATCGTCAAGGAAACAATTGACCAAGCTAGCCAAGTCTTAGGGTATGACCTTCGTGACTTGATTGACAAGGAAGAAGCCAAGTTAAATCAGACTCGTTACACGCAGCCAGCTATTCTAGCTACATCCGTTGCTATTTACCGACTATTGAAAGAAAAAGGCTACCAGCCAGATATGGTGGCAGGACTGTCTCTTGGGGAATATTCTGCTCTTGTAGCAAGTGGTGCTTTGGACTTTGAGGATGCAGTTGCCTTGGTTGCTAAACGTGGTGCTTATATGGAAGAGGCTGCACCTGCAGGTTCTGGAAAGATGGTTGCCGTCCTAAACACTCCAGTTGAAGTGATTGAGGAAGCTTGTGAAACAGCCTCTAAAGTTGGAGTAGTGACTCCAGCTAACTACAACACCCCAAGCCAAATCGTCATCGGTGGTGAGGCGGCTGCGGTTGACCGCGCAGTTGAACTCTTGCAGGAAGCAGGAGCAAAACGATTGATTCCTTTAAATGTATCTGGCCCTTTCCATACAGCACTTTTAGAGCCAGCCAGTCAGCAACTAGCTGGAGCTCTTGAGGAAGTGAGTTTTTCTGATTTTACTTGTCCTCTAGTCGGCAATACGGAAGCTGCTGTTATGGAAAAAGATCGAATCCAAGAGCTCTTGACGCGTCAGGTGAAAGAACCTGTTCGTTTTTATGAAAGTATTGCTGTGATGCAGGATGCTGGGGTAACCAACTTTATTGAAATTGGTCCTGGCAAGGTCCTATCAGGCTTTGTCAAAAAAATCGATAAAACTGCTCAGCTAGCTAACGTTGAAGATCAAACAAGCTTGGATGCTTTGCTAGGAAACTAGTGACCCCTTCTCCCAGAAAATACAACAGGAAATAGGAGAATAGAATGCAACTAAAAAATAAAAATATCTTTGTTACAGGTTCAAGTCGTGGTATCGGACTTGCCATTGCTCACAAATTTGCCAAACTAGGTGCGAATGTAGTCTTGAATAGTCGTGGAGCAATCTCAGAAGAATTGCTGGCTGAGTTTTCAAACTACGGCGTCAAAGTGGTACCAATCTCAGGTGATGTTTCAGACTTTGCAGATGCCAAGCGTATGGTAAATCAAGCAATTGCAGAACTCGGTTCTGTCGATGTCTTGGTCAACAATGCTGGGATCACTCAAGATACGCTTATGCTCAAGATGACCGAAGAGGACTTTGAAAAGGTGATTAAAATCAACTTGACAGGTGCCTTCAATATGACGCAAGCAGTCTTGAAACAGATGATAAAGGCACGTGAAGGTGCGATCATCAATATGTCCAGTGTGGTCGGTTTGATGGGAAATATTGGGCAGGCCAACTATGCAGCTTCTAAAGCAGGTTTGATTGGTTTTACCAAGTCAGTAGCACGTGAAGTTGCCAATCGCAATGTACGCGTAAATGCTCTTGCCCCAGGGATGATCGAATCGGATATGACTGCTGTTTTGTCTGATAAGGTCAAGGAAGCGACATTGGCACAAATCCCAATGAAACATTTTGGACAAGCAGAACATATCGCAGATGCTACAGTGTTCCTGGCTGGACAGGATTATTTGACAGGACAAGTTCTCGCTGTTGATGGCGGACTTAGCATGTAAAAAATAAGGAAAGATATAGGTAAGACAGATGAAACTAAATCGAGTTGTAGTAACAGGTTATGGATTGACCTCTCCTATCGGAAATACTCCAGAAGAATTTTGGAACAGTTTGCAAACTGGGAAGATTGGAATTGGAGAAATCACTAAGTTTGACCACAGCGAATTTGCTGTGCACAATGCGGCAGAAGTTCAAGATTTCCCCTTTGATAAATACTTTGTCAAAAAAGATACCAACCGTTTTGATAACTATTCTTTGTATGCCTTGTACGCAGCTCAAGAAGCGGTGACAAATGCAAATCTTGATGTAGAAGCAATTGATAAAGATCGTTTTGGTGTCATCGTTGCCTCAGGTATTGGGGGAATTAAAGAAATCGAAGACCAAGTTATCCGTCTTCATGAAAAAGGCCCAAAACGTGTTAAGCCATTGACACTTCCAAAAGCCTTGCCAAATATGGCTTCGGGAAATGTTGCCATGCGCTTTGGAGCAAACGGTGTTTGTAAATCAATCAATACAGCCTGTGCCTCATCAAATGATGCCATTGGGGATGCCTTCCGTTCAATCAAGTTTGGTTTCCAAGATGTCATGTTAGTAGGTGGATCAGAATCATCTATCACTCCTTTTGCCATCGCTGGTTTCCAAGCATTGACTGCTCTATCAACTACAGAAGATCCAACTCGTGCTTCTATTCCGTTTGACAAAGACCGTAATGGTTTTGTGATGGGAGAAGGTTCAGGGATGTTGGTTCTTGAAAGCCTTGAACATGCTGAAAAACGTGGTGCAACTATCTTGGCTGAAGTAGTTGGTTATGGAAATACCTGTGATGCTTACCATATGACTTCACCTCATCCAGAAGGTCAAGGTGCGATTAAGGCGATTAAACTGGCTTTGGAAGAAGCAGAAATTTCTCCAGAGCAAGTAGCTTACGTCAACGCCCACGGAACTTCAACTCCTGCTAATGAAAAAGGAGAAAGTGGTGCGATCGTAGCTGTTCTTGGTAAAGAAGTACCTGTATCTTCAACTAAGTCCTTCACAGGACACTTGCTTGGTGCTGCAGGAGCAGTGGAAGCCATCGCTACCATCGAAGCCATGCGTCATAACTATGTACCAATGACAGCTGGAACAAGTGAGTTGTCAGACTATATCGAAGCGAATGTCGTTTATGGACAAGGCTTGGAGCAAGAAATCCCTTATGCTATTTCAAACACTTTTGGTTTTGGTGGACACAATGCGGTTCTTGCTTTCAAACGTTGGGAGAATAAATAATTATGAATTTAAATGAGATCAAGGACTTGATGGCTCAATTTGACCAATCAAGTTTGAGAGAATTTTCTTATAAAAACGGAACGGACGAATTGCAGTTCAGTAAGAATGAAGCAAGAATAGCTTCTGAAGCACCAGCTCAAGTTGCTCCAGCGCCAGCTGCAGTGGCTCCTAGTCCAGTAGTTTCTGTCCCTTCAACTCCAGTAGAGAGTGCAGTGGAAGAAGCTCCAGCACTAGCTGAAACGACGGTTGCTCCAGAGGGTGATGTCGTTGAAAGTCCACTTGTAGGGGTGGCTTATTTGGCCGCTGGACCAGATAAACCTGCCTTTGTCACAGTTGGAGACAGTGTTAAAAAAGGTCAGACTTTGGTGATTATCGAAGCCATGAAAGTTATGAATGAAATTCCTGCACCTAAGGATGGTGTGGTGACAGAAATTCTCGTTTCAAATGAAGAAATGGTTGAGTTCGGTAAAGGATTGGTACGTATCAAATGATCGATATTCAAGGAATCAAAGAAGCTCTACCCCATCGCTACCCCATGCTCCTAGTGGATCGTGTCTTGGAAGTGAGCGAGGATACCATTGTTGCCATTAAAAATGTGACCATCAACGAACCTTTCTTCAATGGTCATTTTCCTCAATACCCAGTTATGCCAGGTGTTCTTATCATGGAAGCCTTGGCTCAGACTGCTGGTGTCTTGGAATTGTCCAAACCTGAAAATAAAGGGAAACTGGTCTTCTATGCTGGCATGGACAAGGTTAAGTTCAAGAAGCAAGTTGTACCAGGTGACCAATTAGTTATGACGGCTACTTTTGTCAAACGTCGTGGTACGATTGCTGTGGTTGAAGCAAAGGCTGAAGTAGATGGTAAGCTTGCAGCGAGTGGTACTCTTACCTTTGCAATTGGAAACTAAGGAGGTTCTCCATGTTTCGTAAAATTTTGATTGCCAACCGTGGTGAGATTGCGGTTCGCATTATTCGAGCTGCGCGTGAATTGGGCATTGTAACCGTAGCAGTTTATTCAACTGCTGATAAGGAAGCTCTTCACACACTCCTAGCGGATGAAGCTATCTGTATTGGACCTGGTAAGGCGACAGAATCTTATCTCAATATCAACGCTATTTTGTCTGCTGCAGTCTTGACAGAAGCAGAAGCCATCCACCCAGGTTTTGGTTTTCTTAGCGAAAACTCCAAGTTTGCCACGATGTGTGATGAAGTGGGGATTAAGTTCATCGGTCCTTCTGGGGCTGTAATGGATACCATGGGAGATAAGATCAATGCGCGTGAGCAAATGATCAAGGCTGGGGTTCCAGTTATCCCAGGATCTGATGGTGAAGTTCACACGGCTGAAGAGGCGCTTGCAGTTGCAGAAAAAATTGGCTATCCAGTCATGCTTAAGGCATCGGCAGGTGGTGGTGGAAAAGGGATTCGTAAGGTTGAAAAGGCAGAAGATTTGGTCGCAGCCTTTGAAACAGCATCCAGTGAAGCCAAGGCCAATTTTGGAAATGGCGCTATGTATATTGAGCGTGTGATCTATCCAGCTCGCCATATTGAGGTTCAGATCCTTGCGGACCAAGAGGGTCATGTTGTCCATCTTGGTGAACGGGATTGTTCACTCCAACGGAATAACCAAAAGGTCTTAGAAGAAAGCCCATCTATTGCGATTGGCAAAACCCTTCGTCATGAAATTGGTGCTGCGGCTGTTCGTGCAGCAGAGTCTGTAGGCTATGAAAATGCAGGGACGATTGAATTTCTTCTCGATGAAGCGAGTGGCAATTTCTACTTCATGGAAATGAATACTCGTGTGCAAGTTGAACACCCAGTCACAGAGTTTGTTTCAGGTGTTGATATCGTCAAGGAACAGATTCGCATTGCTGCCGGGCAACCTTTACCTTTCAAACAAGAAGATATCGTCCTACGAGGTCATGCTATCGAGTGCCGGATCAATGCGGAAAATCCAGCATTTAACTTTGCTCCAAGTCCAGGGAAAATTACCAATCTCTATCTACCAAGTGGTGGAGTTGGCTTGCGCGTGGACTCAGCAGTTTATCCAGGTTATACCATTCCCCCTTACTATGATAGTATGATTGCCAAAATCATTGTTCATGGGGAGAATCGTTTTGATGCCTTGATGAAAATGCAACGGGCGCTTTATGAACTTGATATTGAAGGAGTGCAAACCAATGCAGACTTCCAGTTGGATCTGATTTCAGACCGCCGAGTTATCGCTGGTGATTACGATACTTCCTTCTTGATGGAAACTTTCTTGCCAAAATACCAAGAAAAAGAATAGACTTTCAAACAGTATGAGAACTAAAAGGGGGAGTTATGGCTCTATTTAGTAAAAAGGATAAGTATATTCGGATCAATCCTAACCGTTCCGTAAGGCAGAAACCACAAGCCAAGCCTGAGGTTCCGGATGAACTCTTCTCCCAGTGTCCTGGTTGTAAACACACCATTTACCAAAAGGATCTTGGGAGCGAACGAATTTGTCCCCATTGTAGCTATACTTTCCGTATTTCAGCTCAGGAACGCTTGGATTTGACGATTGATTCTGACAGCTTTGTGGAGATGTTTACAGGTATTGAAACTCAAGATCCATTAAACTTTCCTGGCTACCAGAAAAAACTTGCAACAATGCGTGAAAAGACAGGTTTGGATGAAGCCGTACTAACTGGTACAGCTAGCATCAAGGGGCAAAAAGTTGCCCTTGGGATCATGGATTCAAACTTTATCATGGCTTCTATGGGAACCGTTGTGGGTGAAAAAATCACGCGCTTGTTTGAGTATGCAACGTTAGAAAACTTGCCAGTCGTTCTCTTCACAGCTTCTGGTGGAGCCCGTATGCAAGAAGGAATCATGAGTTTGATGCAGATGGCTAAGATTTCTGCGGCAGTTCAACGCCATTCCAAGGCAGGACTTTTTTACCTAACTATTTTAACCGATCCGACAACAGGTGGGGTGACTGCTTCTTTTGCTATGGAGGGTGATATTATCCTAGCGGAACCCCAAAGTTTGGTTGGGTTTGCTGGGCGTCGTGTTATCGAAAATACAGTTCGTGAGACCTTGCCGGATGACTTCCAAAAGGCAGAATTTTTGCTTGAACATGGATTTGTTGATGCAATTGTCAAACGGAGAGAATTGCCTGAAACAATTGCTAAATTAGTGAGATTGCATGGAGGAAGTCGCGGATGAATATTGCAAAAATAGTCAGAGAGGCACGCGAGCAGAGTCGCTTGACTGCACTTGATTTTGCCAATGGAATCTTTGAAGAGTTTATCGAATTGCATGGAGATCGGTCTTTTCGTGATGATGGTGCGGTTATCGGTGGAATTGGCTGGTTAGGTGACCAAGCAGTAACTGTCGTCGGTATCCAAAAGGGGAAGAGTCTTCATGACAACCTCAAACGAAATTTCGGGCAACCTCATCCAGAAGGATATCGCAAGGCCTTGCGCCTGATGAAACAAGCGGAGAAGTTTGATCGTCCAGTTGTGACCTTTATCAATACGGCAGGTGCTTACCCAGGTGTTGGAGCCGAGGAACGTGGACAAGGTGAAGCAATTGCTCGAAACCTGATGGAAATGAGCGACCTCAAGGTTCCAATCATTGCCATTATTATCGGTGAAGGAGGGTCTGGTGGGGCATTAGCATTAGCCGTGGCTGACCGTGTCTGGATGTTAGAAAACTCAATCTACGCAGTACTTAGCCCTGAAGGATTTGCCTCTATCCTTTGGAAGGATGGCAGTCGTGCTATGGAAGCAGCAGAATTGATGAAAATCACTTCACATGAACTCCTAGAAATGGGAATCGTAGACAAGATAATTCCAGAAGAGGATTTCTCAAGTAAAGAACTGCTAGCTTGTGTTAAAAATGAATTACGTGCAGAACTAGATAGGTTGCAAGAACTACCACTCGACCAACTTATTGAAGAACGTTACCAGCGCTTTAGAAAATATTAAGAATGACTAAATGAGACTAGAAAGGTCTCATTTTTTTCTAGAGACCATACATTTCAGGACGAAAAATTGACAGTTGAGGAGATAGACTATAAAATAGACAAAAAAGATCTATACTGTAGATATAAGCTGACAAAAATTAATTTTAAGGATGTACTTGCAATGACAGGTACAAAAACATTTACAGTTCTTTCGTCTAAAGACTTAGACCAAGTTTCAGGCGGTCTTGCTATTTGGGAAGATGGTTATGGTAGATGGTTATATTATAGAGAATTTGCTCCCTGTATGGAGCAAGGGGCACTTAATTCTTATAGGGATGCTTGGAAGTACGGCTTCCGAGCAGGATAATCTTTCAAAAAAGTACGATGAAAAACACAAAGAAACTAAGACAATTTGGAATACTTTTGCTTATTATTTTACTATCTACCTATTTACCACAAACAATTGGTTTGTATGTAGCGATAATTTTAGGGTTAGGCGCTGATGTCTACTCTCTTATTTTAACAATGGGATTAGTAGGAAGTTTCCTTCTATTAATTTGGTGGTTAAAAAAGCAAAAGCTGCTCTTTATCTTTGAGAAAAAGAGCTGGAACTGGTCAACTATCTTTTACTTGTTTGCATGTTATGTGGTTCATCAGATTCTCGGTAATTTTTGGGCACGCTTTGCTCATTTGATTAATCATAGGAATATTCATGATGTCTATTTTACCGTGGTTCTTTCAAATGGGCAACCAACTTTTCTATCTACAGTTCTTAGTTTTATCTTAACTGTCGTTATTGGTCCTATTTTGGAAGAGACGCTTGATCGTGGGTATTTTATGAACACCTTCTTTCCTAAGTCAAAGTACTATTTAGATGTCATCTTATCAGGCCTTATCTTTGGACTTAGTCATTTGATACTATCTCACCGAGACCCAATTAGTTTATTATATTATAGTCTGATTGGTCTCTTTTTCGCCCTTATTTATCGTTCTACCGACAATCTTAAATTAACAATTCTCTGTCATAGTTTTTTCAACTTTCTCAATCATGCAAAACCTATCTGGATTTTTATTTACAATTACATCTATTATCATTTTTTTAGATAGTGGAAGGCAAAGAAAAAAGTGTTTGACAGCTGTCAAACACTTTTTCTGTTTACTGTTCTTCTGTTACAAACTGGCTGAGCAGTCCATTGATAAAACGGGCAGATTTTTGATCTGAGAAGTCCTTTGCAAGCTCGATAGCTTCATTTACAGCAACCAGCTGAGGGGTGTCAAATGAAATGATTTCAAAGACTCCCAAGCGAAGGAGGTTTCTCTCCACGAGTGTTAAACGCTCGATGGTCCAACCTGCTTTTAAATGCTGTGTGATTTGCTTGTCTAGTTCTTCCTTTTTAGCCTGAACACCAGAAACGAGGTCTGTCAAAAAGGCTGGAAGTTGTACATCCGTATCTTCACGGTCATGAGTATAGGCGAAACGACAAGCAGTTTCGACATCCGTACCGAATTCAAGGCTCATGAGAGCTTGAAATGCGCATTTACGGAGTTGGCGTCTAGATTCTAATAGTGGACTAGTCATTGAGGAAGTCCTCGTCAAATAGATCTTTCAATTCTGGTTTTGGTGTTTTATCTGGAACGATACCTGCAACGTGAATATTGATAGCAGCGAGTTCTACATCAGCCATATTGCGGACTGCATCTTTAACAGCTTTCTGGATAGCAACTGCTACCTTAGGAACTTTTACTCCGTACTCTAGGTAGAGGTAGATATCAGCTGTGAGTTCTTCGTCCACGTTTTTTAGATAAACGCCACGGCCGAGTGAAAGTTTTGAAAGGGTATCAGATACTGATTTGTTTGAAAAAGAGTGAACACCCTCTACTTTTGCAGTAGCAATAGCAATGATTTTTTCAAGTACACGTGGGGCGATAACGATTTCGCCAAGTTGTTCTTCAATTCCCATAGAATGACCTCTTTCTAGAGATTAGGCACGAGAAACGTAAGTTCCTTCTGCAGTGTTGATAACGAGTTTTTGTCCTGCTTCGATGAAGTCTGGAACGTTTACGACAAGTCCAGTTTCCATCGTTGCTGGTTTACCAGAACCTGTAACAGTAGCACCTTTGATAGATGGTTGAGTTTCTGCAACTGTCAATTCGACAGTAGTAGGAACGGTAACACCGATCACTTCAGTTCCGTAGAATTGGATCTTCACATCAGAGTTTTCAAGGATGTAAAGCAATTCGTTTTCAACATTGACTACAGGAATTTCGTATTGGTCGTAAGTTTCTGTATTCATGAAGTAGGCTGTGTCATCCATTTTGTACAAGTATTGAGCTGGGACTGTCTCGATGATGGCTTGTTCAAATTTTTCCTCTGGACGATAGCTTGTGTCAAATGTAGAACCAGTACGGACATCACGCAATTTCATACGCATGATTGTGTTCCCTTTACCTGGTTTGTGGTGGCTAGCTTCCAAAACGCGAATTAATTTTCCGTCAGCTGTTTCAAAGGTCATACCAGCTTTTAATTTACTTGCTTCAATCATGTTTTTACCTCTTTAATAAAATAATTTACTCTTTATTGTACCATAAAAGACAACATTACTCAAATGTCAAAAGGAGCTTAATTAGTTGACTGGTACGATATTTCCATCTTCGTCTTTGGTAACGAGGACGTATTTTCCATCGACTTCGATGTAAAAATTCTTGCTGGCAGTTTGCCCAGTGTTTTGGGCCGGTGCTTGATTTTGGACTTGTTGGCTTAGTTGACCACCGAGAGTTTGGCCAAGACTCATACCCATAAACATGTTCATCCCATTGCCATTCCCTTCATTGGCAGCTGCAGCAATAAGTGCTTCGTTACGAGCACGGCGTTCTTCGATTTCAATCGTGTTGTACTTCATTGCCACGAGCTCACTATCAAGCTTGCGAACGATATCAAGACTTTCTTGGTCGTAGCTGAGGTCTTCAAGCAAGATATTAGTTGCTTCAATTCCGTAGAGGCCTGTCCAAACCTTGTTGACCTCTTGTTTAGCGAATTCGTTAAAGGTGTCTTGGTTGGCATTGAGGGTATAGATATCTACCTTGTTTTCGTTGGTATACTTGGCAATGGCAATCGCGATTTTCGGCGCGATATTTTGACGGAGCGTTCCTTGAGCTACCTCTTGGAGAGTAAATGGCTGTCCGTCAGTAATTTGACGGCTAACAGAACTTACGTAGAAGAGGACTGGGTCTGCTATTTTTACATCAAACAAGCCATAGAAACGGATGTTAAGCAGTTGTTGGTAACGTTCGCTGAAGTATTCGACCGCATTTTGTGTGCCGAACTTATTACCTGCAATAGGTTGCATGCGAATAAAGATGATTTCTTGTTGAGTGATGACTTGTCCACCAAAAGAGAAACGGTTTTTAAAGTTTTCCCAAGTGCCTTTTAAACCACCTTTTTCAAGGAGCCAGGCGTTATCACCAGCTTGCCATTCGTGGCTACCAGCTTCAAGGACCTCACCAAGGAAGGTACCGTTGTTTACCAAAACAGCGGTATAGCCTTGGGGAACGATAACCACACTGCCATCTGACAAGAGGCCTGTATTTTGATTGCTGTGACGAGAACGTCCATCTGGGTCTTTAGTGAGTAATTGCCCCTTGATGGCCAAGGCGTCGCCAGAGACATTATCTGGAAGGACAATGGCTTCCTTGAATTTACTATCATTAAAACTATTTAAGCCTGCTGATAAGGCTGCACGTATAAATCCCATAATTCCTCCTAATTATAAAGCTCGTCTTCATCCACAACATCATAGGTATCAAGTACCCATTGGTTTGGACTGCGAGAGAGATTGGCACCACAGTAGTCACACTCGCTAACTGCAGAGATTTTTAATGGGGCGCCACAGTTTGGACAGTGGTCGCTCACAACTTGGTCTGGATTGACTGCTTGCGTTTGGCTACCATGTTGACGGATAAAGTTCAATTGATACACGGTGAAGAGATCTTTTTTAGGATCTCCTTCGAGGACACGACGAGTCTCATCGTCAATGACATAGTCCCGCAAGGTAGATGACAGAATCACCACTAAGGTATCGTTTCCGTCAGGATTTTCAATGAACTCCTTGATGCGAACATTTTCGATACAGACTTTCTCTAAAACATTAGTTGTTTTAGCTCGAATATGGTCCTCAAGTTGGGTACTATGTTGAGAGTAGAGACTGGTACTTTCCAAAGCGCGGACAGAGTTCCAATTTTTCTCAGTCCAGGCAACCTGCAATTTAAGGTAGACTTCCTTAACCCAAGATGTGAAGGCTTCCGCGTCAAAGTTTGGATCCCCGTATTTCACACGGCTAATGGCCAGTGTGTTGTGTTCAACTCGACGATGGAGCGTCTGATAATCATTACTAGTGTAGGTTGAACTCGAATCTCCAGACTTACTCTGCAAGGATTTGACGATAACAACTAGTATGATTCCTCCGACTAATATGAACATAAATCCTAGATCGGGAGAGCTAGTAGAACTGTCAGAGGATGATCCGTATCCAGAGCGGTAGTAGTGATAGGATGAGCCGCCAGAACGACTTCCACCTCCACTTGAGCGGCTACTACTTCTGGAGCTACTGCGGCTGCTCCCTCCACTTCTGGAATGTCCAACACCCGCATCAACGATTTGAGGCACGGATAGAAAAACAAGTAATAAACAGGTCATTAAGAGAGCGTAAAACTTTTTCATGTGTCTCCTAACTATATGATTGAAAAGGTAGAATTCTGAATTTGAATGATTATTAAACTATTTAATAACCTTTAAAAATCATCTAAGATATACTAGGTGTTATTTACTAGCATTTAGCTTCTTTATGGAATGGCGCTCGATGAGCCATCCCACAATCCATCCTATTGCTAGCAAGTAATTTTCAAAAGCACCGATAGCATTTACAGGAGAGTGATACTCCATATAATTGAGTAAGTGATTTGTTCCTATTCCAATTCCACCAATAATGAGAGCAAGAAGTGCGATTTGTAGATAGAACCAATCGTATTTAATATTGATAGCGAGAATAATAATCAATACAGCTAAATTCCATATTCCAATTTCTCGTTGCCAACCAGCAGATATTCCGTACCCGGAGTGACTTCCCATGTATGATGGAAAGAAAATTTGTAGTATAGAAGCGCCTAACATAGCGATGATGACTAAGACAAATAGCAATCGTAAAAATTTGTTCATTTATTCCCCTTGTCTCATTCTCGTTTTAAAAGTAGAAAAAAGTGTTTAAAGAGTAAATTACTCACTTTCTTTCAACTTCGCCAATTCCTGTGCAAGCAGTTTAAGGGCGACTTGTGGATTAGCTTGGCCTTTGGTTGCCTTCATAAGGAATCCTGTGAAGGCCTTGTCTGCGTTTCGTTTTCCTGACTTGAAGTCGGCGACAGCGGCTTCGTTATCGGCAAAGACTTGGTGGATGATTGGAATCAAGATAGCTGGATCTGAGATTTGAACCAAGCCTGCTTTTTCCACGTATTCACGCGCGCCACCGCCATTTTTAGCCAGATGAACAAAGACTTTTTTGGCAATCTTAGAAGAGATAGTGCCGTCTTCGATGATGGCAATCATTTCAACCAAGTTTTCTGGTGTCAACTCGATTTGTTCCAGTGTCTTGCCTTCAGCATTCAAGAATTGAGCGACTTCACCTTGAAGCCAATTTGAGACTTGCTTAGCATCGCCACCGAGGGCAACAGCTTTTTCAAAGAAGTCAGAAGTGACTTTGTTTGCAGTCAACTGGCTAGCATCGTAGTCTGACAAGCCAAGGTCAGATACGTAGCGCGCACGGCGTTCTTTTGGAAATTCTGGCAATTCTGTACGCATTTCTTCGATCCACTCATCTGAAATTTCAAAGAGAGGTAGGTCTGGTTCTGGGAAGTAGCGGTAGTCTGCAGCTCCTTCCTTGACACGCATGAGGATGGTTGCCTTGTTAGCTTCGTCGTAACGGCGTGTTTCTTGACGAATTTGACCACCTGAGCGAAGGATTTCAGCTTGACGTTGGACTTCGTATTCAAGCCCTTTACGGACATTGGAGAAGGAGTTGAGGTTCTTTAACTCAGTCTTGGTACCGAATTTCTCTTGACCATAAGGACGAAGCGAGATGTTGGCATCCACACGCATAGAACCTTCTTCCATCTTAACGTCAGAAATGCCAGCGTACTGGATGACTTCCTTGAGGGCAGTCAGATAAGCATAGGCTTCTTCAGGAGAACGCATGTCGGCTTCAGATACAATCTCAATCAATGGCACCCCTTGGCGGTTGAGGTCAACATAAGAGTAGCCATCTGTACCGTGGGTGTTCTTACCAGCGTCTTCTTCTAGGTGAGCACGTTCGATACCGATTTTCTTGGTCGTACCGTCTTCTAGCTCCACTTCAATCCAGCCGTTATAACCGATTGGCTCATCAAATTGAGAAATTTGGTAGGCTTTTGGATTATCAGGATAGAAGTAGTTCTTGCGGTCAAAGTGCATTTTTTTGTGGATGTCCATGTTGAGGGCAAGAGCAGCCTTGATTCCGGCATCAACAACACCTTTATTGAGAACAGGCAGGACACCTGGGAAAGACCAGTCAATCACGTTGGTGTTGGCATTTTGGTCATTCCCAAAGTGGGCAGATGTAGGTGAGAAGATTTTTGAATTGGTGTTGAGCTCAACGTGGACTTCAAGTCCAATGACTGTTTCAAAGTTCATTAGTTATCACCTCCAAAAATCACGGGTTGTTGTTTGTGGTAGTCTGTTGTCGCCTCAAAAGCAGCAGCAGCTTGGTAAATGGTTTCTTCTGAGTATTTAGGACCAATCAATTGCAGACCGACTGGTAGACCTTGAGAGAATCCAGCAGGAATTGAAATTCCTGGGAGACCAGCTAAGTTGACTGGGATGGTCAAAAGGTCAGCCAAGTACATGGCAACTGGATCGTGGTTGAGTGAATCCAAGTCATAGGCAACGCTTGGAGCAGTTGGTCCTAGGATTAAATCGTAATCCGCAAAGACGTTTTCGAAATCTTGGATGATGAGGGTACGAACTTGTCCAGCCTTCTTGTAATAGGCATCATAGTAACCTGATGAAAGGCTAAATGTTCCAAGCATGATACGGCGTTTCACTTCTTCACCGAAACCTTGGCTACGGCTGTTTACATAGATTTCATCAAGGTTGCTTGCATCTTCTGCGCGGTAGCCATAACGGATACCGTCAAAGCGTTGCAAGTTTGATGAGGCTTCTGATGAAGCGATGATGTAGTAAACGGCAACACCGTATTTAGAGTGAGGAAGGCTGACTTCTTCGACGATGGCACCAAGTTTTTCAAAGTGTTTAGCGGCGTTCAGGATTCTTTCCTTAACCTCTGGGTCGATTCCTTCACCGAGGTATTCCTTAGGCAAAGCGATTTTCATGCCCTTGATGTCTTGACCGATTTTTGAAGTAAAGTCGGCAATGCGGACAGGAGCAGAAGTCGAGTCTTTGGCATCTTCGCTGGCAATCGCATTGAGCAAGAGGGCATTTTCCTTAACAGTTGGTGCGAAAGGTCCGATTTGATCTAATGAGCTACCGAAGGCAATGAGACCGAAACGAGAAACTGTTCCGTAGGTTGGCTTGAGACCAACGATCCCGTTGAAGGCAGCAGGTTGGCGGATGGAACCACCAGTATCAGAACCAAGTGACAAACGGACTTGTCCTGAAGCTACAGAAGCTGCGGAACCGCTAGATGAACCACCAGGAACTTTGCTGTGGTCCCAAGCATTTTTAGTCGCTCCGTAGTGGGAAGTTTCACCTGAACCACCCATGGCAAACTCGTCCATGTTGGTTTTTCCGACAACAATCATACCCTTAGATTTGGCATTGGCGACAGCTGTCGCATCAAAGATTGGCTCGTAGTTGTAGAGCATTTTTGAGGCAGCAGTTGTGAGGATGCCGTCAGTAGAAATATTATCCTTAACAGCCAGTGGAATTCCTGAAAGAACATTGTCGGCGTCGATTCCAGCTTCATCAATAGCCTTAGCTTGGGCAAGTGCTTGCTCCTCAGCGATGGTAACAAAAGCGTTGATAGCTGTCTCGCGAGATTTGATATCTTCAAGTGTAGCTTGGGTCAATTCAGTTGCTGAAATTTCCTTAGAAACAAGGAGATTGTGTAACTCTTCAATGGTTTTATAATTAAAAGTCATTAGGCATCTCCTCCATCGTCTAGGATAGCTGGTACCTTGATATAGTAGTTTTCTTTTTCAGGTACGTTTTTAAACAAGCGATCACGGTCAGTTCCTTCTTCGGCCACATCAGGGCGGAGTACAGTCTTGCGGTCTGCCATGGTCGTAGTAGGTGCGACACCAGTTGTGTCGACTTCGCCCAGCAATTCAACCATATCAACAATCTTAGACAAGGTTGTTGCAAAGGCAGCAGTTTCTTCTTCAGAGAATCTTAATTTTGAAAGATTGGCAACGTGTGTTACCTCTTCTTGCGTAATTTTCATCTTACATCCTTTCGTGAAATGATGATTTTTAGTCTGTTCTATTTTACCATATTTTCCTATAAATAAGGGAGCCAAACTGAAAAGAAATAGAAATTGAAAAATCGCTTTTAATTCGCTATAATGGTTAAACTAGAGAATAGAGAAAATAAGAGTTAGGATAAAAATATGTTCCATCAATTTATCACCAGATCTCAGACGGTTCCTCCTCCTATTCCACTCTTTTGGTATGGGGCTATGATGCTTCTTTTAGTGCTTTGTATTTATGGAGCACTTGCTTATCACCAAAATCCGAAATTTGTCCGCTTGTTTAAGTGGATTCAGATTCTCCAGTTGCTAGCCCTATATAGTTGGTATGTTGGTTTTGGGATTCCATTTTCTAATAGCCTTCCATTTTATCATTGCCGTTTGGCTATGTTTGCGGTGGTTTTCTTGCCTGATAAATGGCGAAGCAAGCAATATTTTGCCCTCTTAGGAGCAAGTGGAGCGGTCTTTGCTTTGGTTTACCCCGTTTTTGACCCCTATGATTTTCCTCATATTACCAGTTTTTCATTTTTGATTGGCCACTATGCCCTTTTGGTGAATTCCTTGGTTTACTTGATGAATCACTATGATAAGACCTTGCTCAAGAAATATATGATTGTAGCCTATACCTTTATCCTCAATCTCTTTCTAGTTGGGGTTAATCAGGTGACGGGTGGAAATTATGGTCTCTTAAGAGATACACCGTTTATCTCGAATGCTCCTCTATGGCTAAAGTACCTCCTTGTGTCGGTCATCCTTTCACTGGCTCTTGTTCTCTTTGATATCTTGTTCAAGGAACGGTGGAAAAAGAGAAATCAGGCGCAATCTGTGCTCTAGCTTGCCTTTTCATCGGATGAGCAATTGAAAAACTCCCCAAAATCCGCTATAATGGAGAGTTGAAAGGAATAGTAAAATCCAATGTAAAAATCATTCTTAACTACTGAAACAACTAAAAATAGAAAATCAAAGAAAGAGAACTTATGACTATTCAAGAAGAAATCAAGAAACGCCGTACCTTTGCCATTATTTCTCACCCGGACGCGGGGAAAACAACCATTACTGAGCAGTTGCTCTACTTTGGGGGCGAGATTCGTGAGGCTGGTACGGTAAAAGGAAAGAAAACAGGGACTTTTGCCAAGTCTGACTGGATGGATATCGAGAAACAACGTGGTATTTCGGTAACCTCATCTGTCATGCAGTTTGACTATGATGGAAAGCGCGTCAACATCCTTGACACCCCAGGGCACGAGGACTTCTCAGAAGATACTTATCGTACCTTGATGGCGGTGGATGCTGCGGTCATGGTCGTCGACTCTGCCAAGGGTATCGAGGCCCAAACCAAGAAATTGTTTGAGGTTGTCAAACACCGTGGCATTCCTGTCTTTACCTTTATGAACAAGCTGGACCGTGATGGCCGTGAGCCACTGGATCTCTTGCAAGAACTAGAAGAAGTATTGGGGATTGCCAGCTATCCAATGAACTGGCCAATCGGGATGGGGAAAGCTTTTGAGGGCTTGTATGACCTCTATAACCAACGTTTAGAACTTTATAAAGGGGATGAGCGTTTTGCCAGTCTAGAAGATGGTGACCAGCTTTTTGGCAGCAATCCTTTCTACGCTCAGGTTAAGGACGATATCGAACTTTTGCAAGAAGCAGGAAATGAATTTTCGGAAGAAGCTATTCTTGAAGGAGAACTGACTCCGGTCTTCTTCGGTTCAGCCCTCACTAACTTTGGGGTGCAGACCTTCCTTGAGACCTTCCTTAAGTTTGCTCCAGAACCACATGGGCACAAGAAAACAGACGGAGAAATTGTGGATCCTTATGACAAGGATTTCTCAGGATTTGTCTTTAAAATCCAAGCCAATATGGACCCTCGTCACCGTGACCGCATCGCCTTTGTCCGTATCGTATCGGGCGAATTTGAGCGTGGGATGAGTGTTAATCTTCCTCGTACTGGGAAGACTGCCAAGCTTTCTAATGTCACCCAGTTTATGGCGGAAAGTCGTGAGAATGTGACCAATGCCGTGGCAGGTGATATTATCGGGGTTTACGATACTGGTACTTATCAGGTTGGGGATACCTTGACAGTTGGAAAAAATAAGTTTGAATTTGAACCACTGCCAACCTTTACCCCTGAGATTTTCATGAAAGTTTCTGCTAAGAACGTTATGAAACAAAAATCTTTCCACAAAGGGATTGAGCAATTGGTGCAAGAAGGAGCCATTCAGCTTTATAAGAATTACCAAACTGGCGAGTACATGCTAGGGGCTGTGGGACAACTCCAGTTTGAAGTCTTTAAGCACCGCATGGAAGGCGAGTACAATGCAGAAGTAGTCATGAGCCCAATGGGTAAAAAGACCGTTCGTTGGATCAAGCCTGAGGACTTGGATGAACGGATGTCCTCAAGCCGCAATATTTTGGCCAAGGACCGCTTTGACCAACCAGTCTTCCTCTTTGAAAATGACTTTGCCCTCCGCTGGTTTGCGGACAAGTATCCAGACGTAGAGTTGGAGGAAAAAATGTAAATCGTTACAAATGACTAGCAACATAAAGTTGCTGTCATTTGACGGTAACCGCTATGGCGGTCTACCTAAACGCTTCACTAGTAAAAATCCACGAATATTATCGATTCGTGGATTTTTCCGTCGTAATGGTAAGGAATCGAACTACCTAACTGCCTCACTAACTGAGTTTTACAAATGGAATCGATTTGTAAAACTCAGTGTCGTAATCTAACAATCGGTAACCGCTATGGCAGCTTCCCTAAACACTTCATTAGGACAAGTCCCCGAATGATTTTGATTCGTGGAATTTGGATTTATTTTCATATAGTAAAGGTAATTGAAGTCAAAGGTAAATTAAAAACCTCATAGAAATCATGTTACATGAATTCTTCTGAGGTTTTTCTAGTTTCCATATTTCTGGTAAAAATCGACCTTAACCTGGATAAAGGTTTCGGCTTCGCGTAGTAGCTGCAGGAGGGTAGCACGGGTTTCAAACTCCTCACGTGTTTTAGGGAGACTCCGATTGCGGAAGACTTGCAGATAGCGTTCGATGTCATCAAGTAGGTCATGAGCAGGATTGGTCTGACTTAGCTGGGCAGCAATCTTAGAAAAGAGCTGGGCCAAGATCAAACTCTCACTTGCGGCCAGATGGCAGGTATTAATCTGCTGGGCCATATTTCGCAGGATGCGACTTTGTCGCTGCCTCATCTCAAAGTAGTGGATGTGGTAGTCCGTCTGGTGAAAGAGATGATCCGAGTGATCCAGGTAGACCAGTTTGAGAGCTTCATCGAGGAGGTTGTCTAATTGGTCAACGAGTTGGGCTTGATTGCGTCCGTCTCCTCTTGACAGATAGTATTTAAAGCGAAGCAGGATGTCTTTTAACTTTTCTTCGACCTGAAGGTGGTAGCTTTGGATGGCTTTCTCGCGAGAAGGCATGTAAAGGTTGACCAATAGGGCAAAGCTTGTCCCGATGAGAAAGAGGAGTATTTCATTAAGCAAGAGCTCTGGGGAAGTAGACTCCTGTACCAAGAGATGACTGACCAAGACACTGCTAGGGGTGATGCCGATTTCCCAGCCCATTTTGTAAGCAAGAGGGACATAGAGAGCCAGATAGAGGCCCAGGCTCCAGATGTGAAAGCCCGTAAGCTGAAAGGCTAGAACACCGATAGCGAGCGCTAGTAGCATGGAAAAGAGGCGGTTACGAGCCAACTTCAGCGTGTTTCTGCGCGTGTCGGAGAGGCTTAATAGGGCGATAATTCCAGCTGAAACTGCTGATGATAAATCTAAAAAATAAGCGAGAAAACAAGCGAGACAGGTCGCTAAGATCAGTTTTGTCGTACGTTGAGTGAGGGACATGAAAATTTCCTAAACTAATAGAATCGAGTGTTTAACGAGGAATCAGAGACTAGGGGCGAAGTTTTCGGTTTGTAGCATACTCGGCAACCGCTGTAAAGAGGACATCTGTTGAAGAGTTCAGGGCTGTTTCGCAGGAGTCTTGAACGATCCCAATCACAAAACCGACTCCGACAACCTGCATAGCCAAGTCGTTGGAAATCCCAAAGAGGCTACAAGCGACAGGAATGAGGAGAAGGGATCCCCCAGCGATCCCAGAGGCCCCGCAGGCAGAAATGGCAGCCACTACACTGAGCACAAATGCTGTCCCAAAGTCTACCGAGATTCCGAGTGTATTGACGGCAGCCAGGGTCAGGACATTTATGGTAACGGCAGCGCCAGCCATGTTGATGGTCGAACCAAGCGGGATGGAGACAGAGTAGGTGTCAGGATTCAGTCCCAAGTCTTGGCAGAGTTTCATATTGACAGGGATATTGGCGGCAGAGCTACGAGTGAAAAAGGCTGTAATACCACTGACACGTAGGCATTTCAAAACAAGGGGATAGGGATTTTTCCTTATAAAGAGAAAGGCGATGAGTGGGTTGACGATGAGAGCTACAAAGGCCATGGTAGCAATCAAGAGTCCTAGGAGGACACCGTAGTTAGCCAGACTGGCAATGCCCTTGTCAGAGATGGTCTTAAACACCAAACCTAAAATCCCAAAGGGTGCTAGATTGATAATCCATTCCACGATTTTAGAGGTGACATCCGCCATGGTTTTCAGTAATTCTTTACTGTGTTTACTTGCCTCTCTCATAGCCAAGCCAAAGACGACTGCCCAAGAGAGAATCCCGATATAGTTGGCTTCAACAATGGCATTCAAGGGATTGTCCACCAGTTTGAGCAAGAGGTTGCTGAGGACTTGACCGATACCATCAGGAGCAGCAACTTCTGTATTTGCACTGGTCAGGGTGATTTGCACAGGCAGTAAGAAACTAGCTAGAACAGCTACCAATGCAGCAGCAAAGGTTCCAAGCAAGTATAGGAAAATAACAGTCTTCATATTGGTGTTTTGTCCCTTTTGGTGTTGGGAAAGGGCATTGGCAACAAGGGCAAAAACTAGAATAGGAGCGATGGTCTTCAGTCCGCCTACAAAGAGATCTCCAAGCAGACCGATTCCTGTAAGGTTTGGAAAGAGCATCCCCAATGTCGCTCCAAAAATCATTCCAATAAGGATTCGTTTGATGAGGCTTGCCTTGGTCCAGGCTCTAATGATTCGTTTCATATCAGTCTCCTTCAAAATGTATTGTTTATAATTATAGTATAAATATGCTATAGAGGCAAGTGATATTTTGAAAACGGAGATGATGATTGAATAATTATGAAAGAAAAGAGAAGGACGATTTTATGGTATAATAGGAAAAAGGAGTTTTATATGCAAGATTTTTTTCAACGCTATTTTGATAAACTTGATTTAACAACCATGTTAGAGAATCTCTTGACCAAGGTGATTTCTCTTTTGATTTTGTTTTTACTATTTTATATAGCTAAAAAGATGCTTCATGCGACTGTACGAAAGATTGTCAAGCCCTCGCTTAAATTTTCAAATCGAGATGCAGGAAGACAAAAGACCATCTCGCGTTTGCTGGAGAATGTCTTTAACTACATTCTTTATTTCTTTTTGATCTACTGCATCCTGTCTATTTTAGGTTTGCCGGTTTCTAGCCTCCTTGCTGGTGCGGGAATTGCTGGGGTGGCCATTGGTATGGGGGCGCAAGGCTTTCTATCCGATGTCATCAATGGCTTTTTCATCCTCTTTGAACGCCAGCTTGATGTGGGTGATGAAGTGGTCCTCACAAATGGACCGATTACCGTTTCTGGAAAGGTCGTTAGCGTAGGGATCCGTACAACGCAACTGCGAGGTGATGATCAAGCCCTTCACTTTGTTCCCAATCGTAATATCACTGTTGTTAGCAACTTTTCCCGCACAGAGTAGCTCTGCTATTTTGGTAGATTTGTGGTACAATAGAAGGAGTTTGGTAAAGGAGAGAGTATGCTATTTGTAGAGAAAAAATTAGGTCACGATCGTACTTGGATAGACCTTGATGTGGATAAGATTAAAAATATGGAAGATCTTTCTGACATCTATGGATTGGACAAGGAAACCATTGAGTATGCTCTGGATAGAAATGAACGAGCTCATATGGATTATAACCGTGAAACGGAGACGGTAACCTTTATTTATAATGTTCTTGATTTAGAAAAAGACAAAGAATATTATGAAGCGATTCCGATGACCTTTATCGTTGAAAAACAACGGCTGATTACTATCAGCAATCACAAGAATACTTATGTGATTAAACGCATGGCAACCTACCTTGAAAGCCATGAAATTATTTCAATCTACAAATTTCTTTTTGCCAGTTTAGAGATTATTAGCAATGCTTACTATCCAGTTATTGAAGAGATGGATAAAAGCAAGGATGAAATCAGTGCACTTCTTCGTCAAAAAACAACTAAAAAAAATCTTTTCGCCCTCTCTGACTTGGAAACTGGTATGGTTTACCTGACAGCTGCCGCTAAACAAAATCGTCTCCTCTTGGAACACATTCAAGGGCATGCTCTTTATCGTAATCTTAATGAGGTAGAAAGAGAGCAGTTTGACGATGCTATGATTGAAGCCCATCAGTTGGTTTCAATGACAGACTTAATATCTCAAGTCTTGCAACAACTCTCAGCCTCTTACAACAACATCCTAAATAATAATCTGAATGATAATTTGACAACTTTGACAATTATCTCAGTCTTGCTAGCTATCCTTGCGGTTATTACAGGATTTTTCGGAATGAATGTTCCCTTACCGTTTACAGATGAACCGAATGCTTGGATTTATATTTTGATAGCTAGTCTCATTTTATGGGCAGTCTTAGCTCAATGTTTAAAGAAAATTGCTAGAAATTAAAAAGAAAAGGAGCCAGAATGGCGATTGAAAATTATATGCCAGATTTTGCTGTGGAAGCAGTCTATAATCTGACAGTCCCAAGCCTGCAGGCGCAGGGAATCAAGGCTGTTTTGGTCGACTTGGACAATACCCTCATTGCTTGGAACAACCCTGATGGGACACCAGAGATGAAGCAATGGCTACATGATCTCCGGGATGCAGGCATTCGCATCATCGTGGTCTCAAATAACACCAAAAAACGGGTCCAACGCGCAGTTGAGAAATTTGGGATTGATTACGTTTATTGGGCCTTGAAGCCTTTCACATTTGGGATTGACCGTGCCATGAAGGAATTTCACTACGAGAAAAATGAAGTGGTCATGGTCGGCGACCAACTCATGACGGATATTCGCGCAGCGCATCGTGCAGGTATTCGCTCAATCTTGGTCAAACCCTTGGTCCAACACGACTCGATCAAAACGCAGATCAATCGAGCTCGCGAGCGCCGTGTCATGCGAAAAATCACTGAAAAGTACGGACCGATTACATATAAAAAAGGAATTTAACTATGGAAGAAATTCTCTGTATTGGATGTGGAGCAACCATTCAGACGACAGACAAGGCTGGTCTTGGATTTACTCCCCAGTCGGCACTTGAAAAAGGTTTGGAGACTGGAGAAGTTTATTGTCAACGCTGTTTCCGTCTCCGCCACTACAATGAAATCACTGATGTCCAGTTGACGGACGATGATTTCCTCAAACTCTTGCACGAGGTGGGAGACAGCGATGCCTTGGTAGTCAATGTCATTGATATCTTTGACTTTAATGGCTCTGTTATTCCAGGCTTACCACGTTTTGTATCGGGCAATGATGTCCTCTTGGTTGGAAATAAGAAAGATATCCTGCCCAAGTCAGTTAAACCGGGCAAGATTAGCCAGTGGCTCATGGAACGTGCCCACGAAGAAGGTCTTCGTCCTGTGGATGTCGTCCTGACTTCGGCTCAGAATAAGCATGCTATTAAGGAAGTCATTGATAAAATCGAGCACTATCGCAAGGGCCGTGATGTCTACGTGGTTGGCGTGACCAACGTTGGAAAGTCAACCCTTATCAACGCCATTATCCAAGAAATCACGGGTGACCAAAATGTCATCACGACTTCGCGTTTCCCAGGAACAACCTTGGACAAGATTGAGATTCCGCTCGACGACGGATCTTATATTTACGATACGCCAGGGATTATCCACCGCCACCAGATGGCCCACTACTTGACGGCCAAAAACCTCAAGTATGTCAGCCCTAAAAAGGAAATCAAGCCCAAAACCTATCAGCTTAACCCTGAACAAACCCTGTTTCTAGGTGGTCTCGGACGCTTTGACTTTATATCAGGAGAAAAACAAGGATTTACTGCTTTTTTTGACAACGAACTCAAACTCCACCGTACCAAGCTAGAAGGCGCTAGTGCCTTCTATGACAAGCACCTCGGAACCCTTCTCACACCACCAAATAGCAAGGAAAAAGAAGACTTTCCAAAACTAGTTCAACATGTCTTTACCATCAAGGATAAGACAGACCTAGTCATCTCAGGACTAGGCTGGATCCGCGTAACAGGCACCGCCAAAGTCGCCGTCTGGGCCCCAGAAGGCGTCGCCGTCGTCACACGCAAAGCAATCATTTAAACACAGAAAGGAAAGAGCTGTCTGGATTCGGGCGAGCTCTGCGAGCCCATAACGAATACTTTTCGCCGTGGTGTCAGTTGGTACAAGTGATTGTACCAACTGCGGAAAATTTGAGACCTTGGGCTCAAATTTTAGTCATGAAAGTCCGAAGGACTTTGCTGACATCCGTCACCACTTCAGAAAAGTATAAAAAGAAACTCTTTTAAAGAAATTATGTCATTAACATCAAAACAACGTGCCTTCCTCAACAGCCAGGCACACACCCTCAAACCCATCATCCAAATCGGGAAAAATGGGCTCAACGACCAAATCAAAACCAGCGTCCGTCAAGCTCTTGACGCACGCGAATTGATTAAAGTTACGCTCTTGCAAAACACAGATGAAAACATCCACGAAGTAGCTGAAATCTTGGAAGAAGAAATCGGTGTGGATACAGTCCAAAAAATCGGACGCATCTTGATTTTGTATAAACAATCTAGCAAGAAAGAAAATCGCAAGATTTCCAAGAAAGTCAAAGAAATCTAAAACTTACTCCAAACAACTGTTTTTACAGAGAATTAAAGGAAGACGAGCCTATGGCAATCGAATTATTGACTCCCTTTACCAAGGTAGAGTTGGAGCCAGAAATCAAGGAGAAAAAACGCAAACAAGTCGGGATTCTAGGAGGGAATTTTAATCCCGTTCACAATGCCCATCTTGTTGTGGCGGATCAAGTGCGACAACAGTTGGGACTGGACCAAGTCCTGCTCATGCCCGAATACCAACCACCTCATGTAGATAAAAAGGAAACTATCCCCGAGCACCATCGGCTCAAGATGCTTGAGTTGGCGATTGAGGGGATTGAAGGCTTAGCCATTGAAACAATCGAGTTAGAGCGCAAGGGAATTTCCTACACCTACGACACCATGAAGATTTTGACAGAGCAACATCCAGATACGGATTATTACTTCATTATTGGGGCTGATATGGTGGACTATCTGCCTAAGTGGTATCGAATTGATGAGCTGGTCGAAATGGTTCAGTTTGTAGGGGTTCAGCGTCCACGATACAAGGCAGGGACTTCCTATCCAGTTATCTGGGTGGATGTGCCTCTCATGGACATCTCGTCCAGCATGGTGCGTGACTTCTTTGCCCAAGGTCGAAAGCCCAACTTTCTCCTACCTCAGCCAGTGCTAGACTACATCGAGAAGGAGGGGATCTACTGATGGCCTATCAAGACTATATTAACTGTTCACGTGAGGCTTTGTTGGAAAAAATGGCAGAGCTTCTACCTGAAAAACGTTTAACCCATTGTCTAGGTGTAGAGCGTGCGGCCATAGAATTGGCTCAGCGCTTTGGTGTGGATAGTGAGAAAGCAGGTCTAGCAGGACTTCTCCACGATTATGCTAAAAAGTTGTCAGATCAGGAATTTCTGGATTTGATTGACCGTTACCAGCTAGACCCCGACCTCAAAAACTGGGGAAACAATGTCTGGCATGGCATGGTCGGAATTTACAAGCTTCAAGAAGACTTGGATTTACAAGATTCTGAAATCCTGCGAGCCATTGAAATCCATACAGTCGGGGCTGGTCAGATGACCGAGCTAGATAAGGTCATCTACGTCGCAGATTATATCGAACACAATCGTGCCTTTCCAGGCGTAGATGTGGCGCGTGAAATTGCAAGTCTATCACTCAATAAGGCAGTGGCCTACGAAACGGCTCGTACCGTGGAGCATCTAGCCCATCAGGGATTCCCCATCTATCCCCAAACCCTTGAAACCTATAACGCCTTTGTGCACTATTTGAAAGAGGACTAATGAAGACGGCTTTTATAATCATTGATGTTCAGAATATTTTAGTGGAAACCGGTTTTCAGATAAATAGTCTATTGGAAAAAATTTCTTATTTACAAAACCAGGCTAGAAGCAAGAATATCGAAATTATTTATGTTCAACATATTGAGGACTCTGAAGCTCAAACATCAGAAGATTGGCAGTTATCTGAGTTTTTAAATCGAAAACCTAATGAAAAGGTCTTTCAGAAGAAGTATAACAGTATTTTCAAAGGAACTGGTTTAAAAGAATACTTGGATAAACAGGGGATTGAAAAATTAGTTTTATGTGGTATGCAGACAGAATATTGTGTGGATACCTCTGTCAAGGTTGCCTTTGAATATGGCTATCAGCTTATTATTCCAGAAGGAACTTGCACAACGTTTGATGGCGATGACATTCCAGCAGAAACGATAAATGAATTTTATGAGGGCATTTGGGAGGGGCGCTTTGCAGATGTCCTAGATTACAAACATATTTTCTAGAAAGAGGACTAAATGAACGAAAAAGAATTACTAGAACTAGTCGTGAAAGCGGCTGATGAGAAACGTGCGGAGGATATCCTCGCACTTGACGTACAAGATTTGACCAGTGTTACGGACTACTTTGTCATTACAAGCTCGATGAATAGCCGTCAGTTGGACGCTATCGCAGATAATATCCGTGAAAAAGTAGCGGAAGCAGGCTTTAAAGGCAGTCATGTTGAAGGTGATGCAGCTGGAGGCTGGGTTTTACTAGACCTCGGCGGTGTCGTTGTGCATATCTTCTCAGAAGAAATGCGTGCCCACTATAACCTAGAAAAACTATGGCATGAGGCAGATTCTGTAGATTTATCTGAAACTTTATAGTCTTTTCCTTTATCTTTTATTACGGCGTTAACTCATTTTGCCTAACTCTAGTTATGCCTGCAATTCGTTGCCTAGTACTAAAAGCAAACGAAAAGACTATAGCGTTACAATCGAACTCAGTTGTAGTCAACTGGGTTTCTTTGCTTATTTTAAAAGGAAAGTGATAGAAAGGTATAGAGCGAGTGGTGTTTGCCATTGAGGCTCTTGGTATCATGTTTTATGGCGACATATGAAACCTTTGCGGCTGTTTACGATGCTGTGATGGATGATAGTTTATACGACAAATGGACGGATTTTTCGCTGCGTCATTTGCCAAAGACCAAGGAGAGAAAGAAACTTTTGGAGCTGGCTTGTGGGACGGGCATCCAGTCTGTCCGCTTTTCTCAGGCTGGTTTTGATGTGACTGGACTTGATTTAAGCGCGGATATGCTGAAGATTGCGGAGAAGAGAGCGGCTTCAGCCAAGCAAAAGATTGATTTTATTGAAGGCAACATGCTGGATTTGTCCAAAGCAGGTCAATACGACTTTGTTACGTGCTACTCGGACTCTATCTGCTACATGCAGGATGAGGTGGAAGTAGGAGACGTCTTTAAGGAAGTGTATAATTCGCTTAATGAAGATGGAGTCTTTATCTTTGATGTGCATTCGACCTATCAGACAGATGAAGTATTCCCAGGCTATTCTTACCATGAAAATGCGGAAGATTTTGCCATGCTTTGGGACACCTATGAGGACGAAGCTCCTCACTCCATCGCCCATGAGTTGACCTTCTTTATCAAGGAGGCTGACGGTTCCTTTAGTCGCCACGATGAAGTGCATGAGGAACGGACTTATGAGGTTTTGACCTATGATATTTTGCTGGAACAGGCAGGATTCAAGTCCTTCAAACTCTTTGCGGACTTTGAGGACAAGGAGCCAATAGAAAACAGTAGACGTTGGTTTTTTGTCGCGCAGAAGTAGGAGTAAGTATCAATTTTTGAGATTTTATGGTATAATGTATTTTCAAAGCGTAGGGAAAAATATGAATAGGAACTCAACAACAGCGTGTTATCATTGTAACAGTAGTAAAAAAATCATTTCTTTGGTTGAGCACTCAGAATTAGTAATAAGCAGTCATAAAAATGATGATTTTTGGGCTGGAGCAGGTATGTATTTTTGGGATAATATATCTAATGCTCGGTATTGGTATGATCAAAAGAAAAAACACGGTGAAGCTCCAGCAAATATTAAGATTGCAAAAATTTATTTGACTTATGATGAAGAAAGTGAATTGTTAGATTTAACTGATTGGGAAACTATTGAGTTAGTAGAAAATTTAGCACAAACATTGAAAAATAAGGATGGTAAAGAGCGAAGAATTGGAAAAATTATCGATGAGTATTGTAAAGAGAATAATTGTAAATTAGTAAAAGAAGCAGGAAACTATTATTCTAAAAGCAAACGAAAACCTGAAATTTTAAAGGGAACAAAAATAACTCCATATATCAAGGTTATTTATTGCCTTAAAGAAGGAAATTCTGATATAATAACGAGGAAGGAATATGTAGAGGAGAAGGAATCATGACCCAAAAGGAAAAATTGAAACAGTTTTTAGAGTCTTTAAAGAATGACGATAATCTATTAAATGATTTTATTAAACGTGTTGACAATGAATCAGACCATTATTATGTTGAAGAATATGATGTATCAGATGACTTGTTGTCTGAAATTAACCATGGAGTTTCTTATTCATTTAATAATTCTTCTACACAAATAAGTAAAATAGGTGGTAACGATATGGATGTAAAAAAATCATTTACCAGAGCCACTTATTCAGTTTCTAGCTTATGTGATATTTCAAGTGCTAAATTTGTAGCATAATGAAAAGAGTGAGATAAATGGAAAAACCAGTTATATATTTACAAAAATATGAAATCGAAGAAATTAAATTGTTAAGAAATGTTGATTTATCAGATGATGAAAGAACTTTAAATTTAGATTTAAATATAGGTACTACAGAATCTAAAAAGGAAGGTAGAGTTGTTCTAAGTTCAAAAATTTTAGATACAGAGAACAGGAGAGAGTTGTTTGTAAAACTAGCCGGTTATTTTGAAATAAATATAGATAAAATCGGGGATGAGGATCCAAATAAATTTTTAGCTATTAATGGGACATCAATTATTTATCCTTATTTAAGAAGTTTTGTCTCTATGTTATCAAGCTTGGACAGTAAGGAGGCAATAGTTTTGCCGACTGTTAATGTACTAGAGTTATTACGTGAATCTGAGGGAAAAAATCAAAAATAAAAGGAGCCTTTTGGGCTCCTTTTATCTAGGAGATTACTATGACCATTACCGGTATTATCGCAGAGTTCAATCCTTTTCATAATGGGCACAAATACCTGCTGGAACAGGCAAAGGGACTGAAAATCGTTGCTATGTCTGGGAATTTCATGCAGCGTGGGGAGCCTGCTATCGTGGACAAGTGGACACGGGCCCAGATGGCGCTTGAAAATGGCGCTGATCTGGTAGTGGAATTGCCCTTTTTAATCAGTGTTCAGGCAGCAGACTTCTTTGGTCAAGGGGCTGTGGATATCTTGGCTCGATTAGGGATTGATAGACTAGCTTTTGGGACAGAGGAAGTTCTGGATTACCAGAAAATTTCTGACTTATACACAAAGCAAGGTGATGAAATGGAGAAATTTGTGGAAAATCTGCCTGATTCTCTCTCCTATCCCCAGAAAACCCAAGCCATGTGGAAGGAATTTGCTGGTCTTAATTTTTCAGGCAAGACGCCCAATCATGTCCTTGCTCTTGCCTATGCCAAGGCGGTAGCAGGGCGAAACATCAGCCTTCATCCAATTCAACGTCAGGGAGCTGGTTATCATTCTGTGGACAAGAATGTGGAATTTGCCTCGGCAACAGCTCTCCGCCAGCATCAATCAGACCAAGATTTCTTAGAACGCTTTATGCCCTCTGTTGCCCTCTTTGAGCAGGTGTGTAAGGTGAGCTGGGATGACTATTTTCCCTTTCTCCGCTATCAAATCTTGTCAAATCCAGACCTAACGACCATCTATCAGGTCAATCAAGAAATGGCTGTACGCATCAAGGATGCCATCAAGACGGTCCAGTCTGTGGAGGAATTGGTCGAGGAGGTTGCGACCAAACGCTACACCAAGGCGCGTGTACGACGACTCTTGACCTATATCTTGGTGCAGGGCAGAGAAAGCGACTTGCCAGAAGCCATCCATGTCCTTGGCTTTACCGAAAAAGGCAGACAACATCTTAAATCTCTGAAAGGTCAGATCCATCTAGTCAGCCGAATTGGAAAAGAACCTTGGGATACCATGACCCAAAAGGCAGATCAGATCTACCAACTAGGACAGCCAAGTATAGCAGAGCAGAATTTCGGCAGAGTTCCGATTAGAATAGAAACAAACTAAGTCTACTGAAAGGTGGACTTTTTTGCTTCGTTTTTCGTGGAAATTTAAATTTTTAAAGATTCTTAATTTTGCTTGAATATCCAAGGGATTTCTTCTAAAATTCACACAAAACTCTTCAATTTGGGTTTGTGAAAATCGGTTTTTTATGATAGAATATTAAGGAATGTATGTCATTCGATAAACAAATTTAATGAGGTAAAAACATGGAAATCATGACACTTGCGATTGCTGTTTTTGCCGTCATCATTGGTTTAGTCATTGGATATGTCAGCATCTCAGCTAAGATGAAATCATCTCAAGAGGCTGCAGAGTTGATGCTTCTAAATGCTGAACAAGAAGCAACTAATTTACGAGGACAAGCTGAGCGTGAAGCGGATTTATTGCTAAATGAAGCCAAGAGCGAAAGCAAGTCTCTTAAAAAAGAAGCACTATTGGAGGCCAAAGAGGAAGCCAGAAAATACCGTGAAGAAGTGGACGCTGAATTTAAGTCAGAACGTCAGGAACTCAAGCAAATCGAAAGTCGTTTGACGGAGAGAGCTACGAGCCTTGACCGCAAAGACGACAATTTGACGAACAAAGAAAAAACACTTGAACAAAAAGAACAAAGTATTTCTGATAGAGCAAAAAACCTTGATGCACGTGAAGAGCAATTAGAGGAAGTCGAAAGACAAAAAGAAGCTGAACTTGAACGTATCGGTTCCCTTTCCCAAACTGAGGCTCGAGATATTATCTTGGCTCAGACAGAGGAAAACTTGACCAAGGAAATTGCTAGTCGCATTCGTGAGGCTGAGCAAGAAGTCAAGGAACGTTCAGACAAGATTGCGAAAGATATCTTGGTTCAGGCTATGCAGCGTATCGCTGGTGACTATGTAGCAGAGTCAACAAACTCGACAGTTCACCTACCGGATGATACCATGAAGGGGCGCATTATCGGACGTGAAGGTCGAAATATTCGTACCTTTGAAAGTTTGACAGGGGTCGATGTGATTATCGACGATACACCGGAAGTGGTGACCTTGTCAGGATTTGATCCGATTCGTCGTGAAATTGCTCGTATGACCATGGAAATGTTGCTCAAGGATGGCCGTATCCACCCAGCTCGTATTGAGGAGTTGGTGGAGAAAAATCGTCAGGAGATTGACAATAAAATCCGTGAATATGGTGAGGCTGCTGCCTATGAGATTGGTGCGCCAAACCTTCATCCAGACTTGATGAAGATCATGGGACGCTTGCAGTTCCGTACTTCTTATGGACAAAATGTTTTGCGTCATTCGATTGAGGTTGCTAAGTTATCTGGTATCATTGCGAGTGAACTTGGTGAAAATGCAGCTCTTGCCCGTCGCGCTGGATTCCTTCATGACATAGGGAAAGCTATTGACCGCGAGATTGAAGGCAGTCACGTTGAGATTGGTACGGAGTTGGCTCGTAAGTACAAGGAACACCCAGTTGTGGTGAATACTATTGCTAGCCACCACGGGGATGTCGAAGCCGAAAGCGTCATTGCAGTGATCGTTGCTGCAGCAGATGCCTTGAGTGCAGCGCGTCCAGGTGCTCGTAGTGAATCTCTTGAAAGTTATATCAAGCGTCTCCATGATTTGGAAGAAATCGCTAATGGCTTTGAAGGGGTGCAAAATAGCTTCGCCCTTCAAGCAGGACGTGAAATCCGTATCATGGTTAATCCAGGACAAATCAAGGACGACAAAGTCACAATCTTGGCTCACAAAGTTCGTGAGAAAATTGAAAACAATCTCGATTACCCAGGAAATATCAAGGTAACCGTGATCCGCGAACTTCGTGCAGTAGATTATGCTAAATAAATAAGAAAGAGCAGTTGAAAAATTACTGCTTTTTTGTTACACTAGATAGAAAGACTGTAGAAGGATAACTGATGCTATCATCACTATCCGAGAGAAATTTTACTTTATTTCACAGACTAACTAAAGGAGACATAATGGCAGACCGAGGCTTGCTAATCGTTTTTTCTGGTCCTTCAGGAGTTGGGAAAGGAACGGTTAGAAGAGAGATTTTTGAGAGTTCTGAGAATCAATTTCAATACTCTGTATCGATGACGACACGCGCGCAACGTCCTGGTGAAGTGGACGGAGTGGACTATTTCTTCCGTACTCGTGAAGAGTTTGAAGAGCTGATCCGTCAAGGTCAGATGTTGGAATATGCAGAATATGTCGGTAACTACTATGGAACTCCTCTGACCTATGTCAACGAAACCCTAGACAAGGGAATCGATGTCTTCCTTGAGATTGAAGTTCAAGGAGCCCTTCAGGTTAAGAAAAAGGTTCCAGATGCTGTCTTTATCTTCCTAACACCACCAGATTTGGATGAATTGCAGGATCGTTTGGTAGGTCGTGGAACAGATAGCGCTGAAGTGATTGCCCAACGAATCGAAAAAGCTAAGGAAGAAATTGCCCTCATGCGTGAGTATGATTATGCCATTGTCAACGATCAGGTGCCCCTCGCTGCTGAACGTGTCAAGCGTGTGATCGAAGCAGAACACTTCCGTGTGGACCGTGTCATTGGTCACTACCAGGAGATGTTGCCAAAATCTCCAACTACTCGATAAACTATAGGAAACAGGTACAAGCAAATGATGTTAAAACCCTCTATTGATACCTTGCTGGACAAGGTACCATCAAAATATTCACTCGTAATCTTGGAAGCAAAACGCGCCCACGAACTAGAAGCAGGCGCACCAGCAACTCAAGAGTTTAAGTCTGAAAAATCAACTCTTCGCGCTTTGGAAGAAATCGAGTCAGGAAATGTAACCATTCACCCAGATCCAGAAGGAAAACGTGAAGCGGTTCGTCTCCGTATCGAAGAAGAAAAACGCCGCAGAGAAGAAGAAGAAAAGAAAATCAAAGAGCAAATTGCTAAAGAAAAAGAAGATGGTGAAAAAATTTAAGGTTGGGGGGACTCAATCTTATTTTTTCTATTGCAAGAATGTGCTGACAAGAAGGAGGTGAGAAGATGGCTATCGCAAAGATTATCGTGGATGTTCCCCTGATGCAGACGGACCAGCCATACAGCTACAAGGTCCCTGAGGAATTTGTAGAGATGCTGGAAGCCGGTATGCGGGTCCATGTCCCCTTCGGCAAGGGCAATCGTTTGATCCAAGGAATTGTGTTGGGCTTGGAGTCCCAGTCGGATGAAGAAGTGGCAAATCAGGACTTGAAAGAGATTGCAGAAGTGCTGGACTTTTCTCCAGTCTTGACTCAGGAGCAACTCTGGCTAGCTGAGGAGCTACGCAAGTCAGTCTTTTCTTACAAAATCTCCATTCTAAAAGCCATGTTACCAGGATTTTTAAACTCCAGTTATGATAAAATTCTCTATCCTCTAGAAGGCCTAAGTCAGGCAGACAAAGAGCGCTTGTTTGGTTCAGAAGATTCGCTAGCCTTTTCTTCTCTAGATTTGGCCAAGCAGGCAGAAATGATGCGCTTGACCAGAAAAGGTCTGCTCCGCTTAGAGTACCAGGCTGTCGATCAGAAGAAGGTCAAGACCCAGTCTTGGTATGAGGTTGATGCTACTCGACTAGAGCAGATTGAGATTTCTGCGCGTGCTAAGAAAAAGGCAGAGCTGAGAGACTATTTGCTATCTCATCCTGGAAGTGCTCCTCTGGCTAGCTTGTTAGAATCCTACTCACGCGAGCAAGTCAACTTTTTTGTGGAGCAAGGAGCTCTAACCCTAGTACAAAAGGAAGTGCAACGTTCAGCTGCTTATTTTGAAGGCATTGAAGTAAGTAGACCTTTGGAGCTGAACCCAGAGCAAAGACAAGCTCGCGATGCTGTTATCAGTGCTATTGGCAGTCAACAGCCTCCTTTCCTCCTTCAAGGGATTACAGGAAGTGGGAAAACAGAGGTTTACTTACAGATTATACAAGGGGCCTTGGATAATGGTAAGACGGCCATTTTGCTGGTACCTGAGATTTCTCTGACGCCACAAATGACGGAGCGTTTCATTGCTCGTTTCGGCGAGAAAGTAGCTATTCTTCACTCAGGCCTGTCTAATGGTGAAAAGTACGATGAATGGCGCAAGGTCGAGCGCGGAGATGCTCAAGTTGTGGTTGGAGCCAGATCGGCCATCTTTGCACCTATAAAAAATCTAGGTGTTATCATTATCGATGAAGAGCATGAAGCCAGCTACAAGCAAGACAGCAATCCACGTTACCATGCTAGAGAGGTCGCCATTTTACGGGCCCAGTACAATCAAGCGGCTCTGGTCCTTGGTTCGGCGACACCGAGCTTAGAAAGCCGTGCGAGGGCTGGAAAAGGTGTCTATCACCACTTACGTCTAACCCAACGGGCCAATCCTTTAGCCACTATTCCTGAGGTTCAAGTGATTGACTTTCGGGACTATATCGGGCAGAATGAGACATCAAACTTTACGCCCCCTTTGCTAGAGGCCATTCAAGATCGCCTAGATAAAAAAGAGCAGGTAGTCCTCATGCTCAATCGTCGGGGTTATTCTAGCTTTGTTATGTGTAGGGATTGTGGGACGGTGGATACTTGTCCCAACTGTGACATTTCTCTCACCCTGCATATGGATACCAAGACTATGAACTGCCATTACTGTGGCTTTTCTAAGGGAATTCCTCATGTCTGTCCCAACTGTCAGAGTCGCAGTATTCGTTACTACGGGACGGGGACTCAGAAAGCCTATGATGAGCTAGCAGAGCTCTTTCCTCAGGCACGCATTCTGCGGATGGATGTGGATACGACCCGTAAGAAAGGCAGTCACCAAGCTCTTCTTGACCAGTTTGGCCGAGGGGAAGCAGATATCTTGTTGGGAACTCAGATGATTGCCAAGGGCTTGGATTTTCCAAATGTGACTCTGGTCGGAGTTCTTAATGCAGATACGGCCTTGAATCTGCCTGATTTCCGTTCTTCTGAGAGAACCTTCCAACTCTTAACTCAGGTGGCTGGTCGTGCAGGACGTGCGGAAAAAGCTGGGCAGGTCTTGATTCAGTCATACAATCCTGAGCATTATGCCATTCGATTTGCCAAGGAACAGGATTATGAAGGTTTTTACGTTTATGAAATGGGCATCAGACGCCAACTCGGCTACCCGCCTTATTATTTCACTATTGGGATTACCCTCTCTCACAAGAAAGAAGAAGAGGTTGTCAAACGTGCCTATGAAGTCATGGGAATTTTGCGATCAGGTTTATCGGAAACTAGTAAAATCCTTGGACCGACACCAAAACCCATTGCCCGTACCCACAACCTTTATCATTACCAGATTTTGATTAAATACCGTTTAGAAGATGAACTAGGACCAACCCTCAATCGAGTTTTGGCCTTGACTCAAGAACGGGAAAATAGCGAGCTTCGTCTCAGCATTGACCACGAACCGCAGCAATTTTTATAAGAAGGAGAAGAAATGACAAAACTAATCTTTATGGGGACACCCGACTTTTCAGCAACAGTTTTGAAGGGTTTGTTATCAGATGATCGTTACGAGATCCTAGCTGTTGTAACCCAGCCTGACCGCGCTGTCGGCCGTAAAAAAGTGATCCAAGAAACCCCAGTCAAGCAGGCCGCCAAAGAAGCGGGTCTCCCTATCTACCAACCTGAAAAATTATCTGGAAGTCCAGAGATGGAAGCCATTATGAATTTAGGGGCGGATGGGATTATCACTGCTGCTTTTGGGCAGTTTCTCCCAAGTAAACTCCTTTATAGCATGGATTTTGCAGTCAACGTTCACGCTTCCCTTCTTCCCAAACACCGTGGTGGCGCACCCATTCATTATGCCTTGATTCAAGGGGATAAGGAAGCTGGTGTGACCATTATGGAGATGGTTAAGGAAATGGATGCAGGAGACATGATTTCCCGTCGCAGTATTCCCATCACAGATGAGGATAATGTTGGAACCTTATTTGAGAAATTAGCGATTGTTGGTCGTGACTTGCTTTTGGACACCCTTCCTGGCTATATTGCTGGGGAGATCAAACCTGAACCACAAGATTCTAGTCAAGTCACTTTCTCGCCAAATATTAAGCCAGAGGAAGAAAAGCTGGACTGGACCAAGACCAACCGTCAACTCTTCAACCAAATCCGTGGGATGAATCCATGGCCTGTTGCCCATACTTTTCTCAAAGGCGACCGCTTTAAGATCTATGAAGTCCTACCAGTAGAAGGTCAGGGAGCTCCAGGTGAGATCCTCTCAATTGGCAAGAAAGAATTAATCGTTGCAGCGGCTGAAGGTGCTCTGTCTCTCAAGCAAGTGCAACCAGCTGGTAAGCCTAAGATGGATATCGTATCCTTCCTCAACGGAGTTGGACGTACATTAACTGTAGGAGAACGATTTGGTGACTAAAGTAGAAACGGCTAGAAGTCTAGCTCTAGCAGTACTAGAGGATGTTTTGGTCAATCAAGCATACTCCAATATTGCCTTAAATAAACACCTCAAGGGCAGTCACCTCTCAGCAGCAGACAAGGGTTTGGTGACAGAGATTGTCTACGGAACGGTAGCCCGCAAACTGACTCTGGAATGGTATCTGTCCCACTTTATTGAAGACCGAGACAAGCTAGATAACTGGCTCTATGTTCTTCTTCTCATGAGCGTCTACCAAGTCCGTTTTCTAGATAAGGTGCCTGATCATGCCGTTGTAAATGAAGCGGTAGAACTGGCAAAAGTTCGTAAACAAGGCAGTGAAAAGCTAGTCAATGCTGTTCTTCGTCGTATCTTGCGAGAAGGGTGGCCAGATATTGCAACTATCAAACGCAAAAACAAGCGTGATTCCATTGCCTATTCTCTCCCAGTTTGGCTAGTGTCTAAGCTCAAGGAAGAATACGGTGAAGAGCGAGCACAAGCCATCTTTAAAAGTCTTTTGGTGCGTAACAAAGCCAGTATTCGGGTGACTGACTTGAGTCGAAAAGAGGAAATCAAAGCCGTGTTAGAGGCGACTGATTCCCCTTTGGCGGCCACTGGTCTGGTCAAGGAGCAAGGCCACTTTGCAGGACATGATTTGTTCGCAGAAGGGGCTATAACCATCCAAGACGAGTCCAGTCAATTGGTTGCTCCGACTCTTGATTTACAAGGTGATGAACAGGTCCTGGATGCCTGTGCGGCTCCGGGCGGTAAAACAGCCCATATGGCCTCTTACCTCATATCTGGTAAGGTGACAGCTTTGGACTTGTATGACCATAAGTTGGACTTAATCCAAGAAAATGCCCAACGTCTGAGTGTGGCAGATCGAGTGCAAACGCAAAAATTGGATGCCAGAAAAGTGCATGAGTTTTTCGGTCGGGACTCTTTTGATAAGATTTTGGTAGATGCTCCCTGTTCTGGTATTGGGCTCTTACGTCGCAAACCAGACATCAAATACAATAAAGAAACAGCAGATTTCACGTCCCTACAGGAAATTCAGCTGGAAATATTAGGTAGTGTTTGTCAAACACTACGAAAAGGTGGTATAATAACGTATAGTACCTGTACTATTGTCTCTGAGGAGAACTTTCAAGTCGTTGAGGCGTTTTTAGAAAGTCATCCCGAGTTTGAGCAGGTTAAACTAGAACACGAATGCAAAGATATCCTGAAAGATGGCTGCATCCTGATTACTCCTGAATTGTATGGAAGTGATGGATTCTTTATCAGCCAATTTTGCAAGATATCAGAATAGGAAGGAACTGACACAATGGAAATAGCATTATTAACAGATGTTGGTCAGAAACGTACAAATAATCAGGACTATGTCAATCACTTTGTCAACCGAGCAGGACGCACTATGATCATCTTGGCTGACGGGATGGGAGGACACCGTGCAGGAAATATCGCTAGTGAGATGGCAGTCACAGACCTCGGTGTGGATTGGGTGGATACCCAAATTAACTCAGTCAATGAAGTTCGTGAGTGGTTTGCCCACTACCTGGAGATTGAAAATCAAAAAATTCATCAACTAGGTCAGGACGAAGCATACAGAGGCATGGGGACAACGCTAGAAGCTGTTGCGTTTATTGACAACCAAGCCATCTATGCTCACATTGGAGATTCTCGTATCGGTTTGATTCGTGGAGAAGAATACCACCAGTTGACGAGTGACCATTCCTTGGTTAATGAATTGCTCAAGGCTGGTCAATTGACTCCAGAAGAGGCAGAAACTCACCCTCAAAAGAATATCATCACACAGTCTATCGGACAAAAAGATGAAATCCAGCCTGATTTTGGGATGATTACACTGGAGTTAGGAGATTATCTCTTGCTCAATAGTGATGGTTTGACCAATATGATTTCGGCAAGCGAAATTTATGATATTGTAACCAGTGATATTTCCCTAGCAGACAAGGCGGCCACCCTCATTCGTTTCGCTAACAATGCAGGAGGTTTAGACAACATTACGGTTGCCCTTGTTTACATGAACGAGGAGGCGGCAGAATGATCCAAATCGGCAAGATTTTTGCCGGGCGGTATCGGATTGTCAAGCAGATTGGTCGAGGAGGCATGGCAGATGTTTACTTGGCCAAGGATTTGATCCTAGATGGGGAAGAGGTGGCAGTTAAGGTCCTGAGGACCAACTACCAGACGGACCCGATTGCTGTGGCACGTTTCCAGCGGGAAGCGAGGGCTATGGCGGATCTGGACCATCCTCATATCGTCCGGATAACAGATATCGGTGAGGAAGATGGCCAACAGTACCTAGCTATGGAATACGTAGCAGGACTTGACCTCAAGCGTTATATCAAAGAACACTATCCTCTTTCAAATGAAGAGGCGGTTCGGATTATGGGACAGATTCTTTTGGCTATGCGTTTAGCTCATGCTAGAGGAATTGTTCACCGAGATTTGAAACCTCAAAATATCCTCTTGACACCAGATGGAACTGCTAAAGTTACTGACTTTGGGATTGCAGTGGCCTTTGCAGAGACGAGTCTGACCCAGACCAACTCGATGCTGGGTTCGGTTCATTATTTGTCACCTGAGCAAGCGCGTGGTTCAAAAGCGACCTTCCAGAGTGATATCTATGCGATGGGGATTATTTTCTATGAAATGCTGACGGGACATATCCCTTATGATGGGGATAGTGCGGTTACGATTGCCCTTCAGCATTTCCAGAAGCCACTTCCGTCCGTCATTGCTGAAAACCCATCTGTCCCTCAGGCTTTGGAAAATGTTGTCATCAAGGCAACTGCTAAGAAATTGTCTGATCGCTATCAGTCTGTTTCAGAAATGTATATGGACTTGTCAACTAGCTTGTCTTATAATCGTCGGAATGAACCGAAACTGGTCTTTGACGATGCGAGTAAGGCGGATACGAAGACTTTACCTAAAGTTCCACAAAGTACACTGACATCGATTCCTAAAGCTCCGACGCAAGAAGAACGCCCTCAGCCAAAGAAAGCAACTCAACCAGTGGCAGAGCCGGCTCCAGCGCCAAAGCCAGCCAAGAAACGGAAGTTTAAGGCTCGCTATATGATTCTTTTGGCTAGTCTTCTATTGGTTGCAGCCTCTTTGGTCTGGATTTTGTCAAGAACACCAGCAACGATTGCTATTCCTAACGTAGCTGGACAAACCGTTGCTGAGGCTAAGGAAGCTCTTAAAAAATCCAAGTTTGAAGCTGGTGAAGAAAAGTCAGAGGCCAGCGATACCGTAGCAGAAGGACGTGTTATTCGAACGGATCCAGAAGCTGGTAGCGGCCGAAAAGAAGGAACCAAGGTCAATTTGATTGTTTCTTCTGGTAAGCAATCCTTTCAATTGAGCAATTATGTCGGACGTAAGTATACGGATGTCGTAGCTGAACTCAAGGAGAAGAAGGTTCCTGAAAATCTAATCAAGATGGAAGAGGAAGAATCCAGCGAAAGCGAACCTGGAACCATTCTCAAACAAAGTCCTGCGGCAGGTACGACTTATGATCTTTCAAAAGCCAGCACAATTACTTTAACGGTTGCTAAGAAAGTAACAAGCGTTTCTATGCCAAGTTATATTGGTTCAAGTCTCGAATTTACAAAGAATAATTTGACTCAGATTGTCGGTGTAAAAGAGGCCAATATTGAGGTTGTCGAGGTTTCGACTGCTCCTGAAGGGACAGCAGAAGGTACAGTTGTAGATCAAACACCAAAAGCGGGTGAACAGGTTGACCTTGCTAGCACGCGTATCAAACTTTCCATCTACAAACCGAAAACACCACCGTCAACTTCATCTTCTAGTTCTGCACAACGTGGGAACCAAGGTTCTTCTACAACTCCAAATCAGGGGAACCAACAAGGAAACACTCCTTCAACTAGTCAATCAAATAGTGAAGGAACACGTGAAAGTTCTCGAGATTAAACGAATCTTTGTCATGATTTCATGACAAAGATTTTTTTTCATTGATTTTTGTGATAAAATATAGGAAGCAGAAAAGGAGGAGAAAATGGACGAATCGAGAGAGTTGAATGCCGTCATTGATGTGATTATGCTAGCTGGAACCATTCTCTTAAAAAGCGGTTCGGAGATTTATCGGGTGGAGGACACCATGATCCGTATCGCTCATTCACAGGGAATAGTGGATTGCAACGTTCTTGCCATGCCAGCAGCTATTTTCTTTTCTATTGAGAATACCAATATTTCTCGTATGAAACGGGTAACTTCTTCCTCCTACAACATCGAAAAAGTCTGCGATGTGAACCAAGTATCACGGGAGCTTGTCGGAGGGCAGATCGATCTCTCTACGGCTTTTGAAAGGCTAAAGGAAATCAGAAATCAAGCTCTTCCTTATACCAAGTTCCAAGTGACTATTGCAGCAACTCTCAGTGCCCCTTTTTTCTCGATTATGTTCGGGGGGAATACCTATGATGCTTTTGGTGCAGCCATTGCGACCTTACTTGGTTTTGCTTTTTCTCTCTATGTAGAGAAGTTTGTCCGCATTCCTTTTGTAACCGCCTTTGCGGGTGCCTTTGTTTTTGGCTTGATTGCCCAGTTCTGGGCCCGCTATACAGGATTTCCTTCGACGGCAGACTTGATCATAGCGGGAGCCGTCATGCCCTTTGTTCCGGGCATTGCTCTGACAAATGCAGTTCGGGATATCATGACCAACCATATCAACTCTGGTATGAGCAAGATGTTTGAATCCCTGCTCATTACCCTCGCTTTAGGGGCCGGTACCTCCGTCGCCCTAGTTTTGATGACATAAGATGACTCTAACAAGTATTTTACTCCAAGCAGTAGCGAGTTTACTCGCCATTATCACCTTTCTAATCGTACTGAATGTTCAACGCTCTATGCTCCTACCTGGTGGTGTTCTGGGAATGGGTGTCTGGCTCCTCTACCTTGTACTTAAAGAACCAACCAATGTTATTGTTGCGACCTTTATCGCAGCGGTGGTTGGTTCTTGCATCAGTCAGATTCTAAGTATTGTCTATAAGACGCCAGCAGTGGTCTTTGTCTTGGCCATTCTTGCCCCCTTGGTGCCAGGTTATCTATCCTATCGAACGACAGCTTTCTTTGTGACAGGCGATTACAGTCATGCCCTTACCAGTGCAACACTAGTAGTTATGTTGGCTCTGGTCATTTCTATCGGGATGGCAAGTGGAACAGTGATTCTGAAGCTTTATTACTATATCCGAAAACAGCGAGGCATATCCTCCTAATGCTGTCAAAGCAAAGACTTGATTTTTTGAATCAAGTCTTTTTTCTCTCATTTGTTCCTATTTGTGATAAAATAGAATAGAACGATTTTTTACAATGAATGAAAAAACAGAGGTAAATATGACAATCGGTATTGATAAGATTGGTTTTGCAACCAGTCAATATGTCTTGAAATTACAAGACCTAGCAGAAGCAAGAGGAGTTGATCCGAATAAATATAGTAAGGGTCTCTTATTAAACGAAATTAGCATTGCACCATTGACTGAGGATGTTGTCACCTTAGCTGCCAGTGCAAGTAACTCTATTTTGACAGATAAAGAAAAAGAAGAAATCGACATGGTCATCGTGGCGACCGAGTCAGGGATTGACCAGAGTAAGGCAGCGGCGGTCTTTGTTCACGGTCTATTAGGTATCCAGCCGTTCGCTCGCAGTTTTGAAATCAAAGAAGCTTGTTACGGAGCAACAGCTGCCCTCCATTATGCCAAGTTGCATGTGGAAAATTCTCCAAAGTCCAAGGTCTTGGTCATCGCTAGCGATATTGCCAAGTATGGTGTAGCGGCTCCAGGTGAACCAACTCAGGGAGCTGGGAGTGTGGCGATGTTGATTACGCAAAATCCGCGTACCATGGCCTTTAACAATGATAATGTTGCCCAAACGCGTGATATTATGGATTTCTGGCGCCCAAACTATTCAACCACTCCTTATGTAAACGGCTTATACTCAACTCAGCAATATCTTGACAGTCTTACGACGACTTGGGATGAATACAAGAAACGTTATGATTGGACTATGAATGATTTTGCGGCCATCTGCTTCCACTTACCTTACCCTAAGTTGGCCCTAAAAGGCTTGCGCAAGATGATGGATAAGACTTTGTCTCAGGAAAAAAAGGATAGTCTGCAAGAAAACTTTGATAAGTCCATTCTCTACAGTCAGATGATTGGGAATATCTACACAGGTTCCCTCTTCCTTGGGCTTCTCTCCCTTTTGGAAAATGCAGAAAATTTGAAGGCTGGAGATAAAATTGTCCTCTACAGTTACGGAAGTGGAGCGGTTTCAGAGTTCTTTAGTGGAGAACTGGTTGAAGGCTATGAAACTTACCTTGATAAGGATCGCTTGAACAAACTCCAGCAGCGTACAGTCTTATCTGTTACAGACTATGAAAAAGTCTTCTTCGAAGAGGTAGAGTTGGATGAATCTGGTTCAGCCCAATTTGCAGCTTATGAACATCAAGACTATGCCTTGGTGGAGATTGTCGACCACCAACGCCGTTATAGCAAGGTTGAAAAATAATGAAGATAAGTTGGAATGGATTTTCTAAAAAATCATACCATGAGCGCCTGGAGTTGTTGCGAGCTCAGGCGCTCCTTAGTCCTGAAAAGCAAACCAGTCTAGAGCAGGATGAACAAGTCAGCCTGGCTGTTGCAGACCAGCTGAGTGAAAACGTGGTAGGAACTTTTTCTCTGCCTTATTCCATCATTCCAGAACTTTTGGTGAATGGTCAGGATTATACAGTTCCTTATGTGACAGAAGAACCCTCAGTGGTTGCTGCGGCTAGCTATGCCAGCAAAATTATCAAGCGAGCAGGCGGTTTTACTGCTCAGGTTCATCAGCGTCAGATGATTGGTCAGGTAGCCCTTTACCAAGTTGCTAATCCTGAACAAGCGCAAGCGAAGATTGCCAGTAAGAAAGCCGAACTCTTGGAACTTGCCAATCAAGCCTATCCTTCTATCGTTAAACGTGGTGGTGGGGCGCGTGATTTGCATGTAGAGCAGATCAAGGGAGAAGCAGACTTTCTCGTTGTCTATCTCCATGTCGATACCCAGGAAGCCATGGGAGCCAATATGCTCAACACTATGCTGGAAGCTTTGAAACCAGTCTTAGAAGAACTCAGTCAGGGACAGAGTCTCATGGGAATCCTGTCCAATTATGCGACCGATTCTCTGGTAACTGCAAGCTGTCGTATTGCCTTTCGCTACTTGAGCCGACAAAAGGATGAAGCCAGAGAAATAGCAGAGAAAATAGCTTTGGCTAGCCAGTTTGCACAGGCAGATCCTTACCGAGCAGCTACTCACAATAAAGGGATTTTTAATGGTATCGATGCCATTTTAATCGCCACGGGTAATGACTGGCGTGCTATCGAAGCTGGGGCTCATGCCTTTGCCAGTCGAGATGGACGCTATCAAGGTCTCAGTCAATGGAAGCTGGACATGGAAAGAGAAGAACTGGTCGGTGAGATGACCCTACCTATGCCTGTAGCGACCAAGGGTGGCTCTATCGGTCTCAACCCCCGTGTAGCTCTTAGTCACGAACTACTGGGAAATCCTTCTGCCAAAGAATTAGCTCAAATTATCGTGTCTATCGGTCTTGCACAAAACTTTGCGGCTCTCAAAGCCTTGGTCAGTACGGGCATCCAGCAGGGTCACATGAAATTGCAGGCCAAATCCCTAGCTCTCCTAGCTGGTGCTAGTGAGTCCGAGGTTGCTCCCCTCGTTGAGCGCCTCATCACAGATAAAACCTTTAACTTAGAGACAGCCCAGCGCTATCTGGAAAATTTACGATCATAAAAAACTCAGACGCATTCGTCTGAGTTTTTTTGTGCTTATAGTCAATGAAAATCAAAAAGAAAACTAGGAAGCTAGCTGCAGGCTGTTCAAAGCACTGCTTTGAGGTTGTAGATAAGACTGACGAAGTCAGTTACATATATCTACGGTAAGGCGACGCTGACGCGGTTTGAAGAGATTTGCGAAGAGTATTAAATACTTTTTCCAGGTAATAGAGTAACGGGTAAGAAGTAACCGGTTGTCGCGACCTCTTTACCTTCAATCTTCTGCAAGAGGAGATCAACAGTGAGTTGGGCAATCTCTTTCATAGGCTGCTTAATCGTTGTCAAATGAGGATAGTAGTTCTCGATAAAGTAAGTTCCATCATAGCCAATGACCTTGAGCTCCTCAGGAACAGAAATTCCCAGTTCCTGAGCAATTTTAATGACCAGAATAGCTGTCAAATCATCCGAAGCAAAGATGGCATCTGGTTTCTGATGAGTCAAGATATTCTTGATTTCCATTTCCTTTCTGACGGGAGAGAAGTCACTCGAAACATTGATAATAGGAGCTTTTGGGAGTACAGATGCAAAACCAGCATGACGCAGTCCAGTTGGTGAGTTCGAGTTGTCATTTCCTGTAATCATGATGATAGACTGGGCGCCTGTCTTGACCAGAGTTTGGGCAGCGAGGACTCCGCCACCGTAGTTATCAGAGGAGACGACAGGAATGTCTGGAGACAGATTTCGGTCAAAGGAAATGATCGGTGCCGTCACACGATTGTAGTCTTCAATTCCCAAGTTGTGACTTCCAGAAATGATACCGTCTACCTGATTGGCCTCCAGCATTTCAATGTACTCCCGTTCTTTTTCAGAGTCATGTTCGCTGTTACAGATGATGGTCTTGTAACCATTTTTGAAGAGTTGGTGTTCCAACTTGTCAATCAACTCCGCATAAAAGACATGACTGATGTTTGGAAAAATAAGTCCAATCAACTTGGCAGATTTTCCTTGGAGACTTCGAGCCAGATTGTTAGGTTTGTAGCCTAGCTCTCGCATGGCTTCATTTACCTTTTGAATGGTTTTCTCAGATAGATAACCCTTTTTATTGATGACCCGTGAGACGGTAGTGGGGCTGACGCCTGCAAGTTTTGCGACATCAGTTAGTTTTGCGACCATAATCTAATTCATAGTAAGTTCCAGTTGGGTTTCCAGATTTGATGAGGATACCATTTTGGTCCGCATGTGGGAAGACACGACCAGAAAATACTTTTTCTCCTTTATTGATGAAAATTTCAAAGACTGACTTGTCGATGAAGATAGTGGCAGTAGTAGCTTGGTTATCAATAGGGCAAGAACGAGTTGTACCAAATTCTTGGGCGTACTGTTCACCAGCCTGACTACGATCCACTGTCACCTCTCCATTGACAAGGTCAAAGTTGATTGAAAGCCCCTTGCCTTCTTTGTCAGCGAGCAAGACAATCTCGCTTTGACTATTGGCCTCCAAGTTGAGTTCGAGTTCATAGGTGTTATTGGTTTGAGTACGGTTTGAGAAGACCTCTTCAGAAGAACGAAGTTCTTTGACAGCTGAGACAGGATATTGGTAGAGTTTGCCATCTTTGATAGTGAGTTCTTTGACCAATGAGAAGGTTCCTTGGTGGTCAAAACGGTCAGATGGGTAAGAAACATCTGGTAACCCAAGCCAACTTACTGCTAGTGCACGTCCATCTGGAGCGTTGAAGGCTTGAGTCGCATAGGCTTCGAAACCATAGTCTAGATTTTGCAATGGAGACACATCGACCATTTTGGCATTTTCAGGATCAAAGGAAGCCCCGATTTTGTACATATTTGGAAAGATATTATCGTAGTCTAGAACTTTTTTATCCAATCCTTGTGGACAGTAGAGAAGGACAGGTTGCTCCCCTACAAAGACCAGATTTGGGCATTCCATCATGTAGGCAGTGCGATCGTTAGCGAAGTCAAGGTCGCCAACTGCTTGCCAGTTTGTGTAGTCGTTGTCAACAGCCTTGTAGAGACGGACGAAGCCTTTTTTCTCCAAGTCCTGTCCACCGACGATAGCATAGTATTGACTTTTGAAGTTAAAAATTTGCGGGTCGCGGAAGTGGTCAGTAGAGTCAGATGGTTGGCCAATCAAGATTTTGTCAATTTTCGTAATCTTGCCATCCTTATCCATCAAAGCACCAATCTGGTATGGGTGACGAATCCAGTTTTCATCACGGACATTTCCTGTATAAAATAGGAACAAGTTATCGCCAAACTGCATGGCAGAACCAGAGTAGGCACCGTGACTATCCAATGGAGTATCTGGCAAAATTTTGATTCCAGTTTCTGTGAAGTGCACTAAATCATCACTTTCTAGCTGTGCCCAAGATTTCAAACCGTGGGCTGCACCAAAGGGGAAGTTTTGGTAAAAGAGGATCCACTTCCCATCAAAGTAAGAAAAGCCATTTGGATCATTGAGAAGTCCTGTTTTTGGCTCAACATGGTAACGAGTATGCCAAGGAGATTGTGCCATCTTTTCCTTTATATGTTGGATTTCTTCTTGCGTCCAATCTTCATAGGGTCTATAACGACGCTCAGTTGTCCATTCCATTTTATCTTTCCTCCATAAGTTCTATTCTATTATTAATAGTAAACGTTTTCGGCAAAAAAAGCAAGTCTTTTATGTTAAAAAAAAGAAAAATATGTCAAACGATTGCTAGAAATCAAACAAAGGGAATCTGGTAAATTTTCACGAAAAAATGAAAGAAAATGTAAATAAAAGCCTTGATTCCTCAAATATAAAGATATTTTTTTGAGGAAAAAGAAAATTTCCTCAAAAACGAGCAAAAATAATCAGAGAAAAAATAAAGAAAATAAAAAGTTCTGCAAAACGCTTGACATATTTTAGAAACGTGATAAAATAATAGTCGTAGGGCGAATAAAATCGCTTTCAAACAAGAACAAAGTTTTTATAAGGAGATTTTTGCTATGGATTATAGTAAAGTTGCTGCCGAGGTCATTGAGGCTGTCGGCAAAGAGAATCTTGTAGCTGCAGCACATTGTGCGACTCGCCTTCGTCTGGTGTTAAAAGATGAAACGAAAGTGAACCAAGTAGCTCTAGATAATAATGCGGATGTGAAGGGAACTTTTAGCACTAACGGACAATACCAAATTATTATTGGTCCCGGAGACGTTAACTTTGTATATGCAGAAATCATCAAAAAAACAGGTTTGAAAGAAGCTTCCACAGATGATTTAAAAGAGATTGTGAATAAAGACAAAAAATTTAATCCATTGATGGATTTGATTAAGCTTTTGTCAGACATCTTTGTTCCAATCATTCCTGCATTAGTTGCGGGTGGTCTTTTGATGGCATTACGTAACTTCTTGACATCACCAGACTTATTTGGACCTCAATCGATTGAAGACATGTACCCTGCTATCAAAGGGATCTCAGCGATGATTCAATTGATGTCTGCTGCCCCATTTATGTTCTTACCTGTTTTAGTAGGGATTTCAGCGGCTAAACGTTTTGGGGCAAACCAATTTCTTGGTGCGGCTATCGGTATGATTATGACCACACCAGATTTGGGTGGTAAAGAAGCTTTTTGGGATATTTTAGGTTTCCATGTTACACAAACAAACTATGCTTATCAAGTAATCCCAGTCCTTGTAGCTGTCTGGTTGTTGGCAACTTTAGAAAAATTCTTCCACAAGAAATTGCCTTCTGCGGTTGACTTCACCTTTACTCCGCTTTTATCAGTTATGATTACAGGATTCCTAACTTTTACAGTTATTGGTCCTGTGATGTTGGTGGTTTCTGATGCGATTACTAATGTCATTGTATGGCTATACAATACTACAGGTGCATTTGGTATGGGGCTCTTTGGTGGAACATACTCATTGATTGTTATGACGGGGCTTCACCAATCATTCCCTGCTATTGAAACTCAGTTATTATCGGCATACAATAATAACGGTACTGGATTTGGTGACTACATCTTTGTTGTTGCTTCAATGGCAAACGTGGCGCAAGGTGCAGCCACTCTCGCAATCTACTTCTTGACTAAAAATGCTAAAACTAAAGGATTGTCAAGTTCTGCGGCTGTCTCTGCTTTCCTTGGGATTACTGAGCCTGCCCTATTTGGGGTGAACTTGAAATATAAATTCCCATTCTTCTGTGCTCTTGCTGGTTCAGCAGTTGGTGCCTTTGTGGCAGGTTTGACCCATGTCATTGCAGTTTCTTTGGGAGCAGCTGGATTTATCGGATTCCTATCTATTAAAGCAGGTTCAATCCCTATGTATGTAGTTGCAGAAGTGATTTCATTTGTTGCAGCCTTTGCTTTAACTTATTTCTATGGTAAAACAAAAGCGGCAGGTGTCTTTGCTGATGAGGCTGCAGCAGCAACTGCAGAAACAGTTACTGAAACTACAGTAGAAGCACCAGTAGTGGAAGAGTTTGATACTCTTCAAAATGAAACAATCCAAACTCCTATCGTTGGTGACGTAGTTGCTCTTGAGAATGTCAATGACCCAGTATTTTCAAGTGGTGCAATGGGACAAGGAATCGCTGTAAAACCAAGCCAAGGCGTGGTTTACGCACCAGCTGATGCCGAAGTATCGATCGCCTTTGCTACAGGACATGCTTACGGTTTGAAGACAGCAAATGGAGCTGAAATCTTGATCCACGTTGGTATCGATACTGTATCTATGAATGGTGAAGGTTTTGAAGCAAAAGTTGCTCAAGGAGACAAGGTCAAAGCAGGTGACGTTCTTGGAACCTTTGACTCAAACAAAATCGCTGCTGCAGGTCTTGACGACACAACAATGGTTATCGTAACCAACACAGCAGACTACGCTTCTGTGACACCAGTCGCAAGCGGTTCAGTTGTTAAGGGTGATGCCGTTATTGAAGTGAAAATCTAATCAATCCTTTCTAAAGTGAAAACGAACAAATGATATGTTTGTTCGTTTTTATTAGATAGTAAGATTTACAGAGGAAAAACTAAAATATAGAGAAAAGTAACTTTTTGAAGTATGCTATAATAAAGAAAATAAAAACAAGAGGTTTATCATGACAAAATTATACGGAAGCTTAGAAGCGGGCGGTACAAAGTTTGTCTGTGCTGTCGGAGATGAAAATTTTAACGTTGTAGAAAAAACACAGTTTCCTACAACAACTCCTATCGAGACTATCGATAAAACCATCGAATTCTTTTCAAAATTCGATAATCTTGCAGGTCTTGCTGTCGGTTCATTTGGTCCGATCGATATCGACAAAAACTCAAAAACTTATGGCTTTATCACAACAACTCCGAAACCTCACTGGGCAAATGTAGACTTGCTTGGTGCCCTTCGTCGCGCCCTAAATGTACCCATGTATTTCACCACAGACGTAAACAGCTCTGCCTACGGTGAAGTAGTTGCCCGTAACAATGCTGGTGGCCGTATCGAGAACTTGGTCTACTACACTATCGGTACAGGAATCGGTGCAGGTGTCATCCAACGTGGTGAGTTTATCGGTGGTGTCGGTCACCCTGAAATGGGTCACTACTATGTAGCCAAACACCCAATGGATATTGAAAAAGAATTCAATGGTGTTTGTCCATTCCACAAGGGCTGTTTGGAAGGCTTTGCTGCTGGACCAAGTTTGGAAGCTCGTACAGGTGTTCGTGGTGAAAACATCGAACTCAACAACTCTGTCTGGGATGTCCAAGCCTACTATATCGCTCAAGCTGCGGTCAACGCTACAGTGACTTTCCGTCCAGATGTGATCGTCTTTGGTGGTGGAGTCATGGCACAACAACACATGCTGGACCGTGTGCGTGAGAAATTTACAGCTCTTCTCAACGGCTATCTACCAGTACCAGACGTGCGTGACTACATCGTGACGCCAGCAGTCGCAGGCAATGGTTCTGCTACACTTGGAAACTTTGTCCTTGCAAAAGAAGTTTCAAAATAAACCACAAAATCCGTTTGGTTTTCCAAACGGATTTTTCTATTCTCAAAACATCTGCCAGAAGAAATCAATGATATAAGTCAAACCATAAGTATAAACTACTAGGGTAAAGGGCTTGGTCAGAACGATGATAATCATGTAGCGCTTGAAGGTCATCTTGGTCAATGCTGCCAGCATACAGAGAAAGTCAGCTGGGCTAACAGGCCAGATCATCATAAAGATAAAGAAACGCTCGAAGCGATTGCCCTTATCTAACCAGCCGATGTACTTATCATAGGTGCGCTTGCTTACGACCGACTGGACAAAGGCGGCTCCGTAGAGGCGCACGAGGTAAAAGATAATGGCACAGCCAATCACGATACCGACATAGTTATAGATGGTTCCAATGATGTGGCCGTAAATAAAGACCCCAGCCACTGAGGTCAAAGCTCCCGGAATGATCGGAACAACGGTTTGTAGAATCTGTAAAAAGATAAAGAGTGGTGGTCCCCAAACCCCAGCTTGCTGGATAAAGGCCGATAGGGTTTCTTTGGACTGTAAAACTCCTGCCTGATAGGCCCAAATACAGAAAATCAAGGTGCCGACTCCCCCGACGATAGATGAGATATTGATGACTTGCTGTAGAAGGGGAGAAACAGCTTTCATTTGCTTATCCTGTGACATGTAAACTCCTCATAGATAGTATGATACTACTATATCATATTTTGGGAAGAAAAACTATCTGGATTATCTGACTGGAGAAATAAGTGTGGTAAAATGAGAATAAGAAAATGACGGTATAGAATGAGGGGTATCATGTTAGGTTTAAACTTTAAAGGAAGCTGGCGCCAATATCAAAAACAGATCTTGGATCGTTTTCAGGACTATCAAGCAGACGGTCATGTTCATCTAGTGGCTGCCCCAGGGTCTGGAAAGACCACCATTGGTATCGAGCTAATCGCTCGTTTTGGCAACCCAGCCCTCATCTTAGTTCCGACTGTCACCATTCGTGAACAATGGGTAGATAGGATTCAAACTGCATTTCTAGGGGAGGGTCAGAGGCTTTCAGACCTCGTTTCCCAAAACTTAAAGGAGATGAAGGCATTAACGATTGTGACCTATCAGGCTTTTCATAGTGCCATGAACCAACTGCAATCACAAGAAGATGGAGAAGCAGAGGATTTTGTGGGGTTCGATTTGCTTGCAAGTCTAAGAGCTCAGAAAGTTGCTACTCTTTGCTTGGACGAATGCCACCACCTGCGCAATGAATGGTGGAAAAGTCTGGAAGCCTTTCGCAAGCAGTATGGACAGTTGCAAGTCATCTCCCTGACAGCGACACCACCTTATGACAGCGAACCTGAACTCTGGGAACGCTATATCCGAATGTGTGGGGAAATTGACCAAGAAATCACGGTACCTGAACTAGTCAAGGAAGACACCCTCTGCCCTCATCAGGATTTTGTTTATATCTGTTCACCAACAGCTGAAGAGTCGGAACACCTCAGGCAGTTTGAAGATAGAAAGTGGGACTATATTCATCACCTTATAGTCGATCCTGATTTTCAAACATTTGTAGCAGGGTCTAAGGTCCTCAAAGGGGATATTTTATCTGATTTGCTCTTAGAAGATCCCAAGTACTTGTCTGCTATGTTGATTTATATGCATTCTCAGGGGTTAACGATTCCTCCCTCTTTGCAAAATTTACTGGGAACTCAAAAGCTTCCACCGTTGACCTCCTACTGGCTGGAGACACTGTTGCAGAGCATGCTCTATCAGACACCAGATTGGTATGAGGATCTAGATGGATATAAGAAAAAGTTAGAGGCTGACTTGAAGGCTCGTGGGTTGGTGGAAAAACGTCAGGTTTATCTGGTTAAGTCTAAGGCTTCTGACCAACTTTTAACCCAATCTCTGGGGAAGTTGTCTGCCGTTGCCGATATCTTTTTGACGGAGTATGAAAGTCTAGGTCAGGAACTGAGACAGTTAGTACTAGCTGACTATATTCGCAAGGATTTTGCCACCTATCTGGGAGATGATCAGGCGACCATTTCTCAGTTGGGGGTTCTCCCTTATTTTGAAAGCATTCGTCGAAAAGCTCAGGAGCAAGAGATCCCTGTATCTTTGGCTGTCTTGTCAGGTAGTGTCGTTATTTTGCCTACCGATGTGGTAGCAGAGTTGAAGGAACTCTTGCCTCAGGTTCCTCTTAGTTTCTCATCTATTGGTCACTTGGATCCAAAAGATTATGTGCAGGTTGGTTTCCCTAGCTCAGCTAAGGGAATCGTAGCGGCAGTAACGGAGCTTTTTCAACGAGGGCAGATTCAAGTCCTAGTCGGAACCAAATCTCTCCTCGGAGAGGGTTGGGATGCTCCTTGTGTTAATTCCCTAATACTCGGAAGCTTTGTGGGGAGCTTTATGCTAAGTAACCAGATGCGTGGCCGTGCCATTCGTATCTGGCCGGGACATCCAGAAAAGACCAGTAACATCTGGCATCTGGTAGCCGTTCAAGCGCAAGCACTTATCACTCTTCCTGGTGAGGAGCCTAGACCAGAGAGCAATCAGGATCTGCAGACCTTGTCGCGACGGATGGAGCATTTTCTTGGCTTGGCCTATAATCAGGAGAGTATTGAGACCGGTTTGGATCGTTTGGATTTTCCAAAGCCCCCCTTTAGGAAAAAGCAAATCAGCGAGTATAATGAGCGAGTTAAGAGTCTCTCCAAGGATCGAGCAGGCTTGCGCAAAAAATGGCAAGATGCTCTCGTAGTGGCGGATCGATTTGAGATTGTCACTGAAGTCGCTGCTCAACAACAGAAGATTCCAATCATGCTCCAGTTTGATGCATTAAAATGGGTTCGCATGTCTCTGTTGCTCCTAGCAGTGGATTTATTGTTCTTGTTGTTTAGATTGAGACTGATTAGAGTTTGGTGGCTTACGGCAGCCTGTCTCCTCTTTCTAGCTTTTGCTACATCACGCTATCTCCTCTATAAAAGCCCCTATAGGCGTATGCAATTCCTTGGTGAGCAGATCCGAAAGTCTCTGCTAGATTCGGGGCATCTAATAGACGATCAATCCCGTGTTCAGGTAGAGGAGGACAAGGACAACTATATGGTTTTTGCCTATCTCAAGGGAGGAAGCATGAGGGACAAGGAGCTGTTTGCACAGACTGTGGGAGAGTTCTTTGCTCCAGTGGACAATCAGCGCTATCTCTTGAAGGCGGATAAGGTCCGACAAGGTCAGTCACCTTACTATGTCGTTCCTAGTCTTTTTGACAAGCGCAAGGAAGATGCACAGAAATTCCTCGACTTTCTGACGCCAACTATTGGACGTTATCACCTGATCTACACACGAACAGAGGCCGGACGGAAAATCCTTCTTGAAGCTCGTATCCAAGCTCTCTCTAACAAAAACGACCGTATCTTGACTAAGAAGAAGGTTAAAAGCCGATTCGAGTAGGGTAGGTAGCTATTCGAAGTTTCGAAGACATAGACTTCCTAAAGTTTACATGCATTCTAAACTTAGAATAATAAGAAATACATAAATTTATGAGCATTCTAAGCTTTGAATAGTCTATCTGAGAAAGTTTTGGGGTCTTCGAGCTTTCGAATAGTCATCTTTCCTAAAGTTTAGATGTATTCTAAAGCTAGAAAAGTTAAAATCTAAAAATAGTAAGAGTCTCTATCTGACAGACGGAGTGTATGCCTAGCAGGTTTCCTTCGAATCGTTAGTTAATTTTAAAATTTATCAGTTCTGAAATAATTACTAAATATAGTTAAATATTGAATTAATTATTACTTGACTTCGTTTTTTAAAATGGTAAAATAAAGTTGTCCATAGGTTCAGCCGTATGGGAAGTCGAATTTATCTGTCACAATGATAGACACTTGCTTGCAAGCTACAAATTGTGCTATAATTAATATAGATGAGAAGATGTTAATTTTGATTATTACTGCAATCTGCCTCGGTCGGCAGTTTGGATTCGAACTTCGACAACGTCCTCATCTTCGTTCGACTCTTAGTCAAATCAACCAGTTTAAAGAATTGGAGGAATTACTGATGGATTTCTTTGAAGAAATCGTTCTGACATTCGTGACTAATTTGGTATTCGGTATTATAAAATAAATTAATAAGTGTGCAATATTAGCTTTTGTTATAGGAATACCGACCTATTGCTAATATTGCTCCTTTTGTTTTATGGAAAAAATAAATTTCAAGTCGTATAAGTGTAAGAAATATCGTCATATTGATAAACGAATTAAAATTGATGACGTAATAGATTATATTAAAAATCCGGAGAAGGTTGCTCATCATAGCTTTCTTCCTTTTTTGCGTTATGAGCGGAAGAGTTCTAAGTACGTTGGTTATGAGTTTAGTAATATTGATGGTAGACCTGTAAAGTTTAAGATTCGTCCTCTAATGTATGCAGGCCATTTAGATGGTTTGATATATAAATATTACTCTGACTTACTAAACATTTGCTACAATGAGTGGATGGAGGATAATGAATTAAATTTCTTCTCGGTGGCATATCGTACGAATAAACAACATCAAAGTAGTATAGATTTCGCTGCGGAGGCGATTTCTTTTATAGAGAAGCAAGACAATGCTTTTGTAATTATTGGTGATTTTGAAAAATTTTTTGATACATTGGATCACAAATTATTAAAGGATAGATTGCAGAGAGTATTAAAAGTTCAACAATTACCCAGTGATTGGTATAACATATATAAATCACTAACTAAATTTGCTTTTATTGAAAAAAGTACTTTAGATTTTTCTGATGATTCTTTGGTACTGAAAAATGATGCTAGTTATTTTCGTAGTATAGGTGATTTTAGAAAATATCAGAAATATAATAAATGCAAATTAAACAAAAATATTTTTGGAATCCCTCAAGGAAATTCATTAAGTGGAATTTTTGCTAATATCTATGCTATTGATTTTGATAGGAAGTTAGCTGAACTTTCAAAAGAATTTGATGGTTTTTATCAAAGATATTCTGATGATTTTATAATTGTATTAGATGTTGAAAAACTGTATTCTAGGTATGGAAATAATTTTGTAGAGGCGATTACAAATTTATTAAAAGAATTATCAGATGAGAATAAAATTCATTTACAGACTGATAAAAATAAAAAATTTTTTATTAATGATACTTTGTTATTGAATGAACATAACAAAGTAAATGCTATAGATTATTTAGGGTTTAGATTTGATGGTAATAATGTCAAAATTCGTGAAAAGAGTATCTATAAATTTTATCGTGAAGGTAGAAAATTGATATACAAATCTAGATATATTCAAAGGAAGAAAGGTTTAAAGAAGTTACCAAATCGTCACAAAATTTACTCATTGTATACTGATTTTGGAAAATCAAAAAAATATCCTAGCAATTTTATAAAATATGCTCAGAGGTCCCAGGAAATATTTGATAAAATTAGTCCAAATACTTCTAATCTAATGTTGTCACAATTAAAAAATAGAAAGAAAAAAATTGAAAAGGCATTAGGATACAGAATTCACTCTAAAATGAAAACCGCTCGCTCTTCTGTACTGCATCCTAAAAGTTAGATTTTTTCTGTCTAACTTTTAGGATACAATTTCATTCTTAGTTCAATTGGTTTTTCTTGAAATATGATAAAATAGAGAAGATAATGCATTAAATAAGGGAAGTAAAAATGGCAAGTAAAGAAAATGCAGAACGCAAAGAGCTGCATCGTAAAATCTGGGCAATTGCGGACGATGTTCGTGGAGCTGTAGATGGTTGGGATTTTAAACAATATATCCTAGGTATCCTTTTCTATCGCTTTATTTCAGAGCACATGGCAGACTATTTTGACCGTGCTGAGCATGAGGCTGGCGACTTAGAATTCCGTTATGCTGACTTAAGTGACCAAGAAGCTGAGCAAGATTTCAAACCAGGAACAGTTGAGGATAAGGGATTCTTTATCCTTCCGAGTCAACTCTTTGAAAATGTGGTCGAGAACGCCTCGCAAAATGAAAATCTAAACGAAGAATTGGCCAATATTTTCCAAGATATTGAGAAGTCAGCGATTGGCTTCAAATCAGAAGATGATATCAAAGGTCTGTTTGATAACTTGGATACCCGAAGCAACATCCTTGGTGGAACTGTTCCAGAAAAAAATAAACGACTTTCTGATATTCTTAATGGTATCAATAGCATTAACTTTGGCAACTTTGAGGAAAATGACATCGATGCCTTTGGGGATGCCTATGAGTTCTTGATTTCCAACTATGCTAGTAATGCAGGAAAAAGTGGTGGTGAATTTTTCACACCACAGACAGTATCTAAACTGTTAGCTCGGCTAGTCATGGTTGGTAAGGACAAGATTAATAAGGTCTATGACCCGACATGTGGTTCAGGCTCTCTCCTTCTTCAAATGAAAAAACAATACGAAGATCATATCTTGGAAGATGGATTCTTTGGTCAGGAAATCAATATGACCAATTACAACTTGGCTCGTATGAATATGTTCTTGCACAATATCAACTACAATAATTTTGATATTAAGCGAGGAGATACTCTCTTAAATCCTCAGCATTTGGAAGAAAAGCCTTTTGATGCTATTGTTTCTAACCCTCCGTATTCTGTTAAATGGGTGGGAGATGGAAATCCAACTCTGATAAACGATGATCGTTTTGCACCAGCTGGTAAGTTAGCTCCTAAGTCAAAAGCTGACTTTGCCTTTATCATGCATAGTCTAAACCACTTGTCCAATAAAGGTCGGGCAGCCATTGTTTGTTTCCCAGGAATTTTCTATCGTGGAGGAGCTGAAAAGACCATTCGACAGTATCTGGTAGATAACAACTTTGTTGAAGCAGTCATTGCCCTTCCAGACAACCTCTTCTTTGGAACTTCTATCGCAACTACGATTTTAGTTCTGGCGAAGAATAAACTTGAAAATAAAACACTCTTTATTGATGCGAGTAAAGAATTCAAAAAAGAAACCAATAACAACGTCTTGACGGATAGCAATATCGAGCATATAGTTGAATTATTCTCTAATTATCAAAATGTTGACTATAAATCTGCTCTTGTTGATAATGAGGTGATTGGCTCAGATCAAGATTACAATCTATCTGTCTCAACCTATGTTGAACAAGAAAACACTCGTGAGAAGATTGATATTGATGTGCTCAATAAAGAAATTGCTGAGACTGTTACTAAGATTGATTACTTGCGTGCAGAGATAGACAAGATTGTAGAGGAATTGAGCCATGGCAAATGATGTGATTCTCTATAGAACAGATGATGGCAAGTCCGCTATTGAGCTTCACTTGGATAATGGAACGGTCTGGCTGACCCAACAAGAACTAGCTGAGCTCTTTCAAACTTCCAAGCAAAACATTAGTAAACATATCAAGGCAATATTTGAGGATGGTGAATTGGATGAAACAGTGGTTGTCAACTATCAGTTGACAACCACTCGTCACGGTGCAATGGCTGGGGAAACTCAGTCGAAAAAAGTTGCCTACTATAATCTCGACATTATTTTAGTGATTGGTTATTGTGTATACTATATTGAAAATAATTTTAAAAAAAGTAAAAAAATCCTTGAATTATCTGCTAAAAACGGTATAATAGAATTGATAGGACCGCCCACCTCTCTTTGATGTGACAAGGCGGACATTTTTTTATACGGAAGTTATTATGAAAATTAAAGAATTTAAAACTTGGGATGAGCAGGTAGCCAAATTAATTGAGCACGGTTGTAAAGATATCAAATCAAAGGAGTATGCGATTGATATTTTACAAAAGGTTAATTATTATCGGCTAACTGCTTATTTTTTACCTTTTCGTGATAAAGACACGCAGAAGTATGATTCTAGTAAGGTTTCTTTGGAGAAAATCTATGGAATTGCTTGTTTTGATGCAGAGTTACGTTTGCTTATTTTCAAGTATTTAGAGGATATTGAGTTGTATTTTAGGACTCAAGTTGCCTATCATCATGGAAACAAATACGGAGCTTTAGCTTATAAAGAAGTGATTAATTTTAATAAATTTCATAAACATGATGAATTTTTAGAAGATATTGAAAAAGAATTGAGCCATAGACAGAAAAGCCCGATTTATAAGCATCATCAGCGAAAATATGATGGAGAATTCCCTATTTGGGTTTTAGTAGAATTTTTTACTTTTGGAATGACTTCGAAATTTTTTGCAGATTCTCCGATAGATATTCAACAAGAAATTGCTAAAAATGTCGGTATAAAGTCCACTCAAATTAGAACCTATCTAGAAGTTGCAGTGGTTTTAAGAAATTACTGCGCCCATTATAATCGATTATACTACACAAGCTTCACAAAGATACCTGGTCAACTCCCTGCTCTTATGAATGAAAATAGTAAATTGAGAAATAGACTAATGGCGCAACTTTACGCAGTTAAAAGTCTCTACCCTGATAAGAAAAAATGGAATGAAGGATTTTTATGTGAATTGTCAGCACTCATTAAACGCTATCAAACAGTGATTCATCTGCATCATATTGGATTTGTGGAGGAGTGGGAAGTAGTGCTAAAGAAATGAGGAAGTATGATATGAACATCCTGGAAGAAATTCAAAACTGTTCTGTTGAGTGGAAAGAGTTGGGGGAAGTGGCATTTTTAAAACGTGGGAAAACAATTACCTATAAAACAGCTACTGATGGACCTTATCCAGTTATTTCTGGAGGTCAGAAACCTGCATACTTCCATGGAGAATTTAACAGAGAAGGTGAAACAATAACTGTTGCAGGTAGTGGAGCATATGCAGGTTTTGTGATGTATTGGAAAGAACCTATCTTTGTATCAGATGCTTTTTCTATTAAACCATTTGAGGAAATGTTAAATACGAAGTATTTATATCATTGTCTTCTGGAAAAACAAGAAATTATTTTTAGTTTGAAAAAAGGTTCAGGTGTGCCGCATGTATATCCTAAGGACGTTTCAAAACTCCTAATTCCAACCCCTTCTCTAGAAATTCAAGAAAAAATCGTGCAAAAACTTGACAAAATGACTGAGTATGTTACAGAATTGACCTCAGAATTGACCTCAGAATTGACCTCACGTAAAAAGCAATACTCTTATTATCGAGATAAACTCTTATCATTTGAGGATGAAGTCTATCAGGTTGAGTGGAAGACACTTCTAGATGTTTCTAAGAAGGTAACGTCTGGAGGGACACCGGATAGATCAAATAGCTTATATTATGGAGGTTCAATTCCTTGGCTTAGAACTCAAGAGGTGGATTTTCGGGAGATTTATGATACAGAATTAAGCATAACGGAAGAAGGATTAGCGAATTCATCGGCTAAATGGATTGAAAAAAACGCGGTTATAGTGGCTATGTACGGAGCAACTGCTGCAAAAGTAGGTATTGCCAAAATTCCATTAACAACAAATCAAGCATGCTGTAACATTGAGGTAGATGAAGATATAGCAAATTATCGTTATGTTTACCACTGGTTGACTTATAATTACGAAATATTAAAATCAATGGGACAAGGATCGCAATCTAATATCAATGCGGGGATGATAAAAACGTTCAAAATCCCAGTCCCTTCTCTCGAAATTCAGTCTCGTATTGTTCAAGTTCTAGACAACTTTGACAAGGTTTGTAATGACCTAAACATCGGACTACCCAAGGAGATTGAACTTCGTCAAAAACAGTATGAATATTTTAGAGAAAAACTCTTGACATTCGTCGCTGAAGGCGAGTACACTGAGAGTAGAGTAGAGGAGTGGGACAATTCCGCTCTTATCAGGCTATTACAGTGGGTATTTGGTCCAATTCGAGTGAAGGTCGGACAAGTTGTCAATTTGAAACGTGGGAAACGTCTTGTTAGAAAGCAACTAACTACTTCAGGAAGTGTTCCAGTTTATCAAAATAGTTTGGCGCCCTTGGGATATTATACCGAATCAAACAGAGTGAAAAATACTAGTTTTGTAATTTGTGCAGGGGCGGCTGGTGAAATTGGCTATAGCGCTGTGGACTTTTGGGCAGCAGATGATGTCTACACATTAGAGACGTCAGATAATATTTCTGATAAATTTATGTACTATGTCTTGTTAAGTAAGCAAGATAGACTTAAATCACAGGTTCGAAAGGCTAGTATTCCTAGATTATCGAAGGATGCTATTGATAAAGTAACGTTCTACTTACCATCACTCACTGAACAAAAAAGAATCGTCTCTATTCTTGACAATTTTAACACCCTAACCAACTCTCTTTCTGAAGGTCTTCCAAAAGAAATCGAACTAAGACAGAAACAGTATGAATACTGGAGAGAACAATTATTACACTTTACTAGATAAATTCTTTCATCATTTTGAGATAGAATCTCAATTAAAACAAACAAGGAAGCATACTATGGTTGATTATTCAAAGGTACATGAAGTAATTGCGGAAACAAATGAAGGGATTCTCTTGGCTGAGTATCAACCAGAGTATCGCACAGATAGAGAATACCAGTCAGAGGCTGATCTAGAAAATCAGCTGATTTCTGATTTGGTTAATTATCTTAACTACGAACGACTAGATATCCATACACCTGAAGAGCTCTTATCAAATGCCAAGGTTCAAATTGAAAAGCTCAATAAGGTGACCTTTACGGATGCAGAGTGGCAACGCTTTGTAGTGAAGTATCTGGACTGTCCTAATGAAGGGCTAGTTGAAAAAACACGAAAAATCCAAGAAAATCATATCTATGACTTTATTTTTGATGATGGACGGATAAAAAATATTTTCATCCTTGACAAGAAAAACATTCACAATAACAGCATGCAGGTTATCAACCAAGTGACCCAAGTGGGTAGCCATACCAACCGTTATGATGTCACGATTTTAGTGAATGGTCTTCCATTAGTTCAGATTGAATTAAAGAGACGCGGGGTTAGCCTTAAAGAAGCTTTTGAACAAATCCATAGATATAGTAAGGAAAGTTTCAATAGTGAAAATTCTTTATACAAATATATTCAGATTTTTGTGATTTCGAATGGCACTTATACACGCTACTTTGCAAATACGACAGCTCAAAATAAAAATCATTATGAGTTCACCTGTGAATGGGCAGACCGTAAAAATAAAACAATTCATGACCTTGAAGACTTTACCGTTACCTTTTTGAGCAAACGAGTTCTTTTAGAAGTTTTAACCAAGTATTGTGTTTTTGATGCTGATAATACCTTGCTCATCATGCGCCCTTATCAGATAGCAGCAACGGAGAGTATTTTACGAAAGATTCATTCCACAAATGAAATGAAGAATTTCGGTACGATCAATGCCTGTGGCTATATCTGGCATACGACGGGTTCAGGGAAAACCTTGACCAGCTTTAAAACTGCTCGTTTGGCAACAGAGTTGGACTATATTGACAAAGTGATTTTTGTGGTGGATAGAAAAGACTTAGACTATCAAACCATGAAGGAGTATCAAAAATTCCAGCCAAATTCAGTCAATGGTAGTAACAATACAAAAGAACTCCAACGAAGTATCGAAGAAAATGATGATCGAATCATTGTCACAACTATTCAAAAGTTAAACAAGTTTATCACAGCAAATCCAAATCATGAAGTCTATGCTAAGAAATGTGTCTTGATTTTTGATGAGTGTCATCGTTCGCAGTTTGGGAAGGCGCAGAAGCGGATTAAGAAGGCCTTTAAACAGTACGCTTTGTATGGATTTACAGGAACACCGATTTTCCCAGAAAATAGCTTAACGGGTGAAACGACCCAGGAAGTTTTTGGAGAACAACTTCATAATTACGTTATCACAGATGCTATTCGAGATAAAAAAGTATTGAAGTTCAAGGTTGACTATAACTATATCAAGCCTGAAATCAATAAATATAGAGAAGCAGAAAAAGCAGTTGGTCAAGAGTCTGATGAGAAGAAACTCAAAAAGATGGAGAAGGAACTCCTTTTGCATCCAGAACGGATAGCAACCATCACAGAGTACCTGTTGAGAGTTTATAATGACAAAACGCATCGAAATCAACATTATACTCATAAGCAAAAACAACTGTTTGGATTTAATGCCATGCTAGCTGTACAAAGTATTGAAGCTGCTAAGTTATACTATGATGAACTCCAGCGACAACAAGCAACTTTACCAGAAGCTAAACGCTTGAAAGTTGCAACCATCTTTAGCTTCGCACCAAATGAAGAACAGTCAGCTTATGGGGAAATTCAAGATGAAGAGCTCGAACCGCAAGATACAGCCATGCCACAATCTTCTAAAGAGTTTCTGGAAAAAGCGATTGATGACTATAATCACATGTTCAAGACTAACTTCTCAACTGATGGGAAAGAGTTTCAAAATTACTATCGTGACCTTTCTAAGAGAGTTAAGTCTAAAGAAGTGGATTTGCTGATTGTAGTGGGTATGTTCTTGACGGGATTTGATGCTCCAACCATGAATACTCTCTTTGTCGATAAAAACCTTCGTTATCATGGTTTGATTCAAGCATTCTCGAGAACCAATCGAATTTTTAACAAGGTTAAACCTTTTGGGAATATTGTTTGTTTCCGTGATTTAGAAAAGGCTACGCAAGAAGCTATTAAAGTTTTTGGGGATACAAACAAACTTGAAATCATCTTAGAAAAAAGCTTTAGCGAATACATGGATGGTTTTGTCGATCAGGTAACAGGTATCGAGGTAAAAGGCTATACAGCAGTCTGTCAGGAAATTCTTGAGAAATTCCCAAATCCGCAAGAAATTGAAACAGAACATGAGAAAAAAGAGTTTGTTAAGTTGTTTGGCGAGTTGTTGAAACTTGATAATGTTCTTCGGAATTATGACGAATTCCAAGAAATCGACAAACCTATTTCTGAAGGTTATCTTCAGGATTTAAGAAGCGCCTATGTGGAAATTCGAGATGAATTCTTAAATCTGAAAAACTATGAAAAGACCAAAGATTTAGAGATTGACCTTTCAGATGTTGAATTTGAAATTGAACTCTTAAAAACAGATGAGATCAACCTAGACTATATTCTGGCATTGATTGTTGAAAAATCGAAGAATTCTGAGTCTAAAGAAGTAATGAAAGCAGAAGTTAGTCGTGTGATTCGTTCTAGTATCGATATTCGTGCCAAAGAAGAGTTGGTTATTGGATTTATCAATGACACCGATTTGCAAAAATTGAAAGATCATGATGGGATTATCAATGCTTTCTACGAATATGGTAAGGAGCGCAAGAAAATCGCAATCCATGATCTAGCTGAGTCTGAGAAACTTGTAGCTGATTACCAATTATTCATAGACAAATCAATTCAACGAGGTTATGCTGAAAATAGTGGGACTGATTTGGATTCGATTATTCCGCCAACTTCTCGTCGACAGGGAGCGCGTGAACGGAAAAAGCAAGAAGTTTTACGTAAGATTCAGTTGTTAGTAGAGACATATTCAGGTATTTAAGGGGTTGTCGAACAAGGTTTATTAGAAAAATCAGGAACTACAAAAAACACTCTTTATTCGCTCATAATTCGCTCATTTTTTAGATACAACTTTGTTTCCATATTTCCTGGAAACTGATAGTTAACAAGGAGAAACATGGAACAAACTAACCAAAAATCCCAGTGCCAACAACTCTGGGCTAGAAACAAATACCTCGTTTTGAGTCATTCCAGCAATATTTACAATGAGATTCGCCAATACTTGAAGAATGAAAAAGTGGAGCTGAGTCTGGTTCAAGATATGATTGACCGTGCCTGTCAAATCCCAGAACACAGAGGTCAGGTTTGCAATGCCTTTCAGCATATTTGGGGCTATTTCAAAAAGAAAGCGACAGATTCCGAGCGCAAGGACTATATGCTCTTGCTGGATCGCTACCGCTTTGGTCAGGTTTCCAAGGAAGACTTGATTGCTAAGACTCGAGAGTTGCTTGATCGCTATCCCAATACCTACTTGCAACATTCGACCTTACTGAAAGGAGACTCCCATGAGACTTTGGCATGAGGCTTTGATTTCACAACTTCCCCGTCCGCAACTTTTGGGGCAACATCGAGAGTGCTGCGCCCTGCGTGGCAATGGTTGGGGCAAAAAACATGCGACTGTGGACTATGTCTTTACTCACTCGCCTTATCACCTCTATGCCTATCATCGCTTGATCATGGAGGAGATGGCTGACCGTGGCTACAATGTCAGTCCAGAATGGCTGGATAAGAACTACCGTGGAAAGACCTGTCATCCTTATCAAGACTTGCCTGAGGAAAAGTTGGGCAATCCCGTCTATAGTGAGCATGATGCAGAATACTATGAGGAGTGTTTGGCTAATCTCCGAGAGAAAGGCATTGAGCTGGAGTAAGAGTCAGGATTAGCTCCACATTATAACTCTTCTCGTAATTTTTTCGAATAATAAAGATGAGACCTTTAGAGTTTTTCTAAGGTCTCCTTTTTATGAATATTAGGATTTACTTTTAATAACTTTTGAGTTGTATTTGAAAGCCAAGGGCGAACGAAGTGAGCTTTTATAGGATATTTCCCGCTATAGTGGTATTCTAGATAATAATTTATTATTATCTAGGACGGGATTTTTGAGACATTTTTGCTCAAAAATTAGGGATGAAATTACGAAGTAATTTGCTCCCGTCCGCACTTTTCCAGGGAAATATCAGAATTACAAAAGAAAATCAACCTATAGTCTTTTCTAATAGCAAGCCATAGTCACTGATGAGAATCGCCAATAGCTCGTTTGAGCATTCCAACTAAAATACAGCCACAAAACAAGCTATACAAAGGATTTGAGACACTGGTCTCAAGTCTTTTTCAGTTGTCTAAAAGAGTGATATAGTTTCAAACTATATCAAAGCCTAATTATTTACAATTATACAGACAGTTTCTTTTCTGTTAAGATAGTTTCAACAACAAATTTTGGAGGACACATCATGTCAACTACGATCATCGGTTTCCCTCGTTTGGGTGAGTTCCGCGAATTAAAATTTACAACTGAAAAATACTTTAGAAAAGAAATCTCAGAAGAAGAACTCTTGGCTGCGGCTAAAGAATTGCGTGCAAAACACTGGAACATTGTCAAAGAAAAAGGCATCACTGAAATCCCATCAAATGACTTTTCTCACTATGACAACTTCTTAGATGCAGCTTTCCTTTTCAACGTGGTACCTGCATCCGTTCAAAACTTGGACTTGTCTGACCTTGAGCGCTACTTTGCTTTGGCGCGTGGTTACCAAGGAGAAAAAGGGGACGTGCGTGCCCTTCCGATGAAGAAATGGTTCAACACTAACTACCATTACATCGTTCCTAAGTTTGAAAAAGACACTCAAGTAAAATTGGCAGGTCACAAGATTTTTGATGAATTCCAAGAAGCAAAAGAACTTGGTCTCAAAACTCGTCCAGTTCTCGTCGGTCCATTCACTTTCCTTCAATTGTCAGACTTTGAAGAAGGCGTGAAAGCAGAAGACTTCGTAGACAGCTTAGTAGCTGCTTACCAAGAAGTTTTTGCTAAATTAGCTGAACTTGGTGCGACTCGCATCCAACTCGACGAAGCGGCTCTTGTCAAAGATTTGACAGCTGAAGAAAAAGCTCTCTTCTTGAACCTCTACAACAAACTCTTGGCTGATAAAAAAGGTCTTGAAGTTTTGCTTCAAACTTACTTCGGTGACGTTCGTGACGTCTACTCTGACCTTGTGAACTTGCCAGTAGATGCCATCGGTTTGGACTTCGTTGAAGGTAAGAAAACTCTTGAACTTGTGAAAGGTGGTTTCCCAGCTGACAAGACTCTCTATGCAGGTATTGTCAATGGTAAAAACATCTGGCGCAACAACTACGAAAAGAGCTTGGCTGTTCTTGAGCAAATCCCAGCTGAAAACATTGTCTTGACAAGTTCATGTTCACTTCTTCATGTGCCATTTACAACAGCTAACGAAGAATTTGAACCAGCAATCTTGAACCACTTTGCCTTTGCAGTTGAAAAATTGGAAGAACTTCGTGACTTGGATGCTATCCGCAATGGTCAAGATGCAGAAGCTCTTGCAGCTAACAAAGAACTCTTTGCGACTGAGCGTGTGGGTGAAAATGCAGAACTTCGTGCGCGTATCGCTGGATTGACAGACGCAGACTACACTCGTTTGCCAGCCTTTGCAGAACGTGAAGCTATCCAAGAAGAAGCCTTTAAACTTCCAGCTCTTCCAACAACAACTATCGGTTCATTCCCTCAAACTAAGGAAGTCCGTGCCAAACGTTTGGCTTACCGTAAGGGTGAATTGTCACAAGAAGAGTACGACGCTTTCCTTGCTGAAACTATCGATGAATGGATCAAATGGCAAGAAGAAGTTGGATTTGACGTGCTTGTACACGGTGAGTTCGAGCGTAACGACATGGTTGAGTACTTTGGTCAAAACCTGTCAGGTTACCTCTTCTCTAAGAATGGTTGGGTACAATCATACGGTATGCGTGGGGTTAAACCACCAATCATCTGGGGTGATGTCACTCGTCTCAACCCAATCACTGTGAAATGGTCTAGCTACGCACAAAGCCGTACTGACAAACCTGTTAAAGGTATGTTGACTGGGCCTGTTACCATCCTTAACTGGTCATTCCCACGTGAAGACATCTCGATCAAGGATTCTACTCTTCAAATTGCTCTTGCAATCAAGGATGAAGTTCTTGACCTTGAAGCTGCAGGTGTGAAAATCATCCAAATCGACGAGGCTGCTCTTCGTGAGAAATTGCCACTCCGTCGTAGCGACTGGTATGAAGACTACCTTGACTGGGCTATTCCAGCCTTCCGCTTGGTACACTCTACAGTTGCGCCAGATACTCAAATCCACACTCACATGTGTTACTCAGAATTTACAGATATCATCCCAGCTATCGACAACATGGATGCGGACGTTATTTCCTTTGAAGCCAGCCGTTCAAACCTTGAAATCTTGGACGAACTCAAAGCGAAAAACTTCCAAACAGAAGTGGGACCTGGGGTTTACGATATCCACTCTCCTCGTGTGCCAAACGAAGGCGAAATCGACCACACAATTGATGCTATCCTTGCCAAAGTACCAAGCAAGAAAGTTTGGATTAATCCTGACTGCGGTTTGAAAACACGTGGTATTCCAGAAACAAAAGAAAGCTTAATCCGCCTTGTAGAAGCAGCAAAAGCTGCGCGTGAGAAATTGTAAGATAAGATTTCTCTCCATACAATGGTTGTTCAAAAAGAAATCAACTAGAAAAGGTTATTACATATGTCACGCCAAACACCGTCACTCTCATTTGAAGTGTTCCCTCCAAACCCAGCAGTGGGTAATGATAAAATTATTTCTGCCTTGCAGGATATGCGAGAGTTAACACCGCACTTTATCAGTGTGACCGCCAGCAATAATAAATTTAATATCAAGGAAACAACGGTTCGTTTGGCTGACTTTATTCAGAATGACTTAGCGATTCCAACTATTGCCCACTTGCCAGCTATCTATCTTACCAAGGAAAAGGTTGCTGAAACCATTGCAGACTTGGACAAGGTTGGGGTACAGAAAATCTTGGCCTTACGTGGGGATATTATTCCTGATGTGGAGCCTCAAAAAGATTTCCGCTATGCAACGGACTTGATCGAGTTCATCAAGGAACAAGCCCCTCACTTTGATATTGTTGGCGCTTGCTATCCAGAAGGGCACCCTGACTCGCCAAACCAGATCTCGGATATTCAAAATCTCAAGAAGAAAGTGGATGCAGGCTGTTCAAGCCTTGTAACGCAGCTTTTCTTTGACAATGAGCGTTTCTATGATTTCCAAGACAAGTGTACCTTGGCAGGGATTGATGTTCCTATTCATGCGGGGATTATGCCAATTCTGAATCGAAATCAGGCTCTCCGTCTCTTGAAAACGTGTGAGAATATCCACCTTCCACGTAAATTCAAGGCCATCTTAGACAAGTATGAGCATGACCCTGAGTCGCTCAGAGCAGCAGGACTTGCCTATGCCGTGGATCAGATCGTGGACTTGGTGACCCAGGATGTCGCAGGTGTGCATCTCTACACCATGAACAATGCTGAAACAGCAAAATACATCCACCAAGCAACCCATGCCTTGTTTAACCATCAGTCTTTGGGATAATCGACTCTTTTAGTACTGAGACGACAGCTTGTCATTCACTTGCTTTTAAATAAAAAATGACAGATGTGAAAGCCAAAGAATTTGCTAAATAGAATAAACAACAAACCATTCCTCTTTTCATGGGGGAATGGTTCCTTTTTAATAGAAAAGCCCGCATTTTTAAGAAAAATATGATAAAATAGACTCTGTACGTACTTGATACAAAGATGAGGGTATAAAATAATACAATGCATTCAAACTGCAAGGTTTAGCGACACGAGCGAGTCAAATCGATATTATTTGACAAGGGAGTTAGTAAAGCATTTACCTAATCGCATGATAGCGATTAGCGTGAAAGGCTTAGATGCTTTAGCATCAATCCTTTCTAATGATTTGTATCCTGCGTAACTGAACACGCCTACAACTCTGTGGAAAAAGATAAATCTACCTAGGAGCAGTCGCTCCGTCGTTCGATTTCCTATTTTCCTTTGAGTTGCTTAACGGCTTAGTATCTTGTGTAATTGAACCCGGCCGAAAAGCTGTGTAAAAAAGATAAACTGTCTTTTCTTCATCGAAGACTTCGCCAGTTTCCTATTTTTACTTTGCTTTTTGCGACCTTAGTATCTTGATCTTTGTAGGCAAGGCGTATAATTTCATCAATCCAAAGGGGATTAAAATGACAAAACAAGTGTTTCAAACGACTTTTGCGGGTCGTGAGTTAATCGTAGAGACTGGTCAGGTTGCTAAGCAAGCAAATGGCTCTGTTGTCGTGCGTTACGGTGAGTCAACTGTCTTGACTGCTGCCGTCATGTCTAAGAAGATGGCAACTGGGGATTTCTTCCCTCTTCAAGTCAACTACGAAGAAAAAATGTATGCGGCCGGGAAGTTTCCTGGTGGCTTTATGAAACGTGAAGGACGTCCATCAACAGATGCGACCTTGACAGCGCGTTTGATTGACCGTCCAATCCGTCCTATGTTTGCGGAAGGTTTCCGTAACGAAGTACAAGTGATTAACACGGTCCTTTCTTATGATGAAAATGCATCTGCACCGATGGCAGCTATGTTTGGTTCATCCTTGGCACTTTCTATCTCAGATATTCCATTTGACGGACCTATTGCTGGGGTACAAGTGGGTTATGTAGATGGCCAAATCATCATCAACCCTACTCAAGAACAAGCAGAGCAATCTCTTCTTGAATTGACAGTAGCTGGTACCAAGCACGCCATCAACATGGTAGAGTCTGGTGCCAAAGAATTGTCAGAAGAAATCATGTTGGAAGCCCTTCTGAAAGGGCACGAAGCAGTCAAAGAATTGATTGCCTTCCAAGAAGAAATCGTTGCGGCAGTTGGTAAGGAAAAAGCGGAAGTGGAATTGCTTCATGTGGATGCGGACTTGCAGGCTGAAATCATCGCAGCCTACAACAGCGACCTCCAAAAAGCTGTCCAAGTAGAAGAAAAATTGGCTCGTGAAGCTGCAACTCAAGCAGTTAAAGACCAAGTGACTGCTGTGTATGAAGAAAAATATGCAGACCACGAAGAATTTGAACGAATCATGCGTGATGTGGCTGAAATCTTGGAACAAATGGAACACGCTGAAGTGCGCCGTTTGATCACAGAAGACAAGGTGCGTCCTGACGGGCGTAAGGTCGATGAAATCCGTCCTTTGGATGCGGTTGTTGACTTCCTTCCTCGTGTGCACGGTTCAGGTCTCTTCACTCGTGGGCAAACTCAGGCTCTTTCAGTCTTGACCTTGGCACCGATGGGTGAAACTCAGACTATTGATGGTTTGGATCCAGAGTACAAGAAACGCTTTATGCACCACTATAACTTCCCTCAATACTCTGTCGGGGAAACTGGTCGTTATGGTGCGCCAGGTCGTCGTGAAATTGGTCACGGTGCTCTCGGTGAGCGTGCTCTTGCTCAAGTCTTGCCAAGTTTGGAAGAATTCCCATATGCAATCCGCTTGGTAGCAGAAGTCTTGGAATCAAACGGTTCTTCATCTCAAGCATCTATCTGTGCGGGAACTCTTGCCCTTATGGCTGGTGGTGTGCCAATCAAAGCGCCAGTAGCTGGTATTGCCATGGGTCTCATCTCCGACGGAAACAACTATACAGTATTGACAGATATCCAAGGATTGGAAGACCACTTTGGAGATATGGACTTTAAAGTTGCAGGTACTCGTGACGGGATTACAGCCCTCCAAATGGATATCAAGATCCAGGGAATTACTGCAGAAATCTTGACTGAGGCTCTTGCTCAAGCCAAGAAAGCTCGTTTTGAAATCCTTGATGTGATTGAAGCAACCATCCCAGAAGTTCGTCCAGAATTGGCTCCAACTGCACCGAAAATTGATACCATCAAGATTGATGTGGACAAGATTAAGATTGTCATCGGTAAAGGTGGAGAAACCATCGACAAGATTATCGCTGAAACTGGCGTTAAGATTGATATCGACGAAGAAGGTAATGTTTCTATCTACTCTAGCGACCAAGATGCCATTAACCGTACCAAAGAAATTATCGCTGGTTTGGTTCGTGAAGCCAAAGTGGATGAAGTTTACCATGCTAAGGTTGTTCGTATCGAGAAATTCGGTGCCTTTGTCAACCTCTTTGATAAGACAGATGCACTTGTGCACATTTCTGAAATGGCTTGGACTCGTACCAACCGTGTCGAGGATTTGGTAGCTATCGGTGATGAAGTCGATGTTAAGGTTATCAAGATTGATGAAAAAGGCCGTATCGATGCCTCTATGAAGGCACTTCTTCCTCGTCCGCCAAAACCTGAGCATGATGAAAAAGGCGAAAAGTCTGAGCGACCTCACCGTCCACGTCATCACAAGGATCACAAACCGAAGAAAGAAGTTACAGAAACACCAAAAGATTCAGAATAAGAAAAGGAGAAATGTATGGGATGGTGGCGCGAAACCATTGATATTGTAAAAGAAAATGATCCAGCGGCACGCAACAGTTTGGAAGTTTTGCTGACTTATCCAGGTGTCAAGGCCTTGGCTGCCCACCGTCTCTCGCATTTTCTCTGGAAGCACGGCTTCAAACTCTTGGCTCGAATGCACAGTCAATTTTGGCGCTTTTGGACTCAGATTGAGATTCATCCGGGTGCCCAGATTGATTCAGGTGTCTTTATCGACCATGGTTCAGGTCTGGTGATTGGAGAGACGGCGATTGTTGAAAAAGGCGTTCTGCTCTATCATGGAGTGACTCTCGGTGGGACAGGAAAAGACTGTGGCAAACGCCATCCGACCGTTCGTCAGGGTGCCCTTATATCAGCACATGCCCAAGTTATTGGTCCTGTAGAAATTGGTGCAAATGCCAAGGTCGGTGCTGCTGCAGTAGTCGTGGCAGACGTACCTAGTGATGTGACAGTTGTCGGTATTCCGGCTAAGATCGTCCGAGTTCATGGACAGAAGGATGAGCCAACGATCCACGAAGTCGAAGAAAAACGAGAGTACTACGTCAATAAACTCGAGCAGGCTAAAGAAGCCAGTCACAGATCGTCGGGGTTGTAGAGGTTACCTATATGATTCAAGCAAGAAACAAGTTAAGCCAAGAGGAGTTATCTGAGGCGAAAAAACTAATTAACTGTTGCCAAAACTATGACGGTACCTATCGTGATCCCTATCTTTCTAACATGCTTAATTTTGACCCAAACATGCCCGCCTTTTTCCTTTATTATGAAAAAGGCGAACTTGTTGGTTTATTAACTGTCTATGCAGATGACCAAGATGTGGAAGTGACGATACTGGTTCATCCAGATCATCGCCGTCAGGGGGTTGCGCGTGCATTGTTTACTAGTTTTGAGAGAGAAATAGCTTCTTTTCCGATTCATTCAGTTACTTTTCAGACAGAGCGTGTTTTTCTAGACCGCCATTCTGATTTTGTCAGCAACTGGGGATTGGTCGAGGATGAAGAGACAGAAACCTGGTTAGGCAAGGATAGAAAACCTTATCCGTTAGCAAATGTTTCCAATCTTGAAGTTTTGTTAGCAGATAGTTCGTATCAGGATCAAATTAGTCAGTTGAAATTTCAGGCATTTTCAGAGGAACATGAATCTAGAGAAGTTGAGGATAGATATGTCGCTGAAGCTCTGAAAGATCCAGAAAGTCGCCTATATATTTTATTAAAAGACGGTCAGGTTATTGGAACTTGCACGGTAGATTTATCGACTAATACGAATTACTTCTACGGTTTAGCAATATCGGAACCTGAACGTGGGAAAGGCTATGGAAGTTACTTAGCAAAATCCCTTGTCAACCAACTAATTGGGCAAAATGATAAGGAATTTCAGATTGCAGTGGAAGATAGCAATGTAGGTGCCAAGCGCTTGTATGAAAAAATTGGCTTTGTCAAACAGACTCAGGTGGTTTATCTGAATGAGAAAGGAGCAAGGGATTCCGAAGTGTAGAGATATTCGGACTGAAATTCAATTGAACTCTTAGTGATGAAACTAACAGTTCTTGGATTTTAGCTTTCCTGACTATTATTTTATGATTAAAATCTACGACACCATGTCTCGTGATTTGCGAGAATTTGTCCCGATTGAGGACGGCAAGGTTAAGATGTATGTCTGTGGGCCAACCGTCTACAACTATATCCATGTTGGGAATGCCCGTTCAACAGTGGCTTTTGATACCATTCGACGTTATTTCGAATACCGTGGGTATGAGGTTACCTATATTTCCAATTTCACGGATGTGGATGATAAGATTATCAACCGTGCCAGGGAAGAAGGCATCACGCCTCAGGAGGTTGCAGACAAGTACATCGCTGCCTTTCGTGAAGACGTGACGGCCTTGGGCGTCAAGCCTGCGACTCGTCATCCACGTGTAGTAGAGTTTATGGCTGACATCATTCGTTTTGTAGCTGACTTGATTGAAAAAGGTTATGCTTACGAGAGTCAAGGGGATGTTTACTTCCGTGTGGAAAAATCCCACAACTACGCCAAATTGGCTAATAAAACCTTGGAAGACTTGGAACTGGGTGCTTCAGGTCGTACAGATGAAGAAACAGCTCGCAAGGAAAATCCTGTAGACTTTGCTCTTTGGAAAGCTGCAAAATCAGGCGAGATTTCTTGGGACAGTCCATGGGGACCTGGTCGTCCGGGCTGGCATATCGAGTGTTCGGTCATGTCGACAGAGATTTTGGGCGATACCATTGATATTCACGGTGGTGGAGCCGATCTGGAGTTTCCGCATCATACCAATGAAATTGCCCAGTCAGAAGCCAAAACAGGCAAGATTTTCGCCAACTACTGGATGCACAACGGCTTTGTTAACATTGATAATGTCAAGATGTCTAAGTCCTTGGGTAACTTTATCACTGTGCATGATGCATTGAAGACTATTGATGGCCAAGTGCTTCGATTCTTCTTTGCCACTCAGCATTACCGTAAACCAATCAACTTTACGGAAAAGGCAGTGCGTGATGCCGAGACTAATCTCAAATATCTGAAGAACACTTACGAGCAACCATTTTCTGAGACTGTAGATATTCAAGAGTTACAAGCCTTTAAAGATAAGTTTGTAGCAGCCATGGATGAGGACTTTAACTCTGCCAATGGCATCACAGTTGTCTTTGAAATGGCTAAGTGGATCAACTCCGGCAACTATGATGCAAGTGTTAAGCAAGCTCTTGCGGATATGTTGGAGGTCTTTGGTATTGTCTTTGTAGAGGAAGTTTTGGATGCAGAAATTGAAGCCTTAATCCAAAAACGTCAAGAGGCGCGTGCGAATCGTGACTTTGCAACAGCAGACCAAATCCGTGACCAATTGGCTGCTCAAGGAATTAAGCTCCTTGACACCAAGGATGGAGTGAGGTGGACACGTGATTGATGTTAATCTCATTAATGGGATTGCGCTGGCTTTTGAGGGGGATGCGGTTTATTCCATGTATATTCGCCGCCACCTCATCCTCAAAGGCATGACCAAGCCCAATAAACTTCACCAAGAGGCGACCAAGTATGTGTCTGCCAAGGCTCAGGCTCGTCTGATTGCCCTCATGTTGGAGGAGCATGTCTTGACGGAAAAGGAAGAAGAAATCTATAAACGAGGTCGCAATACCAATAGTCATACAAAGGCTAAAAATGCTGATGTGGTGACCTACCGCATGTCTACAGGTTTTGAAGCAGTGATGGGCTATCTCCATCTGACTGAAAATATGGGGCGTCTAGAGACCTTGATTTCGTGGTGTATCCAAAAAGTGGAGGCGTAGAAATGCTTGCAAAAGAATTACTAGACTGGTTTCCTGAGGCTCAGATTTCAGATCAGCCAATAGAGAAACTAGGATATCTTACACTTCCTCTATCTTCTCAACAGTGGATTTTACTGGAGGAGACCAATCTCACTGAACGTGAAAAGCAGTTAATTGCCCTTTTAACCCAGCAGGAGCAGGCTCGTTCGCTCAATCCTTGGTATTCCTATCTGATTGAGGGAAAGGGGCAGGCGCCTCAAACTTTTAAAAAGATTCAGCTGGTTTATTGCCATCTTTCCTATTTCCAACAGGAAAATCTAACTTCTTGGCTAGACATGATGCGGACTCTTTTTCCCAACTGCCAAACAGTGCTACAGGTTGGTGCTCAGGATTATGTATTTGTTCTTCAACAAGATAAATACAGCTCTGTCCGCTCAATCTTATCCGATACGATTGAGGCAGTTGAGTATGACTTTGGTCTTCGTCTGTCTATCATGTTGGGGCAGGTCTGGTCACAGGCTGGGTATCAGGCTCTGTCCGACTTGATCAAAGCGGAGCGGGATTTGTTTAAGACTTGGTGGCGTCAGGGCCATCAAGGAGTTCACACTTTTTCACAGCTCTATCTTTGGAGTATGGGGGAAAGACTTGTGGACCTGAAGGTAATCAAGGAATGCCTGCACCAGATGATCTTGGATCAGGACCAGATTCAGGAAATCATTCTCTCCCTTTGGGAAAACAGTGCTGTTCTGACTAAAACAGCCCAGCAACTCTATCTGCACCGCAATTCTCTTCAATACAAGATTGACAAATGGGAAGAATTGACAGGGCTTCAGTTGAAGGAGTTAACGGACCTTACCTTGTGTTATCAGTTGATTTTACCAGATATTCTCTAAAGTTTTGTGCAAGTTGCACAGAACTTTTTTATTTTTTTGGTCACCTTGCCATAGAAATGTAAAGCGTTTTCATTTATAATAAAACTATCAAAAGACAAAAGGAGTTCACCTCGATGGTAGAATTAAATCTTAAAAATATTTACAAAAAATATCCAAACAGCGAACACTATTCAGTTGAAGACTTCAACTTGGACATCAAAGATAAAGAATTTATCGTTTTCGTAGGTCCTTCAGGATGTGGTAAATCAACAACTCTTCGTATGATTGCTGGTCTTGAAGACATCACAGAAGGTACCGCATCTATTGATGGTGTAGTTGTCAACGACGTAGCTCCAAAAGACCGTGACATCGCCATGGTATTCCAAAACTACGCTCTTTACCCACACATGACTGTATATGACAACATGGCTTTCGGTTTGAAATTGCGTAAATACAGCAAGGAAGACATTGACAAACGTGTTCAAGAAGCTGCAGCAATCCTTGGCTTGAAAGAATTCTTGGATCGTAAACCAGCTGACCTTTCAGGTGGTCAACGTCAACGTGTTGCCATGGGTCGTGCGATCGTCCGTGATGCAAAAGTTTTCTTGATGGATGAACCTTTGTCAAACTTGGATGCCAAACTTCGTGTATCAATGCGTGCTGAAATTGCGAAGATTCACCGTCGTATCGGAGCTACAACTATCTACGTAACTCACGACCAAACAGAAGCGATGACACTTGCGGACCGTATCGTTATCATGTCAGCAACTAAGAACCCTGCTGGTACAGGTACTATCGGACGTGTAGAACAAATCGGTACTCCTCAAGAAGTTTACAAAAACCCAGTTAATAAATTCGTAGCAGGATTCATCGGAAGCCCAGCTATGAACTTCATCAATGTGAAATTGGTTGGTAGCGAAATTGTTTCAGACGGTTTCCGTTTGAAAGTTCCAGAAGGAGCATTGAAAGTGCTTCGTGACAAAGGCTATGAAGGAAAAGAATTGATCTTCGGTATCCGTCCAGAAGATGTGAATGCAGAACCTGCTTTCCTTGAAACATTCCCAGAATCAGTGGTTAAAGCAACCATCTCTGTATCAGAATTGCTTGGTTCAGAATCTCACCTTTACTGCCAAGTTGGTAAAGATGAATTTGTTGCCAAAGTGGATGCTCGTGACTACTTGCAAACAGGTGCAACAGTTGAACTTGGATTTGACTTGAACAAAGCACACTTCTTCGACGTAGAAACTGAAAAAACAGTTTACTAAGCAAATGAAATGTCAAAACACTGCTCGAGAAATCTGGTAGTGTTTTTTTAATGATTGGTATTGGCATAAAAACAGGCTTTTCTAGTTTTCATATCCTTAAAAAAGTGATAAAATGGTAGGAAGAATTGGAGAGTATAGATGCCGAAAGAAGTGAATTTGACGGGCGATCAGGTAGTCGCTTTAACGAGAGAATATTTAACAAAGGAAGACGTTGCTTTTGTACAAAAAGCATTGATTTACGCAGTTGATTGTCATAGTGGGCAGTTTCGGAAATCAGGTGAGCCCTATATTATCCATCCCATTCAGGTAGCAGGAATTCTGGCTAAGCTCAAGCTGGATGCCGTAACCGTTGCCTGTGGTTTTTTGCATGACGTGGTTGAAGACACAGATGCGACACTGGATGATCTGGAGAGAGAGTTTGGTCATGATGTTCGGATTATCGTTGATGGGGTGACCAAACTTGGTAAGGTTGAGTACAAATCACTCGAGGAACAATTAGCTGAAAATCACCGCAAGATGCTTATGGCCATGTCTGAGGATATCCGTGTTATCTTGGTTAAATTATCGGACCGTTTGCACAATATGCGGACTCTCAAACACCTTCGAAAGGACAAGCAAGAACGGATCTCCAGAGAAACCATGGAAATTTATGCACCACTTGCTCATCGTCTAGGGATTTCCAGTGTTAAGTGGGAGTTGGAAGATCTATCTTTCCGTTACCTCAATCCAACTGAGTTTTACAAAATCACCCACATGATGAAGGAAAAACGCAGAGAACGTGAGGCTCTGGTCGACGAAGTCGTAACCAAGTTGGAAGAGTATGCTACCGAACGCAATCTCAAAGGAAAAATCTATGGTCGTCCTAAGCATATCTATTCGATCTATCGCAAGATGCAGGATAAGAAGAAACGCTTTGAGGAGATTTATGACCTGATTGCCATTCGCTGTATCTTAGATACCCAGAGTGATGTTTACGCCATGTTGGGTTATGTGCATGAACTTTGGAAACCCATGCCAGGTCGCTTCAAAGACTATATCGCCAATCGTAAGGCCAATGGTTACCAGTCCATCCATACAACTGTTTATGGGCCAAAAGGGCCGATTGAATTCCAGATTCGGACCAAGGAAATGCACGAAGTGGCTGAGTACGGGGTAGCAGCTCACTGGGCCTATAAGAAAGGCATTAAAGGGCAGGTCAACAGCAAGGAATCTGCTATTGGGATGAACTGGATCAAGGAGATGATGGAGCTCCAAGACCAGGCTGATGATGCCAAGGAATTTGTGGACTCTGTTAAAGAAAACTATCTGGCGGAGGAGATTTACGTTTTTACCCCAGATGGTGCGGTCCGCTCCCTTCCAAAAGATTCAGGACCGATTGACTTTGCCTATGAAATTCATACCAAAGTCGGTGAAAAAGCGACCGGTGCTAAGGTCAATGGCCGTATGGTTCCGCTGACAACCAAGCTCAAGACAGGGGATCAGGTTGAAATTATCACCAACCCCAACTCCTTTGGTCCGAGTCGTGACTGGCTCAACATGGTCAAGACCAGCAAGGCGCGCAACAAGATTCGCCAGTTCTTTAAAAATCAAGACAAGGAATTATCCGTAAACAAGGGCCGTGAAATGTTGATGGCCCAGTTCCAAGAAAACGGCTATGTAGCCAATAAATTCATGGACAAGCGTCACATGGACGAGGTCCTTCAAAAGACCAGCTACAAGACAGAGGAAGCCCTCTATGCAGCCATTGGTTTTGGAGAAATTGGCGCTATTACCGTCTTTAACCGTTTGACCGAAAAGGAACGCCGTGAGGAAGAACGTGCCAAGGCCAAGGCGGAAGCAGAAGAGCTTGTCAAAGGTGGCGAAGTTAAGGTTGAAAACAAAGAAACACTCAAGGTCAAGCATGAGGGTGGCGTGGTCATTGAAGGTGCTTCAGGTCTCCTAGTTCGGATTGCCAAGTGTTGCAATCCAGTTCCGGGTGACGACATTGTCGGTTACATTACTAAGGGACGCGGTGTGGCTATTCACCGTGTGGACTGTATGAATCTCCGTGCCCAAGAAAACTACGAGCAACGTCTCCTTGATGTGGAATGGGAAGATCAATTCTCAAGCAAGGAATACACTGCCCACATCGATATCTATGGTCTCAACCGTACAGGGCTTTTAAACGATGTTTTACAAGTTCTCTCAAACACGACCAAGAATATCTCAACCGTTAATGCTCAACCAACTAAGGATATGAAATTTGCCAATATCCATGTCTCCTTTGGTATTTCCAACCTCTCTACACTGACCACAGTCGTGGACAAGATTAAGAGTGTGCCAGAGGTTTACTCCGTCAAACGGACCAACGGCTAATTCTCCCTTCAGTTACTAGAAAGGCTATTATGAAAATCATCATTCAACGAGTCAAGAAAGCCCAAGTGATTATCGAAGGTCAGGTTCATGGGAAAATCAATCAGGGACTCTTATTACTGGTCGGTGTTGGCCCAGAGGACCAAGAGGAAGATTTAGACTATGCTGTGAGAAAGCTCATTAACATGCGGATTTTTTCAGACGAAGAAGGCAAGATGAACCTGTCTGTCAAGGATATTGAAGGAGAATTCCTTTCTATTTCTCAGTTTACCCTCTTTGCGGATACCAAGAAAGGCAATCGTCCCGCCTTTACAGGAGCAGCCAAGCCGGATATGGCAGCTGCCTTCTATGAGGCTCTTAATCAAAAGCTAGTACAAGAAGTACCTGTTCAGACAGGTATCTTTGGAGCGGATATGCAGGTGGAGCTGGTAAATGACGGACCGGTCACCATTATCCTTGATACAAAAAATAGATAAGAAAACCAAGCCAGTCGGCTTGGTTTTTGTTTAGAAACAATCGCATAAAGAAATGTGTTTGTCGTAAAAGTCTGAATAGTTTTCTCTTAGGTAGTTAGCCGTCATATAATAAAAAGTAGAATGACAAGCAGTGACGATTGGCATAAGAGAGGAAAATCGCTGAGAACTAGCGAAGGTTAAAAGGACAAATAATAGAAAATCGCTGATGAGCACCCCCAAATAGTAGAAGCGAATCTTTTTATTGATTTGAGGATAAATCTCAGGGGAATGATGTTTGAGTCGGAAGACCAAGCGAAATAGCAGTAATCCCTGAGCAAGGATTAAAATGAAGCCAGAGAGTAGGAGCCAGTCCAAAGATGTCTCGGATCTGGTGTAAAAAAATGTAAATAGTAGCAAATCAGAGACTGCAATGGCTGCGAAGTGTAGTCTAAAGATCTTTTTCATAGGAAAACCTCCCTCTTTTCTCTAACTTCATTCTACACCAAACGAATGGGAGTTACAAGCAAAATGATAAAAAATCCCTAAAAGGAATTTCTTTCAGGAATAAGGGGTTAGTTGATTTTTTCGACATAGAGTTGTTTGGCGATATCGATGCTAACTTGGAGGTCTTCACCTTTGTTGACCAGTGTAAAAGTATTGGAAAAATTATCAAACTGTTTGACTTGGAGCTGGTCACCGATATGAATTTCATGCTTTTCTAAGTATTTGAGCAGATCAAAGCTATCGTGAACCCGAGTCAGGAGGTAGGTTCCAGCTTCCTTGGTCTCTGCTAGTGGTAAGTTATTGATTTCGACCAAAAGTTCTCCCTCAGCTGGTATGGTTCCACCGTGGGGGCAGGTTTTAGGGAAGCCCAGTAGTTTATCCAGTCTCTCTACGAAGAGATCGGATACAGTGTGCTCTAGGACCTCAGCTTCTTCGTGGATCTGGTCACTGGTATAGTCGAGATGGTGAACTAGAAAGACTTCAATCAACCGGTGTTTGCGATAGAGTTCTGAGACCAGTTTGAGGCCAATATCTGTCAATAGATAGCCGTTCTCCTTATCCTTGAGGATGAGATTTTCACTTTTCATGCGTTTGATCATCTCTGTTACGGCAGGTGGAGAGACTTGCATACGGGCAGCAATTTCTTTATTGGTAATTTTTTGCATCTCCGTACCGATTTCATAAATACATTTTAGATAATCTTCTTTGTTTGGCGTCATTCGTTTCCTCTTGTCTTTTCTCTCCATCTAGTATATCAAAAAAAGCTAGATTTCTCTAGCCTTCTGCCCTAATGGCTTTGATTTTAGTCCAGTTCTTTCACTGCAGCAATAGCAGCTTCAAAGTCTGGTTCCGTGTTGATGTTATCAACGTATTCTACGTAACGGATGACATTATCAGTGTCGAGAACAAAGACAGCACGTGCAAGGAGATGCCATTCGTTGATCAAGAGGGCATAATCGCGCCCGAAAGAATGGTCAAAGTAGTCTGAAAGCATGATGGCATTGTCAAGGCCTTCAGCCCCGCACCAGCGTCCTTGGGCAAATGGTAGGTCCATAGAAACAGTAAGAACGACGGTATTGTCGAGGTTAGCTAGTTCTTGATTGAATCGACGTGTTTGCGTTGAGCAGATACCAGTATCGATAGAAGGGACAACACTCAAAACTTTTTTCTTTCCATCAAAGTCAGCTAGTGTTTTTTTAGAGAGATCGGTTGTAGTGAGGGAAAAGTCGAGTGCCTTGTCTCCTACTTGCAGTTGTTTACCTGTGAAGGTTACAGGATTTCCGAGAAAAGTGGTCATGAAACTACTCCATTCTTTTTTCTTTTATTTTACCGAGAATTGTCAGATTTTTCCAATGATTTGACCGGAAATTGAAAAAACGCCAATTCGGTGAGAATGACGTTTTTAATGGATTATTTTGACAAACCTTCAGCAATCTTGTCAAGGTTGTATTTCATCATGTTGTAGTAGCTGTCACCTTCTTTACCTTCTTCAGCGATTGAGTCAGTAAAGATTTGCGCGTAAATTGGGATATTTGTGTCTTGTGAAACAGTCTTCATTGGACGGTCATCGACACTTGATTCAACAAAGAGGGATGGAACTTTTGTTTGGCGAAGTTTTTCAACCAAGGTCTTGATTTGTTCAGGGGTTCCTTCTTCTTCCGTGTTGATTTCCCAGATGTAGGCACTTGGAACACCGTAGGCTTTAGAGAAGTATTTGAAGCATCCTTCGCTGGTTACGATGAGTTTCTTCTCAGCAGGGATATTGTTAAATTTCTCTTTGGCTTCCTTGTCTAGTTTATCTAGTTTTTCAGTATAGTCTTTGAGATTTTTTTCGTAGAATTCCTTGTTGCTAGGATCTTTTGCAATCAACTGTTTAGCGATATTTTTAGCATAAATCATCCCATTTTCAAGGTTGAGCCAAGCGTGTGGGTCTTCTTTGCCTTTCTCGTTTTGGCCTTCAAGGTAGATAACATCAACGCCTTCGCTGACTGCAAAGTAGTCTTTGTTTTCAGTTTTCTTGGCATTTTCGACCAATTTGGTAAACCAAGCATTGCCACCTGTTTCAAGGTTGATACCGTTATAGAAAATCAAGTCAGCTTGAGAAGTTTTCTTAACGTCTTCAGGAAGTGGTTCGTATTCGTGTGGGTCTTGACCAACAGGAACGATACTATGAAGATCAATCTTGTCACCAGCGATATTTTTTGTAATATCAGCGATGATTGAGTTTGTAGCAACAACTTTTAGTTTTTGACCAGAAGCCGTATCTTTTTTTCCGCTAGCACATGCTACAAGAGCAATGACGGAAAGAAAGAGTACAAGCAATGTACCTAATTTTTTCATTAGATTCCTCCAGAAGGGTTTCCCCGTTATTTAATGATTTTTTTGTTTTTCAGTTTCAAGTATCGTTGCTTAGGAGAGATAAAGAAACTGATTAGAAAGAAGCTGGCGGATGTGAGCACGATGCTCGATCCTGCTGCGAGATTGAAACTATAGCCGATAAAGAGCCCTACAACAGAAGCCAGAGCTCCTAGGCCTGATGAAAGAAAAATCATGCTCTTTAGGCTATTAGCATAAAGGTAAGCCGTCGCAGCTGGGGTGATCAACATGGCCACGATAAGAATGGTTCCGACACTTTGCATGGCAGTGACTGACACAAGGGTCAAGAGCACCATGAGTAGATAGTGGTAGAAATTAACGGGCATTCCCATTGCTTTAGCCAGGAGCTCGTCAAAGGATGTAATCAATAGTTGTTTAAAGAAAATCCCAATAATCAAGAGAATCAATGCCCCCACACCAATGGTAATCCACATGTCCGTATCTTGGACAGCGAGGATATTCCCAAAAAGGATATGGAAGAGGTCTGTCGAACTCTTGGCAACACTAATCAAGATGACACCTAAGGCTAAGAAAGATGAAAAGGTAATACCAATGGCAGTGTCACTCTTGATGATAGAGTTTCCCTTGATGTAGGTAATGATGATGGAAGCCATCAAACCAAAGATGATCGCTCCAATAAAGAAATCAATTCCCAGGATAAAGGAAAGGGCTACGCCGGGCAAAACTGCGTGAGAGATGGCATCCCCCATGAGAGACATCCCACGTAGGATGATAAAACATCCCACAGCTCCAGCAACAACTCCGATGACAATAGCTGTTATCAAGGCGTTTTGTAGGAAATGGAAATTTTGCAATCCATTGATAAATTCTGCTATCATAGGTCACCTCCATTGAAAAAGAGTTTGCTACCGTAGGCCTTTTTGAGATTGACCTCGGTAAAGGTTTCTTCGGTCGGACCAAGGTCTATTAATTCTCGATTGAGAAGCAAAACTTGGTCGAAATAATGGGGGACTTTGCTGAGGTCATGATGGACGATGAGAACTGTTTTACCAGATTTTTTTAGGTCTCTCAGCGTATTCATGATAATCTCTTCACTGATCGAGTCAATCCCGACAAAAGGCTCATCTAGAAAGATGTAGTCAGCTTCCTGTACTAGGCAGCGGGCAATCAAAACACGTTGGAATTGTCCTCCTGAGAGCTGGCTGATTTGGCGATCAGCATAGTCTGAGAGTCCAACGATTTCAAGTGCTTCTGCCACTTTTTTCCAGTGGCTGGCCTTTAAAGTGTGGAAGAGCGGGATGGATGGATAGAGTCCCAGAGAGACACATTCCTTGACCTTGATAGGGAAATTGTAGTCGATATGGATTTTTTGCTCGACATAGGCAACTCGATGTAAAGATTTCTTGACTTCTTTGTCGTCGAGAAAGGCCTGACCTTCATGTGGGATAATTCCTAACATACCTTTTAATAAAGTTGATTTTCCAGCACCATTTGGACCAATAATTCCGGTAATAGTTGGTCCGTGGAGCACTAGTGAGATATCCTTTAGTGCCAGCGTTTCTTTGTAGGAGACGCTGAGGTGTTCAATACGTATCATAACAAATTCCTCCCTCCCGTATTTAATATACATTAAAAAAAAAATTAAGTCAAGTTAATTTTTAAAAAATTTAATAAAACAACAATAAAATGAAAGATACAAGAAATTTATTTTTAATTGCATTCTCCTGTGTTTTTTGCTAAGCTAGGAATAAGTGAAAAATGAAAGCGAGAACAAGATGACACGTTATCAAGACGATTTTTATGATGCAATCAATGGCGAATGGGAAAAAACAGCTGTCATTCCAGCTGACAAATCTCGAACAGGTGGTTTTATTGACCTTGATGAGGAAATTGAAGAGTTGATGCTGGCAACTACGGACAAGTGGTTGGCAGGAGAGGATGTCCCAGAGGATGCTATCCTCGCAAACTTTGTTAAGTACCATCGTATGGTACGTGATTTTGACAAGAGAGAAGCAGATAGGATCAAGCCTGTCCTTCCTCTGCTCAAGGAGTACCAAGATTTGGAGAGCTTTGCAGATTTCACCAGCAAACTAGCAGCGTTTGAACTAGCAGGTAAACCAAACTTCCTTCCATTTGGAGTATCACCAGACTTTATGGATGCCAGAACCAATGTTCTCTGGGCAAGTGCACCAGGAACAATCTTGCCAGATACAACCTACTATGCTGAAGACCATCCTCAACGTGAGGAGCTCTTGACGCTTTGGAAGGAAAGTACTACGAATCTACTCAAAGCCTATGATTTTTCAGATGAGGAAATCGCAGACTTACTAGAGAAACGATTGGAATTGGACCGTCGCATTGCGGCTGTGGTGCTTTCTAACGAAGAAAGTTCAGAATATGCTAAACTCTACCATCCATACGCTTATGAAGATTTCAAGAAATTTGCTCCTGCCCTACCTTTGGATGATTTCTTCCAAACTGTTCTTAGACAGACTCCAGACAAGGTTATCGTAGACGAGGAACGTTTCTGGCAAGCAGCTGATCAATTCTATAGTGAAGAAGCATGGCCTTTGCTTAAGGCGACTTTGATTTTGGGCGTAGTCAATCTTTCAACCAGCTATCTCACAGACGAGATTCGTGTTTTGTCAGGTGCCTATGGACGTGCCCTTTCAGGTGTTCCAGAAGCTCAGGATAAGGTCAAGGCAGCTTATCACTTGGCCCAAGGTCCTTTCAAGCAAGCTCTGGGTCTCTGGTACGCGCATGAAAAATTCTCTCCAGAAGCTAAGGCAGACGTAGAGAAAAAAGTAGCGACTATGATTGATGTTTATAAGGAACGCTTGGCTAAGAACGACTGGCTCACACCTGAAACGCGTGACAAGGCCATTGTCAAACTCAATGTCATCAAGCCTTATATCGGTTATCCAGAGGAATTGCCAGAACGCTACAAGGATAAGGTAGTGGACGAAACTGCCAGTCTCTTTGAGAATGCCTTAGCCTTTGCGCGTGTGGAAATCAAGCACAGCTGGAGCAAGTGGAACCAGCCGGTTGATTACAAGGAGTGGGGAATGCCAGCTCACATGGTCAATGCCTACTACAATCCTCAGAAGAACTTGATTGTCTTCCCAGCTGCTATTTTACAGGCTCCATTCTATGACTTGCATCAGTCGTCTTCAGCCAACTATGGTGGTATTGGTGCTGTTATTGCCCATGAGATTTCTCATGCCTTTGATACAAATGGTGCTTCCTTTGATGAAAATGGTAGCCTCAAGGATTGGTGGACTGAGAATGACTATGCTGCCTTCAAGGAAAAGACTCAGAAAGTTATCGACCAGTTTGATGGTCAAGAATCTTACGGAGCAAGGATCAACGGAAAACTAACCGTATCAGAAAATGTTGCCGACTTAGGAGGGATCGCTGCAGCCCTTGAAGCTGCCAAGAGAGAACCAGACTTCTCTGCTGAAGAATTCTTCCACAACTTTGCTCGTATCTGGCGTATGAAAGGCCGTCCGGAGTTGATGAAACTCATGGCCAGTGTCGATGTACACGCGCCAGCTAAGCTCCGTGTCAATGTCCAAGTGCCAAACTTTGATGACTTCTTTACAACCTATGATGTCAAAGAAGGCGATGGTATGTGGCGTTCACCAGAGGACCGTGTGATTATTTGGTAAAACAAAAACCAAGGATGCTATCCTTGGTTTTTTGCTTGCTAGAAAAAGGGATTAAAAGTCTTTTCGTGAGCGATAGTCGTAGCTGGCCCGTGTCCAGGATAGACGTCGTAGTTAGGGAGGGTGAAGAGCTGCGTCTGAATGCTATGAAGGAGTTGTTCCGTGCTACCTGTAGGAAGGTCTGTCCGTCCGATGGTTTCTCGGAATAGAGCATCTCCGGTCAAGACTAGATGAGCATCAGGAAAGACCAGGGAAACGCCGCCGATAGAGTGCCCTGGGGTTGGTAGAACTGTAAAACGAAATTCCTCAAGCTGGTATTCTTCATGAAAGACAAAGGTGTGCTCTGCAGGTTTTGCGACCACATCTGCCATATCATCGTGACGAGGGAGACCAGAGAGATTATCGACTGGAGTGTAAAGCCAGCTAGCTTCGCTCTCTGCTACATAAACTGGAGGATTTCCAAAAGTTTCACGAACCAAGTCCAGACTCATAATATGGTCGTAGTGGGTGTGGGTCAGGAGAATCGCACAGACTGGTTTGTTGATTTTCTCGATAGTCTTGCGGATAGCTTCCCAATGGCTACCTGGGTCAACCACAATCAGGTGTTGGTCCCCTTCTAGATAATAAGTATTTTCATAGGCAATGGGATTCACGGTTTTATGGATTTTCATACTGGCTCCAATCTCAAAGAATGTACTAAACTAAGTATAGCATAGAAGAGGATACTTAGGGTATCAGAAAGTCTTTTTCGTGCCTTGACGATTTTTCCAAGCCTGGTATCGGGTGTCAATCAAGAGTTGGGTTAAGCGCCCCATGGTTTCTCTTTCTTCGGGAGTGAGGGATTGAGCTTGGACAAAGAGTTGATGAATGTGTTCAATGACCTTGAAGGAAGAAAGATCGTTGATAGAGGAGATGCCTGCATCGAGAATGATTCCGAAAAAGAGGTCGAAGTAGAGTTGTAGTTCCTCGTCAGGAACTGTTTCAACCCATTCCTTGAAGGTTGTATCGACTTGCTGACTATCACTATTGGTCTCGTCTAGTTGGACAAAGTGTTTGTTTTCAACCTGCCAACTAAAGGTATCGTGCTGGGCGATGCCACCCAAGGCAGTGCTTCGAACGACGATTTTTTTATCAGGAATTTCCAGCATCATCCCGATGATAGAACCTTGTGGGACAAATACTTTCGTTCGTTTCATCATATTTTGATAGCCTGATGTTTCGGTTAGTTCCTTGTGAAGCCCAGGTGCATCAAAAGTGTAGACAGAGATAATATTTTTCTGCAAGTTTGGATCAAGTTGACTGGCAGCATAGACAGCTAGATTGCCCCCTTTTGAATGTCCTGCTAGAATAACCTTTTGATTAGGATGTTGGGCAAAAAAGTCCTCTAAATACTGAAGGGCATGTTTTTGAGCAGGGATTTCCTTCATATAGGTCATATGGAAATCTTCTTTCCAGCCAATGATGCTGTCATCCGTTCCGCGAAAGACAAGCAAATAGGTATCGAGACTGATACGATAAGTCATGGCTGCAAACTGTTTTTGCAATTCAGGATCAATATCGTTGATAAAGTCTGAGAGCTTGCAATTTTTAAAGCGTTTGTGTTGAGCGAGCTGATTCAACAACTGGAGACGGTTTTTATTGGTCAACATCGTCGTGTCTCTAGGGATTTGATGTGCTAGATCTATGAGGCGCTTTGGTTCTTGGGTGATTACATTATCAAAAGCAAGGTAGGTCAACTCAGTCAAGGCAAGAACATCTAACTCATTCACGGGGAGGTCATAAAAGGAATCGTATGCTACATCATTGAGGTAGTCAAAAATATTGGCCATAAAAGCTCCTTTCTCTATGTTTATCCTATCACATTTACCAAGAATTAGCTAGTGGGCTTACTAGATTTTGCTATATTGCTAGCGAGCTGGTTTAAATACAGGTTTGCATTTTATCCATGGGGAAAATCTGTTATAATAAGAGCAAAGGAGGAGCGCATGCACAAGATTTTACTAGTAGAAGATGACCAAGTCATTCGACAACAAGTGGGGAAACTGCTTTCTGAGTGGGGCTTTGAGGTTGTTTTGGTAGAAGATTTTATGGAAGTATTGAGCCTTTTTGTTCAATCAGAACCTCATTTGGTCCTCATGGATATTGGTTTGCCTCTTTTTAATGGTTACCACTGGTGCCAGGAGATTCGTAAGATTTCTCAGGTACCTATCATGTTTCTGTCTTCGAGAGATCAGGCGATGGATATTGTCATGGCGATCAATATGGGTGCGGATGATTTTATAACCAAACCTTTTGACCAGCAGGTGCTCCTTGCCAAGGTTCAGGGATTGTTGCGCCGTTCCTATGAGTTTGGACGGGATGAAAGTCTGCTGGAGTATGCGGGTGTGATCCTCAATACCAAGTCTATGGACCTGCACTATCAGGGGGAAGTCCTGAGTTTGACCAAGAATGAATTTCAGATTTTGCGGATTTTGTTTGAACATGCGGGTAATATCGTGGCGCGTGATGACCTGATGAGGGAACTCTGGAATAGCGACTTTTTCATCGATGACAATACCTTGTCTGTCAACGTTGCTCGCTTGCGCAAAAAGTTGGAGGAGCAAGGCTTGGCAGGATTTATCGAAACCAAGAAGGGAATAGGGTACGGACTGAAACATGCTTGATTGGAAATTATTTTTTCTGGCCTATCTGCGTTCTCGCAGTCGTCTTTTTGTCTATATTTTTTCATTGGGTTTTCTTGTTTTTCTCTTTCAGTTTTTATTCGCTAGTATAGGATTTTATTTCTTCTATTTTTTCCTCCTCAGTAGCTTTTTAACCCTTTTATTTTTGGTTTGGGATATTTTTGCAGAAGCTCAGATTTACCGGCAGGAAGTACTCTATGCTGAAAGAGATCCCAAGTCCCCTCTGGAATGTGCGCTGGCAGAGAAACTCGAAGAGCGAGAGTCTGAATTGTATCAAAAGAAGTCGGAAGCCCAAAGCAAGCTGACGGATTTGCTTGATTACTATACCTTGTGGGTTCACCAGATCAAGACCCCCATTGCTGCTAGTCGCCTTTTGGTAGCAGAAGTCTCTGATCGGGAGGTCAAACAGCAGCTGGAACAGGAAATTTTCAAGATTGACTCCTATACCAATCTGGTTTTACAGTACCTGCGTTTAGAGAGTTTTCACGATGACTTGGTCTTTGAAAAGGTTCAAGTGGAGGACTTGGTCAAGGAGATGGTTCGTAAGTACGCTCTTTTCTTTATCCAGAAGGGGCTGACAGTCAATCTACATGACTTAGACAAAACCATCGTGACCGATAAGAAGTGGTTGTTGGTCGTCATTGAACAAATCCTCTCAAACAGCCTCAAATACACCAAGCAAGGTGGTTTGGAGATCTATATGGAAGATCAGGAACTCTGTATCAAGGATACGGGGATTGGGATTAAAAACAGTGATGTACTCCGAGTCTTTGAACGTGGTTTTTCAGGCTACAATGGGCGTTTGACCCAGCAGTCGTCTGGACTTGGCCTCTACCTATCCAAGAAAATTTCTGAAGAACTGGGTCACCAGATTCGTATCGAGTCTGAGGTCGGAAAAGGAACGACAGTGCGGATTCAGTTTGCTCAAGTGAACCTAGTCCTTGAGTGAGAAGAGTAGATAAGAGCCCAGGATAAAACAACTGGGCTTTTCTATCTTTAACCGTGTAGCCTAGTAAATTATTTTATCTACTATAAACAAATCTCTGAGGGATATGAAGACCACAAACGAACAGGTAGGTCTAGATCAAAAGCAGATTAAGCAAACCATTAACAAGCAAATCTTGACAGTTTTCTTCCTTCCTGTAATTTTTGCATTTCTCCATTGGCCTTTGCTTATCATATGCTTAGTTTAGTTCTCAAGGTCATTGAAGTAGTCGATGATACCATGAGGTTGACGATAACTTTCTCTATCTGTTCAATTGATAGATTTCTTCAGATAAAGACTGTAAAATTTTTGATATAATGCTAAGGATGGACTGACGGATATTTAAAGGATAATTTTCAAAAGAATAACAGGTGAGAATTAAAAATATGTAAGATTGGACAGAAGTCTCTCTACCATCATCCAAGCAGAAACAAGATTATATGAAATAAAAGGAGTAACCAATGTCCGGAAACTATTCAACACGTGAATACCGTGAGAAATTATATGATGATCTTCATGTTCGATTAAGAGATACAGTGATTTTGATGTGTGCGATTTTTATTGCCTCTATAGGTCTAAATATGAATTCAACAGCTGTCATTATTGGAGCCATGCTGATTTCCCCTCTTATGACATCGATTGTTGGACTCGGATTTGGTTTAGCTATTTTTGATACGCGTTTAATCAAGCAATCTCTAGAGGTTTTATTTACTCAAGTATTGGTCAGCTTGCTTGTCTCGGCTCTGTATTTCTGGATTTCTCCCTTATCTTATGAAAGTAGCGAATTGATTGCACGAACCTCTCCAACCATTTGGGATGTTCTCATTGCTATTGCTGGTGGGATAGCAGGCGTAATTGGTTCAAGGAAAAAAGAAGCAAACAATATCGTGCCAGGAGTAGCCATTGCAACAGCTCTGATGCCACCTATCTGTACTGCAGGCTATGGTTTAGCTAATGGAAATGTACGATTTTTATTTGGAGCTCTCTATCTTTTCTTGATCAATTGTGTCTTTATCATGCTAACCAACATTGTTGGAACAAGAATTTTGATGAGGAAATCTCCCTTAAGTTCATTTAAAGAGCTAAATATTAAAATGAGAATTGGCTTGATATCCTTGATTGTATTATTGGTTCTTCCAGCCAGCTATTCAGCAGTCACTCTGTCGATAGATCAAGCGCGAAAAGAAGGAATCAAACAGTTTATAGCAAAAGAGTTAGTCAATCACACGGTCATCAATCAAGTCTACAAGTCAAGGAACAATGAATTGGTCTTGACGGTTGTTGGAGATCCGATTTCAGACGAAGAATTAGAAACGCTCCATCAAAAACAAGCCTCTTACGGTATTCAATCTGTTCAATTAAAAGTCAATCAAGTTCATAATTCGACAAAATTAGACAGTGATACGACCAAGGAATTTTATGAAACCATTAACAAGTATATTGATCAAAAACTCTCTGAAAAGGATTCACAAAAAGATATCGTAAAAGAAAATGAAGCAGATAAGGATTGAGGATAGTCAACTTTTCTAACTCATGGAAGCAAATTTTGGGAGGATATCCTATATCCAACAGTTAGTGGATAGAAAGGATTGTTTATGAGGATACCATTTGTGGTGGTTTGACCAATCACTACTAGCTCAGATTAAATAAAATATAAAAAGCAACAGCTGAAATAGTTGTTGCTTTTTCTTACTGAAAAATGTTTCTCAGACAGTGATTGTTTTATTTCTCAACGCGTGATTTGTTGGCGATATCAGTTAGGATAGCTTGAATAAAGTCATCAACTGGGATAGTTTGTGTTTCTTTTTGGCCGTAGCAACGAACGTTGACAGTTCCGTCTTCCATTTCCTTGTCACCAACGATCAATTGGTAAGGAATCTTGCTTGTTTGAGAAGCGCGGATCTTGAACTGCATTTTTTCATTGCGCTCATCTACATCTGCACGGACACCACGGTCACGGAGTTTCTTGGCTACTTCCCAAGCGTAGTCCACATGTTTTTCGTTAGATACTGGGATAAGGGTCACTTGATGTGGTGCAAGCCATGTTGGGAAGGCACCCTTGTAGTTCTCAATTAAGATAGCTGTGAAGCGTTCCATGGTTGAGATAACCCCACGGTGAATCATGACTGGACGGTGTTCCTCACCATCTGCTCCAACATATTTGAGGTCGAAGCGTTCTGGAAGCAAGAAGTCAAGCTGGATAGTAGAAAGGGTTTCTTCTTTACCGAGGGCAGTTTTAACCTGGATATCCAATTTTGGTCCGTAAAAGGCTGCTTCACCTTCAGCTTCAAAGTAGTCCAGTTCCATATCATCCATAGCTGCTTTCAACATGCGTTGTGCATTTTCCCACATCTCATCGTTGTCAAAGTATTTGTGTTTATCTTCTGGGTCACGATAAGACAAGCGGAAACGGTAATCTGTCAAATTAAAGTCTTCATACACATCGATAATCAATTGAAGAATTTTCTTGAATTCTTCCTCAATTTGTTCTGGAGCTACAAAAGTATGACCATCATTTAGGGACATTTCACGTACACGTTGAAGGCCTGTAAGGGCGCCAGATTTTTCATATCGGTGCATCATGCCAATCTCAGCGATACGGATTGGTAATTCACGGTATGAGTGTACATGGTGTTTATAAACTTCGATATGGTGAGGACAGTTCATTGGGCGGAGGACAAACTCTTCACCGTCCCCCATGTCCATAGTTGGGAACATATCTTCACGGTAGTGATCCCAGTGACCAGAAGTTTTATAGAGTTCCACTGAGGCAATTGGTGGAGTGTAAACATGTTGATAGCCTGCAGCGATTTCCTTGTCGACAATGTAGCGTTCCAATTCACGACGGATAGTGGCACCGTTTGGTAACCAGAATGGTAAACCTTGTCCGACTTCTTGTGAAATCATGAAGAGGTCAAGCTCTTTACCGAGTTTACGGTGGTCACGTTCCTTGGCTTCTTCACGCATTTGAAGGTAGTTCTTCAAGTCTTTCTTGTCAAACCAAGCTGTACCGTAGATTCGTTGCATCATTGCGTTGTCGCTATTTCCACGCCAGTAGGCACCAGCTACGTTGAGCAGGTGAAAGATTTGGATACGACCTGTTGATGGGACGTGCGGACCACGGCAGAGGTCCACGTATTCGCCCTGACGGTAGATAGTCAAACCGCCTTCGTCTTCTGAGTGTTCTTCAATCAATTCCAATTTGTAAGGGTCGTTCTTGAAGATTTCACGGGCCTCGTCTTTGGTAACTTCTTCACGGATTGATGGGAAGTTTTCTTTAACGATTTTTTTCATTTCTTCTTCGATACGAGGCAGGTCCTCGTTAGAGATTTGACCAGCAGTATTGTCGGTATCGTAGTAGAAGCCATCTTCGATAGCTGGACCGACACCCAAATGAATGTCTGGGAAGAGGCGACGAGCTGCTTGGGCAAACAAGTGAGCAGCTGAGTGGCGCAAGATTGGCAGAGCATCTTCGTGATCAGGCGTCACGATTTCGATGCTTCCATCATCAGTGATAGCACGAGTAGTGTCGATGAGTTTGCCGTTGAATTTACCAGCCAAGGCTTTTTTAGCGAGGGAATTGCTGATAGATTGGGCAATTTCAAAAGTTGTCACGCCAGATTCGAATTCACGAACAGCGCCATCTGGGAAAGTAATCTTAATCATGATTTTCTCCTTATAAAGTTTTTATTAGCCTAGTTATGGTGAAGGTGCCCTTGAAATATAAATAGAAATTCCTTTTGATTTTTTCGTTAATAAATCAAAAAGCGACATCCTTAAAAGGACGTCGCAACGTGGTTCCACCTTCATTTATGTTCCTCAAAAAAGAGGAACACCTCAGATTGGCTTTAACGTAGCCACCGTTTTATGTTTGCATAAAAGTCAGTAGAGTAGTATCAGTTTAGGCTTTCTATGCGTTTCCAGCAACCACGCACTCTCTAGTAGAAAGGGACTAAGTGACTTGTCTCTATGCATTATTATAGCATGATTGCGAGAATTTTCAAGGTTTTTGTATAATTTTTTTGTTTTTCTTCCGCTGGAAGACATGCTTGATACCCATGCCAGCAGCCAAGCCAAGTAGGGCAAAGAGTTCATAGGCTAGGAAGTAAAGCAGGATGAACTCACCAAAGGTGATGATGGTAAAGCAAAAGACCAGACCAATACCGAGTAGCCACCAAAGTGAGAAACGAAATCGATAGCTATAAAGTAGCGATACGATAAAGGTTACTAGGGGAGAAAAGAGGAGAATGTTATAAATGTAAAGTCCCTTCAGCGTATAAGAATCAGATATCAGCAGTAAAAGCAACTCATAGAGGGGCCAGTAAAAGAAGAAAATGACAAGGTAGTATGGAATATACTTAAGATATTTCCGCATGGCAATAGTCCTCCAATCTGCAAAAATTGAGAGATGTTGAAGACCACATAATCCTAAATGAAGGGGAACTCTCTACCTATATTATAGCACGATTTGGAAGCTCTTACAAGATGTTATGATAGGCAGAAATAATAAGCTTTCTGAATTTTTTTGTTATAATACTAGCATAAGAAGTAAGAAAAATTGAGGAGAAAGAATGACCAAAATAGCAGTTCTTTCAGACATACATGGGAATACAAGCGCCTTGGAAGCTGTACTGACTGATGCTAAAAAGGCAAATGTAGATGAGTACTGGCTTTTGGGGGATATTCTTATGCCAGGAACAGGACGTAGAAGGATATTGAATCTTTTAGTGGCTTTGCCTATTACTGTAAGAGTTCTTGGTAATTGGGAGAATAGTCTCTGGCGAGGTTTGCATCGTAAGCTAGATTTGACAAAAGCTAGTCATCGCTACCTCCTACGTCAATGCCAGTATATATTAGAAGAAATCAGCCCTGAAGAAATCGAAGACCTCCACAATCACCCCATGCAACTTCATCGTCAGTTTGGTGATTTGATGGTGGGAATCACTCACCATCTCCCTGATAAAAACTGGGGTAGGGAGTTGATTCATACGGGAAAACAAGAAGATTTTGATAGATTAGTGACGGAACCGCATGCCTCCATCGCAGTATATGGTCATATCCACCAACAGTTGCTTCGTTATGGAAGTGATGGACAGTTGATTCTTAATCCAGGGTCCATTGGACAACCCTTCTTTTTAGATGCGGGATTACGTAAGGACCTACGGGCCCAGTATATGATTTTAGAGTTTGATGAAGCAGGTTTGTCTGATGTTGATTTTCGTCGAGTGGATTATGATGTAGAAGCTGAATTGCAGTTGGCCAAAGATTTAAAGCTCCCCTATTTCCAGGTCTACTATGAAAGTTTGGTAAATGGGATTCACCACACTCATAACCAGGAACTTCTGTATGAGATTGCCCAAGAACAGGGGCATGATATTGAGTTGGATGCATGGTTAGATAGTAGTAATGATTGACATGACATCAAAAAGGGGTATAATGAGTATGAGAAGAGAGATGATGAGAATCTCAGGTGAAAGGGGAACAAAATGCAAATTTCAAGTCGATTTACCATTGCGACCCATATGCTAATTATCATTGCTATCAAGGGCCAGGAAAGCAAGGTGACCAGTGATTTTCTCGCAGCTAGCGTTGGAGTTAATCCAGTCATTATCCGTAAGACTTTGTCGCAACTCAAAAAAGCAGGATTGATTTCAGTTGCGCGTGGGACGGGTGGTACCGAAATTATCAAAGACCTCCAAGATATTAGCCTTTTTGATGTTTATCAGGCTGTTGAATGTTTAGGAAAATCTGGTAAGCTCTTTAGTTTCCATGACAATCCCAATCCTAACTGTCCAGTAGGGGCTAATATTCATAAGGTCTTGGATCAGAAATTGCTGGATATCCAAGTAGCTATGGAAAATCAACTTCGTCAGATGAGTCTGGCTCAGGTTGTGGCAGATGCAGAAGCAAGAATTGTAAAATAAGAGGGCTAGGCTCCTCTTTTTCTATTGCTACAATTATGGTACAATGTAGTCATCAAAGGAGGAGACTATGTACTTTATCACAGGATTTTTTGTCCTACTTTTTCTCGTTTCGTTTTTAAGGGACAATCGCAGTCTCTGGAATCCAGCTCTCTTACTTTTGTCTCTGCTCTTTTCTTATATGTCCATTGCCAATCTTTTTTACGAAGCTGGACAGAAAGAAGTGCACATGGTTTTCTTTGCAGGGATTTTTCTCCTGCTGCCTCTTTTAGTTTTTCTAAGTGGTTTTTTCCTTATTTATAATGGATTTGTGTTATTGAAAAAAGAAGGAAAATCCAAGGCAAATTATTTGTCTCTAGGATTAGGTTGTGTGATTCTATTCTTTTTTGTGATCATGGCGATTCGAGTGAGCGATACCAAGGGCTTGTTTTATACCAATCATCTAGTGAATATTATCTTTTTCTTTTTGATTTATTCGTATTTGATTTTTGGTTTTGCCTTTGCAGGATTTCTGCTTTATTCTATCCTGTATCTTTTTATTCCTAAGAAAAAATATTATGATTTTATTATCATTCACGGAGCAGGCTTATTGAATGGAGAAAAAGTGACTCCCTTACTGAAGAGTCGCATTGACAAGGCAGTAGAAGCTTATCACCAGTCTCTCAATCCCAATGTTAAAATCATCGCAAGTGGTGGTCGAGGTGGAGATGAGAAGATTTCCGAAGCTCAGGCAATTTGTAATTATTTGCTGGAAGAGACGGATGTTCCGAGAGAAGCAATTCTCCTAGAGGAAGGTTCAACGACAACCTATGAGAATCTTCTCTTCTCAAAAGAAATGGGAGAGAGGCTGGTGACCAGTCCACGTTTTCTCTTTGTGACCAATGATTATCATGTTTTTCGTACCAGTACCTATGCTCGCCGTATTGGGATGAAGGGAGATGGTCTTGGTTGCCGTACAGCCGCCTACTATATCCCATCGGCCTTTATCAGAGAATATATTGCTCTATGTGTGAAGATGAGATGGCTTTTTATCGCCTTCTATATTTTATTAATTTTAGCTCTGATTTTCTCCTATAGAGGTGTTCTATGGTAATATGTAAAATTCATATTGTAATTCTTGTTAGAATCTCTAAAAAATCTTGTAGTAACCCTAAGGGAAAAATTGTCACTAGTAATGAAAGAGCAGGGTAAGTGATTGTGAGTGCGGTTGTTGGAACGGCTTCATGATTGCTCGTCAATCAATTGAACAATTTCTAACCTAGTTGCAGATTTTCAGAGAGAGTCAAAAATAGGCAACTGAATATGAGTAGACTAGAATTTTACAGTCAACGACAAATAAAAATGTGAACAGCAACAGAGGTTCACATTTTCTTTTTGGTCTATGGCAAAATGGCTTTTAGTTCCTTCAGGATAGTTTGCAAGGTTACGATCGCTTGTTCTCCTTGTTGTGGTTGATAGAGTAGTTGGAAATACTTGCGAATAGTTTCTTCAAATTGTTTAGGGAGGAGAGTACAATTGGTCTTTGCGTACTCCAACATTCGTTTTTCACCAGGATGGGTTTGCTCATTGAGCGCAAATAACAAGTCAAAGTAGGAAGCAAAGAATTCACTTGTACGATGATTCATACTGAGAAGATCTTGGCGTTTGATAGCTTTTTCTATTTGGTGAGAGAAGGCAGGCATGGCTTGTTCTAGCAAAAGGAGTTGCCTTTCAATGATTTGCTTTTTGAGTTCCTGTGGATAGGGAATCTGGTAAGTTCTTTGGAGCGAAGCATAGTGTCCATTCGGATCGTATAGAATCTTGCTGTGGAGTAGATTATGCCACATACAGGTTGTATAAGCGTTTTGAGCTTTGTGTTGAAAAACGGTTGAGTTCAATTCTTGTTCAAACGACTCCAGCGAACGATAAATCAACTCGATTTCAATACCGTTGTTTAGTACACAGTCATCCTCTAACTCCCAAAACTGGTTTCCAATTTCCATATAGGAGCAATAGTTGCTAAGAATGATTTGACGAGTTTTCTCGTCAATAGGTGAGTTAAGATAGACATAGACATCATAGTCAGAATTTTGATCGTAGTCTTGTCCTGCACGTGAACCACCAAGAGCGATAGCTTCTACTTGTTCCAGTTGAGAGAATTCTTTGTAAAGTTCGTGGATCATGATTTTTCTCCTTGCTTTATGGTTTTAAAGTCATTTTACCAAAAAGTAAAACGTTTGCATAGTGTTGGGTTGCTCTTTTTCATTTATAGCAAAAAATGTGGACCCTTGTTTTGAGTTCACATTTCGTTTTTATTCCGCAGCTTGTTGCCACCGTTTGGCAAGCATGCGGGATAGACTTGAAATTGCTAGGTTAAAGCTGAAGTAGATGAGGGCAATCAGGATATAGAGGCTGAAGACCTGCTCTGGTTCGAAATAACGTCCCATGAGGATTTGACTGGCTCCAAAGAGTTCTTGTAGGGCGATAACAGAGTAGAGAAGACTGGTATCCTTGATCACTGTCACAAACTGGGAAATGATGGCTGGTAGCATTTTACGGATCGCTTGCGGGAGAATGATATGGTAGAGGATTTGTACGGAGGTAAATCCCTGAGACATTCCTGCTTCGTATTGTCCCTTGTCTACGGCGTTGAGACCGCCTCGGATAATCTCAGCTAGGGCTGCTGAGGTAAAAAGGGTAAAAGCAGTAATACCTGCTGGTGTGGACTTCATCTTAAACACCAAAAAGATGGTGAAAATCCAGAGGAGGTTGGGAACGTTACGCACAAACTCGATGTAAATGCTGGAGATGATTCGCAAGACAGGATTTTTCCCATTTCGCATAACCGCAAGTACCGTCCCAATCAGGGTAGAGAGGACAATGGCAATCAGAGAGATATAGAGGGTCAAGCCAAATCCTTTAAAGATAAAGACTAGGTTATCTGGGGTCAAAACTTCTAAAATAGATTCCATAGTAACCTCCTAAAGTGAATAGGCTTTTTTATTGGCTTGCTCCATCTTGCGGCCAAATTGGGCAACAGGGAAGCAAAGGGCAAAGTAGAGTAGGGCAGCACCTAGAAAGGCTGGGATGTAGTTTCCGTTGAGAGCTGACCAAGACTTGGTCACAAACATCAAGTCTACTCCAGAGATGATAGCAACCGTTGAAGTATTCTTGATAAGGTTAACGATTTGGTTGGTCAAAGGAGGGAGAATGATACGGAAGGCCTGAGGCAAGATAATCAAGCGCATGGCACTGATATAGGTGAAACCTTGTGATAAGGCGGCCTCCATCTGACCATTAGGGATGGACTGAATCCCTGAACGAATAACCTCAGCAATATAGGCACCGTGATAAAGTCCGACGCAGAGAACAGCTGTCCAATAAATCGGAATCATGATGGTGTGATCACTGATAAGGGGTAGGCCATAAAAAACGATGACAAACTGCACCAAGAGGGGGGTGTTTTGGTAAAATTCGACAAAGATACGAGCCAAAATTCTTAAAATTTGATGTTTGCTAGTTGATAGGACTCCAAAGATGATTCCTAAGACCATAGCTAGGATAAAGGATCCGATAGCTAGGGTAAGAGTGAAGAGGAAACCATTGAAAAATTGTCCAAAATCCTGAAAATAGGCTGTCCAAGATGATAAATCTGTCATGGGATATCCTCCTTAATCTGCAGTATGGCTAGATGGTTTGAGCTTGTAACGGTCATAAAGTTTCTGCAAACTACCATCCGTGCTCCATTTAGTGACCAAGTTATCAAGATAGTCGTTGAGTTCAGTGTTTGACTTCTTGGTAACAATACCGTAGTCAGATGGCTTGAAACTATCATCTAGGAGCTCTGTTCGTTTACTGGTGTAGCCAGACAGGATAGAGCGGTCCACGGAAAAGGCATCAATACGGTGAGCGTGAAGGGAAGTAATCAATTCTGGGTAAGAACCAAGTTCGACGAATTTAAACTTCAGACCTTTCTTTTTACCCAGTTCGGTAATCAAGCGTTGTGTGATGGAGCCTTGGGCAACGCCGATGGTTTTGCCATTTAGGTCTTCAATATTTTTGATGTTGGCAGATTTATTGACCAAAAAACCAGAAGCGTCCGTATAGTAGGGACTGGTGAAGTTGTAGAGTTTTTTACGTTCTTCTGTGATGGTAAAGGTCGCGATATCCAAATCGACCTGTTCATTGTCAAGAAGTGGTCCACGGGTTTGAGCGGTAACAGGAACGTAGCGAACCTTGATCTTGAGATCATCTGCAATCATCTTGGCTAAGTCGGTTTCGATACCAGAATAAGTCCCTGTCTTGGGATCCTTGTAGCCAAAATTGGGAACGTCTTGTTTGACACCAACAACTAGTTCGCCTCTTTTTTGAATGTCTGCGACGCTAGTATCGGCCTCGACTGGTTTGGCAGCAGCAAGGCTGAAAAGGCTAATTAATAATGCGGATAAAAAGAATTTCTTTTTCATAGGCGCCTCCTTATTTGACTTTATCACTTTCGTGGTTGATAATTTTGCTGAGGAATTGTTGGGCACGAGGTTCGCTTGGATTGTCGAAAAAGTCATCGACATCTGTCGTATCCACCAAAACTTCTCCGTCAGCCATAAAGATGATGCGGTCCGCAACCTCTCGAGCAAATCCCATTTCGTGGGTAACGATGATCATATTCATCCCGTCATGTGCCAGTTTTTGCATAACTGCTAGAACATCTCCGATAGTCTCAGGGTCAAGGGCAGATGTTGGCTCATCAAAGAGGAGGAGTTCGGGATGCATAGCGAGGCCGCGTGCAATGGCAATCCGTTGTTTTTGTCCACCAGATAGCATGGCGGGATAGGAATCTTTCTTGTCCCACATATTTACAAATTCCAGATATTTTTGGGCTGTTTTTTCAGCTTCTTTTTTATCAATTCCTAGAACTTTTATGGGCGCGAGTGTTACATTTTCTAACACTGTTTTGTGTGGATAAAGATTAAAATGTTGAAAAACCATGCCGACTTCCTTACGAAGAGGAACTAAATCTTTCTGACTAGCACCTGCTACTTGGTGCCCATTGACCAGGAGACTTCCTTTGTCAACAGCCTCTAAACCATTGATCGTACTGATAAGAGTGGACTTCCCAGAGCCGGAAGGTCCAAGCAGGACAACAACTTGTCCTTTTTCAAAACGGAGATTGATGTCGCGGAGTGCGTGGTAGTCTCCGTAATATTTTTCGACGTTTTTAAATTCTACTAAAGCCATGAGAGATCTCCTTTGTGTTAGATTTTATAACATGATTTTACAACAAAAGAGTGTTCTTGTCAAATCATATCTGAAAAAAATTCACTAAAATGTTATAAAAAAGCAATCTGAATAGAGAAAATGCCTAAATCATGTTATAATGAAACGATAGAATTCTTAGAAAGAGTGGATGTTTTTTTGATAACTCCTACTTATGAATGGCAGTTTGCCCCGCAGGTTGAAGATGCGGATTTTACAAAGATAGCCAAGAAGGCTGGACTGGGTCCTGAGGTGGCTCGGTTATTATTTGAAAGAGGGATTCAGGATGAGAAAAGTCTGAAGAAGTTTTTAGAACCTTCCTTGGAGGACTTGCATGACCCTTATCTGCTCCATGATATGGATAAGGCAGTGGAACGGATTCGTCAGGCTATTGAACAAGGGGAGAATATTCTCATCTATGGAGACTATGATGCGGATGGCATGACCTCAGCTTCGATTATTAAGGAAAGTTTGGAACAACTTGGTGCCGAGTGCCGTGTTTACCTGCCCAATCGTTTTACAGATGGCTATGGTCCCAATGCCAGTGTTTATAAATACTTTATCGAGCAAGAGGGAATTTCCTTGATTGTGACGGTGGATAATGGGGTTGCAGGTCATGAGGCGATTGAATTGGCCCAGTCTATGGGAGTAGATGTCATTGTGACTGACCACCACTCCATGCCTGAAACCTTGCCAGATGCTTATGCGATTGTTCATCCCGAGCATCCAGATGCGGACTATCCTTTCAAACAGTTGGCTGGTTGCGGAGTGGCTTTCAAGCTGGCTTGCGCTCTTTTAGAAGAAGTGCAAGTGGAGTTGCTTGATTTGGTTGCTATTGGTACCATTGCAGATATGGTCAGTTTGACGGATGAAAACCGTATCTTGGTTCAATATGGTCTGGAAATGTTGGGGCATACTCAACGCATAGGTCTGCAAGAAATGCTGGACATGGCTGGGATTGCTGCTAATGAAGTAACTGAAGAAACGGTTGGTTTCCAGATTGCCCCTCGATTAAATGCCTTGGGTCGCTTGGATGATCCTAATCCAGCCATTGATTTGTTGACTGGATTTGATGACGAGGAGGCACATGAGATTGCCCTTATGATTCACCAAAAAAACGAAGAGCGTAAGGAAATCGTACAATCCATCTATGAAGAAGCCAAGACAATGGTAGATCCTGAGAAGAAAGTCCAGGTCTTGGCCAAGGAAGGTTGGAATCCTGGAGTTCTGGGTATCGTGGCTGGGCGCTTGCTGGAAGAACTAGGGCAGACAGTTATCGTTCTTAATATAGAAGACGGTCGTGCCAAGGGCAGTGCTCGTAGTGTGGAAGCGGTCGATATTTTTGAAGCCTTGGATCCCCATCGGGAGCTCTTCATCGCCTTTGGAGGTCATGCTGGAGCGGCGGGTATGACGCTAGAAGTGGAGAAACTTTCAGATTTATCTCAGGTCTTGGAGGACTATATCCGTGAAAAAGGAGCAGATGCTAGTGGTAAGAATAAGTTAAATCTAGATGAAGAACTGGATTTGGAGACACTTAGCTTAGAAACGGTTAAAAGTTTTGAACGTTTGGCACCTTTTGGGATGGACAATCAGAAACCTGTTTTTTATCTCAGGGATTTCAATGTCGAGAGTGCTCGCAGTATGGGGGCGGGCAATGCCCATCTCAAGCTGAAAATTTCCAAGGGTGAGGCGAGTTTTGAAGTGGTGGCCTTCGGTCAAGGAAGATGGGCGACAGAGTTTTCTCAAACCAAGAATCTAGAATTGGCAGTCACCCTGTCTGTCAACCAATGGAATGGCCAAACTGCTCTCCAGTTGATGATGGTGGATGCGCGTGTGGAAGGTGTTCAACTCTTTAATATTCGTGGGAAGAATGCAGTCTTGCCAGAAGGGGTTCCAGTCTTGGACTTTGCTGGAGCACTGCCAAATCTGGCGGATAGTGATGCTGTGGTTGTGAAAACCATTCCTGAGGATATTACCCTGCTGAAGACCGTTTTTCAGGAACAAAGTTTCTCTGCAGTTTATTTCAAGAACGACATTGACAAGGCCTACTATCTAACAGGTTATGGGACTAGAGAACAGTTTGCTAAATTGTACAAGACCATTTACCAGTTCCCTGAGTTTGATATTCGCTACAAGCTGAAAGATTTGGCGGCTTATCTCAATATCCAACAAATCTTGCTGGTCAAGATGATCCAAGTATTTGAGGAACTGGGCTTTGTAACTATCAAAGATGGTGTCATGACAGTCAATAAAGAAGCGTCGAAAAGGGAAATTGCTGAAAGTCAGATTTACCAAAATCTCAAACAAACCGTCAAAGATCAAGAAATAATGGCGCTGGGGACAGTGCAGGAAATGTATGATTTTTTAATGGAAAAAGAATAGCAGATAGGAAAGAGTTGGGTAACCAGCTCTTTTTTGAAAACAAATCTTCGTTTTGAAAATCATCAAAAAAATGGTATAATGGTAGGAAAAGATTCGGCTGAGAGTTTTAGAACTTTTAGAATAAGAGGGTAAACCTACCCTATAATCAAGATAAATTAAGTTTCGGAGGGAAAATGAGTAATATCAGTTTAACAACACTAGGTGGTGTACGAGAAAATGGGAAAAATATGTACATTGCTGAAATCGATGAATCTATCTTTGTTTTGGATGCAGGGCTTAAATACCCTGAGAATGAACAACTTGGGGTAGACGTTGTCATTCCAAATATGGAATACCTTTTTGAAAATAGCGATCGTATCGCTGGGGTCTTCTTGACCCACGGACATGCGGATGCCATTGGAGCTCTGCCTTACCTTTTGGCTGAGGCTAAGGTGCCTGTGTTTGGCTCTGAATTAACCATCGAGTTGGCAAAACTCTTTGTCAAAGGAAATGATGCTGTTAAGAAATTCAATGACTTTCATGTGATTGATGAGGATACGGAGATTGACTTTGGGGGAACGGTTGTTTCCTTCTTCCGTACGACTCACTCTATCCCAGAGAGTCTGGGAGTTGTGTTGAAAACACAAAAAGGGAACATTGTTTACACAGGCGACTTCAAATTTGACCAGACGGCTAGTGAATCCTATGCGACGGATTTTGCGCGTTTAGCTGAAATCGGTCGTGATGGTGTCTTGGCACTTCTCAGTGATTCTGCAAATGCAGACAGCAATATCCAGGTGGCGAGTGAGAGTGAAGTTGGGGATGAAATTACCCAAACCATCGCTGATTGGGACGGTCGTATCATCGTTGCAGCAGTTGCCAGCAACCTTTCTCGTATCCAGCAGGTTTTTGATGCAGCTGCGGAGACTGGCCGTCGAGTCGTTTTGACTGGATTTGATGTTGAAAATATCGTTCGTACAGCGATTCGTCTCAAAAAATTATCCCTGGCTAATGAAAGCCTTTTGATTAAACCAAAAGAAATGTCTCGTTTTGAAGACCATGAGTTGATTATCCTAGAGACAGGTCGTATGGGTGAACCCATCAATGGACTTCGCAAGATGTCCGTTGGGCGCCACCGTTATGTAGAAATCAAGGATGGGGACTTGGTTTATGTTGTAACAACTCCATCTACCGCCAAAGAAGCGGTTGTGGCTCGCGTTGAAAATATGATTTACCAAGCTGGTGGTGTGGTAAAACTCATTACCCAGAGCTTGCGAGTATCAGGACACGGAAATGCGCGTGATTTGCAGTTGATGATCAATCTTTTGCAACCGAAATATCTTTTCCCTGTCCAAGGGGAGTACCGTGAGTTGGATGCGCATGCCAAGGCTGCTATGGCAGTTGGAATGTTGCCAGAGCGCATTTTCATCCCTAAAAAGGGAACGACCATGTCCTATGAACATGGAGACTTTGTCCCAGCTGGAGCAGTTTCTGCAGGCGATGTCATGATTGATGGAAATGCCATTGGTGATGTTGGGAATGTCGTTCTTCGCGACCGTAAGGTCTTGTCAGAGGATGGAATCTTTATCGTGGCCATCACTGTTAACCGTCGTGAGAAGAAGATTGTGGCTAAGGCTCGTGTTCATACGCGTGGATTTATCTACCTTAAGAAAAGTCGCGACATTCTCCGTGAAAGTTCAGAATTGATTAACCAAACGGTAGAGGAGTATCTTCAAGGTGATGACTTTGACTGGGCAGATCTCAAAGGCAAGGTTCGTGACAATCTGACCAAGTACCTCTTTGATCAAACCAAGCGTCGTCCAGCAATCTTGCCAGTCGTGATGGAAGCTAAATAATCAGCAGAATACCTACGGAAAAAGTCGAAATTCGGCTTTTTCTTATAGAATAGTATAAAGGAGAAAACCATGGCAGTTATGAATATCGAGTATTACTCTGAAGTTTTGGATATGGAGTGGGGCGTCACCGTGCTCTATCCAGATGCTAGTCGAGTGACTGAACCAGATTGCACAGATATTCCTGTCCTTTATCTTTTGCACGGAATGTCAGGAAATCAGAATAGCTGGCTCAAGCGAACCAATGTCGAGCGCTTGTTGCGCGGGACCAATCTCATTGTTATCATGCCCAATACAAATAATGGCTGGTACACAGATACCCAGTACGGTTTTAACTACTTTACTGCTCTAGCAGAAGAACTCCCCCAAGTCATGAAACGCTTCTTCCCCAATATGACCAGCAAGCGAGAAAAGACCTTCATAGCAGGTCTATCCATGGGTGGTTATGGTTCCTTCAAACTGGCTCTCGCAACCAATCGTTTTTCTCATGCGGCTAGTTTTTCTGGTGCGCTCAGTTTTCAAGAATTTTCTCCTGAAAGTCAGGATATGGGCTCACTTGCCTACTGGAGAGGAGTTTTTGGAGAAATCAAAGACTGGACAACTAGCCCTCATTCGCTTGAAAGTATTGCTACGAAATCGGATAAAAAAACCAAACTTTGGGCTTGGTGTGGTGAGCAAGATTATCTCTACTCTGCCAATAACCTAGCAGTGAAGAACCTCAAGAAACTTGGTTTTGAAGTGACCTATAGTCATAGTGCTGGCACTCATGAGTGGTACTACTGGGAAAAACAATTGGAGCGTTTTTTAGCTACTCTCCCAATTAACTTTGTTTTGGAAGAGCGCTTATCTTAGTTTTAGGTTTCTTTCAGTTTTTTGAGTAAAATAGAGAATCTATCTTGATTATGGGAGACCATCGATTTTGAGATAGATTCTTATTTTTATGAAAGGTGGAGTGTCATGTTCTGGATTATTCGATTATTTCTCCAATTTCTTTTGGGAATTTGGCGTTTCTTTTGGCGTCTGGTTTGGACTGTGGTCATTCTACTTCTCATTGCCTTTGGAGTGGTTTGGTATCTGACAGGTGATTTTCATTCTGCGGTCAATCAGGTTGAAAAAATGAGTAAGATTGGTCAAGGTGGCTGGAATCAGTGGAAGGAGACGGGAACGCTGGAGGTCTTGTCTCAGACAGACAGTCACCAACATGCAGAAGGCAAGTGGGCTCAGGCCTCAGCTCGCATCTATATTGAACCTCAAATGGATGAGACCTTCTAAGGTGCCTATGCAGAAGCTATAAAAAACTGGAATCAAACGGGAGCCTTTACCTTTGAGGTGGTAGCGGATTCTAGCCAAGCAGATATTGTGGCAAGTGAAATGAATGATGGATCGACAGCTGTAGCTGGTCAAGCCGAGAGTCAAACTAATTTGTTAACCAAACAATTTATATCTGTAACGGTTCGCCTGAATCACTATTATCTATCCAATCCAAACTATGGTTATTCTTATGAACGGATCGTGCACACGGCGGAGCACGAGCTGGGGCATGCCATCGGATTGGATCATACCAACGAAACTTCTGTCATGCAGCCAGCAGGTTCCTACTATGGAATTCAGCCTCAGGATGTGAAGGCTGTTCAAGAGCTCTATACCAGTAGCGACTAGATGAAGTCAGTGCAATCCGAAATGAAATCAAAGCTCCTCTCCATCAAGTGATCGGTGGGGCTTTTTGTTCGTCCTGTTACAGGCTTTTTGCTATAATGGAACTATGAATAACTTAATCAAATCAAAACTAGAGCTCTTGCCGACCAGCCCTGGTTGTTACATTCACAAGGATAAAAATGGCACCATTATCTATGTAGGAAAGGCTAAAAATCTACGCAATCGCGTGCGCTCCTATTTCCGTGGGAGTCACGATACCAAGACGGAGGCACTGGTGTCTGAAATTGTAGATTTTGAATTTATCGTCACTGAGTCCAATATTGAGGCACTTCTCCTAGAAATCAACCTCATCAAGGAAAATAAGCCCAAGTACAATATCATGCTCAAGGATGATAAGTCCTATCCTTTTATCAAAATTACCAATGAGCGCTATCCTCGATTGATTATCACCCGTCAGGTCAAAAAGGACGGTGGTCTCTACTTTGGTCCCTATCCAGATGTGGGGGCAGCCAATGAAATCAAGCGACTTTTAGATAGGATTTTTCCTTTTCGTAAGTGTACCAACCCGCCCTCTAAGGTCTGTTTTTACTACCATATCGGCCAATGTATGGCCCACACCATCTGTAAGAAAGATGAGGCTTATTTCAAGTCCATGGCTCAGGAGGTTTCTGATTTCCTAAAGGGGCAGGATGACAAAATCATAGATGACCTCAAGGGGAAGATGGCAAAGGCAGCTCAAAGTATGGAGTTTGAACGTGCGGCGGAATACCGTGACTTGATTCAGGCGATTGGAACGCTTCGGACTAAGCAAAGGGTCATGGCCAAAGATTTGCAAAATCGCGATGTTTTTGGCTACTATGTGGACAAGGGTTGGATGTGCGTGCAGGTTTTCTTTGTCCGTCAGGGCAAGCTCATTGAGCGGGATGTCAATCTTTTCCCCTATTACAATGATCCGGACGAGGACTTCTTGACCTATGTGGGACAATTCTATCAAGAAAAATCCCACCTGGTTCCCAATGAGGTGCTGATTCCGCAGGATATCGATGAAGAAGCCGTTAAGGCCTTGGTGGATACCAAGATTCTCAAGCCCCAGCGCGGAGAGAAAAAACAACTGGTCAATCTAGCTATAAAAAATGCTCGAGTCAGCCTAGAGCAGAAATTTAACCTGCTAGAAAAATCTGTCGAAAAGACCCAAGGGGCTATTGAAAATCTGGGACGTTTGCTCCAAATCCCGACTCCGGTTCGCATCGAGTCCTTTGATAACTCTAATATCATGGGAACCAGCCCTGTTTCAGCTATGGTGGTCTTTGTTAATGGCAAACCGAGTAAAAAAGACTACCGAAAGTACAAGATAAAAACGGTTGTAGGTCCAGATGACTATGCTAGTATGCGAGAGGTTATTCGCAGGCGTTATGGTCGAGTTCAACGTGACGGTTTGACTCCTCCAGATTTGATTGTAATTGATGGGGGACAAGGTCAAGTCAATATTGCTAAGCAGGTCATCCAAGAAGAGCTGGGCTTGGATATCCCAATTGCTGGTTTGCAAAAGAATGACAAGCACCAAACCCATGAATTGCTCTTTGGAGATCCGCTGGAGGTGGTGGAGTTGTCTCGCAATTCTCAGGAATTTTTCCTCCTCCAACGCATCCAAGATGAGGTGCACCGCTTTGCTATCACTTTCCACCGGCAACTGCGCTCCAAAAATTCCTTTTCATCACAACTGGATGGGATTGAAGGATTGGGACCTAAACGCAAGCAAAATCTCATGAAACATTTTAAGTCTCTCACTAAAATCAAGGAAGCCAGTTTGGATGAGATTGTCGAAGTTGGTGTGCCAAGGGTAGTCGCAGAAGCTGTTCAGAGAAAGTTGAACCCTCAGGAAGAAGTGGAATTGGCTCAAGTGGCGGAACCATTAAAAGAATTAGAATAAGTATCTAGATAGAAAGTAGAAGAAATGAATAGGATTGAGATTGACAGAGATATACTCCTTTTTTTACGATTTGCTTACTTTGGGAATTCAAAAGATTTATTTTTAGCTGCAACTACTCGAGCCTATCTTGATTTTAATCGAACCTTGCGATTTCATGGCATGCCAGATGAACAGCGCTTGGAGATGAGAAATCGAGCTTCTAAGTGTATCAAAGAAGCGATTTTAAATCTCTTGAATCGGGACAAGCTGTGTCAAACTGATTTTGATAGTTGGCATCATAGGACTTGTGATGTTTTGATAGATTGCTATCGCTCAAATGGGATTCGATTCACTTACGGTCATGCTCAAAAGTGGATTAATATGACTTTCAAGTATCTCTATATGCTGGAGGCTGTACCCCTAGACTCCGTTTTTCCTTTTTTACACGTACCGATAGATAACATCGTGTTAGAGAGGGCTAATAAAAAGTTGTGTATCCCAAGACCTTCTCAAGTGTGGAGTAGTTGGGGAGATTACGCTTTCTATCTTCAATATCAAGGTTATTTGAGACAAAAAGTAGGCAAGGAAAATCCTCTTCGTTGGGAGTTTCACAATTGGCTAGATGAAATAGAAAAAGGAAAATCATCATGAACCATAAAATCGCAATTTTATCAGATATTCATGGCAATGTGACAGCGCTAGAAGCGGTGATTGCAGATGCTAAAACTCAAGGAGCCAGTGAATATTGGCTTATGGGAGATATTTTTCTTCCCGGTCCCGGTGCAAATGACCTAGTCTCCCTGCTAAAAGGCCTTCCTATCACGGCAAGTGTTCGAGGCAATTGGGATGATTGTGTCCTTGAGGCTTTAGATGGGCAATATGGCTTAGAAGACCCACAGGAAGTTCAGCTCTTGCGTATGACACAGTATTTGATGGAGCGAATGGATCCTGAAACGATTGTCTGGCTACGAAGCTTACCTATGCTAGAAAAGAAAGAAGTTGATGGGCTACGCTTTTCTCTTTCTCATAATTTGCCAAATAAGAACTATGGTGGTGACTTGTCTGTTGGGAATAACACAGATAAATTTGACCAACTCCTAGATGAGGAAACGGACGTGGCAGTCTATGGTCATGTCCACAAGCAGTTGCTTCGTTATGGAAGCCAAGGGCAACAAATCATCAATCCAGGTACAATTGGCATGCCCTATTTTGATTGGGAGGCGTTAAAAAATCACCGTGCCCAGTATGCCGTGGTAGAAGTGGAAGATGGGGAATTGGTCAATATCCAATTCCGTAAGGTTGCTTATGACTATGAAGCGGAGTTAGAATTGGCCAAGTCCAAGGGGCTTCCCTTTATCGAAATGTATGAAGAACTACGTAGAGATGACAACTATCGGGGGCACAATCTGGAACTTTTGGCTAGTTTAATCGAAAAGCACGGGTATGTAGAGGATGTAAAAGATTATTTTGATTTTCTGCAAAGTTAGAAATAAAGCGGGTAGCCCATATTTTGAAGTGAGGTTTGTAGTCGAATCGCTTAGAAAAGAGTCAGACGATGAGGAAAAAAAGATGCCTTAGCTAAAGTTTGACATTGAAATTATTTTGTTATACAATGAACTCAATTCTTAATAAAAAGGAGAACATTATGAAGAAAATTATTACAGCCAGTATGGCTCTTTTATCTGTTGTTGTTTTAGCAGCATGTTCAGGGAAAACAACGTCTGATTCTTCGACTAAGGCTTCAAGCTCTGTAGAACAAACTTCTTCTTCAGAGACTTCATCAACAACGTCTAGTTCAAAGACAGAAAATAATGAGGTTGTTTTGATCACCGATGAAGAAATTGACAATGCTAAAACTGTTGGAGATGTGAAGAAAGTCTTTGGTAAACTAGTCGACAATTATAAAAAGCATGCAGTTGAAATTGGGGAAAAAATTCCAGAGAGTGGAAAAGAAGCATATAACGCCCAAGTTGAACCCGCGCTTAAGTCTATGGAGACTGTAAGAGAGTCATTTAACGAAAGCCTTTCAAGTATTGGTTCTGATGATACAGTAGTGCCAGAACAAACGCGTACTCTATTTGTTCAACAGTTGAAAACTGGACGTGACACAATGAAGAAAGCGCTGGAAGCGGCTTATAAAGCAGTTGCTCCATACACATCTGGTCAATAATATGAGAAAGTAGGTGAATTATCACCTGCTTTTTGATTTGTTTAAATCCAAAACGATACCTACATAAAGAGCTACAAGTGGATAGTAGAGAGTTTGAAAGAAGTACTAACTCTATGAAAAATCTCTGCAAGCTCTTTCAAATTATGGTAGAATGGAAGCAGTAGAATTAGAAAAGGAAATCGATTATGAAATTTCTTGAATTAAATAAAAAACGTCATGCAACCAAGCATTTCACTGATAAGCCGGTGGATCCCAAAGATGTACGTACGGCTATTGAAATCGCAACCTTAGCCCCAAGTGCCCATAACAGCCAGCCATGGAAGTTTGTAGTCGTTCGTGAGAAAAATGCTGAATTGGCAAAATTGGCATACGGTTCGAACTTTGAGCAGGTGTCATCAGCACCTGTAACCATTGCCTTGTTTACAGATACAGACCTTGCTAAACGTGCCCGCAAGATTGCCCGTGTTGGTGGCGCAAAGAATTTCTCAGAAGAGCAACTTCAATATTTTATGAAGAATCTGCCTGCTGAATTTGCACGTTACAGTGAGCAACAGATCAGCGACTATCTAGCTCTTAATGCAGGACTAGTAGCTATGAACTTGGTTCTTGCACTGACTGACCAGGGAATTGGTTCTAATATTATTCTTGGATTTGACAAATCAAAAGCCAATGAGGTTTTGGATATCGAAGACCGTTTCCGCCCAGAACTCTTGATTACGGTAGGTTACACAGATGAAAAATTGGAACCAAGCTACCGCTTGCCAGTGGATGAAATCATCGAGAAAAGATAGAAGGAAGAAAAAATGACAGCAATTGATTTTACAGCAGAAGTAGAAAAACGCAAAGAAGACCTCTTGGCTGACTTGTTTAGCCTTTTAGAAATCAACTCTGAACGTGATGACAGCAAGGTAGATGCGCAGCATCCATTTGGACCTGGGCCGGTAAAAGCCTTGGAAAAATTTCTTGAAATCGCAGACCGCGATGGCTATCCAACTAAAAATGTTGATAACTACGCAGGACATTTTGAGTTTGGTGAAGGAGAAGAAGTTCTCGGAATCTTTGCCCACATGGACGTGGTGCCAGCTGGTAGCGGTTGGGACACAGACCCTTATACACCAACTATCAAAGACGGTCGCCTTTATGCGCGTGGAGCTTCAGATGACAAGGGGCCTACAACAGCTTGTTATTATGGTTTGAAAATCATCAAAGAATTGGGCCTTCCAACTTCTAAGAAAGTTCGTTTCATTGTCGGAACAGACGAAGAATCAGGTTGGGCAGACATGGACTACTACTTTGAGCACGTAGGACTTGCGAAACCAGACTTCGGTTTCTCTCCAGATGCTGAATTTCCTATCATCAACGGTGAAAAAGGAAACATCACAGAATATCTTCACTTTGCAGGTGAAAATACTGGTGTAGCTCGTCTTCACAGCTTCACAGGTGGTTTGCGTGAAAACATGGTACCTGAATCAGCAACAGCAGTCGTTTCAGGTGACTTGACTGACTTGCAAGGAAAACTAGATGTCTTCGTCACTGAACACAAACTCAGAGGAGAAATCCAAGAAGAAGCTGGCCAATACAAGGTGACCATCATTGGTAAATCGGCCCATGGTGCTATGCCTGCCTCAGGTGTCAATGGAGCTACTTACCTAGCACTCTTCCTCAGCCAATTTGACTTTGCTGGACCAGCAAAAGACTACCTCGACATCGCTGGTAAGATTCTCTTGAATGACCATGAGGGTAAAAATCTCAAGGTGGCTCATGTGGATGAAAAGATGGGTGCCCTTTCTATGAATGCAGGTGTTTTCCGCTTCGATGAAACAAGCGCTGACAATACGATTGCCCTCAACTTCCGTTATCCAAAAGGAACAAGTCCAGAGCAGATCAAGTCAATCCTTGAGACCTTGCCAGTTGCTTCAGTTAGTCTTTCTGAACACGGTCACACCCCTCACTATGTGCCAATGGAAGATCCACTTGTACAAACCTTGTTGAATGTCTATGAAAAACAAACTGGGCTTAAAGGTCATGAGCAAGTTATCGGTGGCGGTACCTTTGGTCGTTTGCTAGAACGTGGTGTTGCCTACGGTGCTATGTTCCCAGATTCTATCGATACCATGCACCAAGCCAATGAATTTATCGCCTTGGACGACCTCTTCAGAGCAGCAGCAATCTATGCCGAAGCTATCTATGAATTGATCAAATAATGATATAGAAGTCTGAGATTCTAATCTTAGACTTCTTTTTGGAGGGAAAACAGATGTCTCAAATTGAAAGAATCAAGAAAGCTATTATGGCTGATCCACAGAATGCCAGCTACACAGAACGCGGAATCGACCCTCTCTTTGCGGCGTCAAAAACTGCTCGCATCAATATTGTCGGTCAAGCTCCGGGGTTTAAAACGCAAGAAGCTGGGATTTATTGGAAGGATAAGAGTGGTGATCGTCTGCGTGAGTGGTTTGGTGTTGACGAAGACACTTTTTACAATTCAGGTTATTTTGCAGTTCTGCCAATGGATTTTTACTTTCCAGGACATGGCAAGTCAGGAGATCTTCCTCCTCGTACAGGTTTCGCAGAAAAATGGCATCCACAACTCCTCAAGGAATGTCCAAATATTGAATTGACCCTTTTGATTGGACAATATGCTCAGGCCTACTATCTTAATGAGAAAATCAGTGGTAAGGTAACAGAGAGAGTTCGACACTATCAGGATTACTTGCCAGAATTTTTCCCTCTGGTGCACCCGTCACCGCGAAACCAAATTTGGATGGCCAAAAATCCTTGGTTTGAGTCAGAAGTGGTGCCAGAGTTGAAAGCATTGGTACAAAAGATTATTCATCAATAAAGGAGAAAAACTATGGATGCTTATCAACAAGTAGCTAATACCTTGCAAGAGTTGGGAATCACCTTTGATGTGGTGGAGCACCCACCTGTATTTACGACAGAGCAGGCGGATAGCTATATTGAAGGAATGGAAGGAGTCCGGACTAAGTCCATGTTTTTGACCAATAGGAAGAAAACTCAGTACTATCTACTCATAATGGATGACAAGAAACGATTGGATATGGATGACTTTAAAGTTCAAGTGGGAGCCGATCGAATTCGAATGGCCTCATTGGACTCCTTGGCTGAGAAAATGACCCTACCAGCAGGAACAGTATCACCTTTTGGTTTGTTAAATAATGAAGAAAAAGATATTCTAGTTTATTTTGATAAGGACATTGTATCGGAGGATATCATGACTTTCCATCCTAATAATAATGAAAAGACCATCTTTATTAAAACCCAAGACTTGTTCCGATTTTTAGAGTCGATTGGATTTACCTATGGGGTTTTAATCTTGCCTTAATGGCATCAAAAAGAAGAAATGATGAAAGAAATTGTTTTTGACAAATTTTACCAACTTTACCAGAAAGAGTCCCTTTCTGTATTGGATGTGAGGGAAGTAGATGAATTTGAAGCTCTTCATTTAGAAGGTGCTCAGAACCTACCACTTAGTCAATTAGCTGATATCTATGATCGATTGGATAAGGACCTCTTGCATTATGTCATTTGCAAATCTGGAATGAGATCAGCGCGTGCTTGTCAGTTCTTGGAGGAGTATGGATATAAGGTCATCAATGTTCAAGGTGGTATGACGGCCTTTGAAAATCTTTAAAATTTTGCATTTCTCCTATTTGGTGTGGACTAGGTAGGAGAATTTTGTTTTTAGATAATTCTTATTTTTAAAAATATTGAAAACATTCAATATTTACTTCGTGATGCTTTTTTCATACTCTTATTCGTGATATACTAGGTCAGTATTTTAGAAATATGAAGGAGATTATTATGGCTAAAAAAGGTGCCCTAACAGGCTTACTCCTGTTTGGAATATTTTTTGGTGCGGGGAACTTGATTTTTCCGCCTTCTCTAGGTGCTTTATCTGGAGAACAGTTTCTTCCTGCCATCGCAGGTTTTGTATTTTCGGGTGTCGGGATTGCTGTCCTAACGCTTATCATCGGAACGCTCAATCCTAAAGGATACATTCACGAGATTTCTAAGAAAATCTCACCTTGGTTTGCGACTCTTTATCTTGCAGTCCTCTATCTATCGATTGGTCCCTTCTTTGCTATCCCACGTACAGCAACAACAGCTTACGAAGTTGGGATTAGCCCCCTCTTGTCTGAAGCAAATAAAGGTCTAGGATTGATTATCTTTACCGTGCTTTACTTTGCAGCAGCCTATCTGATTTCACTCAATCCTTCAAAGATTTTGGATCGAATCGGACGTATTTTAACGCCAGTCTTTGCTTTGTTGATCGTTATCCTAGTTGTACTAGGTGCCTTCAAATATGGTGGAACCAGTCCTCAAGCAGCTTCAGCAGCCTATCAATCTTCTGCCTTTGGTACAGGTTTCCTAGAAGGTTATAACACCTTGGATGCCCTTGCCTCAGTGGCTTTTAGTGTGATTGCTGTTCAAACCTTGAAACAACTTGGATTCTCAAGTAAGAAAGAGTACATTTCAACTATTTGGGTTGTTGGTATCGTTGTAGCTCTTGCTTTTAGTGCCCTTTACATCGGTTTAGGATTCCTTGGAAATCACTTCCCTGTACCAGCTGAAGTGATGAAGAGTGGAACACCAGGTGTTTATATCTTGTCTCAAGCAACTCAGGAAATCTTTGGTTCAACAGCTCAACTCTTCCTTGCTGTTATGGTAACTGTAACCTGCTTCACAACGACAGTTGGATTGATTGTGTCGACAGCAGAGTTCTTTAACGGTCGTTTCCCTCAAATCAGCTACAAGGTTTATGCAACTGCCTTTACCTTGATTGGATTTGCCATTGCAAACCTCGGTTTGGATGCAATCATTAAGTACTCAGTGCCAGTACTGGTAATCTTGTACCCAATCACCATCGCCATTGTGATGATCGTGATTGTTAATAAGTTTTTCGCCCTATCAAAACCGGGCATGCAGTTAACAATTGGAGTAGTCACAGCAATTGCTCTTGCAAGTGTTCTTGGAAGTTCCTTTAAGATTGAGTTTCTAGCAAATCTCGTCAATGCTCTTCCGTTTGCAGCTGCCTCTCTACCATGGTTGGTGCCAGCAATTATCGGAATATTACTTTCCTTGGTTTTACCAAACAAACAAGAGAGTGATGCTTTTGAGATGGAATAAAAAATAGAAATCACTTTTGTAAGTCAACTTTACAGGAGTGATTTTTCTTTTTTCCTCTCTACTGAAATATGCTATAATAGGTAGCAAAAGAGGTGAAGAAATGAATCAAACTATAAACTATATCAAAGAATTAACCGCTATTGCATCTCCGACAGGTTTTACTCGTGAGATTTCAGACTATCTAGTCCATACTTTAGAGAAACTTGGTTACCAGCCTGTTCGCACAGCCAAGGGTGGTATCAATGTTACTATTAAAGGTCAAAATGATGACCAACAGCGCTATGTGACTGCCCATGTGGATACGCTAGGTGCTATTGTTCGTGCAGTCAAACCGGATGGTCGTCTCAAATTGGATCGTATCGGTGGTTTTCCCTGGAACATGATTGAGGGAGAAAACTGTACCGTTCATGTGGCTAGCACAGGTCAAAAGGTATCTGGAACCATCCTCATCCACCAGACTTCATGCCATGTCTACAAAGATGCAGGAACTGCAGAACGCACGCAGGACAATATGGAAGTGCGTTTGGATGCAAAAGTAACCAATGAAAAAGAAACCCGCGCCTTGGGCATCGAGGTTGGCGACTTTATTAGTTTCGATCCGCGAACAGTTGTGACAGAGACTGGTTTTATCAAGTCACGTCACTTGGACGACAAAGTCAGCGCAGCGATTTTGCTCAATCTTCTTCGTGTTTATAAGGAAGAGGGGATTGCATTGCCAGTAACAACTCATTTTGCTTTTTCAGTCTTCGAAGAGGTGGGCCATGGTGCTAACTCCAATATTCCAGCTCAAGTAGTGGAATATCTAGCTGTGGATATGGGAGCTATGGGCGATGACCAGCAGACGGATGAATATACAGTGTCTATCTGTGTCAAGGACGCTTCAGGTCCCTATCACTATGACTTCCGTCAACATTTAGTGGCTTTGGCAAAGGAGCAAGATATTCCATTTAAGCTCGACATTTATCCATTTTACGGTTCGGATGCTTCAGCGGCTATGTCTGCAGGAGCAGAGGTCAAACATGCCCTCCTTGGAGCTGGTATTGAGTCCAGTCACTCTTACGAACGAACACACATTGATTCAGTAGTGGCGACTGAGCGTATGGTAGATGTTTATCTTAGAAGTGAGTTGGTGGAGTAAAGGGGCGATGAAGTATTATGTTTGAAATGCTGAAACAATTAGCAACTCCTGCCATAATAACAGGGCTAATTTCGGGTTTGTATGCTTATTTCCAAAAGAAAAAAGAAGAATATCGTGAATACGTGTATGAAAATAAACAAGAAAACTTTAAAGAACTAGTTGTTTATGCCGATGAACTGGTAGATAAAGGGATTGCTAATCCAGATTTAGAAAAACTACTTTTTAAAATTTCTCAAAAAATTAATCCGTATGGACGAAAAATACAAACTTTTGGTAAATATCAGTGGATAGAAGATGATGGATATGTATGGTACCAAATAGAAATTATAGAGAATAAACTTGCTTCTCAAAAACTTCAAATAAAAGATTTAAAAGAACTAGCTCATCGGATACAGATTTCTAAACGATTACTAGATATAAAAGTAGAAAAAAATATTTCGCTCATAAGTTCAGCTAAAATATGGTTTTATTTATTGCAGTATGCGATGTTATTACTTCAGCTATTTCTCATTTACTCTGTGTATAATCGTTTTATCGAACAACCTACTGAATTCTCTCCAATATTAGCTTGTTGCTTAATTTTGGCAGTGATTTTAATTTTTTTACTCCCGGAATTAAGTGTTAATGAAATCGATGATAGAAAATCTGAAATAGGCTTTATAGCTTTCCTTTTCTTTATTGTCGCAGTTGATGTTATAACAGCGTATTATTCCTATAATTCGCATAATAATGTTTTTATAGTTCCTCTTGTTGGAATAGTTTCACTTATTCTAATTGTTGGTGAAGTAATTTTAAAAGCTATCATTTTCGGGGAAAATGAAATTGGTAAAGTATCTACAATTTATAGTGAAGAATATAGAAAATTACAGGAACCTAAGTTAGGTAAGAGACGCTTTAGAAATTATTTTAAAGTTATTCCATTTTTAAATAAGATTAAGGATTTATTTCACAAAGATAAGAGTGAGGGGAATGATGATCTATAAACACCGACTCTTTTACCTTAATTACAACTTTCATGACTTTGAAACAGCTGAGGATAGGGATAGCATGACAGCGGATATCCAAGGGGTAAATAAAGCAGGGATTGGCAGTGAGTGATTTAATCCCTATATACTTGAGAATGCAAATATAGCTAATCTCGAGCTGTCAGGCTCAAGATATTTTGAACTTATTAGAGTTGAAAGGAGAGACTCATGTGCCTTATTTGTGAGCGGATAGACCTGATCAAGGCAGGGGAAAATCCCTACTTTGTAAAAGAACTAGAAACAGGCTATGTTGTCATTGGAGACCACCAATACTTTAAGGGCTATACCTTATTTCTGGCAAAAGAGCATGTCACAGAACTCCACCATATGGAGACTTCTGAAAAATTGCGTTTTCTAGAGGAAATGAGTTTGGTCCAAGAAGCTGTTGCCAAAACGTTTAAAGCTGAAAAAATGAATATTGAACTCCTAGGAAATGGAGATGCCCACGCTCACTGGCACCTCTTTCCAAGACGATCAGGTGATATGAAGGGTCATGGATTGAATGGCCGTGGTCCAGTCTGGTGGGTGCCATGGGAAGAAATGGCGGCAGAAGATTGCCAAGTGAAATCCCATGAGTTGGAACAAATGATTAAAGCCTTATCCGATGAATTAGAGAAGCACTTGGTATAAGAGAGGAAGAAAAAATGAAAAAAAGATACATCGTTTTATCTGGTTTGCTAGCAGTAACCCTAGCAGCATGTTCTCAAGAAAAACCTAAAAATGAAGAAAACACTCAAAAAACGGAACAAACTAGTCAACCTGAAGGAACTGTAGGGAACAAATCCCAAGCCTCTAGTCAGAAGAAGGCAGAAGTTGTCAATAAGGGAGACTATTATAGTATTCAAGGGAAGTACGATGAAATCGTCATAGCTAATAAGCACTATCCTTTGTCAAAAGACTATAATCCAGGAGAAAATCCAACAGCTAAAGCAGAGTTGCTGAAGCTCATTGCAGCAATGCAAGCAGCTGGCTACCCAATCAGTGATCACTACAGTGGTTTTAGAAGTTATGAAACTCAAACCAAACTTTATCAAGACTATGTGAATCAAGACGGTAAGGAAGCAGCAGATCGCTACTCGGCTCGCCCAGGTTATAGTGAACACCAAACAGGTCTTGCTTTTGATTTGATTGGGACTAATGGAGAATTGGTGACAGAGGGGAAGGCGGCTCAGTGGCTCTTGGATCATGCGGCTGACTATGGCTTTGTTGTTCGCTATCTCAAAGGCAAGGAAAAAGAGACTGGCTACATGGCGGAAGAATGGCATCTTCGCTACGTCGGAAAAGAAGCCAAAGAAATTGCTGCAAGTGGTCTCAGTTTGGAAGAGTACTACGGCTTTGAAGGCGGAGATTACGTCGATTAAAAAAGTAATTTTTCTCTTGCATTTTTAGATAAATAGTGTATAATGGAAAGGTATGTGTAAAGCATACTTGTGGGAGGTAAAAATCTTTAATTACCGCCAAAACCACAAAGGAGGATTTAAAAATGGCTAAAAAAGTCGAAAAACTTGTAAAATTGCAAATCCCTGCTGGTAAAGCTACACCAGCTCCACCAGTTGGACCTGCTCTTGGTCAAGCTGGTATCAACATCATGGGATTCACAAAAGAGTTCAACGCTCGTACAGCTGACCAAGCTGGTATGATCATTCCAGTTGTTATCTCAGTATACGAAGACAAATCATTTACTTTCGTTACAAAAACACCACCAGCTGCTGTTCTTTTGAAAAAAGCTGCAGGTGTTGAAAAAGGATCAGGTACACCTAACAAAACTAAAGTTGCTACAGTTACTCGTGCACAAGTACAAGAAATTGCAGAAACTAAGATGCCAGATTTGAACGCAGCAAACATTGAGTCTGCAATGCGTATGATCGAAGGTACTGCTCGTTCTATGGGATTCACTGTTGTTGACTAATCAATAACACCCCCAATATAACCCGCAAGACTTCATCATTTCGAGAAGTGACGTGGGAGATGAAAATCGATTGAACCACTTACAAGGAGAATAGAAAATGGCTAAAAAAAGCAAACAACTTCGTGCTGCTCTTGAGAAAATCGACAGCACAAAAGCATACAGTGTAGAAGAAGCTGTAGCACTTGCAAAAGAAACTAACTTTGCAAAATTTGACGCAACTGTAGAAGTTGCTTACAACTTGAACATCGACGTTAAAAAAGCTGACCAACAAATCCGTGGAGCAATGGTATTGCCAAACGGTACTGGTAAAACTTCACGCGTTCTTGTTTTCGCACGTGGTGCAAAAGCTGAAGAAGCAAAAGCTGCTGGTGCAGACTTTGTTGGTGAAGATGACCTTGTTGCGAAAATCAACGACGGTTGGTTGGACTTCGACGTAGTTATCGCTACACCTGACATGATGGCTCTTGTTGGACGTCTTGGACGTGTCCTTGGACCACGTAACTTGATGCCAAACCCTAAAACTGGTACTGTAACAATGGATGTTGCTAAAGCAGTTGAAGAGTCTAAAGGTGGTAAAATCACTTACCGTGCTGATCGTGCAGGTAACGTTCAAGCAATCATCGGTAAAGTATCATTTGAAGCTGAAAAATTGGTTGAAAACTTTAAAGCTTTCAACGAAACAATCCAAAAAGCAAAACCAGCTACAGCTAAAGGAACTTACGTAACAAACTTGACAATCACAACTACTCAAGGTGTTGGTATCAAGGTTGACGTAAACTCACTTTAATTAACAGATTTTTAAAAACGAGTACGAATGTGCTCGTTTTTTTGATGATAAGTTTATTCCAGGTAAAATAACTCTATTAATAGCCTGATGAAGCAAGAGAATAGTGCTTTTCCTCTTCTTCTTTCACAGAAAATGTGGTATAATAGAGAGTAAAAACTTTGAAAGAAAGAAAAAGATGAATTTAAAAGATTATATCGCAACGATTGAAAATTATCCTAAGGAAGGTATCACCTTCCGTGATATCAGCCCATTGATGGCAGATGGTAATGCCTATAGCTACGCTGTTCGTGAAATTGTTCAGTATGCAACAGACAAGAAGATCGACATGATTGTGGGTCCAGAGGCTCGTGGATTTATTGTTGGTTGCCCAGTTGCTTTTGAGTTGGGGATTGGCTTTGCACCCGTTCGTAAACCAGGGAAATTGCCACGTGAAGTCATTTCTGCTGACTATGAGAAAGAGTACGGTATTGATACCTTGACCATGCATGCTGATGCGATTAAACCAGGTCAACGTGTTCTCATCGTAGATGATCTTTTGGCAACAGGTGGAACTGTAAAAGCAACGATTGAGATGATTGAAAGACTTGGTGGAATTGTAGCCGGTTGTGCTTTCTTGATTGAGTTGGATGAGCTTAAAGGCCGTGAAAAAATCGGAGATTACGATTACAAGGTACTTATGCATTATTAATGAAAAACAGTCCTTGGGGCTGTTTTCTCTTCATCTGCTATATAAATTAACTATAGCTAGTTAGAGAAAAACTATAATTGAAAACTATATCTTCATACAGTATAATAAAGGGACTAAGTGTTTGAGATTTGACTTCAAACACATTCAATTATTTCTAAAAGAGTACAGTTAGGAGAAGGTTATGCCGATTCGAATTGATAAAAAATTGCCAGCTGTTGAGATTTTACGGACAGAGAATATCTTTGTCATGGATGATCAACGTGCGGCCCACCAAGATATCCGTCCCTTGAAAATTTTGATTTTAAACCTAATGCCCAAAAAAGTGGTCACAGAGACCCAGTTGTTACGGCATTTAGCAAATACTCCTTTGCAATTGGACATAGACTTTCTCTATATGGAGAGCCACCGTTCCAAGACGACTCGTGCAGAGCATATGGAGACTTTTTATAAAACTTTTCCTGAAGTCAAGGACGAGTATTTTGATGGGATGATTATCACAGGGGCTCCGATTGAGCATTTACCATTTGAGGAAGTGGACTATTGGGAGGAATTCAAGCAGGTCATCGAATGGTCCAAGACGCATGTTTTTTCAACCCTCCATATCTGTTGGGGAGCTCAAGCAGGTCTATATGTTCGCTATGGCGTTGAAAAGCACCAGATGGATCGGAAACTATCAGGAATTTATCCACAGGACACCTTGAAAGAAGGGCACCTTCTTTTTAGAGGTTTTGATGATCGCTATGTAGCTCCTCATTCTCGTCATACTGAGATTTTAAAAGAAGAAATCTTAAACAAGACCAATCTGGAGATTCTGTCAGAAGGTCCTGAGGTTGGGGTTTCTATCCTAGCTAGTCGAGATTTGCGTGAGATTTATAGTTTTGGTCATTTGGAGTACGATCGTGACACTTTGGCAAGAGAGTATTTTCGTGATTATGAGGCGGGACTCGACCCTCATATCCCAGAGAACTACTTTAAAAATGATGATGTAAATGAGACGCCCTGTCTCTGTTGGTCTTCATCAGCTGCCCTCTTTTTCAGCAATTGGGTAAACTATGCAGTTTATCAAGAAACCCCTTTTGACTGGAGAAAGGTAGAGGATGATGCGGCTGCATTTGGATATCTATAAGAGGAATTATGACATATTTTGACGCTTTTAAATCAGGGAACTTGGTTTTGCCAAGTGCCCTGCTCTTGCATTTTAAGGAACTCTTTCCTTCCAGCGAAGATTTTCTGGTCTGGCAATTTTTCTATTTACAAAATACCACAGCCCTAGGAGATGTTTCACCTAGTCAGATTGCTGAAATCATTGGGAAAGAGGTGGCAGATGTCAACCAATCTATTTCAAATTTGACTGAAAATGGGCTACTACAATACCGAACGATTGAACTAAATGGGGAGATTGAGCTCATTTTTGATGCTAGTTTGGCTTTTGAACGCTTGGATAGCTTGCTAGACAACCAAACTCCAGATACAACTGCCCCAAATCCGCAGAATCAATTGAAGGATCTGGTTGAAACTTTTCAGCAGGAATTGGGACGCTTATTAACACCATTTGAAATCGAAGATCTTTCTAAGACGGTCAAAGAAGATGGAGTTAAGGCGGATTTGATCAAGGAAGCTCTCCGAGAGGCTGTTCTCAATGGCAAGCCAAACTGGAAATATATTCAGGCAATCCTACGAAACTGGCGCCATGAAGGTATTCAGTCTGTGGCTCAGGTAGAGGCCAAACGAGCAGAGCGAGAAGCAAACAATCCCAAACAAGTTCAGGCTTCGGCTGATTTCCTCGATGCCATGAATTTGTGGCAAGATTAGTCGCTTGAAAAATCTTGAAAATTAGAGTAAGGTTTGCAAGCTCTTTATAAATATGATAGAATAATAGTGAATAAAATGAAAAAAGAGGTATGTGAAATGTCACGTAAACCATTTATCGCTGGTAACTGGAAAATGAACAAAAATCCAGAAGAAGCAAAAGCATTCGTTGAAGCCGTTGCCTCAAAACTTCCTTCATCAGACCTTGTTGAAGCAGGTATCGCAGCTCCTGCAGTTGATTTGACAGCTGTTCTTGCTGCTGCTAAAGGTTCAAACCTTAAAGTTGCTGCTCAAAACTGCTACTTTGAAAATGCAGGTGCTTTCACTGGTGAAACTAGCCCACAAGTTTTGAATGAAATCGGTACTGACTACGTTGTTATCGGTCACTCAGAGCGTCGTGACTACTTCCATGAAACTGACGAAGATATCAATAAAAAAGCAAAAGCAATCTTTGCAAACGGTATGCTTCCAATCATCTGTTGTGGTGAATCACTTGAAACTTACGAAGCTGGTAAAGCTGCTGAATTCGTAGGTGCCCAAGTATCTGCTGCTTTGGCTGGATTGACTGCTGAACAAGTTGCTGCATCCGTTATCGCTTATGAGCCAATCTGGGCTATCGGTACTGGTAAATCAGCTTCACAAGACGACGCACAAAAAATGTGTAAAGTTGTTCGTGATGTTGTAGCTGCTGACTTCGGTCAAGAAGTTGCTGACAAAGTTCGTGTTCAATACGGTGGTTCAGTTAAACCTGAAAATGTTGCAGAATACATGGCTTGTCCAGATGTGGACGGAGCTCTTGTTGGTGGAGCATCACTTGAAGCTGAAAGCTTCTTGGCATTGCTTGACTTTGTAAAATAATCTAGGTTATTCCAGACAGTCTGCTAAGACTGTCTTTTTTTAAAGACTGTATATTTTTCTTAAATTATCAGTCAATTACAACTTTTTTAATATGGGTTAATTTTCTTGCTTTTGTCTACTAGGTGTAGTATACTGAGGTAGTAATCAATAAATATGGTTACAAAAATAATATTATGAGGTGAAAAAAATGGTTGAATTGAAAAAAGATGCATTAAAAGACGTAACAACATTATCTAAAACAGCGCCAGTAGCATTGGCAAAAACAAAGGAAGTATTGAACCAAGCAGTAGCAGACTTGTACGTAGCGCATATCGCTCTTCATCAAGTACACTGGTACATGCGTGGACGTGGTTTTATGGTATGGCATCCTAAGATGGATGAATACATGGATAGCCTTGATGGTTACCTTGATGAAATCAGCGAACGCTTGATCACTCTTGGTGGCAAACCATACTCTACTTTGACAGAATTCCTTCAACACAGTGAAATCGAAGAAGAAGAAGGAGAATTCCGTAACGTTGAAGAAAGCTTGGAACGTGTTCTAGCTATTTATCGCTACCTCATCACTCTTTTCCAAAAAGCTTTGGATGTAACTGACGAAGAAGGCGATGATGTTACAAACGATATCTTTGTTGGGGCTAAGGCTGAACTTGAGAAAACAGTTTGGATGCTTGCAGCAGAACTTGGACAAGCTTCTGGTTTGTAAAATATAGTTGCTACCCCTTTTATCATGAGGTGCCTGATAAGTGCCCATGACCAATCATCTTTTAAAAGTCATGTAACTGTAAAAAGTTGCATGATTTTTTTGTTTGCTGGACTTAGGACACATTGTCAAAAGTAGGATTTTACGGTATAATAGTTGCTGTTCAATAACATATGAATTTTAAAGAATAATTGTTAGTTTAAGGAGGACTTATGAACAACTTACCAAATTGCCCAAAATGTAATTCAGAATATGTCTACGAAGACGGAAGTCTCTTGGTCTGCCCAGAGTGTGCCTATGAGTGGAACCCTGCAGAAGTTGCAGAAGTAGAAGAAGGCGTTGTTGCTATCGATGCCAATGGAAATAAATTGGCTGACGGCGATACTGTAACCCTTATCAAAGACTTGAAAGTAAAAGGTGCGCCAAAGGATTTGAAACAAGGAACTCGCGTTAAAAATATCCGTATCGTAGAAGGTGACCACAACATCGACTGTAAGATTGATGGTTTTGGAGCTATGAAACTCAAGTCAGAATTTGTTAAGAAAATCTAGCCATGAAACTGAACTACAAATTTATTTTTTATAGTCGTGTGCTCTTGTTCTTAGCGGCATTTACAGGAGTTTATTTGGAGATTACCAAGCACGGTGGCTTTGGTATGCTCCTTTACTACACAGTGTTGTCCAATCTTTTGGTAACGATTTTCACGGGCTATCTGCTCCGTGTGATGAGCCGTTCAGGTGAAAATTGGCAAAGTCCGACCTTGCTTCGTCTCAAGGGTGGTGTTACCATGAGTATCATGATTACCTGTGTGATTTACCATTTTATGCTTGCTCCGATTGCGACAGACTTTTACCGTGTGGAAAATTTCCTTTGCCACTATATCGTTCCACTCTGGTTTTTAGCCGACACCCTCTTCTTTGATAAACGGGGTCAATACAAGATCTGGGATCCAGTCTTGTGGACCATCTTGCCCTTGGTTTATATGATTTTTGCCTTGTTTAATGGCTTGGTCTTAAAACTCAATATTCCGAATTCCAAGGACAATCCCTTCCCTTATTTCTTTTTAAATGTGAACAAGGGTTGGGACGTGGTTATCAAATGGTGTTTGATCATTTTTGCGGCGTATATGGTTGCAGGATTTATCTTCTACCTAATCAAGCAAATCAAGCGAAAATAGTCTTCCTATTAGGAAAGTTAGGACGGAGTCTCTAGTTCAATCGGGCTCCTTCTTTTCTTGCCATCTTCCTTTTAAAAGGATCAACAGTGAGAAATATACAGAAAGAAAATTCATGAAACAATATTTAGAACGGGCTAGTATTTTGGCCCTCTCCCTCGTTTTGATTACCTCCTTTTCCATCTCAAGTGCTCTGCCAGCCATGTTTGACTACTATCAAGGATACCCCAAAGAACAAATCGAGCTCCTGGTCAGTCTCCCTTCTTTTGGGATCATGATTATGCTGGTTTTAAATGGGTTTTTGGAGCGATTGTTTCCTGAGAGACTTCAGATTAGTCTGGGACTTCTCATCCTCTCTATCGGTGGAACAGCTCCCTTCTGGTATCAGGAGTACAACTTTGTCTTTGCGATGCGGATTTTATTTGGTTTGGGTGTGGGGATGATCAATGCCAAGGCTATTTCCATCATCAGCGAACGCTATCATGGAAAGACACGGATTCAGATGCTGGGTCTCCGCGGATCAGCAGAAGTTGTCGGGGCGTCGATTTTGACTCTAGTGGTAGGTCAACTCTTATCCTTGGGATGGACAGTGACCTTCTTGGCCTACAGTGCGGGATTTTTAGTATTGATCCTTTATCTGCTCTTTGTCCCTTATGGGAAAGAAAAGAAAGAAACAAAGAAAAAAGAGGCCGAAACAATTCGTTTGACAGGACAGATGAAAGGCTTAATTTTTCTATTGGCTGTCGAAGCAGCAGTTGTTGTCTGTACCAACACAGCTATCACCATTCGTATTCCTAGTCTGATGGTGGAAAGAGGTCTAGGGGATGCCCAGTTATCGAGTTTGGTTTTAAGTATCATGCAGTTGATTGGTATCTTGGCAGGTGTGAGTTTTTCTTTCTTTATCTCTCTGTTTAAAGAAAGGTTGCTCCTTTGGTCAGGTATCACCTTTGGATTGGGGCAGATTGTGATTGCCTTGTCTCCGTCATTGGGTGTGATGGTAGTTGGAAGTGTTGTGGCAGGTTTTTCTTACAGTGTGGCCTTGACGACTGTCTTTCAGCTTCTTTCTGAAAGAATCCCAGCCAAGCTCCTTAATCAGGCAACATCTTTTGCAGTGCTAGGATGTAGCTTTGGAGCCTTTACGACACCTTTCATTCTTGGGGCGATTGGCTTGGTGACTCAAAACGGTATGTTGGTCTTCACCATTCTAGGATGCTGGTTGATTGTCACTTCTATTTTTGTTATGTACGCACTTCAAAAAAGAGCTTAGGATTGGTTTCCTAAGTTTTTCTTTTTGGGAATTTTGTACCCAGACAATTATTGTTTTTTAAACTTGTTTACACTTTTATTTCCTGATAAAATAGAAGTTATGACAAGATATAAAGCAATTATTTCCTATGACGGGTATGCATTTGCTGGTTTTCAGCGGCAGCCTCATGCGCGGAGCGTTCAAGAGGAAATCGAAAAAACCTTAACGAAACTGAATAAAGGACAAGCCATCACTGTACACGGTGCTGGTAGGACTGATAGTGGGGTCCATGCTCTGGGACAGGTTATTCATTTTGACCTGCCTTATCAGATGGATGAGGAAAAACTCCGTTTTGCTCTAGATACCCAGTCTCCTGAAGATATCGATGTGATTTTGATTGATATTGTGGCAGATGATTTTCATTGCCGTTATGCTAAGCATAGCAAGACCTATGAGTTTATCGTGGATAGGGGGCGTCCCAAAAATCCTATGCGTCGTCACTATACCACTCACTTTCCTTATCCACTTGATGTGGAACGGATGCAGGCGGCCATCAAAAAGCTAGAGGGAACCCACGATTTCACTGGTTTTACAGCTTCTGGGACTAGTGTGGAGGATAAGGTTCGCACCATCACAGAAGCGAGTCTAACAGTCGATGAGACAGGCCAGTTTTTGACCTTTACCTTTTCTGGAAATGGTTTCTTGTATAAGCAGATTCGCAATATGGTGGGGACGCTACTCAAAATCGGCAACAACCGCATGCCAGTTGAGCAGATTGACCTGATTTTGGAGAAAAAAGACAGGCAGCTTGCAGGTCCCACGGCCGCACCAAATGGCTTGTATTTAAAGGAGATTCGATATGAAGAATAATCGTATTTTAGCACTTTCTGGGAATGATATTTTTAGTGGTGGAGGTTTGTCAGCTGATTTGGCGACCTATACCTTGAACGGCTTGCATGGTTTTGTAGCAGTGACTTGTTTGACAGCCTTGACAGAAAAGGGCTTTGAAGTCTTCCCTATAGATGATACTATTTTTCAACATGAGTTGAACAGCTTGCGTGATGTCGAGTTTGCAGGGGTTAAGATTGGCCTTCTCCCTACTGTCAGTGTGGCTGAGAAGGCACTGGACTTTATCAAGCAACGTCCAGGAGTGCCTGTGGTATTGGACCCCGTTTTGGTCTGCAAAGAAACGCACGATGTGGCTGTCAGTGAACTCTGTCAGGAGTTGATTCGCTTTTTCCCTCATGTCAGTGTGATTACGCCAAATCTTCCTGAAGCAGAATTGTTGGCGGGTCAAGAGATCAAAACCTTGGAAGATATGAAGGTAGCAGCACAGAAATTACATGATTTAGGAGCGCCAGCAGTTATTATCAAGGGAGGCAATCGCCTTAGTCAGGACAAGGCTGTAGATGTCTTTTATGATGGACAAAACTTTACAGTCCTAGAAAATCCAGTCATTCAAGGCCAAAATGCTGGTGCAGGTTGTACATTTGCCTCAAGCATCGCCAGTCACTTGGTTAAAGGTGATGAACTTTTACCAGCAGTAGAAAGTTCTAAAGCTTTCGTTTACCGTGCTATTGCACAAGCAGATCAATATGGAGTAAGACAATATGAAGCAAACCAAAACAACTAAAATCGCCCTTGTATCTCTATTAACCGCCCTTTCTGTAGTTCTAGGTTATTTCTTAAAAATTCCAACGCCAACAGGTATTCTAACTCTTTTAGATGTAGGTATCTTCTTTGCGGCCTTCTACTTTGGTAGTAAAGAGGGGGCTGTCGTTGGAGGTCTAGCAGGTTTCTTGATTGACCTCTTATCAGGCTACCCTCAGTGGATGTTCTTTAGCTTGATCAACCATGGCTTGCAGGGATTTTTCGCAGGATTTAAAGGGAAATGGCAATGGCTAGGCCTTATCTTAGCTACTATTGTCATGGTAGGAGGCTACGCCTTGGGTTCAACTTTGATGAATGGCTGGGCGGCAGCCCTACCAGAAATCCTACCAAACTTCCTGCAAAATATCGTGGGTATGGTTGTAGGGTTTGTGCTTAGTCAGAGTATTAAGAAAATTAAGTAAAGCGGCTGGAGAAAAGTTTTAAAAATCAGAAAAACGCATAATATCAGGTGTTGAAAAGCCTTGATATTATGCGTTTTATTGTGGGAAGATTTTCGAAGAATATTAATCAAAATAAAGGATTTCTTTGCTAGTGCTTGTAAAGAGGTCAAAGCCATCCTTGGTAACAACACCACAGTCTTCGATACGAACGCCGACTTTACCAGGGATATAGATACCTGGTTCAACAGAGAAGCACATGCCTTCTTCGATGACCATGTCATTTCCTTCCATGATAGATGGGAATTCGTGGACATCCATACCGATACCGTGACCGAGACGGTGGTTGAAGTACTCACCGTAACCAGCTTTTTCGATGACTTCACGGGCAGCGCGGTCTACTTCATGAGCAGTCACACCAGGTTTGATAAAGTCAAGAGCAGCTTGTTGGGCTTCAAGGGTCAAGTTGTAAATATCTTTCTTGAATTGGTCTGGTTTGCCGACAGCGACTGTACGAGTCATATCTGATGCGTAGCCATTGACCATAACACCCAGGTCAAAGAGGAGAAGGGCGTCTTTTTCGACCTTGTTTGCACCAGGAATTCCGTGTGGATTTGCAGCATTGTCACCAGTCAAGACCATGGTATCAAAACTCATTTCATAGCCTTCACGTTTTAAGGCAAAGTCGATTTGTGCAATGATATCTGTCTCTGTTTTATCAAGAGAGATATTGTCAAAACCAACTTTTACAGCTTTATCAGCATAGAGACCTGCAACCATCATTTTTTGCACTTCGTCAGCTGATTTGATGAGGCGCATGCGTTGGATGCGAGGAGTGAGGTTTTCAAACTCAGCAGTTTCAAAGACTGCTTTCAAACCATGGTATTTGGTTAAGATGAGATTGTCAAACTCGACAGCGACACGTTTGAAATCGTGCTGTGGCAAGGCATTTTTAATTTTTTGCCATGGATTTTCAGAATCCACATAGCCCACTACTGGGAAGGAAACAGTGCTGGTTGCACGCTCCACTTCAAGGGCTGGGACAAAAAGGAGAGGTTCCCGGTCCGCTAGGACAAAAAGGAACATTTGGCGTTCATGAGGGTCACTGTAAAAACCAGTGAGGTAATTAATAGTGACGGGGTCAGATACGACAGCGACGTCTAGTTTTTCTGATTCAAGATATGTTATGATTTGTTGTAATTTAGACATATGCTACCTTCTTTCTACCCCTCTATTTTGGCAAAAAAAGAGAGAAAATGCAAGAGAGAAGGGTAAAAGAACAGGCAAAAAGAACTCCGACAGGATAGTGGAGTTCTTTTATCTAATTTTCCTTAGTTTAAGAAAAGTCAGCCTTGCTTTTCACGTCGCTGTATTCTTCAGCGATTTCTTGACTGAGAATATCCTCATAGGCAGGAAGTTGGATGTCCTGACCGTATTTTTTTCGGAGGGCAGTAGTGACTAGGCGATAAGCCAGATTGGCATTGCGTGAGAGGATAGGTCCGTGGAAGTAGGAACCAAAGACATTCTTATAATGAACCCCTTCGCCGATCTTTTCTTCGTTATTTCCATTTCCATAGATAACCTGACCCAGTGGTTTTTGGTCATCTGAGAGGAAGGTACGTCCCTGGTGATTTTCAAAGCCATAGTAGGTTTCATCGAATTCGTCATTATGAATCTTGATGTCACCGATAAAGCGGTTATTGGTCTGGTTGAGCGTATAGTGGCCCATGACACCGAGCCCTTCGATGCGTTTACCTGAAGCTTCAACATAATATTGTCCCAATAGTTGAAAACCACCGCAGATGGCTAGAACAACACCGTCGTTTTGAATGTAGTTGTCAATGCTCTCTTTTTTAGCAGATAGGTCTCCTGCGATGATACTTTGTTCAAAGTCTTGACCACCACCGAAAAAGGCGATGTCGTAGTGGTTTTCATCAAAGTCATCATGGAGAGAAACGATGTCAACCGTCACATGTGCCCCCAGTTTTTCAGCCACATACTTGAGCATGAGAATGTTTCCATTGTCCCCGTAGGTATTCATGAGGTTTCCATAGAGGTGGGCAATGTTGAGCTGATAAGGGTAGTTGCCAGCTTTTGAGGAAAGTGAAGTATAAACCATTAGTTCATCTCCTTTCTAACAATCTGACGACTAGCCAGCAGTTCGCGGAATTCCAGCATAGCAGTATAAGTAGCCAGGATATAGGCATGCTTGCAATTTTGGTTCTCAATGGTTTTGAGAACTTGCTCTAGATTGCTTGTTTCAGTGATTTTATCAGCTGGATAGCCTGTCACCCGTAGACGACGCGCGATTTCAGAATGACGAACACCGCCTGCGTTGATTTCAGGAATGTCCATGTCAGTGATTTGTTCAAAGTCCGCATCCCAGATCCAGCTGGTATCTATTCCATCTGCATAGTTGGCGTTGAGAAGGACAGAAAGGCTAAATGGATAAGGCGCTAGTTTAATCATCTCGATAGCCTGAGTTGCACCAACAGGATTCTTGATGAGGACAAGGGTACATTCCTTATCACCGATATGGAAGGTTTCCTGACGACCAAAGACAGCACGGCTCTTATCAAATCCTTGCTTGATCCGTTGCGAATCTGCGCCGAGGAAACGGGCAATAGCAACCGCAGCAAGGGCATTGTAGATGTTGTAAAGTCCACCGACTTGGATTCCGTATTCTTGTCCGTCAATGACAAAGCGGGAGCGATTGTTGGTCAACTCAACCAAGTCTGTCAGACGGTAGTCCAAGTCAGGACGTTTGCAGCCACAATTTTCACAGATATAGGCACCCAAGTTGGCGTAGGTATTGTGCTCGTATTTGAGGATGCCTTGGCAGTCAGGACAGAGAATCCCTTCGGTATTGTAGTGAGCCAGTTGGGCTGGCCCTTTTTCCAAGTCAAAACCAAAATACTGTACTGGGTTTGGAATAGCTGGCTTGTAGAAAAGTGGACTGTCACCATTGAGGAGAACAGTAGCCGTAGGCACCTTACGAATGGCATCCAAAATCATCTTATAAGTCGTGTAAATCTCACCATAGCGGTCCATCTGGTCACGGAAGATATTAGTGATGACAAAAAGGCTAGGATGGATATAGTCACAGATACGAGAAAGACTGGCTTCGTCAATTTCAAGGACTGCAATATTTTTTCCAGTTTTAGAGGATTTGGCCGTCAAGAAGGTTGTCGTAATCCCTGTAATCATATTGGCACCGCTTTGATTAGTCAGAACCCGACCATAAACCTCTTTTAAAATGCCGACAGTGAGGGCAGTTGTCAGGGTTTTCCCGTTGGTTCCAGTGACCACGACAATCTCGTAGTTCTTAGCTAGGTTTTGTAAAATATCTTTATCGAATTGAAGGGCGAGTTTTCCTGGGAGCGTACTTCCTCGGCCAAGACGGCTCAAGATGAAGTGAGAAGAACGCCCAGCTAGGAGGCCCAAAGTAGTTTTTAATTTCATGTTTCTATTATATCATAAAAGAGAGAAAAGATAGGTTTGAGATTTCGCAGAAACAAAAACAGCCCAAAGAGGGCTGTGAGATAAGATAAGACTTCAACTTAAATCGCAAACAAGTCATTCAAGTTCTCAGCCAAGGTTGGGTGAGTGAAGATTTGTTTTGTGAAGTAAGTGTAAGGGATCTTGTTGTCCATAGCAACAGTGATGATGTTGATGATTTCTTGAGAACCTTCTGAGAAGATAGTTGCACCGAGAATCTCTTTTGTTTCAGTATTGACAACAGCTTTGAAGGCTCCGCGAAGGTCTCCATTTACGTGACCACGAGGCATAGTAGCAACAGGGATTTCCTTAACAGCGTAAGGGAGTTTCAAATCAGCTGCTTGGCTTTCCGTCAAGCCAACTTGAGAAAGAGCTGGTGTGATGAACATGGTGTTTGGTACATTGAGACGGTCTTCAAGTGTGTAGCTGCCATCTCCAGCAAGGTAGCTGTAGACAACACGGAAGTCATCAAGTGAAATGTAGGTGAATTGAAGTCCACCATTGACGTCTCCAACTGCAAAGACACCAGGAACGTTTGTTTGGCAGTGTTTGTCGACCTTGATAGCACCACGCTCCGTTAGTTCAATATCTGTATTTTCAAGTTGAAGTGGTTCTACATTCGGTTTACGTCCAGTTGCGTAGAGAAGGGCATCGAAACGGTAAGTTTCCTTTTCAGTTACGACGAGGACTTGATCACCGTCGTTTTTGATTTCAGTAGTATGGATGTTTTGAAGCAATTCAATACCGTCTTCTTCCATGTATTGTTTAGCAAGAGCTGCGATGGAAGGTTCTGCACGAGGAAGGAATGTATCCAAGGCATCTAGGACTGTGACTTTGCTACCAAGTTTGTTGTAGAGTCCAGCAAATTCAAGACCGATGTTTCCACCACCAAGGACTCCAAGTTTTTCAGGCAATTTGTCCAAGTTTTGGATACCTGTTGAGTCAAAGACATTTTTACTTGTAGCAAGTCCAGGAATTGGCAAGACGTTTGAAACAGCGCCAGTGTTGATGACGATTGTTTCAGCAGTCATTTCTTGTTTTTCGTCACCAGCCTGGATCTCGATCACCTTATTTGACACGAAATGTGCCTCTGCATCAATGACATCAACGCCATTATCGGCCAACATTTTATAATTTTTAGCGTTAAGACGACCAGTCACCGCACCACGCTCTTTCATGGTATCGTCAAATGACCAGCCCTTTTCAGCCGCTACAATCATAGTCTTGGTTGGGATACAAGCAATATTAATGCAAGTACCACCATACATCGCTTTACTGCGCTCGATGACAGCAACTTTTTTTCCAGCCGCATTCATCTTAGCAGCCAAAGTCTTACCGGCTTTACCAAATCCAATGACAATTAAATCGTATGTTAACATTTTTAAATCCTCCTATTTGATTTAATTCTAGCACAAGAAAAAAACTTTTGCACAAATCTGCTACGGGAAATGAAGTACGTTTGAAATGGTCCCTTCAAATCCTTTGATAAACAAGTTTCAGGCTACTTTACAGCTAGAAAATCGTTTACATGTTTTAATCAAGTGGTTAGACTATCTTTTGCCCCGCTCTTGTGTTATACTAGATAAGTTGCAAAGAAACCAGTACTTTTCTTTCGTGGAAAAGAAGCAACACGGTATCTCGTTTTTGTTGAAGATACGTCATGAAAAGAAAAGTATAAACTAAAGCCCTATAGGGTGGCTTCGCACCACCTTTAGAAAGAAGAAAAACGTGAAATTTAATGAATTTAACTTGTCTGCTGAATTGCTAGCAGAGATTGAAAAAGCTGGATTTGTAGAAGCCAGTCCCATCCAAGAACAGACCATTCCCTTGGCTCTCGAAGGAAAAGACGTTATCGGTCAAGCTCAGACAGGTACAGGGAAAACTGCAGCCTTTGGCTTGCCAACCCTTGAAAAAATCCGTACAGAAGAAGCGACCATCCAAGCCTTGGTTATCGCTCCAACTCGTGAACTCGCTGTCCAAAGCCAAGAAGAACTGTTCCGCTTTGGCCGTAGCAAAGGAGTGAAAGTTCGCTCAGTTTACGGTGGTTCCAGCATTGAAAAACAAATCAAGGCCCTTAAATCGGGTGCTCACATCGTAGTCGGAACACCAGGCCGTCTCTTGGACTTGATTAAACGCAAGGCCTTGAAATTACAAGATATTGAAACGCTTATCCTTGACGAAGCGGATGAAATGCTCAATATGGGCTTCCTTGAAGACATTGAAGCCATCATTTCCCGTGTCCCTGAAAATCGTCAAACCTTGCTCTTCTCAGCAACCATGCCAGATGCTATCAAACGTATCGGTGTTCAGTTTATGAAAGAACCTGAACATGTCAAGATTGCTGCCAAGGAATTGACAACAGAATTGGTAGATCAGTACTATATCCGTGTCAAGGAACAAGAGAAATTTGATACTATGACACGTCTCATGGATGTGGAACAACCAGAACTTGCTATTGTATTTGGTCGTACCAAACGCCGTGTAGATGAATTGACTCGTGGACTTAAAATTCGTGGCTTCCGTGCAGAAGGAATTCATGGCGACTTAGACCAAAACAAACGTCTTCGTGTTCTTCGTGATTTTAAAAATGGGAATCTTGATGTTTTGGTTGCGACAGACGTGGCAGCACGTGGTTTGGATATCTCAGGTGTGACCCATGTCTACAACTACGATATTCCACAAGATCCTGAAAGTTACGTTCACCGTATCGGTCGTACAGGTCGTGCTGGTAAGTCAGGTCAATCTATTACTTTCGTAGCACCAAATGAAATGGGCTACCTTCAAATCATCGAAAACTTGACTAAGAAACGCATGAAAGGCTTGAAACCAGCAACAGCAGAAGAAGCCTTCCAAGCTAAGAAGCAAGTAGCGCTCAAGAAAATCGAACGAGACTTCGCAGACGAGGCAATTCGTGGGAACTTTGAGAAATTTGCTAAAGATGCTCGTAAGTTAGCTGCTGAATTTAGTCCAGAAGAATTGGCTATGTATATCTTGAGCCTGACAGTCCAAGATCCAGACAGCCTTCCTGAAGTGGAGATTGCGCGTGAAAAACCACTGCCATTTAAACCATCAGGTAATTGCTTTGGCGGCAAAGGTAAGGGAGGTCGAGGAGGCCGTCGTGGGGACGACCGTCGAGATCGTGATCGCCGTGGCAATGGTCGCCGTGATGATTTCAAGAAAGGCAGTCGTGGGAACGATCGTTTTGATAAAGACAGACGTTACCGTAATAAAGACAATAAAAAACCTCGCAACACTTCAAGCGAAAAGAAAACCGGCTTTGTTATTCGTAACAAAGGAGATAAATAGAAAAAAGCGATTCACACTGTGAATCGCTTTTATATATAAGGAGACCGATAGTAAAAGAAGATGGTGATAGTAAAGGATAGGTGAAACGGAAAGGGATTTATCATGTCATCTTCTTATAATGTTATAATATCAAAAATAAAATAGGATGTCAATAAAAAAACGCTTTTTTTCTAAAATATTTTTGCTGTTCAAAATTGCAATTAAATAAGCAATTTTCAGATAATTATTGAAATAAAGACTTTTCTATGTTATAATGGAAGCGATTATATGCGAGGTAAAAAATGGCACATTTATTAGAAAAAACAAGAAAAATCACTTCTATTCTAAAGCGCTCAGAAGAGCAACTCCAAGATGAACTTCCTTACAATGCGATCACACGCCAGTTGGCAGATATTATTGATTGTAACGCTTGTATTGTGAATAGCAAGGGGCGCCTTTTAGGCTACTTCATGCGTTATAAAACGAATACAGATCGTGTAGAGCAGTTTTTTCAAACTAAGATTTTTCCAGATGATTATATTCAAGGTGCAAACATGATCTATGATACGGAAGCCAACCTTCCTGTTGAACATGATTTGACCATTTTCCCTGTAGAGAGCCGTGCGGATTTTCCAGATGGTTTGACGACCATTGCTCCGATTCATGTATCAGGGATTCGCCTAGGTTCCTTGATTATTTGGCGCAATGATAAGAAATTTGAAGATGAAGATTTGATTCTTGTTGAGATTGCGAGCACGGTGGTAGGGATTCAACTCTTGAACTTCCAACGTGAAGAGGATGAGAAAAATATTCGTCGTCGTACTGCTGTTACCATGGCGGTCAATACCCTTTCTTATTCAGAACTTCGTGCCGTATCAGCTATTTTAGCTGAATTGGATGGAAATGAAGGACAGTTGACTGCATCTGTTATTGCAGACCGTATTGGCATTACACGCTCGGTGATTGTCAATGCGCTTCGTAAACTGGAGTCAGCAGGAATTATTGAGAGCCGTTCACTCGGAATGAAGGGGACTTATCTCAAAGTTCTAATTGGTGATATTTTTGAGGAAGTGAAAAAGAGGGACTACTAATGGCAAAGGCTTTAATCTCAATTGACTATACAGAGGATTTCGTAGCAGACCATGGAAAGCTGACTGCAGGGGCACCTGCTCAAGCCATATCAGAGGCAATCAATCGAGTGACCAGATTGGCTTTTGAACGTGGGGACTATGTCTTTTTCACCATTGATGCCCATGAAGAGAAGGATACATTCCACCCAGAAAGCAAGCTCTTTCCACCGCATAACATCATCGGAACTAGTGGGCGTAACCTTTATGGCCCTCTAGCTGATTTTTATGCTGAGCATGAGGCGGATAGTCGCGTCTTTTGGATGGACAAACGTCACTATTCAGCATTTTCAGGAACGGACTTAGATATCCGTTTGCGGGAACGTCGTGTAGATACAGTCATCCTAACTGGAGTCCTGACTGATATTTGTGTTCTTCATACGGCTATTGATGCCTATAATTTAGGTTATCAAATCGAGATTGTCAAGCCTGCGGTTGCCTCTATTTGGTCAGAAAATCATCAGTTTGCTCTTGGTCATTTTAAGAACACTTTGGGAGCCAAGTTGCTGGATGAAAATCTGGCTGAAATCCAAGAATAATTCCCTTGGAAAAATGAAAAAAATCTGAAAAAAGTGTTGACAAAGATTTTGAAAGTTGATATACTAGTAAAGTAATCGACGCGGGGATGGCGGAATTGGCAGACGCGCAGGACTAAGGATCCTGTGACCGCTTTAGGTCGTGAGGGTTCAAGTCCCTCTCTCCGCATAGGATAAGAGTTAGCTTTGGCTAGCTCTTTTTATTTTTACAAAGAAAACTAGAGGCTACGTTTCGTATATCGAAAAATATTGGCATCAAGAACAGTCATTGTATCAGAACATTTAAACTGAGTTTTCCATTTCATTCTATCAAGAATTTTCTCAGACACAAGTCAGAAAATGAAGAACTTAGGAAATGGAAAATGCTAAGCTGAAAGACGGTTCCAGCATTTATAAAATGGAGTATATTTTTGATTGGTAAAACGCATTCTATATGAGAAAAGTTAGCGTTCGCTAACTTTTTTGTTTTTTTTTTTTTCAAAAAATTTTTTGATTTCATAAACATTTCATATTTGGATTTTATAATAGCCTTATAAACATGGAGGTGACAAATGAATCCAATCCAAAGAGCTTGGGCTTATGTCAGCAGAAAACGACTGAGAAGTTTTATTTTATTTCTGATTTTATTGGTCCTTTTGGCCGGAATTTCAGCCTGTTTGACGCTGATGAAGTCCAACAAAACAGTAGAAAGCAATCTTTACAAATCTCTAAATACCTCTTTTTCTATTAAGAAGATAGAAAACGGTCAGACCTTCAAGTTATCGGACCTAGCATCAGTTAGCAAGATTAAGGGACTGGAAAATGTCTCTCCTGAACTCGAGACGGTCGCAAAACTAAAAGACAAGGAAGCGGTCAGTGGTGAACAGAGCGTTGAACGTGATGATTTATCAGCTGCTGACAAGAATTTGGTCAGCTTAACGGCTCTTGAGGATTCATCCAAGGATGTCACCTTTACCAGTTCAGCTTTCAATCTAAAAGAAGGCCGACATTTGCAAAAAGGGGATTCAAAGAAAATCTTGATCCACGAAGAGTTGGCTAAGAAGAACGGTCTTTCGCTTCATGATAAGATTCGCTTGGATGCAGGTCAAGCTGAAGGCACAAGTGGTCAAACAGTCGAGTTTGAAATCGTCGGAATCTTTTCTGGTAAAAAACAAGAAAAGTTCACAGGCTTGTCTTCTGACTTCAGTGAAAACCAAGTCTTTACAGACTATGAAAGCAGCCAAACGCTTCTGGGAAATAGTGAACCGCAGGTCAGTGCAGCGCGTTTCTATGTAGAAAATCCTAAGGAAATGGACGGACTCATGAAGCAGGTCGAAAACTTGGCTTTGGAAAGTCAAGGTTACCAAGTTGAGAAGGAAAACAAGGCCTTTGAACAAATTAAAGACTCAGTTGCGACCTTCCAAACCTTCCTCACCATCTTCCTTTATGGGATGTTGATAGCAGGAGCAGGAGCATTAATCTTGGTCTTGTCTCTCTGGTTGAGAGAAAGGGTCTACGAAGTAGGGATTTTACTGGCACTTGGAAAAGGCAAGAGCTCAATCTTCCTACAGTTCTGTTTAGAGGTGGTGTTGGTATCTTTTGGAGCTTTGCTTCCATCATTTGTTGCGGGAAATGCCATCACATCCTATCTACTCCAAACTGTACTAGCCAGTGGAGATCAGGCAACCTTACAGGACACGCTGGCCAAAGCAAGCGGTCTATCAACTAGTCTCCTATCCTTTGCAGAATCCTATGTTTTTCTGCTCCTGATTAGTTGCTTGTCTGTAGCCCTTTGTTTCCTATTCTTATTTAGAAAATCACCGAAAGAAATTTTATCATCTATTAGTTAAGAAGGAGAAATCATGACTTTATTACAATTGCAAGATGTTACCTACCGTTATAAGAACACTGCTGAGGCAGTTTTATATCAGATCAAGTATAATTTTGAACCTGGAAAGTTTTATAGTATCATTGGTGAGTCAGGAGCAGGAAAATCCACTCTCTTGTCCCTACTGGCTGGTCTAGATAGTCCTGTTGAAGGTTCTATCCTTTTCCAAGGAGAGGACATTCGGAATAAGGGATATTCCTATCATCGCATGCACCATATTTCCCTGGTCTTTCAAAATTATAACTTGATAGATTATCTTTCTCCGCTGGAAAATATCCGCTTGGTCAACAAAAAAGCAAGCAAGGATACACTTCTTGAACTTGGTTTGGATGAAAGTCAGATCAAGCGGAACGTTCTCCAGTTATCAGGTGGTCAACAGCAACGTGTTGCTATTGCTCGCAGTTTGGTCTCAGAAGCTCCAGTTATTCTAGCTGATGAGCCAACAGGAAATCTGGACCCTAAAACTGCTGGAGATATTATCGAACTGCTCAAGTCACTTGCTGAGAAAACAGGTAAATGTGTGATTGTCGTCACCCACAGTAAGGAAGTGGCACAAGCGTCAGATATTACACTTGAATTGAAGAATAAGAAACTGACTGAAACTCGCAACACTACTAAATAAGATGAGCTTGTTTTGATAGAATTATTAAATCAAATCTAGAAAGGGAACCTATGTTACACAACGCATTTGCCTATGTTACAAGGAAGTTTTTCAAATCGATTGTTATCTTCCTGATCATTCTCCTCATGGCGAGCTTGAGTTTGGTCGGCTTGTCGATCAAGGGAGCTACTGCCAAGGCTTCTCAGGAGACATTTAAAAATATCACCAATAGCTTCTCCATGCAAATCAATCGTCGCGTCAATCAAGGAACGCCCCGTGGTTCTGGGAATATCAAGGGTGAGGACATCAAAAAAATCACCGAAAACAAGGCCATCGAGTCTTATGTTAAACGCATCAATGCTATCGGAGATTTGACTGGATATGACCTCATTGAAACGCCAGAAACCAAGAAAAATCTCACTGCTGACCGAGCAAAACGGTTTGGCAGCAGTTTGATGATTACAGGTGTCAATGACTCCTCTAAAGAAGATAAGTTTGTCTCTGGCTCATATAAGCTGGTTGAAGGTGAGCACCTAAGCAACGACGACAAAGACAAGATCCTCATGCACAAGGACTTGGCAGCTAAACACGGCTGGAAAGTCGGTGATAAGGTCAAATTGGACTCCAATATCTATGATGCAGACAATGAAAAAGGAGCCAAGGAAACAGTTGAAGTGACAATCAAGGGACTCTTTGATGGTCACAATAAGTCGGCAGTAACCTATTCACAAGAACTCTATGAAAACACAGCTATCACAGACATTCACACTGCTGCAAAACTTTATGGATACACAGAAGATACAGCTATTTATGGGGACGCAACCTTCTTTGTAACAGCAGACAAGAACTTGGATGACGTCATGAAAGAGTTGAATGGTATCAGTGGTATTAACTGGAAGAGCTACACACTTGTGAAGAGCTCCTCTAACTACCCAGCTCTAGAGCAATCCATCTCTGGTATGTACAAGATGGCCAATCTTCTCTTCTGGGGTAGCTTGAGCTTCTCAGTCCTTCTCCTTGCACTCTTACTTAGCCTTTGGATCAACGCCCGTCGCAAGGAGGTGGGAATTCTCCTCTCTATCGGTCTCAAGCAGGCAAGTATCTTGGGGCAATTCATCACCGAATCTATCCTGATTGCTATCCCTGCTCTCGTTTCTGCTTACTTCCTAGCCAACTATACAGCTCGTGCAATCGGAAACACCGTCCTAGCCAATGTTACTTCAGGTGTTGCCAAACAAGCAAGTAAGGCGGCACAGGCTTCTAACCTTGGTGGTGGTGCAGAAGTAGATGGCTTTAGCAAGACCTTGTCGAGCTTAGACATTTCCATTCAGACATCAGACTTTATCATCGTCTTTGTCCTTGCTTTAGTTCTAGTCGTTCTTGTTATGGCACTTGCTTCAAGCAATCTCCTTAGAAAACAACCAAAAGAACTCTTGCTCGATAGCGAATAAAAAACTTGCTACCTATTCTCCCCTAAATGGGGTATAATATAGGTAGCATTTTTATCTATTTTGCCTTGATAGGAAGAGGTCCTATCAAGGCAAAATAGAAAGATTTACAAGAAATTTAAAGGAATGTGAAACGTTTTTTCTATGAAAATTTTGATTGTAGAGGATGAAGAGATGATCCGTGAGGGGATCAGTGACTATTTGACGGATTGTGGTTATGAAACCATTGAGGCAGCAGACGGTCAGGAAGCTCTGGAAAAATTTTCCAGCTATGAAGTTGCTCTGGTACTGCTGGATATCCAGATGCCCAAGCTTAATGGCCTCGAAGTCCTAGCTGAGATTCGTAAAACCAGTCAGGTTCCTGTCTTGATGCTGACCGCCTTTCAGGATGAGGAATACAAGATGAGTGCCTTTGCCTCTCTGGCAGATGGTTATCTGGAAAAGCCCTTCTCTCTCTCCCTTCTAAAAGTGAGGGTAGATGCAATTTTCAAGCGCTACTACGATACGGGACGAACCTTTTCCTATAAGGATACCAAGGTGGACTTTGAGAGTTATAGTGCAAGCCTAGCAGGAGAAGAAGTGGCTATCAATGCCAAAGAGTTGGAAATTCTGGACTATCTGGTGAAAAATGAAGGACGGGCCTTGACCCGTTCTCAGATTATCGATGCGGTCTGGAAGGCGACAGATGAGGTTCCCTTTGACCGTGTCATTGATGTCTATATCAAGGAACTGCGGAAAAAGCTAGACTTGGATTGTATCCTCACTGTGCGCAATGTTGGTTATAAATTGGAGCGAAAATGAAACGAACAGGTCTATTTACTAAAATATTTATCTATACCTTCTCGATTTTTAGTGTTCTGGTTATTTGTCTTCATTTAGCCATTTATTTTCTCTTTCCATCAACTTATCTAAGTCATCGTCAGGAAACCATTGGCCAGAAAGCGACAGCCATTGCCCAGTCCCTTGACGGAAAGGATAGGCAGAGTATCGAGCAAGTGTTAGACTTGTATTCCCAGACCAGTGATATCAAAGGGTCTGTTAAGGGTGAGATGACTGAGGACAAGTTAGAGGTTAAGGATAATTTTCCACTAGATACAGCTCGTCAGACAACTTCACTCTTCATTGAAGAACGCGAGGTAAAAACGCAAGATGGTGGAACTATGACTCTCCAGTTTCTAGCGTCCATGGATTTGCAAAAGGAAGCAGAGCAGATTAGTCTTCAGTTTCTCCCCTATACCTTGTTGGCATCCTTTCTGATTTCCCTCTTGGTAGCCTATATCTATGCTCGGATCATTGTTGCACCGATTTTGGAAATCAAGCGGGTGACCCGTCGGATGATGGATCTGGATGATCAAGTGCGATTGCGCGTGGACTCTAAGGATGAGATAGGTGATCTCAAGGAACAAATCAATAGCCTTTACCAGCATCTTCTGACTGTTATTGCGGACTTGCATGAGAAAAATGAAGCTATTCTCCAGCTGGAGAAGATGAAGGTCGAATTTCTACGAGGGGCTTCTCATGAATTGAAAACTCCTCTGGCTAGTCTCAAAATCCTAATCGAAAATATGAAAGAAAATATCGGTCGTTATAAGGATAGAGACCACTATCTGAGAGTTGCCTTGGGGATTGTGGATGACCTCAGTCACCATGTTCTCCAGATATTGTCTCTTTCTTCTGTGCAGGAATTGCGAGAGGAGAAAGAAGAGATTGACCTCCTTCAGATGACGCAAAGTTTGGTCACAGATTATGTTTTGCTCGCCAAGGAGAGAGAACTTCATGTAGACATTAGCCTAACTCATCAGCAGGCTTATATAAACCCATCTGTCATGAAACTAATCCTATCGAATCTCATCAGCAATGCTATCAAGCACTCCACTCCAGGTGGCTTGGTTCGCATAGGAGAAAGAGGAGGAGAACTCTTTATCGAGAATAGCTGTAGTCCTGAAGAACAAGAAAAACTGGCCCAGTCTTTTTCTGACAATGCTAGTCGTAAGGCCAAGGGCTCGGGAATGGGGATCTTTGTGGTCAAAAGTTTATTAGAACATGAGAAATTGCCTTATCGTTTTGAAAGGCAGGATGATCGCTTGACTTTCTTTATACGCTTTCCTAGAGTTAGCCAAGATCAAAAAAGAAAGGGTTTACATTAATCGGATTAGAAGAAATTCAATCTAAAGCATGGGAAAAACTAGCTTTTTTTATCAAAAAGTGATAAAATGAACAATGTAAATGGGTTGACCCATAAAAATATACAGGAGGCCTGATAAAATGGCAATCGTTTCAGCAGAAAAATTTGTCCAAGCAGCTCGTGACAACGGTTATGCAGTTGGTGGATTTAACACAAACAACCTTGAGTGGACTCAAGCTATCTTGCGCGCAGCAGAAGCTAAAAAAGCTCCAGTTTTGATCCAAACTTCTATGGGTGCTGCGAAATACATGGGTGGTTACAAAGTATGTAAACTTCTCATCGAAAACCTTGTAGAATCAATGGGAATTACTGTACCAGTTGCTATTCACCTTGACCATGGTCATTATGAAGATGCACTTGAATGTATCCGAGTTGGTTATACTTCAGTTATGTTTGACGGTTCACACCTTCCAGTTGAAGAAAACCTTGAAAAAGCTCGTAAAGTTGTAGAATTTGCTCATGCAAACGGCGTATCAGTAGAAGCTGAAGTTGGTACTATCGGTGGTGAAGAAGACGGAATCATTGGTGATGGCGAATTGGCTCCAATTGAAGATGCTAAAGCAATGGTTGCAACTGGTATTGACTTCTTGGCAGCTGGTATCGGTAACATCCACGGTCCTTACCCAGCAAACTGGAAAGGTCTTCACCTTGATCACTTGCAAAAATTGACAGAAGCAGTTCCAGGCTTCCCAATCGTATTGCATGGTGGTTCAGGTATTCCTGATGACCAAATCCAAGCAGCTATCAAACTTGGTGTTGCGAAAGTTAACGTTAATACTGAATGCCAAATCGCATTTGCTAACGCAACTCGTAAATTTGTTGCTGAATACGAAGCAAACGAAGCAGAATACGATAAGAAGAAACTCTTTGACCCACGTAAATTCTTGAAACCAGGTTTCGAAGCAATTACAGAAGCTGTTGAAGAACGTATCGACGTATTCGGTTCAGAAGGTAAAGCATAATTTAGCTGAACAATACAGAAAGAACCTGCCCCTAAGGGCAGGTTTTTTGTGTTTTAAAGAAATTATCAAACAAGAATTTTTGATTCAAAAGTATTACATTAAGAGAGAAGTATCTAATTTCACAATCTACAGGCAAACGCTTGCATTCCGTTTTTTATTGAACTATAATAGGTTGGTATAAAGTCTTTTGTAATAATAAAATGTAGAAGATTTAGAAGGTAAGGATTTAGAATATTTGTAGTCAAAAATACGATGTTTCTATTCCTTACGATAGGGAGAGAAATATGGCAATGATAGAAGTGGAACATCTTCAGAAAAATTTTGTGAAGACAGTAAAGGAGCCGGGGTTAAAGGGAGCTTTGCGCTCCTTTATTCATCCTGAAAAGCAGACCTTTGAAGCGGTCAAGGATTTGACTTTTGAGGTACCCAAGGGGCAGATTCTAGGCTTTATCGGAGCCAATGGTGCTGGGAAGTCGACAACCATCAAAATGCTGACAGGAATTTTAAAACCGACATCTGGTTTTTGTCGGATTAACGGCAAGATTCCACAGGACAATCGCCAAGATTATGTCAAGGATATTGGAGTGGTTTTTGGACAACGCACCCAGCTATGGTGGGATTTGGCACTGCAAGAGACTTACACAGTTTTGAAAGAGATATACGATGTGCCGGACTCGCTCTTTCATAAACGCATGGATTTTTTGAATGAAGTCTTGGATTTGAAGGAATTTATCAAGGACCCCGTGCGAACTCTTTCACTTGGGCAACGGATGCGGGCGGATATTGCAGCTTCCTTGCTCCACAATCCCAAGGTTCTCTTTTTAGATGAGCCAACCATTGGTTTGGACGTTTCGGTCAAGGACAATATTCGTCGGGCTATTACCCAGATTAATCAGGAGGAAGAAACAACCATTCTCTTGACCACTCACGACCTGAGCGACATTGAGCAACTTTGTGATCGGATTTTCATGATTGATAAGGGGCAAGAGATTTTTGATGGAACGGTTAGCCAGCTCAAGGAGACCTTTGGCAAGATGAAGACTCTTTCTTTTGAACTGGTACCAGGTCAAAGTCATCTCCTTTCTCACTATGAAGGCCTGCCTGATATGACCATTGATAGACAAGGAAACAGCCTCAATATTGAATTCGATAGTTCCCGCTACCAGTCGGCTGATATTATCAAGCAAACCCTATCTGATTTTGAAGTCCGTGATTTGAAGATGATGGATACGGATATTGAGGATATTATCCGTCGCTTCTATCGGAAGGAGCTCTAAGATGGTCAAATTGTGGAGACGTTATAAACCCTTTATCAATGCAGGGATTCAGGAGTTGATCACCTATCGAGTCAACTTTATTCTCTATCGGATTGGCGATGTCATGGGGGCTTTTGTGGCTTTTTATCTCTGGAAGGCTGTCTTTGATTCTTCGCAAGAGTCTTTGATTCAGGGCTTTAGTATGGCAGATATCACCCTCTACATCATTATGAGTTTTGTGACCAATCTTCTGACTAGGTCAGATTCGTCCTTTATGATTGGGGAGGAGGTCAAGGATGGTTCCATTATCATGCGCTTGTTGAGACCAGTGCATTTTGCGGCTTCTTACCTCTTTACCGAGCTTGGCTCCAAGTGGTTGATTTTTATCTCTGTTGGACTGCCATTTTTAAGTGTCATTGTCTTGATGAAAATCTTATCTGGGCAAGGGGTTGTAGAAGTACTGGGATTAACCATCCTTTATCTCTTTAGCTTAACCCTAGCCTATCTGATTAACTTTTTCTTTAATATTTGCTTTGGATTTTCAGCCTTTGTGTTTAAGAATCTTTGGGGTTCCAATCTACTCAAGACTTCCATAGTGGCCTTTATGTCTGGGAGTTTGATTCCTTTGGCTTTCTTTCCCAAGATTGTTTCAGATATTCTGTCCTTCTTGCCTTTCTCATCTTTGATTTACACTCCGGTCATGATTATCGTTGGGAAATACGATGCCAGCCAGGTTCTTCACGCGCTTTTGCTCCAGTTTTTCTGGCTCTTAGTGATGGTGGGCTTGTCTCAGTTGATTTGGAAACGAGTCCAGTCCTTTATCACCATTCAGGGAGGTTAGTATGAAAAAATATCAACGCATGCATCTGATTTTTATCAGACAGTACATCAAGCAAATCATGGAATACAAGGTAGATTTTGTGGTGGGCGTGTTAGGAGTTTTTCTGACCCAAGGCCTGAACCTCTTGTTTCTCAATGTCATCTTTCAACACATTCCATCCCTAGAAGGCTGGACCTTCCAAGAGATTGCCTTTATCTATGGATTTTCCTTGATTCCCAAGGGATTGGATCATCTCTTTTTTGATAATCTCTGGGCACTGGGACAACGCTTAGTCCGAAAGGGAGAGTTTGATAAGTATCTGACTCGTCCTATCAATCCTCTCTTTCACATCCTAGTCGAGACCTTTCAGATTGATGCCTTGGGCGAACTTTTGGTCGGTGGCATTTTACTAGGGACTACGGTGACTAGCATTGCTTGGACTCTTCCAAAATTCCTGCTTTTCCTAGTTTGTATTCCTTTTGCGACTTTGATTTATACTTCCTTGAAAATCGCGACTGCCAGTATCGCTTTTTGGACCAAGCAGTCAGGAGCCATGATTTACATTTTTTATATGTTTAATGACTTTGCCAAGTACCCGATTTCCATTTACAATTCGCTCCTTCGTTGGTTAATTAGCTTTATTGTGCCTTTCGCCTTTACGGCCTACTATCCTGCCAGCTATTTCTTGCAGGACAAGGATGGACTCTTTAATATTGGTGGTTTGATTCTGATTTCCCTTGTCTTCTTTATCATTTCTTTGAAACTATGGGACAAGGGCTTAGATGCCTACGAAAGTGCGGGTTCGTAAAAGGAAGAAACTCAAAGCCTTGTCTCAGGACAGGCTTTGTCTAATTAAGATAAAAATTTCTTGACATCTATTCTCAGAGTGCTATACTAAAAGGGTAATCGCCGATTTAGCTCAGTTGGTAGAGCAACGCACTCGTAACGCGTAGGTCACAGGTTCAAGCCCTGCAATCGGCAGAATCAAGAAGTCCAAGCGGGCTTCTTTTTTTGTAAATATAGGAAAGGTGGAACGTTTGAGATAGGTTCTATTTAACGTCTGAAACTCCTGCTTATAAATAAAAACTAAAATTTATTTTTTGTGGTATAATATATTTTAATAAGCACTTGTTTTCGTTCCGTTTTAGAGGACTATAGGCTGTTAATCATTCTAGAATTTTTTGCATAGGTTTTCTAAAAATTATAAAAACCCGTGGATAATAACGAATGAAGTATCGCAAGCTTGGCTGAATATAAATCAAAAAGGAGAAAATTATGAATAAGAAAGAACGGGAAAAACAATTTGAAGAGATCAATGGACGTAAGCGGTCTGAATCAAAGTTGACTCCAAATAAAAAAATAAAAATCTATATTGGCCTAGCACTCGCTGCTTCAGTCACTCTCATCTTGGTAAGTATTTTCTCGCATTCTTTGATTGGAAAGAAAGAGTCAAATCAAGCATCGTCTGCCGTTTCAACTACAGAGTCAACAAGTCAATCGTCTACAAACCAAGGAAAAATAGATGAGACTGATAAGGATAAACAAGAGGAAATTCAAAAACTCAAGAATCAACTGACTGCTTTAGATACCAAAATTACGGAAGCAGAAGCACTTGTTAGCAAGTTGAAGAAAGAAACTACCGTTCCAAAACTAGATATTGAAGCAATCAAGAACAATGATCTGTCTAGTTTAGAAGGTACTTGGCGTAGTCAATCTGGTAATGAATACATTATTAATGATTCTGGAGAAGTACGTGCGACTTGGTTTACAAATGATCAAAAGTACGAATCTGTAGTTGGATTAAAGGTATCAAAAGGTCAAGATAGTCGTAACCCTGAGACAGCGTCTATCAGTGCATGGGTAAAAGATTCTGTTGCTGGAGGATTTGTAGTAGTAGCTGTGCCAAGCGGAGTTGTTATGCAACCTGGGGATGATGGAAAGATTACGGATAAAAGTAATCATGCTGAGGAAAGACTTTTTTCTGGACAACAATATGAAGCGATGTTAATGAAACCAGAAGATGTTTATTATCGTGTGAAACCAGATGCCAGTAAACTTGATGAAGAGGAGAAGAATTTAGCTCAACTACAGGCTGAGCGTGAAGCAATCAAATCTTCTCTAGAATCTAAGGAAAAGAAAAACTAGATTGTATTCGTTCAAAAATACTGTTGCAATCGGCAGAATCAAGAAGCCTTAATTAGGCTTCTTTTTTTGTTGTCGGTAATATTCAACCACTTAGACTGAGATAGAGACCAGATAGGCAAAAGAGGTTGTTCTGGGGGAAAATCTCTGCTATAATGATTCATGTAAGGGCATGAGAGGTCAGTATCAGACAACTCAAGAACCAAAAAAGAAAATGGAGACAAAAAAATGAAAAAATTATTGGGACTTGTATTTTTAGTAGCAGCAGCGCTAGTATTGTATTTCGGATCTGTTGGATGGCCAAGTTTGGATGTCAATCTCTGGTTACTCATTCCGGTAGGATTGTTCCTCTATTTCACGATAGAAAACTTTTTGAAAAAAGACTACAAGGCCAGTCTCATGTGCTTGATCATCGCCTTTATCATTGCAAATGCTATTTTTGATCTGTTGCCAATTTCAAGTGGTTTGGTGATTGGTGCCGGTGTGCTAGCTTGTGTAGGACTTGGTTACCTCTTTCCTGATAAGGATAAAAAAGAAGGCAAATAAAAAGTCTCGAGATTTCTCGAGACTTTTTTTTACTGACCAGCGTAATATTTTTGGATCCCCTTTACGATGCCTGCGACCAGTTTATCTTGGTAGTGGCTATCTCTGATTTGTTGGTTTTCGGTGAAATTATCCATATAACCAAGCTCTAGGAGAACGGCTGGTTTGGCTGTTTCGCGTAGTACGGCAAAGCTGCTTTCCAATAAGCCGGCATCCTTAGCTCCTGTTTCTGCTAGAAGAGAGGAGTGGATAGCAACAGCGAGGCGTTTGCTTTCACTCATACGATCAGGGTGGTTGTGCCAGTATTGATTAATCTTACTTGGATAATCAGGTTCATCTCTATAGGAGTAGGTTTGAATACCGCTCGCTTTTGAGTAGGTATTACCAGTAGCGTTGAAGTGAATACTGATAAAGATGTCAGAGTTGGTTTTATTAACCATACGAGAACGTTCGGTAACAAAGTCAACATCAATATCGCTATCACGAGAGGTGAGGACCTTGTAGCCCAGTTCTTCTAACTTAGCGCGAAGTTTGCGGTAAATCTGCATATTGAGATCTTTCTCAGCGACATTGTAGTAAAAGGCACCAGAATCTTGACCACCATGTCCAGGATCTAGGAAGATGGTATTGCTGTATTGACCTTTTGTAAATCCACCTTCAGTTGAAACTTCAGAAATCCATTGGCCGTATTTTTGGAACAAGTGTTCCTTGCCGTCTATCTTGTAAGTCCCTGATACATAATGTCCACTATCGTCCAGATAGTAACGAGCCTTGTAATAGTCGTCGTAAATCCACTCATTCTTGGCCATATAACCGCCAGACTTGAGGTAGTATGCCCCAATCCACTCCTGATTTGCATAACGGCCATCCGCTTTTAGATAGAACCAGCTATTGTAGGATTTATCGAAGATCCATTCTTTTTCCGCCATGGCTCCACTGGCTTTGAGGTAGTAGCTTCCTTTCCATTTATTGGAAAGCATGACTCCATTTTGTTTAAAAGCATACCAAGAACCATTGATTTTCTCCCATTTGTCTTGGCTATATTTCCCATATTCATTAGCGTAATACCAATTTTCATTGATTTTCACCCAAGAGTTTTCAGCCATGGCTCCGCTACCGCCTAGCAGGTAGGCACCAATGGTTGTCTGGCTGAGCATCACGCCGTTTTTATCAAAATAATACCAAGAACCGTTGATTTTCTCCCACTTGTCTTGTGAGATTCTGCTAGATGGTGTGACATAATACCAATTTTGGTCTAATTTAATCCAACCATTTTCTGCCATAGCCCCACTATTTGTGAGCAGATAGCCGTCAACGGAGGTGTTGCTGAGCATGCTTCCAGTTTGGTCAAAATAGTACCAGGAGCCGTTAATTTTTTTCCAGGTGTTCTGAGCAAGTCGCCCAGAGGGATCAGCATAATACCATTGGTTGTCCAAACTGGTCCAGCTATTTTCTACCATAACCCCATCTTGGTCAAAGGCATAGCCTTTGTAGACAGTAGAATGAAGACGATTACCATCTTGATCGAAGTAGTACCATTTGCCTTGGATTTGTTTCCAGTTCAAAGCAGGTTTATCATCTTGGTAAAAACGCCAGTGGTGATTTTCTTGGTACCACCCTTCTTTTTTTGGCTTGTTTTCTTGCACATCTATTTTCGGAAGCACCTCTGATTTAGAGTTTTCCTCAACACTCGACTCTTTCTTTTCTTCTTTGGCAATTGCTTCCTTGACAGCAGATGTGGATTGTGTTGTGTTTTCTTCTCCTAAGACGGATGCGGGTGCTAATCCTGCGATTGAAAGGATTAAAGCACTGGTCAGTAGTATCTTTTTCACTTTCTATTTCCTAACTTTTTCTTTTTCCCTTTTTCATTTTTTATTAATTATCGAATTGAACTTCTTCTAGTAAGTATTCGATAAAGCGTTCGCCCATCTTAGATAGGCTGGTTTTTTCATGCTGGATATAGACTAGTTCAATCGGGTCGTCAATGTCCAGCGGAATGGAAACGATATTGTCTCCGTTGAGGTTACTGTTCAAAATCCCTGTTGCAATGGTGTAACCGTCCAAACCAATCAAAAGATTAAAGAGGGTGGCGCGGTCACTGACAACAATGGATTTCTTGTGGTGCTCTTGTGAAAGAATCTCCTCTGAAAAGTAGAAGGAGTTGTGCGTCCCCTGGTCGTAACTCAGATAAGGAAAGTCTTCCAAATCAGCCAGTTTGACCTTGTCTTTTTTAGCTAGCGGGTTGGTCTTGCTAACAAAGATATGGGGTTGAGCGGTAAAGAGGTGGTGGGCTAGCAGGTGATTGTCATCTAGCATTTTCGTTAAAACATCGCGATTGTAGCTATTTAAAAAGAGGACACCGACCTCACTACGGAAGTTCTTGACGTCATCGATAATCTCCCAAGTCCGCGTTTCACGAAGGAAGAGCTCGTATTTTTCCATATCACTTTTCTTGAGCAGAGAGACAAAGGCATTGACTACAAAAGCATAGTGTTGAGAAGAAACGCTGAAAAGTTCGCGGTGGGCGACAGGATTTTTATAACGTTCCTCCAGAAGTTGGGTTTGCTCAACGACCTGACGGGCATAAGAGAGAAACTCCATCCCATCACGGGTCAAGGTAATGCCCTTGGGATTGCGGATAAAGATTTCAATGCCCATTTCATTTTCCAAGTCTCGAACGGCATTTGAGAGACTGGGTTGGGTGATAAAGAGTTGCTTGGCTGCTTCATTCATGGAGCCAGTTTCGACAATTTTGATAATATAGTGTAGTTGTTGAATTCTCATGTTTTTATTGTACCATACTTGCGGAAGAATGGGCAATGAAGACGAAGAAAATAGGGGGAAAGAGCCGGTCCAGTATTGAAAAAAAGTCTAGAATTTGCTAAAATGGAAGCTATGAAAACATTCTATGATGTGCAGCAATTTCTCAAACAGTTTGGCATTATTGTTTACATGGGGAAGCGTTTGTATGATATTGAACTGATGAAGCTCGAACTCTCTCGGATCTATGATGCAGGTCTCATGGACAAGCTAGATTACCTAGAAGCGGAAGCTGTTCTCCGCAGGGAGCACAAGATAGAATTAGACTACTTAGAGAAAAATGGAGAAATGAACTAATGGTTACTTGGATTTTATGGGCACTTATTCTGGCGATGGTGGCATGGATGGGCTATAACTACCTTCGTATTCGTCGTGCGGCTAAGATTGTGGACAATGCAGAGTTTGAAGCCTTGATTCGGAAAGGACAGTTGATTGATGTCCGTGATGCAGCAGAATTTCACAGAAAACACATTCTTGGTGCGCGCAATATTCCTTCAAGTCAATTGAAGTCAAGCCTTGCAGCCCTTCGTAAGGATAAACCTGTCCTTCTCTACGAAAACCAACGTGGACAACGAGTGACCAATGCAGCACTTTATTTGAAAAAACAAGGTTTCTCTGAGATTTATATCCTTTCTTATGGATTGGATTCTTGGAAAGGGAAAGTGAAGACTAGCTAAGATTCTTTAAAAAACTGTCGAATGATAGATAAAGCTAGTATCTTAAGGTATCATCATTTATAATAAATTTAAGGAGATTTTATAATATGAATTCACAACAAAAGAAAAAACCTTCACTTATTTTAGGTATCTTATCTATCGTCCTTGGTTTGCTATTTCCAATAGTAGGTCTGATTTTGGGGATCATAGGATTGGTCTTGGCTTTTTCATACCAAAAAGAATCTGGACTAGACTATAAAACAGAAAAAATTCTCAACATCGTAGGACTTGTGGTTTCTGTACTTAACTGGATTGTAACTGTCGCAGTATTTTTTAGAATTGTAGCTGTCGCAGTATTTTTTAGATAAGCAATAAACAAAAAAGCTTTAAATTTAAAGCTTTTTTATTTTATCGACTCATCTCTAAGTAGTTTTTTATGATTTCCAATTCCTCTGGATTTAAGGGACGGTATTGCCCTTCTGATAGCTCTGAATTTAATGTAAAATCGCCGAACTGGACTCTTTTTAAGGCAGTCACCTTGACACCAACTGAGAGGAACATTTTTTTAACCTGATGAAATTTTCCTTCTGAGATGGTAATAGAGGCATGGCTCTCTGTTGGGTTTGAGGATAGAATTTCTAGTTTGGCTGGTTTGCAGAGTGTTCCATCTAAAAAGACGATTCCATCTTTGAACTTTTGGATATGGTCTGGGGTGATCAGTCCATTAACCTTGACTTGGTAAGTTTTATCCACATGATATTGAGGATGGAGGAGTTGAAAACCAAGAGGTCCATTGTCTGTCAAAAGGAGCAGTCCTGTCGTATCGCGGTCTAGCCTGCCTATCGCATAGAGTTGGTCTGACTGGATATTTTTAGGGAGTAGGTCCATGACGGTTGGCAGTTTCTTATCCTTGCTCGCTGTAACGACTCCTTTTGGCTTATGAAGCATGAGGTAGTTGTGCTCGTATCCTTGAATCTGCCGTCCTTGAAAGACTAGTTTTTGTAATCCAGTGTCGACATTTTGAGCGAGGGAGCTGGCTGGGCAATCGTTCACTAGGATTTCTTTTTTCAAAAGTGCCTGTTTCATAGCCTTGCGACTGACCATTTCTTGGGCTAATAATCTATCTAAACGCATACCAGCTTATCTTATCATAAGTCTCTGACTTTGAAAAGAGTTGCCTTGACTAGAAAAGCAGAGTGAAAACATTTACACTTAGCTGAACTGTGATTTTTGAATGAGACTGTGGTATAATTGTTCAGTTAGAAATAAAAATTTAAATATTAGAGGAAATCATGACAAAATTAAGAGAAGATATCCGTAACATTGCGATTATCGCCCACGTTGACCACGGTAAAACAACCCTCGTTGACGAATTATTGAAACAATCAGAAACGCTTGATGCACGTACTGAATTGGCAGAGCGCGCTATGGACTCAAACGATATCGAAAAAGAGCGTGGAATTACCATCCTTGCGAAAAATACAGCCGTTGCCTACAAGGGAACTCGTATCAATATCATGGACACACCAGGACACGCGGACTTCGGTGGAGAAGTTGAGCGTATCATGAAAATGGTTGACGGTGTTGTTTTGGTCGTAGATGCCTACGAAGGAACCATGCCACAAACTCGTTTCGTATTGAAAAAAGCCTTGGAACAAGACCTTGTCCCAATCGTGGTTGTTAACAAAATCGACAAGCCATCAGCTCGTCCAGCAGAAGTAGTGGACGAAGTCTTGGAACTTTTCATCGAGCTTGGTGCAGATGATGACCAGCTTGACTTCCCAGTGGTGTATGCTTCAGCGATCAACGGAACATCTTCATTGTCAGACGATCCAGCTGATCAAGAAAAAACAATGGCACCAATCTTTGATACCATCATCGACCATATTCCAGCTCCAGTAGACAACTCTGATGAGCCACTTCAATTCCAAGTGTCACTTTTGGACTACAATGACTTCGTAGGTCGTATCGGTATCGGTCGTGTCTTCCGTGGTAGTGTGAAAGTTGGGGACCAAGTTACCCTTTCTAAACTAGATGGTACAACGAAGAACTTCCGTGTTACAAAACTCTTCGGTTTCTTTGGTTTGGAACGTCGTGAAATCCAAGAAGCTAAAGCAGGTGACTTGATTGCCGTTTCCGGTATGGAAGATATCTTTGTCGGTGAAACCATTACTCCAACAGACGCTGTTGAACCACTTCCAATCCTACACATCGATGAGCCAACTCTTCAAATGACTTTCTTGGTCAACAACTCACCATTTGCTGGTAAGGAAGGTAAATGGGTAACGTCTCGTAAGGTGGAAGAACGCTTGCAAGCAGAATTGCAAACAGACGTTTCCCTTCGTGTTGACCCAACTGATTCACCAGATAAATGGACTGTTTCAGGTCGTGGAGAATTGCACTTGTCTATCCTGATCGAAACCATGCGTCGTGAAGGATATGAACTTCAAGTATCTCGTCCAGAAGTTATTGTAAAAGAGATTGATGGTGTTAAATGTGAGCCATTTGAACGTGTTCAAATCGATACTCCAGAAGAATACCAAGGATCTGTTATCCAAAGCCTTTCTGAACGTAAGGGTGAAATGTTGGATATGATTTCAACTGGTAATGGTCAAACTCGTTTGGTCTTCCTAGTTCCAGCGCGTGGTTTGATCGGTTACTCAACTGAGTTCTTGTCAATGACTCGTGGTTACGGTATCATGAACCATACCTTCGACCAATACTTGCCACTCATTCCAGGTGAAATTGGTGGACGTCACCGTGGTGCCCTTGTTTCCATCGATGCTGGTAAGGCTACAACATACTCAATCATGTCTATCGAAGAACGCGGAACCATCTTTGTTAACCCAGGTACTGAGGTTTATGAAGGAATGATTATCGGTGAAAACTCTCGTGAAAATGACTTGACAGTTAACATCACTAAGGCGAAACAAATGACCAACGTCCGTTCAGCTACTAAGGACCAAACAGCGGTTATCAAGACACCTCGTATCTTGACACTTGAAGAGTCACTTGAGTTCTTGAACGACGATGAGTACATGGAAGTTACGCCTGAGTCTATCCGTTTGCGCAAGCAAATCCTCAACAAGGCAGAGCGCGAGAAAGCCAACAAAAAGAAAAAATCAGCTGAATAAGAGCTAGAAAGAGATAAAGATGGTTTATTTAATCATAGGAATCCTCTTATTACTACTCTATGTATTTGCGACACCACAAAGCATTAAAGGAACAGTCAACATCGTTATCTTGGTCTTTGTAGTTGTTGCACTCTTGATTTTGCTGATGTTGTCCATCTTGCAGATCTTCCAATTACCGACAGAATTCTTTGTCACAATCGCCATGCTGGCCCTAGCCTACTTTAGCTTGAGAGACATTACGCTCATGCCTGTAAAAAAGGGTAAGAGAAGATAAAAAGAAAGAGAGCTGTGGCTCTCTTTTTCAATTTAAAATAAGATTTTAAGACTTTCCTTAGGTGATTACGGACGGTAGCGACTTTCTTCGAAATTCCATACCTAAACTTTGAGCCTATAGTCTCAAAGTTTCCGAATGCCTGAAATCTATTGTTTTCAGGCATTTTTATCACAACGGAAAGTCTAAGATTCCATTTCTTGCAAAAAGGAATAAACCTAAAAATATTTTGTTCAAGTGAGTTTTTTTCCACATTTTAAGAGCTCTATATTGTTATAGAAGTTTAAAAAGTTAGTCCAAAAAATATAATTATATTTTGCTAAAATCTATTGACAATTTATCATAATGGTGATATATTTGCGATAAATAGAAATCGATTTCATACTCTGAAATCTTACCTCCTGAAATCAATTTTCACCACAAGGAGTCTACTATGAAGAAACTATTCATATTATTATCAACTTTTTTTCTCAGCTTCTTCCTTGCTTGGATTATTGTCTTACGTGCTCCACAATATTTATATGCAAGCTATGATTCCGTCTCCTTACTTCGTGTCAAAAAAGATACTCAGGAACCGACGCGTGAGGTATTTGAACAGGAATTGGAGAAGTTTGTAAACTCAGAACAGAGTTTAATAGCTAGAAGAATCGTAGAGCCGAGTAAGGATGGGACGACTCACTTTACTTATGCAACTTATGGTAAGGGAACATTACCAAAAGAATTCCAAGAAGCTAGCCAAGAAAGTCGTGAACGTAGTGATCCACTAAATAGTTATCTCATTTTATCAGGCTCCTTGACGAAAGAAAAGCTAGCCGATAAATTAGGAGATTTGGGTTATAAAGCAATTCCTGACCGAAAGACACCGCCCTATACTCTTGCTTTTAGAATGTTACTAATTCCCCTTATTTTAATTAGTTTAGCGATATTTGGCTTATCTTTCTTTGCTCTGGTGATTATTACTCGGATTAAGGAAATGAGAGCAGCAGGTATAAAACTCTTTTCTGGTCAGACTCTCTTATCCATCATGGGGCATTCTTTATCTACTGATATCAAATGGCTCCTTCTATCAGCCCTCCTTTCCTTCCTAGGTGGGGGAGTCGTTCTTTTTAGTCAAGGTTTGTTTTATCCTATCTTGTTAGCTACCTATGGTTTTGGGATTAGTTTCTATCTGTTGTTTTTATTGGCGATTTCAATTTTACTAATGCTTCTTTATCTAATGAGTTTGAGTTACAAAGCATTAGTTCCTGTTATTAAGGGGAGATTACCCCTTAAACGCTTGATGGCTTTAACCCTATTGTGTCAGTTGGTTGCTGTCTTTACAGTAGGCTACGCTGTTAAGATAGGTTTGACGTCTTACCAACGATTGAAAGAACTTGAAATTTCAAAACAAGCATGGCAGGACAGAGCAGACTATTATCAAATTTCTTTTGGCTTAGGTGATAGAGTAAAAGATACAGAAAATCAGAATAAGTGGTATGAATTTTCCAAAGAAGCAGTTGAAAAAGAACAGGCTCTATTTGTAAAAGATAATCTCATTAATTTTGCAAATCCTCAAGGAAAAAATGAACAGGGAGAGACACTGGATACCTATAGTCCAGATGCTAATACGCTCTATGTTAGTCCTAGTTATTTGGAGAAGGAAAAGGTCGTGGTAGATGCTGAGACCAAACAGAAGTTAGCCCATCTCCAAAAAGGTGAGTTTGTCCTCTTGCTCCCAGAACATTTGCGCTCTCAAGAAGCAGAACTAAAAAAAATCTTTGAAGAAAGATTGAGTTATTATGGAAAATCTGGTGAGGAGGCAAGTGCTCCTTTGGATTATGAGATGAAAGCGCACGTTAGTTATCTTTCAATGGGAGAAAAGCGATTTGTTTATAATAACGGTGAGAACCCCGTATCCACTCAGTATTTGACGGATCCGATTTTAGTGGTATTCACGCCGACTTCTACAGGTGATAGTTTTACATCCTTATCTAGTTGGTCTATCAATGCTGGTAAGAATATCTTTGTCAAAGGATATGAAGATGGGATTAAACTCTTGAAAAATGCAGGAATTTATGATCAAGTATCCTACCTCAAGGAGGGACGAAGTGTTTACCTCGCACGTTACTATGAGGTTCAAACACAAACTCTAACCCTTATTTTAGGAGCTATTATTGGAATCGCGAGTTCTTTGCTTCTCTTTTATTCTGTGAATCTTCTTTATTTTGAACAATTCCGTCGTGAGATTTTGATTAAACGAATTTCTGGTTTGCGATTTTTTGAAACGCACGCTCAGTATATGATTAGTCAATTTGCTAGTTTTGTATTCGGTGCGAGTCTCTTTATTTGGCGTAGTCGGGATGTGGTGATTGGATTGGTAACTTTATCGATCTTCCTCGTTAGTGCTATACTGACTCTCTACCGTCAAGCACAGAAAGAATCTCGTGTTTCTATGACCATTATGAAAGGAAAATAGGATGATTGAACTAAAGAATATATCTAAAAAATTTGGAAGCCGTCAGCTATTTTCAGATACTAATCTTCAATTTGAAGGTGGGAAAATTTATGCCTTAATCGGTACAAGTGGCTGTGGTAAGACAACCCTCTTGAATATGATTGGACGATTAGAGCCATATGACAATGGAGAAATTATCTATGATGGCACTTCTCTTAAGGACATCAAGCCTTCTGTTTTCTTTAGAGATTACTTAGGATACTTATTTCAAGATTTTGGCTTAATTGAAAGTCAAACCGTCAAAGAGAATCTCAATCTGGGTTTAGTTGGTAATAAGTTGAAAGAAAAAGAGAAAATCTCTTTGATGAAACAAGCTCTAAACCGTGTTAACCTCTCTTATTTAGATTTAAAGCAACCTATCTTTGAATTATCAGGAGGAGAAGCACAACGTGTTGCACTAGCGAAGATAATTTTAAAGGATCCACCTTTGATTCTCGCAGATGAACCAACCGCTTCCTTAGACCCCAAAAACTCTGAGGAATTACTTTCTATCCTAGAATCTTTAAAAAATCCGAATCGAACTATTATTATTGCGACCCACAATCCTCTTATCTGGGAGCAAGTGGATCAAGTAATTCGAGTTACCGATTTATCACATAGATGATAAGAGAACATTAAGTTAGAAGAAAGAGTCACAAATACACTTTGTGGCTTTTTTATTTCCATAAAAATGGTAAAATAGTAGGAGTAGAAATGGAGTTTGAGACATGAAAGTAATCGATCAATTTAAAAATAAGAAAGTACTTGTTTTAGGTTTGGCTAAGTCTGGTGAGTCTGCAGCCCGTTTATTGGACAAGCTAGGTGCCATTGTGACAGTAAATGACAGCAAACCTTTTGAGGAAAATCCTGCTGCTCAAAGCTTGCTAGAAGAGGGAATCAAGGTTGTCACTGGTGGGCATCCTTTGGAATTGTTGGATGAAGATTTCGCTCTGATGGTGAAAAATCCAGGTATTCCGTATAGCAATCCCATGATTGAAAAGGCATTGGCGAAAGGGATTCCAGTCCTGACTGAGGTGGAATTGGCTTATTTAATCTCAGAAGCGCCAATTATCGGTATCACGGGTTCAAATGGGAAAACAACCACAACGACGATGATTGGGGAAGTTTTAACTGCTGCTGGTCAACATGGTCTTTTGTCAGGGAACATCGGCTATCCTGCTAGTCAAGTGGCTCAAACTGCGACAGCCAAGGACACGCTCGTCATGGAACTTTCTTCTTTCCAACTGATGGGTGTCCAAGAATTCCATCCTGAGATTGCGGTTATTACCAACCTCATGCCCACTCATATCGACTATCATGGTTCTTTTGAGGAGTATGTGGCAGCTAAGTGGAATATCCAAAATAATATGACAGCAGCTGATTTCCTTGTCTTGAACTTTAACCAAGACTTGGCAAAAGAATTGGCTAGCAAAACACAGGCTACTGTTGTTCCATTTTCAACATTGGAAAAGGTTGATGGAGCCTATCTTGCAGATGGTCAACTCTATTTCCGTGGGGAACTAGTCATGGCAGCTGATGAGATCGGAGTGCCAGGTAGTCACAATGTGGAAAACGCCCTTGCGACCATTGCAGTAGCCAAACTCCGTGGTGTGGACAATCAAACCATCAAGGAAACTCTTTCAGCCTTTGGTGGTGTCAAACATCGTCTCCAATTTGTGGATGAAATCAAGGGGGTCAAATTCTATAATGATAGCAAATCAACCAATATCCTGGCCACTCAAAAAGCCTTGTCAGGATTTGACAACAGCAAGGTCATCTTAATTGCAGGTGGTTTGGACCGTGGCAATGAGTTTGACGAATTGGTGCCAGATATTACTGGGCTCAAGAAGATGGTCATCCTCGGTCAGTCTGCAGAACGTGTCAAACGGGCAGCGGATAAGGCTAGTGTGGCTTATGTAGATGCAACAGATATTGCTGATGCGACCCGCAAGGCCTATGAGCTTGCGACAGAAGGAGATGTAGTTCTCCTCAGTCCTGCAAATGCTAGCTGGGATATGTATGCTAACTTTGAAGTACGTGGCGACCTCTTTATCGACACAGTAGCGGAGTTAAAGGAATAATATGAAAAAAATTGTCTTTACAGGCGGGGGGACGGTTGGACATGTCACCCTCAACCTTTTGTTAATGCCTAAGTTCATCGAAGACGGCTGGGAAGTTCACTACATTGGTGATAAACACGGAATCGAACACCAAGAAATCCTCAAGTCAGGTTTGGATGTTACTTTCCATTCTATTGCGACTGGGAAGTTGCGTCGCTATTTTTCTTGGCAAAATATGCTGGATGTCTTCAAAGTTGGTTGGGGAATTGTCCAATCCCTCTTTATCATGTTACGACTGCGTCCACAGGCTCTTTTTTCTAAAGGAGGATTTGTCTCAGTACCGCCGGTTATCGCAGCGCGTGTGTCAGGAGTACCTGTCTTTATTCACGAATCGGACCTATCTATGGGCTTGGCCAATAAAATTGCCTATAAATTCGCAACTAAGATGTATTCAACATTTGAGCAGGCTGCTGGTCTCGCAAAAGTCGAGCATGTGGGAGCAGTAACAAAGGTTTCAGAGCAAAAAACTTCAGAACCAGATGAATTGGTGGATATCCAAACCCACTTTGATCCTAAATTGCCAACGGTATTATTTGTCGGTGGTTCTGCAGGAGCTCGTGTATTTAACCAATTGGTGACTGATCATAAGCAAGAACTGACAGAGCGCTACAATATTATCAATTTAACTGGAGATTCAAACCTCAATGAGTTGAGTCAAAATCTCTTTCGTGTTGATTATGTGACAGATCTCTATCAACCCTTGATGGAGATGGCAGATGTGGTGGTAACGCGTGGTGGTGCCAATACGATTTTTGAACTCTTGGCCATGGCGAAACTCCATCTCATTGTTCCTCTTGGACGTGAGGCGAGCCGAGGAGATCAGATTGAAAATGCTGCCTATTTTGTTAAAAAGGGCTATGCAGAAGAACTTCAAGAAAGTGACTTGACCTTGGAAAGCTTGGAGGAGAAACTCAGTCACTTGCTTAGTCACAAGGATCAGTACCAAGCTAGCATGAAAGCTTCGACTGAATTGAAATCTCTTGCAGATTTTTACGATCTACTAAGAAAAGACCTAGCATAAGGAATATCAATGTCAAAGGATAAGAACAAAGAATCAAACCAGAAGCAAGAATTGTCTGAATGGCAGAAACGAAACCAGGAATACCTGAAGAAGAAGGCTGAGGAAGAAGCTGCCCTAGCTGAGGAGAAGGAAAAGGAAAAACAGGCTCGAATGGGGAAAAACTCTAAGTCGTTAGAGGAAAGTAAGAAGTTATCAAGTGATTCCGACCAGAACGAAACTGTTCCAGACGAAGAATCATCCGAAAAAGAAGAAAAATCTAAAAAGGGTGATCCTAAAGTCAAAGAAGAAAAAGAGAAGAAAAAAGAAAAACCAGAGAACCCAGCCAAACCAGCCAAGCTTAAAATTGCGCCTGTTCATATTTGGCGAGCTGTGAGTATCTTGGTACCCAGTGTCCTAGTCCTCCTTTTTTCAGTCTATCTGTTGACTCCACTTTCGACCATCAAAAATATCGAGGTTAAGGGAAATAGTAACACGCAGGCGGATGACATCAAACAGGCTTCTGGAATTCAAGATAGTGACTATACTTTAGCTCTATTGTTGGATAAGGAAACATACGCTGAGCGAATCAAGTCCAACCATTGGATAGAATCAGCGAAGATTGACTATCAATTTCCGACTAACTTTACGATTGAGGTTAAGGAGTTTGATATTGTCGGTTATTATGTATCTGGTGAAGAATATTATCCAATTCTTTCTAGTGGTAGGGTTGAGTCAACTCCTGTAAATCGCTTAAACTTGCCTGAGACTTATCTGACAGTTACCTTTAATGACGAGCAGCAGGTGAAAGAACTGATCACAGGATTATCTACCATCAGTGAGGATATCAAGAGTCAAATCCAGAAAATCGAATTAGCGCCAAGCAAGGCAACAGCAGATCTTTTAAAAATTACTATGCTGGACACAGATGAGATTTTGGTTCCCTTGTCAGAATTGAGCAAGAAATTGCCTTATTACAGCAAAATCAAGCCCCAATTGACAGAGCCGAGTGTAGTCGATATGGAGGCTGGAGCATACAGCTATACCATAGCGGATAAATTGATAGAAGAGGCTGAGGAAAAAGCCAAACAAGAGGCCAAGGAAGCTGAGAAGAAAAAACAGGAAGAAGAAAAGAAAAAACAAGAAGAACAGGGAAGTCAAACGAGCCAGCAATCACAGAGTCGTTAGACTAACTTTTCCTCTTGATTTTGAATGGTATAGAAGTCCAGTTTCGAGTTTTTGCTTGACAAGTCCTACTATAAATAATAGAATAGAAAAAAACCTTTAAAGCAGTCCAGAGAGGCAGCTAAGGTTAGACGGTGAAGGGGTGGAGACTACCCATTTTTCGTGGAACCTTGCTGTTGGCAGGTTCCTTTTTTCGTGGTTTGTTTTTGGCCATACTCTCTTGCTCGCAAAGGTAAAAGGAGAAAAGTATGCGTGAACATCGTCCAGTTATTGCTCTTGATTTTCCTAGTTTTGAGGCGGTCAAGGAATTTTTATCTCTTTTCCCAGCAGAAGAAAGTCTTTATCTAAAAGTGGGGATGGAGCTTTATTATGCGGAAGGTCCAGAAGTTGTCCGTTATTTGAAGTCACTGGGTCATAGTGTCTTTCTGGATCTCAAGCTACATGACATTCCAAATACAGTCAAATCTGCCATGAAGGTCTTATCTCGGCTTGGTGTAGACATGACCAATGTTCATGCTGCTGGTGGTGTGGAGATGATGAGGGCTGCGCGTGAAGGTCTAGGGACACAAGCCAAATTGATCGCTGTGACCCAGCTTACATCAACGTCGGAAAGCCAGATGCAGGATTTTCAAAATATCCAAACCAGCCTGCAAGAGTCTGTGATTCACTATGCCAAGAAGACAGCTGAAGCGGGCTTGGATGGTGTCGTTTGCTCAGCTCAGGAAGTGCAACTCATCAAGCAGGCCACCAATCCAGATTTTATCTGTCTGACACCAGGAATTCGTCCGGCAGGAGCTGCGGTTGGAGACCAAAAACGTGTCATGACACCAGCGGATGCCTATCAAATCGGTAGTGACTATATCGTAGTAGGACGTCCGATTACCCAAGCTGAGGATCCTGTTGCAGCTTATCATGCTATCAAGGATGAATGGAACCAGAACCAAGACAGAAATTAAAGAAATAGATTATAAAAATAAAAGGAGAATACTATGACACTTGCTAAAGATATCGCTAGCCACCTCTTGAAAATCCAAGCTGTTTACCTTAAACCAGAGGAGCCTTTCACTTGGGCATCTGGTATCAAGTCACCGATTTATACGGATAATCGTGTGACGCTTGCCTATCCTGAAACTCGTACCTTGATTGAAAATGGTTTTGTGGAAGCTATTAAAGCAGAATTTCCAGAAGTAGAAGTGATTGCAGGAACTGCGACAGCAGGGATTCCACACGGAGCGATCATTGCTGACAAGATGAACTTGCCTTTTGCCTACATCCGTAGCAAACCAAAAGACCACGGTGCTGGTAATCAAATCGAAGGTCGTGTAGCTCAAGGTCAAAAAATGGTAGTGGTTGAAGACCTCATTTCAACGGGTGGGTCTGTTCTTGAAGCCGTAGCAGCTGCAAAACGCGAAGGAGCTGATGTTCTTGGTGTCGTAGCGATTTTCAGCTATCAATTGCCAAAATCAGATAAGAACTTCGCAGACGCAGGTGTGAAATTGGTGACTCTTTCAAACTACAGTGAACTCATTCACCTAGCCCAAGAAGAAGGCTATATCACACCAGAAGGTCTCGACCTTCTAAAACGCTTTAAAGAAGACCAAGAAAATTGGCAAGATGCTTAAGACATAGAAAATCAGGTAGTCACTAGGATTACCTGATTTTGTTTTTAATACTAAAGTTGAGCGATAACTTCCTCAGTTGTCAAAACTTGGTTGGCAATGTAGCCGTAGTTTGTTAGTGCAGCTTGGTAGGCTTCTTCACCTGGAGCACCGACAGCATCGTTAACAACAATGACATTGTAGCCTAATTCTATGAGTTCACGCATGTGTGAATCCACGCAGAGATTAGCATTCATACCAGCCAAGATGACGGTGTCGATACCATTTTTGCGGAGTTGAAGGTTAAGGTCGTTGCTTTCTGGGCCAAAGATTTTATGTCCGTTGACAACAATAGTATCTTCATCCAAAAATGGTTTAATCTCTTCAATCATATCTGCTCCAGAGCCTTCTGGAATTGCTGAATACTGGCTATCACGCCAAAACATTTCGTTTTCAATCATCATCGTTTCACCAGCAGCTTTAAATTGCCACTTGTGATCGTGTGGATAGAAGTAGTGCGGTGAGATAAAACGCTTGTAGCCACGCTCTTGAGCAAGAGCGAAAAGCTTTGTCAGATTTTCAATAGTATTAACTTTTTCAAGAACATCTTTAGTTGCTCCGAATCCTTTACCAGTAGATTTTAAGAATTCAACTTGCGGGTCTGTGATAACAAATGCGACATTTTTCTGATTGAACATGATTCCTCCTAATATGATTTGATTAACAGCCAATAGGAATTTAGACTGTTAGTTTGATGATTTTCCAAATGGTAGTTTTAGTTACATACTGACCGTTCGGTACAATTATAATAACATCTAGAATTGAATTTGTAAATCAATTTGCTCAGAACAAAAATTTTAATGATAAAACAGTGGCAAAAGGAGGTGATTTCAATGGTTTGGTCCCAGACTCTGAATATGCTATAATAGTAAAAAAGAGAGGTGAGCAGATGAGCGTTAAAGAGCGTATTTTACAAAGTGCTGAGGAATTGATTTATCAGAAGGGTTATGTGGCCACCTCCATCAGTGACATCATGGAGGCAGCTGATGTTGGCAAGGGGCAGCTTTATTATTATTTCAAATCTAAGAAGGAAATTGGTTTGACGGTCATTCAAGATATTTTAGCAAATTGGCGAAAAGAGCTTTTTGAAGATATTTTTAAAGCAGACAAGTCTGACAGTGACAAATTTTCGGATATGATTGACTGGGTTTATCAATTTCATGAAAGTCAGACGGTCTTTTATGGTTGCCCAATTGGTAATCTGATTGTGGCATTGTCCACAGAAGATGAGAACTTCCGCTGTCCTCTCAATGATTTTATGACCCAGTGGACAGAGAAGTTAGCTAGCCTCTTGCAAGACCTGCATGCTGACTGGTCAGAAGAGCGGGCGCAGTTGCAGGCCCGTCAAGTCATCTCCAGTATTCAAGGCAGCATTGTCATTCTCAAAGTCAGCCAAGACATCCAAGTTTTGGAAAATAATATGACGGATTTGAAAAAGAATTATTGTTAATTTTTAGCCGAAGAATTAAAAGTATGTTAATTTATGGATTGTGGTTAGAGGTAAGAATGACAACAGATATTAAAACTGAAATTGGTCATAGAGTAAGACAGAAACGTGAACGTCACAAATTGACGAGAGAAGAGGTCTGTGGACAGAAGCTGACTTAATAATCAAACAGCTGATGCGTACTGAGCTTGGGCAATCCTTGCCAACAATTACTAAGTTACAATATTTATCTAAGCGATTAGAAGTTCCGATAGATACTTTTCTTGAAAATAAAGAACTAGCTCTTCCTGAGGAAGAGTTGCTGAGTCTAGACTTGATTGAAAGAATATTAGACTTGATAAGAACAGGGACAGGTAGTTTCGCTGAAGATATTTTTGATGATTATTTTAAGCAAGTAACACTAAAGCAAGTTTACACATTCAATGATTTACTATTAATTGATTATTTTGCTATGCAATGTCAAGACTTGATTTATAGAAGAGAGCATTAGATGATTTTCGGATTAAGTTGTTGAAACAGCAATTAGTTAGTGATGAAATGTATAATGTAGAGCTACTATCAGTTCTTTGTGCCATAGCGGTTGTTTATGTTGTTCATAATGACTATAAACATATGATATCTCTAGTAAAAAAGATGAATGAAATTTTATCAGTAACAACGTTGCAAGTCTATAAACCTGGAATTTCAGTATTTGAAGCTAAGTGCTATCTTTATTTTGAAAATGATAAAAATAAAGCAAAGGAACTTTATCACTCAGCAACTATACTAGATGAACAATTTGATGATAAAGTATTAGAAAATGAAAAGATTATTTGAATTTCCATAACTTAAGAAAGTTCATCATTTTTAATTATCGCTGTAAAATGATTGAAAGTATGAAATTTCCAAACAAAATATTTGAAAAATTTTGAAAAAAGAGTTAGAATATTTTTTGTAATATACAAAGTAAACGCTTACTTATCAAGGAGGACATTTTATGTCATACAAAACAAGCAATGCAGAAGGTCATGTAGATTTCATCAATACCTATGATTTGGAGCCAATGGCGCAACAAGTTATTCCTAAAGCAGCATTTGGCTATATCGCTAGTGGGGCGGAGGATACTTTCACTTTGCGTGAGAATATTCGTGCCTTTAACCACAAACTCATCGTTCCTCATACACTTTGCAATGTAGAAAATCCAAGTACAGAGATTGAATTTGCAGGCGAAAAATTGTCTTCACCAATCATTATGGCGCCTGTTGCGGCTCATAAATTGGCAAATGAACAGGGTGAAGTGGCGACTGCGCGTGGTGTGCATGAGTTTGGTTCTCTCTATACAACCAGCTCTTACTCTACTGTCGACCTTCCAGAAATTACGGAAGCCCTTCAAGGGACACCTCATTGGTTCCAGTTTTACTTTAGTAAAGATGATGGTATCAATCGCCACATCATGGACCGTGTGAAGGCTGAAGGTTATAAAGCGATTGTCTTGACGGCTGATGCTACGGTAGGGGGCAATCGTGAGGTCGATAAGCGTAATGGTTTTGTCTTCCCAGTTGGCATGCCGATTGTTGAAGAATACCTGCCAGAAGGTGCTGGTAAATCAATGGACTTTGTTTACAAATCAGCTAAACAGCGCCTATCTCCACGAGATGTAGAATTTATCGCTGAATACTCAGGACTTCCTGTTTATGTCAAGGGGCCACAATGCCGTGAGGACGTTGAACGTTCGCTTGCTGCTGGAGCTTCTGGTATCTGGGTAACCAACCATGGTGGCCGTCAAATCGACGGTGGGCCAGCTGCCTTTGACTCACTTCAAGAAGTAGCAGAAGCAGTTGACAAACGCGTACCAATTGTCTTTGACTCTGGTATTCGTCGTGGCCAACACGTCTTTAAAGCCTTGGCTTCAGGAGCAGACTTGGTAGCTATTGGCCGCCCGGTTATCTATGGCTTGGCTCTCGGCGGTAGTGTTGGTGTGCGTCAAGTCTTTGAACACTTGAATGCAGAATTGAAGACAGTTATGCAGTTATCTGGAACTCAGACTATTGAAGATGTCAAACACTTCAAACTCCGTCACAACCCATACAATCCAACCTTCCCAGTTGACCCTCGTGACTTAAAATTGTATTGATAAAATAGCTTGCCTCCACTTGATGTGGAGGTTTTTCTTCGTCTATAGGAAGAATAAATTACCATTGAAATCTATATAAATATATTTTTCAGTCAAATATCTTGCTAGGGCTTTCATTTTTTGCTATACTGGTGCAGTAATTAAATAATAAAGACATTTGGGGTGCTTTAGGCTGAGATGATACCCATTGAACCTGATACAGTTAAGACTGGCGAAGGGAAATGTGAAACGTTTTTTCGTATGGCGAAATGAACGATCTAATCTTGTAAGCTAAACTCTAATTCTTGATTGTAATTGGAGTTTTTTTGTTTATATAAACTGGATGAAGGTGATACAAAGCATTTAGGTAGCTTTTCTTGAACGCCCTTGATTTTCTTTAAAAAGGTCAAGTAAAACTAGGATTTTCTTGATGTTTTGTTGATTACGAACGAGTAAAGAGAGGAAAAGTAAATATGGAAAGACAAGACTATGCATCTCAGCCAGGTTTGACTGTTGGAGAATTATTAAAAAGCAGTCAGAAGGATTGGCAGGCTGCAATCAATCATCGTTTTGTTAAGGAACTTTTTGCGGGGACAATTGAGAATAAGGTCTTAAAAGACTACCTAATTCAAGATTATCACTTCTTTGATGCCTTCTTATCCATGCTGGGTGCTTGCGTAGCCCACGCAGACCAGCTTGAATCCAAGCTTCGTTTTGCCAAGCAACTAGGCTTTCTTGAAGCAGATGAAGACGGTTATTTCCAAAAAGCTTTCAAAGATTTAAAAGTATCTGAGAATGACTATCTGGAAGTGACCTTGCATCCTGTAACAAAAGCCTTTCAGGAGCTTATGTATTCTGCTGTATCATCATCAGACTATGCCCATCTTTTAGTCATGCTGGTCATTGCAGAAGGTCTCTATTTAGACTGGGGTTCTAAAGATTTGGCTCTACCTGAAGCCTATATTCATTCGGAATGGATTAATCTCCACAGAGGTCCTTTCTTTGCAGAGTGGGTTCAATTTCTGGTTGACGAACTCAATCGTGTCGGAAAAGGTCGAGAAGATTTGACAGAACTTAAGCAACGCTGGAACCAAGCAGTCGCTTTAGAATTAGCCTTTTTTGATATTGGTTATGATGCTTAGGGAAAGTTCAGGATACTGACAAATTTGATGAGGTAAATCATTCAATGTAACTGAAAAATTTCTTAACGAAAGATAGAGATAAATCGAAATCAGTAGATCGTATAAAGTGAAAAGGAAGGATTTCAATATGACAAGTTTAAAATTATTAAAAGAAAAAGCACCATTAGTAATCTGTATCACCAATGATGTTGTAAAAAACTTTACAGCAAATGGATTAGTAGCACTGGGTGCCTCACCAGCTATGAGCGAGTACCCAGCAGACTTAGAAGATCTATTAAAATATGCTGGAGGATTATTGATTAACATTGGGACTTTAACGGATAATAATTGGAAGCTGTACCAAGAGGCACTAAAAATTGCTGAAAAATATAATGTTCCTGCAGTTTTAGATCCTGTAGCCTGTGGAGCAGGAGAATATAGAAAAAAAGTAGCAGATGATCTAATCAATAATTACAAACTGGCAGCGATTAGGGGAAATGCTGGCGAGATTGCCTCTTTAGTAGGAATAAATGTGGCATCTAAAGGAGTAGATAGTGCAGGCGTAGATAATATTGATGAAATTGCTCTAGCAGCAAATAAAAAGTTCAATATTCCAATAGTAGTAACAGGTGAAGTGGATGCCATTGCGGTTAATGGAGAAGTTGTAACGATTCATAATGGTAGTGCCATGATGCCAAAAGTTATTGGGACAGGATGCTTATTAGGTGCTGTAGTAGCAAGCTTTATCGGACTTGAAAAAGGTCAAGAATTGAAATCATTAGAAACAGCAATGTTGGTTTACAATATCGCTGGAGAAATGGCAGAAAAACGTCCAAATGGGCATCTTCCTGGAACATTTAAAGTTGAATTTATAAATGCCTTATACGAGATTACAGACGAAGATGTAAAGGAATTCAAAAGAGTGAAGTAAGATGTTTCATAAAGAATTACTAAAACTATATTTTATTTGTGGAACGACTACTTGCCAAGGAAAAGATATATATAGAGTCGTTGAGGAAGCCTTAAAAGGTGGTATAACCTTATTTCAATTCCGTGAAAAAGGTGAGGGAGCCTTAGAAGGTAAAGAAAAAGTCGAATTAGCAATTAAACTACAGGATCTTTGTAAAAAATACAATGTTCCGTTTATTGTTAATGATGATATTGATTTGGCAATGGAAATTGATGCTGATGGTGTACATGTAGGACAGGATGATCTTGGTGTTGATGAAATTAGAAAATTGATGCCAGATAAAATAATTGGTCTTTCTATAAAAAACGAGGAAGAATTTCAACAATCAAAAGTTGAATATGTAGATTATGTTGGTGTTGGTCCTGTATTTGATACCCAGTCAAAAGATGATGCTGGTGGTGCTATAGGTTATGAAGGTCTTAAATTGATGAGAAAACTATTGCCACAAATTCCCTTAGTTGCAATTGGTGGGATACAGACGCAACATATTAAAGATATTATGAAGACCAATGTTGACGGCGTTTCAATCATTTCAGCAATATCGTATGCAAAAAATATAGAAAAAACTGTTCGGGAAATGAGTGAACAATAGGCATCAACTTTTCCTTGGATTCTGAGGGAGTAGGATTTTCTTTTTTCTAAAAAGATATGTCCAGATTCAGTTCAAATAGCTAATCCATCAAATAAGTCATTTATTTTTTGCAAAAGAAAGATCTGCTGTCTTTTTGAGTACAAGGCTGTATTTCCAGTTCAATTCCTTGAACTAGAATAAATCGTCTGTTAAAATAATTATATAATTAAATAATAAAGACATTTGGGGTGCTTTAGGCTGAGATGATACCCATTGAACCTGATACAGTTAAAACTGGCGAAGGGAAATGTGAAAAGGTTTTTTCGTATGTCGAAAAGAACTGTCTAATCTTGTAAGGTAAACTCTAATTCTCGTTTGTAATTGGAGTTTTTTTGTTTATCAAAAGAGGATAGGCTTGACGGCAAGCCTTTTGGTAGCTCTACTTGAATGCCCCACTTTTCTTTAAAAAAGGAGTTTTTTATGTTGAAAAAATGGCAGTTAAAAGATGTTATCTTGCTTGCTTTCTTATCTATCTTTTTTGGTGGCGTTTTTGTGGGTTCAGGCTATCTGTTTGATATTCTCACACTAATCTTAGCCCCTCTTGGTTTGCAGGCCTTTGCCAATGAAATCCTCTTTGGTCTCTGGTGTATGGCTGCGCCTATTGCGGCTACCTTTGTTCCAAGAGTCGGAAGTGCAACGATTGGAGAAGTGCTCGCTGCGCTAGCTGAAGTTCTTTATGGTAGCCAATTCGGTCTAGGTGCTCTGTTGTCCGGCTTGGTTCAAGGTCTGGGAAGTGAATTTGGCTTTCTTGTGACCAAGAATCGCTATGAAAGTTGGCTCTCTCTAACTGCTAATAGTATTGGGATTACCCTTTTTAGCTTTGTCTATGAATACATTAAATTAGGTTACTATGCCTTCTCCCTTCCTTTTGTCCTTTCCTTGCTGGTGGTGCGTTTTATTTCCGTCTTTTTCTTCTGTACCATCTTGGTTCGTGCCATTGTTAAACTCTATCATCAGTTTGCGGCTGGAGGAAAGGCATAGATGGGCCTGGAATTACGGGAGATTCAGTCCCCAATCTTTTCGGAACCGATTGATTTTCCTTTTCATGCGCAAGCTTTTACCTTGTTAGTTGGGAGCAGTGGTTCAGGAAAATCCAGCCTTTTTCAAATCATTGCCCAGGTCACTTCCTTACCTTATAGTGGTCAAGTCCTGATAGATGGGAGCGAGGTCAGTCAGCTTTCTATTGTCGAACGTGTCCAGACGGTTGGCATTCTCTTTCAAAATCCCAATCATCAATTTACTATGGAGAACTTGTTTGAGGAGCTGATTTTTACCTTGGAGAATATCGGACATCCCGTTCAGGAAATTGATTCTAAAATAGCTGAGGTGGTTCGGCAATGTCGTTGCGAGACAATCTTGCACCGTCCCATTCATCACCTATCAGGTGGGGAAAAGCAAAAGGCTGCTTTGGCTGTTCTCTTTGCCATGAATCCTAGGGTCTATCTCTTGGATGAGCCCTTTGCTTCCATTGACCGCAAGAGCAGAATCGAGATATTGGAGATTCTAAAAGAGTTGGCCTCTAATGGGAAGACAGTCATCCTGTGTGACCATGATTTATCAGATTATGAAGCCTACATTGACCATATGGTGGAGCTGAGAGGGGGGCAACTAAGGGAAATAAATAAAATCCCTTGCTCTGAGATGACACAGGTCCCTTCAAAGGAGGTTGCTTCTAGTCCAAAACTATTCCATATGGACAGAACGACTTGTGAGCTAGATCATCGCCCCCTCTTTTCAATTGCGGATTTTACTATCTACCAAGGAATTTCCTGTATCTTGGGTGATAATGGTGTCGGGAAATCAACCCTCTTTCGGTCTATTCTTCAATTTCAAAAGTATGAGGGGCGCATTACCTGGAAGGGGACAGTCCTGAAAAAGAAAAAGAGTTTGTACCGTGACCTGACGGGTGTTGTTCAGGAAGCTGAGAAGCAGTTTATCAGAGCCAGTCTGCGAGAAGAGCTTCAATTAGATGGACCTGATTCTGAAAGAAATCAGCGAATTTTCCAAGCTTTACGATATTTTAATCTGGAGCAGGCGCTTGATAAGAGTCCCTATCAATTAAGTGGTGGCCAGCAAAAGATTCTTCAGCTATTGACCATCTTGACTAGTAAGGCCTCTGTGATCTTGCTAGATGAACCTTTTGCAGGTTTGGATGATAGAGCTTGCCATTATTTTTGTCAGTGGATTGTGGAGGAGAGAAATCAAGGAAGAAGTTTTTTGATCATTAGCCATCGTTTAGATCCCTTGATCTCTGTGGTTGATTATTGGATTGAGATGACTAGTGAGGGTCTCCGTCATATTAAAGATGTGACAATCAGCAAACCTCTCAGTTTTCTGAGTAGGAATACTCAAGGGGAGGTGAGGTAGTATGATCAAAGTAGCAACCAAGACACCAGTTATCAGCCTCTTCTTTCTAATTTTATCCTTGGAAACATCCTTCATTCCTTCGATTGCTCTTAATCTTTCGGTAGCCGCATTTTGCATCCTCTTTATGCTCTATTATCGTCGATTTAAAGTATTGGCTTGGATGATTCTGCTCGCCATTTTGCCATCCTTCGCTAACTATTGGGCAGTACAGTTACATGGGGATGCTTCGCAGGCAGTGATACTTGGAACGAGAGCTTTTGTGACGGTTTGTATTGGTCTTGTCTTTGTTTCTAGTATTTCCCTAAAAGAGCTTCTCTTGTACTTGGCTCAAAAGGGGTTATCGCGTTCTTGGGCCTATGCCTTGATTGTGGTATTCAATTCCTTTCCCCTCATTCAGCAGGAAATCAAGTCCCTCAAGGAAGCTTGCTTACTGCGTGGTCAAAAACTGCATGTTTGGTCGCCCTTGATTTACAGCAAGGTTCTGATGACGGTTTTTAGATGGCGCCATCTTTACCTGAGAGCTCTATCTGCTCACGGATATGACGAACATGCACAATTGGAGAATAGTTATCGGACTTTTTATATTCCTCAAAGGACAAAATTGATCTACCTGCTTTTCTTTTTATTGCTTCAAACCGGTTTATTTTTATAAAGGAGTTATTATGGAATTTACAGATATTGCGATGGAATTATCCAGGGAAGCTTGGCAGGCTTCCTTTCATCACCCATTTGTATTACAGTTACAAGAGGGAACGTTAGAACCTTCTATTTTCCGCTATTACCTGATTCAGGATGCCTACTATCTGAAGTCTTTTTCAGAAGCCTATCACCTCTTGGCTGATAAGACTTCAAACGAGGAAATGAAAAAACTCTTGAAACAAAATGCCCAGAGTCTAGTGGATGGTGAGTTGTTTATCCGCCAACAATTTTTCAAGGAATTAGGAATCAGCGACCAGGAAATGGACGAGCAACCGATCGCTCCAACCTGTTATCATTACATTTCTCATATTTATCGACAGTTTGCAGAACCAAACTTGGGCATTGCTTTTGCTAGCTTGCTGCCTTGTCCTTGGTTATACCATGATTTGGGCAAGGCACTTAATCGCAAACCATCCCCGAATCCTCTCTATCAACAGTGGATTGAAACCTATATCACCGATGAATTAGAACAGCAGATTAAAGAGGAAGAAGAGCTGGTTAATCAACTCTATCGAGAAAGCAATGAGACGGACAAACAAAAAATGCTAGAGGCCTTCCATCGAAGTGTCCATATGGAAGCCAAGTTTTGGGAGATGGCTTACCAACATCAAACCTGGACAAGTGATTTGCAGTCCTTAGAAAAAGAGAAGAAATAGAAAATGAGAAACCACCAACTACAAGTTCACAAATTAACCATTTTATCCATGATGATTGCTCTTGACGTAGTTCTTACACCCATCTTTCGAATTGAAGGGATGGCACCGATGTCCAGTGTAGTCAACATTCTTGCAGGAATTTTGATGGGACCTGTTTATGCCTTGGTCATGGCTACAGTCACAGCCTTTATCCGTATGTCTACTCAAGGCATTCCGCCTTTGGCCCTAACAGGAGCTACCTTTGGAGCCCTCCTTGCAGGTCTCTTTTATAAGTACGGTAGAAAATTTTACTTTTCTGCCCTAGGAGAAATCTTGGGAACGGGGATAATCGGTTCCATTGTTTCCTATCCTGTCATGGTTCTCTTTACCGGATCTGCGGCCAAGCTCAGCTGGTTTATCTACACCCCTCGATTTTTCGGAGCAACCTTGATCGGTACAGCCATAGCTTTCCTCGCCTTTCGATTTTTGATCAAGCAGGAATTCTTTAAAAAAGTGCAGGGATATTTCTTTGGAGAAAGGATAGAATGATGCAGAAATTGACAAATCCTTTCCCTCTGGCAACCAGTTCCTTGATTCACTGTATTACCAATGAGATTTCTTGTGAGATGCTGGCCAACGGCATTTTGACTCTGGGATCTAAACCAGTCATGGCAGATGACCCTCGTGAGGTTTTTGATTTTACTAAGCAAAGTCAGGCTCTCTTCATCAATTTGGGGCATTTGTCAGCTGAGAAGGAAAAAGCAATCCGTATGGCAGCTACTTATGCAAACCAAGCTTCTCTCCCAATGGTAGTAGATGCGGTTGGCGTTGCGGCTTCCCCCATTCGTAAGGGACTAGTCAGAGAACTTTTAGAATACAAGCCCACGGTCCTTAAAGGAAATATGTCAGAAATCCGAAGCCTTGTTGGTTTAAAGCACCACGGAGTTGGGGTTGATGCTAGTGCTAAAGATCAAGAAACTGAGGATCTGCTTCAAGTCTTGAAAGACTGGTGTCAGACCTATCCTGGTATGTCGTTCCTAGTCACTGGCCCCAAGGATCTCATCGTTTCGGAGAACCAGGTTGCTGTATTGAGGAATGGCTGTGCAGAATTGGACTGGATAACAGGGACAGGAGACCTGGTTGGAGCCTTGACAGCCGTTTTTCTCAGCCAAGGAAAGACTGCTTTTGAAGCTTCTTGCCTAGCAGTTTCTTATCTCAATATCGCTGCTGAGAGAATAGTTGTTCAAGGAATGGGATTGGAAGATTTTCGATATCAAGTTCTCAATCAACTCTCTCTCCTAAAAAGAGACGAAAATTGGCTAGAAGCCATCAAAGGAGACTTTTATGAATAGAAAAGTACTTAAACTGTATCTAGTAACCAATCGCTACCAAGATTCCTTGGAAAGCTTTCTTGAAAAAATCGAGACGGCTTGTCGTTCAGGTGTTACCATCATCCAACTACGAGAAAAAAATCTCACCACCAATCAATATTATCAACTGGCAAAACAAGTCAAGGAAATAACAGATGCCTACCAAGTCCCCTTAATTATCGATGATCGGTTGGATATCTGTCTTGCAGTCGATGCTGCAGGTTTGCATATTGGCGACGATGAACTACCAGTTTCGGTTGCCCGCAAAGTCTTGGGTCCTGAAAAAATCCTAGGTGTCACTGCTAAAACAGTTAAAAGAGCCCTCGAAGCAGAAACATGGGGTGCGGATTACTTGGGAACAGGAGCCATTTTCCCGACAACCACCAAGGAAAATGCGCCTATCACTCTGATTTCAACCTTGAAAACAATTTGCCAAACGGTCGCCATTCCAGTAGTTGCTATCGGAGGCTTGACTTCAGAGAATATTGACCAACTTATCGGCACGGGTATAGCTGGAGTAGCTGTTGTACGTGATTTGATGCAGGCAGAAGATATTGAGGCAAAAGCGCACGCCTTTTTAACAAAGCTGGATGACATGATTTCCTAATCAAAAACTCTCTAATTCCCTTAAAGTAGGAACTAGAGAGTTTTTTTCTTAATCTTTAAAAGTTGTATGGTTGACTGGTCCAGAACCATGACCGAGTTGAGGAGCATCTTGGATGGCTTTTGTGATAAAAGCCTTGGCCTTATCAACTGCCTGGTAAAGACTTCTGCCCTTGGCTAGTTCAGCAGTAATCACAGCAGCAAAGGTACATCCGGTACCATGGGTGTGACAAGTTTGAATTCTTGGACTTTCCCAGACAAATTGTTCATCCTTGGTAAAGAGGAAATCCTTGGCACCACCTTCAAGATGACCACCTTTGATAACAACGGACTGAGGACCAAATTCTTTTATAATCAGGCGACCAGCACGCTGCATGTCTTCTGGATCATGAATCGAAAAACCAACAATCTCTTCCGCCTCAGGAAGATTCGGAGTGATAATGGTTGCAAGGGGAAGCAGATTTGTTTTTAGGTAGTCTCTGGCACTAGAATCAATCAGGGTATCCCCACTCGTAGCGACCATAACAGGGTCAAGAACATAGGGACAGTCCAGCTTTTTAAGATAGGGTTGGATGATCTCCATGATCTCAGTAGTTGCCAACATCCCTGTTTTTACAGCCTGAGGCTTGATATCCGAAAAGACACTATCCAATTGAGCTTTCAACATTTGAGGAGAAACGTGCTCAATTAGCTGAACACCTCTGGTATTTTGAGCGACAAGACTGGTCACAACGGCCATTCCATAGACATCTCTAGCTTGGAATGACTTTAAATCAGCCATAATGCCAGCACCGCCACTAGGGTCAGTCCCTGCAATGGTCAGAGCAACGGGTAAATAAGTCATCTAAAACCTCCCAACCAACTGAAGTTTGTATTCTTAAGAACAAGCTAGTCTGTTTCAGGAAAGCAATAGAAGACAAGTAGTCCTCATTATCATTTCCACTTCCATCAGCCAGCATTACCTAGATTGAGTCAAAGGGATCTAACAGTCGTTAATCTCAGCTTTACGCACCCCTAGTGGTTGTTTTCTTTTTTCTTCAGTATAGCATATTTTTATAGTTTATATAGTAAAATTTGACTGCAAATCTCTCGTTACATGATTAGAATTCTATTTTTCGAAAAAATAATAAAAATTATAATTGACAAATGTAGATTTTGAGAGTATACTAATAACTGTAATCGACAAATGTAGATTTAGGAGGTGTGATTATGCAGATTTCAGATGCAGAATGGCAGGTCATGAAGATTATTTGGATGCAAGGAGAGCAGACCAGTACGGATTTGATCAGGGTTCTGGCGGAGCGGTTCGACTGGTCCAAGTCGACCATTCAAACTCTTTTGGCTCGTTTGGTTGAGAAAGAGTGTCTGACAAGGAAAAAAGAAGGCAAGTTCTTTGTCTATTCAGCCCTTTTAACTTTGGACCAAAGTCGGGATTTACTTGTCCAAGATATCAAGGACAAGGTTTGTTCTCGTAGGATTAAGAACTTGTTGGCTGATTTGATTGCCGAATGTGATTTTACTCAGGCTGACTTGGAAGACTTAGAAGCTGTGATTTCTGAGAAAAAAGCTAGCGCAGTTGCTGAAGTAAGATGTAATTGTATGTAAAGGAGACGTCATGTTAAATAGTATTGTAACCATTATTTGTATTGCCCTTATCGCGTTTATCTTGTTTTGGTTTTTCAAAAAGCCTGAAAGATCTGGACAAAAGGCCCAGCAAAAAAAGGGCTACCAAGAGATTCGAGTGGAAGTCATGGGGGGCTATACGCCTGAGTTGATTATCCTCAAGAAATCAGTACCAGCCCGCATTGTCTTTGACCGCAAGGACCCTTCACCTTGTTTGGATCAGATTGTTTTTCCAGACTTTGGTGTGCATGCGGATCTTCCTATAGGTGAAGAGTATGTAGTGGAAATCACGCCTGAGCAGGCTGGAGAATTTGGCTTTGCATGTGGTATGAACATGATGCACGGCAAGATGATTGTAGAGTAGGAGGAAATGATGACAGAAATTGTGAAAGCAAGCCTGGAAAATGGCATTCAAAAAATCCATATCACAGCTGAAAAAGGATATCATCCAGCCCATATCCAGCTTCAGAAAGGGATTCCGGCGGAAATTACCTTTCACCGTGCCACCCCTTCAAACTGTTACAAGGAAATTCTTTTTGAAGAAGAAGGAATCTTGGAACCAATCGGAGTAGACGAGGAAAAGGTGATTCGTTTTACACCTCAAGAGTTGGGTGAGCATGAATTCTCATGTGGAATGAAAATGCAAAAGGGCAGTTATACAGTTGTTGAGAAGACTCGAAAATCTTTATCACTTTTACAGCGTTTTTGGATTACTAGTATCTTTACTGTGCCTCTTGTGATTCTCATGATTGGGATGTTGACAGGTAGTATCAGTCACCAAGTCATGCATTGGGGAACCTTTCTAGCCACAACGCCTATTATGTTAGTAGCAGGTGGTCCTTATATCCAGAGTGCTTGGGCCAGCTTTAAAAAACACAATGCCAACATGGATACCTTGGTTGCTTTGGGAACTCTAGTGGCCTATTTCTATAGTTTAGTTGCCCTCTTCGCTGGGCTCCCTGTCTACTTTGAAAGTGCTGGATTTATCCTCTTCTTCGTTCTTTTGGGGGCAGTTTTTGAAGAGAAAATGAGGAAAAATACTTCCCAAGCTGTGGAGAAACTACTGGATTTGCAGGCTAAAACAGCGGAAGTCTTGCGTGATGATAGCTATGTTCAAGTTCCCTTGGACCAAGTCAAGGTAGGCGACCTGGTTCGAGTGCGTCCAGGTGAAAAGATTGCAGTTGATGGTGTCGTAGTGGAAGGTGTGTCCAGCATAGATGAATCCATGGTGACAGGTGAGAGCCTGCCAGTGGACAAGACAGTTGGAGATACTGTCATTGGCTCAACTATCAATAATAGCGGAACGCTTATTTTTAGGGCAGAAAAGGTTGGCTCAGAGACTGTTTTGGCACAGATTGTAGACTTTGTAAAGAAAGCTCAGACTAGCCGCGCACCGATTCAGGACTTGACGGATAAGATTTCAGGGATTTTTGTCCCAGCAGTTGTCATTTTAGGAATCGTGACCTTTTGGGTTTGGTTCGTTTTGCTCAGGGATAGTGTAGTCGTGCTTGGAGCTAGCTTTGTGTCTTCTCTTCTCTATGGAGTTGCGGTTTTGATTATTGCCTGCCCTTGTGCCTTGGGTCTTGCAACACCGACAGCTCTTATGGTAGGGACAGGACGCAGTGCCAAAATGGGGGTTCTTCTCAAAAATGGAACAGTCTTACAGGAAATTCAGAAAGTCCAAACTATTGTGTTTGATAAGACAGGGACTTTGACGGAAGGAAAACCAGTGGTCACTGATATCATTGGCGATGAGACAGAAGTGCTCGGCTTAGCTGCCTCCTTGGAAGAAGCTTCTCAACACCCACTGGCTGAGGCTGTTGTCAAGAGAGCAAGTGAAGCTGGACTTGAGTTTCAAACTGTCGAAAATTTCCAAGCCTTGCACGGAAAAGGTGTTTCAGGGCAAATAGCTGGGAAACAAGTCTTACTTGGAAATGCTAAAATGCTAGATAGTATGGATATTTCCAGCGCTTATCAGGAAAAACTAGAAGAACTAGAAAAAGAAGCTAAGACAGTTGTTTTCTTGGCTGTTGATAATGAAATCAAAGGCTTGCTTGCTTTGCAAGATATTCCCAAGGAAAATGCTAAGCTAGCCATCAGTCAGTTGAAAAAACGTGGTCTTAAAACAGTCATGCTGACAGGAGATAATGCTGGTGTGGCGCGTGCTATTGCAGATCAAATCGGAATCGAAGAGGTCATTGCAGGCGTCCTACCAGAAGAAAAAGCCCATGAAATCCATAAACTACAAGCAGCTGGGAAAGTAGCCTTTGTTGGTGATGGCATCAATGATGCTCCTGCCCTCAGTGTAGCAGATGTGGGGATTGCTATGGGAGCTGGAACGGATATCGCCATCGAGTCAGCAGATTTAGTGTTGACAACTAATAACCTCCTAGGAGTGGTTCGTGCCTTTGACATGAGTAAGAAAACCTTTAACCGTATTCTGCTCAATCTTTTCTGGGCCTTTATCTACAATGTCGTCGGAATTCCGATTGCAGCAGGAATCTTTTCTGGTGTTGGATTGGCCCTCAATCCAGAACTGGCAGGTCTAGCCATGGCCTTTAGTTCTGTATCTGTTCTGACCAGTTCACTCTTACTAAACTTTAGTAAAATAGACTAAAAGCGAGCTTGCTCGCTTTTTATACTCTTCGAAAATCTCTTCAAACCACGTCAGTTCTATCTGCAACCTCAAAACAGTGTTTTGAGCAACCTGCGGTTAGCTTCCTAGTTTGCTCTTTGATTTTCATTGAGTATTATTATAAAACAGTTACATAAAACGTTTTCAAACTGTACTGTAATAGAGAATAAAAACTTCTGAGCACATTCTTAGGATACCCAAAACAAATGTGGTAAAGTAGTAGAGTAAAAATTTGCTGAAACGTTTCCAATTAGTATATGAAAACGGATTTATCAAGTTTTAAAAATATTTGAAGGAGAGTTATCATTATGACTCAAGGGAAAATTACTGCATCTGCAGCAATGCTTAACGTATTGAAAACATGGGGCGTAGACACAATCTACGGTATCCCATCAGGAACACTCAGCTCATTGATGGACGCTTTGGCTGAAGATAAAGATATCCGCTTCTTGCAAGTTCGACACGAAGAAACAGGTGCTCTTGCAGCGGTCATGCAAGCTAAATTCGGAGGCTCAATCGGAGTTGCAGTTGGTTCAGGTGGTCCAGGTGCGACTCACTTGATTAACGGTGTTTACGATGCAGCTATGGATAACACTCCATTCCTTGCTATCCTTGGATCACGTCCAGTTAACGAACTCAACATGGATGCCTTCCAAGAATTGAACCAAAACCCAATGTACAACGGTATCGCTGTTTACAACAAACGTGTAGCTTACGCTGAGCAATTGCCAAAAGTAATCGACGAAGCTTGCCGCGCTGCAGTTTCTAAAAAGGGTCCAGCTGTTGTTGAAATCCCAGTAAACTTCGGTTTCCAAGAAATCGACGAAAACTCATACTACGGTTCAGGTTCATACGAGCGTTCATTCATCGCTCCTGCTTTGAACGAAGTTGAAATCGACAAAGCTGTTGAAATCTTGAACAATGCTGAACGTCCAGTTATCTACGCTGGTTACGGTGGTGTCAAAGCTGGTGAAGTGATCACTGAATTGTCACGTAAAATCAAAGCACCAATCATCACAACTGGTAAAAACTTTGAAGCTTTCGAATGGAACTACGAAGGTTTGACAGGTTCTGCTTACCGTGTTGGTTGGAAACCAGCCAACGAAGTGGTCTTCGAAGCAGACACAGTTCTTTTCCTTGGTTCAAACTTCCCGTTTGCTGAAGTGTACGAAGCATTCAAGAATACTGAAAAATTCATCCAAGTGGATATCGACCCTTACAAACTTGGTAAACGTCATGCCCTTGATGCTTCTATCCTTGGTGATGCAGGTCAAGCAGCGAAAGCAATCCTTGACAAAGTAAATCCAGTAGAATCTACTCCATGGTGGCGTGCAAACGTTAAGAACAACCAAAACTGGCGTGATTACATGAACAAACTCGAAGGTAAAACTGAGGGTGAATTGCAATTGTATCAAGTTTACAATGCAATCAACAAACATGCTGATCAAGACGCTATCTACTCAATCGACGTAGGTGACACTACTCAAACATCTACTCGTCACCTTCACATGACACCTAAGAACATGTGGCGTACATCTCCACTCTTTGCGACAATGGGTATTGCCCTTCCTGGTGGTATCGCTGCTAAGAAAGACAATCCAGATCGCCAAGTATGGAACATCATGGGTGACGGTGCATTCAACATGTGCTACCCAGACGTTATCACAAACGTTCAATACGACCTTCCAGTTATCAACGTTGTCTTCTCAAATGGTAAATATGCCTTCATCAAGGACAAATACGAAGACACAAACAAACACTTGTTTGGTTGTGACTTCCCTAATGCTGACTATGCGAAAATCGCTGAAGCGCAAGGTGCTGTAGGATTTACAGTTGACCGTATCGAAGATATTGATGCAGTTGTTGCAGAAGCTGTTAAATTGAACAAAGAAGGTAAAACTGTTGTGATCGATGCTCGCATCTCTCAACATCGTCCACTTCCAGTAGAAGTACTTGAACTCGATCCAAAACTTCACTCAGAAGAAGCAATCAAAGCCTTCAAGGAAAAATACGAAGCAGAAGAACTCGTACCATTCCGCCTCTTCTTGGAAGAAGAAGGTTTGCAATCACGCGCAATCAAGTAATTCTTCTCGTCGAAAATCAAATGTAAACTGTGTCATCTTCACCTTGCCGTACCCCAGTACTGCCTGCGGTTCGATTCCTTGTTTATTCTTTGATTTTCTTAGAGCAGAACTTGAAAAGATCGGAGCAATCCGGTCTTTTTGTGGAGGATAGTAAATGAATTTAAATCAATTAGATATTATCGTTTCAGATGTTCCCCAAGTCTGTGCTGACTTGGAGCGTATTTTGGATAAAAAGTCCGATTATGTTGATGACAGTTTTGCTCAGTTTACGATTGGCAGTCATTGTCTTATGTTGTCCCAAAATCATTTGATTCCTTTGGAAGATTTTCAGTCAGGAATCATTCTTCATATTGAGGTTGAGGATGTAGACCAGAACTATCAACGATTGAAAGAAATTGGTGTCGAGATTTTACACGGTCCGGCTGTAACTGATTGGGGAACGGAATCGCTACTAGTTAAAGGCCCTGCTGGCCTAGTAATTGACTTTTATCGTATGAAATAGGTAATGCTATTATCAAATTTTTTATCTAAAAATTTAAACATTCTTAGAGCGGAACTTGAAAAGATCGGAGTAGTCCGGTCTTTTTCTTATCACCAGACTGCGATAGTTTACATTATTCTAATAAAAGGTTAAAAAACTTGATTGTTTTGTGAGAAGATTATAAAATAAGATTCAGTAAAGATAAGAGAGGTTATAAAATATCTGAAAAACAAATGAAAATTTTGGGTTGGGTAGCGACCTTCATGTCCGTTATGATGTATGTCTCTTACTTCCCACAAATCATGAACAACTTGGCTGGTCAAAAAGGCAACTTCATCCAACCCTTAGTCGCAGCCATCAACTGTAGTCTATGGGTTTATTACGGTCTTTTCAAGAAAGAAAGAGATATTCCCCTTGCAGCTGCTAATGCGCCAGGTATCGTTTTTGGCCTAGTAACGGCTATCACAGCTTTGATTTAAAAGAAGATTGGTTTCAGTCTTTTTTTCGTATATATAAAAGTAAGTTTAGTGCTATCATTATCCAGAGAGTTCAAAACTTTTTGCCTCCTTTTTAGTATAATAGAAGTAATAAATCAATCGAGGTAAAGCGATGACAGAAAATGGTCAATTTCCAGAAGGATTCCTCTGGGGTGGTGCTACGGCGGCTAATCAATGTGAGGGTGCTTATAATCAGGACGGCCGTGGTCTTGCTAATGTGGATGTGGTGCCGATTGGTCCAGACCGTGAGGCCATTATTACAGGTCAGAAAAAGATGTTTTCTTTTGAGGAGGGCTATTTTTACCCAGCAAAGAAAGCCATTGATATGTACCATCATTATAAGGAAGATATTGCGCTTTTTGCAGAAATGGGATTTAAAACCTATCGACTTTCCATTGCTTGGACTCGAATTTTTCCTCAAGGTGACGAAGCAGAGCCAAATGAAGCTGGTCTAGCTTTTTATGAGGATTTATTTAAGGAATGCCACAAGTATGGAATTGAACCACTGGTGACCATCACGCATTTCGATTGCCCCATGCACTTAATCAGGGAGTACGGTGGTTGGCGCAATCGTCGGATGTTAGACTTCTATGAAAAACTTTGTCGTACACTCTTTACCCGTTATAAGGGTTTGGTCAAATACTGGCTTACCTTCAATGAAATCAACATGATTCTTCATGCACCTTTTATGGGAGCTGGGCTTTGTTTTGAAGAAGGAGAAAATCAAGAACAGGTTAAATACCAAGCCGCCCACCATGAGTTGGTAGCCTCGGCCATGGCGACTAAGCTGGCCCACGAAATTGACCCAGAAAACAGGGTGGGATGTATGTTGGCAGCAGGGCAATACTATCCTAACACAGCCCATCCGAGAGACTACTGGGCTGCTATGGAGGAAGATCGCAAGAGTTACTTCTTCATTGATGTTCAAGCGCGTGGGGAATACCCAAACTACGCCAAGAAGCAGTGGGAACGCGAGGGAATCAAGATAGAAATGACGGCAGAGGATCTAGACTTATTGAAGAATTATACTGTTGACTTTGTTTCCTTCTCTTACTATGCAAGTCGAGTGGCCTCAGGGAATCCAGAAGTTAAAGAATTAGCTGCTGGAAATGTCTTTGCCTCTCTCAAAAATCCTTATCTGGAATCCTCAGAATGGGGTTGGCAGATTGACCCACTTGGCCTTCGTATCACCCTCAATGCCATCTGGGATCGTTACCAAAAGCCTATGTTCATCGTAGAAAATGGACTCGGTGCCATGGATACCCCTGATGAGAATGGTTATGTGGAAGATGACTATCGGATTGCTTATCTAGAAGCCCACATCAAGGCTATGCGAGATGCTATTTACCAAGATGGCGTTGAATTGCTTGGTTATACGACTTGGGGTTGTATAGATCTGGTTTCAGCTGGAACAGGCGAAATGAACAAGCGCTATGGTTTTATCTATGTGGATCGTGATAATGCAGGTCAAGGAAGTCTCAAACGGAGCAAGAAGAAATCCTTCTACTGGTACAAGGATGTCATTGCCAGCAATGGTGCAAGTATTAAGTAGAGCACATTTGTTCACTATTTTTATAAAATCTTCTCTCTACTTTATAAGATGTGAAAAAGAGTTCAATTAGATCAGGCTTTTTGCTATAATGAAGTGAGAAAAACAGACAGGAGAATAAGATGTCAGAACCATTATTTTTACAATCAGTTATGCAAGAAAAAATTTGGGGTGGAACCAAGCTACGTGATGAGTTTGGCTATGACATTCCAAGTGAAAAAATCGGAGAATACTGGGCTATCTCAGCTCACCCAAATGGGGTTTCCAAGGTCGCCAATGGTCGCTACGAGGGAACAGATCTAGCTACTTTGTATGCGGAACACCGTGAATTATTTGGTAACCGTCCAGAGCCTGTATTTCCACTTTTGACCAAGATTCTCGATGCCAATGACTGGCTCAGTGTCCAAGTTCACCCAGACGATGCCTATGGACTAGAACATGAAGGCGAGCTCGGAAAAACAGAGTGTTGGTACATCATCGCAGCAGACGAAGGATCAGAGATTATCTATGGCCATAATGCTAAGTCAAAAGAAGAACTCCGCCAGCAAATTGAAGACAAGAACTGGGATGCCTTACTGACAAAAGTGCCAGTTAAGGCTGGAGATTTCTTCTATGTGCCAAGTGGTACCATGCACGCTATCGGTGCAGGCATCTTGATTCTTGAAACCCAGCAGTCTAGCGATACCACTTACCGTGTCTATGACTTTGACCGTAAGGATGACAAGGGCAATTTGCGTGAACTTCACCTTGAAAAATCCATCGATGTTTTGAACATTGGCGAGCCTGCAAATAGCCGTCCCGTGACTGTCAAAGCTGATGACCTGCGTTCAACTCTTCTTGTGTCTAATGACTTCTTCGCAGTTTACAAGTGGGAAATTACTGGAAAAGTTGACTTTGAAAAGACAGCTGACTATAGCTTGTTGAGTGTCTTGGCTGGTCAGGGTCAACTGACTGTTGACGGGAAAAACTATCCAATCCAAAAAGGTAGCCACTTTATCTTACCTAGTGATGTTGAAGCTTGGACTCTGGAAGGACAAGGTTTGGAATTGATTGTTAGTCATCCATAAAAAGAAAGGGCCTGAGTTTACTACTCAAGTCCTTTTTGATTACATAAATTGGGCGATAAAAACCACAATGATGATGATAGGAATGATAAAACGAAGAAGGAAGAGCCAGACTTGGAAAAGTCCCTGTTTCCATGGTCTTTCATCAAGATGCAATTCCCCCATAGCAAGAGCTTTCTTAAAGATATAGCCTGTAAAGAGAGAAAGGCAGAGGGCTCCAAATGGCATGAGGAGATTGGAAACCAAGAAGTCCATAGCGTCAAAGAAGGTCTTCCCAAAGATGTGAACATCAGCCATGACTCCATAGGATAGGGCTGAAGGAATTCCAAAGACAAAGGTCAAGATTCCTAAAATAGCACTCCAGTTAGCACGTTTGCGGTTGTCCTGATTGGTGATATTGCCCACATTGATTTCCAGCATCACGACAGAAGAAGTGACTGTCGCAAAGAGGAAGAGCAAGAGGAAGAGGATGTAGAAAATTGTTCCAAAAGGCATCTTGTCAAAGAGTTAGGGCAAGACGATAAAGAGCAGGCTTGGTCCCCCTTCAGACTGGATATTGAAGGCTGACATGGCTGGGAAAATGGCTAATCCCGCCATGATGGATACCGAGATGTTCATGGCTACGATGGAAATCCCTGACTGGACCAGATTAGTTTTTTTGTCCAAATTAGTTTTTTTGTCCAAGTAGGACGCATAGGTCAGCATGGCTGTAACCCCTAGTGAAAGGGCAAAGAAAGATTGTCCCAGAGCATAGAGGAGACCAGCACTGGTCAGTTTTGAAAAGTCTGGTTTTAGGAAGTAAAGAACGCCTTCCATGGCATTTGGCAAGCTGAGAGAGCGCCCGATGATCACGACAAAGATGATAAAGAGCAGGGGCATCATGACTTTCGAAGCTCTTTCGATCCCTTTTTGAACCCCACGTGATACAATAAAGATATTCAATAAGATAAAGGCAGCTTGAGCTCCTAGGGCAATGGCTGGATTTGAAATGATTGAAGTAAATAACTGAGCATAATCACCCGTTCCACCAAGTTGGAACAATTTCCCAAACTCAATACCCAGATAGACTAGAATCCATCCTCCAATAACACTGTAAAAGGAGAGAAGGATAAAGAGGGCAAAGGCACCAATCCAACCGATAAAGTTGTACTTGTTATTCTTGCCAAGTTTTCCAAAGGTTTTAATAGCGGAAACGCCAGCACTACGGCCAAGGGCAAATTCAGCCAGCAGGAGCGGGAAACCAATTAAAGTAGTGGAAATGAGAAAGACCAGTAAAAAGCCTCCACCGCCATTAGCAGCAGTCATGTAGGGAAACTTCCAAACGGCTCCAAGTCCGATGGCTGAACCAGCAGATGCTAGAATAAAGCCTAGTTTTGAACCCCATTGTGATTTTTCTGACATAGTTGAAATTCCAATCTCGTTTTTTAAATAAGAAAAGGCTACTTGAGTTGTCAAATAGCCTTCTCTCAATGGCTCTCTATGAGCCTACTGTTTGATTGATAGACTTGACTATCCTATCATGTTTTCTAAGGCCTGTCAAGAAAACCATTTTCAAGTTTTCACACCTTTCTCAAAAAAGTTAAAAAATTTTCTCAAAAACGCTTGACTCTGACCTAAGGGGAGGGGTTATACTATCAATGTAAGGAGGAAATCATGTACCATATAAAAGAAGCTGCGCAGCTTTCGGGCGTCTCTGTCAAGACCCTGCATCACTACGATAAGATAGGAATTTTGGTTCCTTTAAAGTCGGAAAACGGCTATCGAACCTATAGTCAAGAGGATTTGGAACGCCTTCAGGTCATTCTTTACTACAAATATCTAGGCTTTTCTTTAGAGAAAATAGCGGAGCTATTAAAGGAAGAAAGGACAGATTTATTGCCTCATTTGACTAGGCAGTTGGACTATTTGACTCGAGAAAGGGAACATCTGGATACCTTGATTTCCACCTTGCAAAAAACTATTCAAGAACAAAAAGGAGAAAGAAAAATGACGATTGAGGAAAAATTCACTGGATTTAGCTATCAAGATCATCAAAAATACCACCAAGAAGCGGTAGAGAAATATGGGCAAGAAGTTATGGATCAATCCCTCGAACGCCAAAAAGGTCACGAAGACGAAGCTACGGCTGCCTTTAACCAAGTCTTTCAAACTTTGGCGCAAAATCTTCAAGCTAGTTTACCTGCAACAGCAACTGAAAACCAAGAGCAAGCAGCCAATCTCTTGCAAGCCATTCGTACTTATGGATTTGACTGCTCTATTGAAGTCTTCGGACATATCGGTAAAGGATATGTCTACAACCCTGAGTTTAAGGAGAACATTGACAAGTTTGGACCTGGTACAGCTCAATACACATCAGATGCCATTGCAGCTTACGTTCGGACAAATGCAGAATAAATAGGCTAGGAATTTCCTAGCCTATTTTTTTACTTCAAGTCATAAAACCAGTCGTCACCGTCTTTGTAGTAAAAGAATTCACTGAGATCTTCTTCTAGAAACACACGAAGCATATCAGACATATCATCGGTTGCAAGTTTTAGATGAGATAGATTGTCAAAATTCTCCCACCAAACTTTCCCTTCGTCTGAAGACTGGAGTTCACCAGTAAAGTGTTTTGTCTTGTAAAAAAGGACGACATAACGATAATCCTTGTCATCGTACCAGTTTTTGATACCACAGAGTTGGGGTTTGGAAATGGTTAGACCAGTTTCTTCTTTCACTTCACGAATGACAGCATCGACAAAGGATTCGCCACGTTCAACATGACCACCAGGAAAAGTAATGCCAGGCCAGTCAGGATTAACTCGATCTTGAACCAGAACCTTGTCTCCGTTTTGAATCATACACATATTGACAAATTCGACTGTTTCTCGTCTGTTCATAGGACCTTTCCTTTAAGCATTTTAATCATAATGTAGACTTCCTGCCACCCAGCCGGTACAGAGGGCAGAAGTGATGTTAAAGCCACCTGTGTGGGCATTGATATCCAGTACCTCGCCAGCAAAGTGGAGGCCAGGAACGAGTTTGCTTTCCAGAGTTTTAGGATTGATTTCCTTAAGACTGACGCCTCCTTTGGTGACAAAGGACTTAGCCAATGACATTTTACCAGTGACAGGAATTTTGAGAGCCTTGATAGATTGGACAAGCTGGTCACGATCTTTTTCAGTTAGCTGTTTGACTTTTTCAGGATAGCCTTGCACGAAAAATTCAGCTAGGCGTTCTGGCAACAAGGTTTTTAAAGCATTTTTCAAGGATTTTTCCCGATTTTCTTCTAGAAATGCAACCAAGTCACTCTCAGAAAGTTGGGGCAAGACATCGAGAGAGAGAACCTCCCCACCCTTGACAAAGCTAGATATACGCAGAGCAGCTGGACCAGATAAACCAAAGTGGGTAAAGAGCAGATCATGAGTGATGACATGCTTGCCATAGCTTAGGGTCACGTCATCTAGGGAAATTCCCTGTAAGGCCTTATGTGGAAAATCAGTCAACAAAGGACTCTCAGCGGCTTCAAGATTGGTAATGGTGTGCTTAAAATGGCGGGCAATCTCGTGACCAAAACCAGTTGAACCAGTGGAAGGGTAGGATTTTCCACCAGTTGTGACAATGAGTTTATCGCAAGTGAAGATTTGGTCTGCGGACTTGAGGACAAACTGGTCGTCTATTTTTTTAACCGAAACAATTTCTGTTTGAGTGAGAACTTGTCCGCCTAGCTCAACGATTTTCTTTTCCAAGGCTTCAATAATGGTTCGAGATTTGTCAGTAGCAGGAAAGACACGTCCGTGGTCCTCGACCTTAAGCTTAACACCATTCTCTGTAAAAAAATTGATGATATCATGGTTATCAAACTGGGAAAAGACACTGTACAGAAAGCGTCCATTTCCAGGGATACCAGCTAGTAGGTCATCTAAACTTCCGTTATTGGTCACATTGCAGCGACCACCGCCCGTTCCAGCTAATTTTTTCCCAAGTTTGCGATTTTTCTCGATGAGAAGGGGTTTCTGACCATAAAAGCTACTGGAAATCGCAGCCATCATACCAGCAGGCCCTCCACCAATGACAATAGTATCAAAATGTTTCATAAATCTATTGTACCACAAAAAACAAGAGATGCTTGGCATCTCTTGTTGCTCATGATCTTAGTTAATTTCATATCCCATCAACAAACCGCCATCTTCTGCATAGAAACTGCAGAGACCAGATGTTGGAAGAATCTTAATTTCAGCTTGAGGGAAGGTTTCCAGCAAGCGTTCCGACAATTGCTGACAGAATTTTTCATTGCTGCGATGAGCCATGACGATACGGCCACCAGCATAGCCAGCCTTGATGAGCTCTTCATAGGCTGCTTGAAGGGATTTTTTTGGTCCACGCGCTTTCTGGAGCAGTTCTAAGGTTCCAGTTTCACTTGCTTCCCCGACCATACGAATGTTGAGAAGACCAACAACTGTACCGATAAGTTTGCTCAAACGGCCATTTTTTACCAAGTTATCGACATTAGCGAGGACAAAGAGCAACTTTGTTTTTTCTTGGTAGGCTGTAATAGCTTCAACAATTTCCTCAAAAGAAAGTCCCTGGTCAATCAAATCATTGATTTTTTCGACAATCAAGTCAACTTCCCCACCTGCAGATAAACTATCAATCACATGAATCTGAGTGTCAGGGTGTTCTTCAAGGTAGATATTTTTAGCGAGTTGTGCACTATTATGACTACCAGAAAGGGTACCAGTGATGGTAACGACAAAGATATGCTTGGCATCTTCGAATGCACGTAAGTAATCATCAGGGCTAGGACAAGCTGATTTTGAAGCCTCAGAAGTCGCATACATAGTTTCCATCATGTGGTCAATGTCGAGATTGGCATCATCAATAAAGACCTGATCAGCCACTTGAATGGTTAAAGGAACACTAACAAATTCAGTATCGATAGCGGGAGTTGCTAGTTGACGATAATCACAACCAGAGTCAGCCACAATCTTCCAAGTCATAGAAATTCTCCATCTTTGTCACTTATACATTGACAAAGGTTCTGTCTTTTTTTACAATTATATCATGAAAGCCCTTGAAACAAAAGCACCATCCGTCTGTTGTCACAAGTAGAAAGAAATTGTTATGTCTGAACGTAGAATATCTGAAAAATCTCTTGAAAATCTCAGAAAATCAAATCAAGAATCCAATTTCTTGACCAGAGAAGCGATCGAGACGGCTCTTTTGCAACTTCTAGAAAAAAAAGATTTGGCCAAGATCAGCATTTCGGAGCTGGTCAAGCGAGCGGGCGTCTCTCGTGCCGCCTTCTATCGTAACTATGACTCTAAAGAAGAAATTTTGGAAAGCGTTTTTAAACGCAGTGTCCATAACATCATGGAACAGTTGAGCCACTACGATGTCAAAACGGACCTTTATCTAGTCTGGGTTCACCTTTTTCGAGCAGCCAAGAAAGAAGCCAGGGTTATCCAACTTGCTCTGGACTACCACTTGGAAAAGATTCTCGTCCAAGCCATGCAGGAATTTCTAGAAAAATACCACGGAAAATCAAAAGGTGTCAGCAGCTACCTTCATTCCTTTTGGAGTTCTGCCATCGTATCGGTTCTGCTCAAATGGATCAAGGATGGCATGAAGGTTCCAGCAGAAAAGATTGCAGATTTACGCTTGCCATTTTTCAAAAAATAGGGGATAAGGAGAAGAATTATGACAGAAAAAAGACTGGCTTGGGATGAGTACTTTGCAGCCCAGGCCTTACTGATTGCCAATCGTTCAACCTGCAAACGTGCAAAAGTGGGAGCTGTCCTCGTTAAGGACAATAAGGTGATTTCAACAGGCTACAATGGTTCCGTATCAGGAACGGAGCACTGTATCGACCACGAATGTCTGGTCATTGAAGGTCACTGTGTCCGTACCCTTCACGCTGAGGTCAATGCTATTCTCCAGGGGGCTGAGAGAGGGGTTCCCAGAGGATTTACAGCCTATGTGACCCATTTCCCTTGTCTGAACTGCACCAAACAACTGCTTCAAGTTGGTTGCAAGCGCGTAGTTTATATCAACCAGTACCGAATGGATGACTATGCCCAGTACCTTTATCATGAAAAAGGCACCGAGTTAACCCATTTACCATTAGAGACTGTTCAGACAGCTCTTCAAGAGGCAGATTTGATTTAAAAATTAATTAAAATAAATGGTTTAGAGAGATTTTTAAACCGTTTTTTGATATAATAAGAAGAATAAATTGAAAGAAGGAATTCAGAAAATGGGAAAAATTGAAGTCATTAATCATCCACTCATTCAACACAAATTGTCAATCTTGCGACGTACAGATACTTCTACAAAAGCTTTTCGTGAACTAGTAGACGAGATTGCAATGTTGATGGGATATGAAGTACTTCGTGATCTTCCACTTGAAGACGTGGAAATCGAAACACCTATCACAAAGACCGTTCAAAAACAATTGGCTGGTAAAAAATTGGCGATTGTCCCAATTTTGCGTGCAGGTATCGGGATGGTAGATGGTCTCTTGAATCTGGTTCCAGCAGCAAAAGTTGGACACATCGGTATGTACCGTGATGAAGAAACCCTTCAACCAGTTGAATACTTGGTGAAATTGCCTGAAGATATTGACCAACGTCAAATCTTTGTCGTTGACCCAATGCTTGCAACAGGTGGCTCAGCAATCTTGGCTGTAGATTCGCTTAAAAAACGTGGTGCATCAAATATCAAGTTTGTCTGCCTAGTATCTGCTCCAGAGGGAGTGAAAGCTCTTCAAGAAGCTCACCCTGATGTAGAAATCTTTACAGCAGCCATGGATGAACGCTTGAACGAACACGGTTATATCGTTCCAGGTCTTGGAGATGCTGGAGACCGCTTGTTTGGTACTAAATAAAATCCCAAAGTAAATATTGAAACTAGAAGTTCGTTTTTGACTTGAAAGGAGGTTGAGTTTTTGTTTCTGTTTAGAGAATAGAGCAAAAATTTGACCTTTTTTGACCAAAAAGATATAATAGTTCTGTATTGAGTCGTAAGACTAAGAAAATTTAACATTAAAAGGAGAAATGAATGATTCCTGTAGTTATTGAACAAACAAGCCGTGGAGAACGTTCATATGATATTTACTCACGTCTACTAAAAGATCGTATCATCATGTTGACTGGACCAGTTGAAGACAACATGGCCAACTCCGTTATTGCCCAATTGCTCTTCTTGGATGCCCAAGACAGTACAAAAGATATTTACCTTTATGTCAATACACCTGGGGGCTCTGTTTCAGCTGGTTTGGCAATCGTTGATACCATGAACTTTATCAAGGCAGATGTCCAAACCATCGTTATGGGGATGGCTGCATCCATGGGGACTGTCATTGCATCAAGTGGCGCAAAAGGCAAACGTTTCATGCTTCCAAATGCAGAGTACATGATTCACCAACCAATGGGTGGTACAGGTGGTGGTACCCAACAGACAGATATGGCAATCGCTGCAGAGCACTTACTTAAAACTCGTAAGACTTTGGAGCAAATTCTTGCAGATAACTCTGGTAAAACAGTTGAGCAAATTCATGTAGACGCAGAACGTGATTACTGGATGAGTGCCCAAGAAACACTTGAGTATGGTTTTATTGATGAAATCATGGCCAACAACTCTTTGAGCTAACCAACCTAAAAAGCAAACTCGACGGGGTTTGCTTTTTTTGGTATAATAGGGGAAGATTTCTTAGAAAGAGGATTCCTCATGTTTGAAAAAACAAATCGATCAGGATTAATCATCTATCTCTACTATAATCGGGATGCAAAAAAACTTCAGGAATACGGTGATATCTGTTACCATTCCAAAAAACATCGTTACTTGCAGCTCTATGTTCCAACTGAGGAGCTAGATGACTTAGTTGAGAGATTAGGTAAGGAAAGATATATCAAGAAAATTAGACGGTGTCACATTCAAGAGTTAGAAACTCCTTTTGTTGGGAATCTCTATCGAAATGAAGAAAACGTTATCATTTAAAAAAGTGAATAAAAAGGTTGACAATTTTCTGATAATTCGGTATATTCTTAACATACTATTTTGGAACAACATTATAAGGAGATTAAAAATGAAGAAAAAATTTGCCCTATCTTTTGTGGCCCTTGCTAGCGTAGCCCTTCTCGCTGCTTGTGGAGAGGTCAAATCAGGAGCCTCAAACGCTGCTGGTAACTCAGTCGATGAAAAGACAATCAAAATCGGTTTTAACTTTGAAGAAACAGGTGCTGTAGCTGCCTATGGTACTTCTGAACAAAAAGGTGCTCAACTTGCTGTTGATGAAATCAATGCTGCAGGTGGTATCGATGGAAAACAAATCGAAGTTGTAGACAAAGACAACAAGTCAGAAACTGCCGAAGCAGCTTCTGTTACAACGAACCTTGTAACCCAATCAAAAGTAGCAGCTATTGTAGGACCTGCGACATCTGGTGCAACTGCTGCAGCTGTAGCTAACGCTACCAAAGCAGGAGTGCCATTGATCTCACCAAGTGCTACTCAAGATGGATTGACTAAAGGTCAAGATTACCTATTTATCGGAACATTCCAAGATAGCTTCCAAGGGAAGATTATTTCAAACTATGTGACAAACAAATTGAATGCTAAGAAGGTTGTTCTTTATACTGACAATGCTAGTGACTATGCTAAAGGTATTGCTAAATCTTTCCGTGAAACCTATAAGGGTGAGATTGTAGCAGATGAAACGTTTGTAGCAGGTGATACAGACTTCCAAGCGGCCCTTACTAAAATGAAAGGGAAAGAGTTTGACGCTATCGTTGTCCCAGGCTACTACACAGAAGCAGGTAAAATCGTAAACCAAGCCCGTGGTATGGGAATTGATAAACCAATCGTTGGTGGTGATGGATTTAACGGTGAAGAATTTGTTCAACAAGCAACAGCTGAAAAAGCATCAAACATTTACTTCATCTCAGGATTCTCAACTACAGTTGATGTTTCTGAAAAAGCTAAAGCCTTCCTTGAAGCATACCGTGCTAAATACAATGAAGAGCCTTCAACCTTCTCAGCCTTGGCCTATGACTCAGTTTACCTAGTAGCAAATGCTGCAAAAGGTGCTAAAAACTCAGGTGAAATCAAGGACAACCTTGCTAAAACCAAAGATTTTGATGGTGTAACTGGTCAAACAAGCTTTGATGCTGACCACAATACAGTGAAAACTGCTTACATGATGACTATGAACAATGGTAAAGTAGAAGCAGCAGAAGTTGTAAAACCATAACATTAGAATAGTAGTTGAAATAGGGAATGAGCCTTTGACTCACTCCCTGTTTCGGTGTTTATGAACTTGTGAAAATGATGAAAATTTTCTAAAAAATAACGATAGAAAAGAGTGAATGCTATGCTCCAACAACTTGTGAATGGTTTAATTCTGGGTAGTGTTTATGCACTTTTGGCCTTGGGTTATACCATGGTTTATGGAATTATCAAACTCATCAACTTCGCCCACGGTGATATTTATATGATAGGTGCCTTTATTGGTTACTTTTTGATTAATTCCTTCCAAATGGATTTCTTTTTAGCTTTGATTATTTCAATGGCAGGAACCGCACTACTTGGTGTTGTGATTGAATTTCTTGCCTACCGTCCTTTGCGACACTCTACACGCATTGCTGTATTGATTACTGCCATCGGGGTGTCTTTCCTACTGGAATACGGAATGGTTTATCTCGTGGGCGCCAATACTCGTGCCTTCCCTCAAGCAATTGAAACCGTCCGTTTTGATTTCGGGCCAATTAGCTTGACAAATGTTCAATTGATGATTTTAGCAGTTTCTGTACTCTTGATGGTTTTATTGCAATTGATCGTCCAAAAAACAAAAATGGGGAAAGCCATGCGTGCGGTATCAGTTGATAGTGATGCTGCTCAATTGATGGGAATTAATGTAAATCGTACAATCAGCTTTACCTTTGCTTTGGGTTCAGCCCTTGCTGGTGCAGCAGGTGTCCTCATTGCCCTTTACTACAACTCTCTTGAACCTTTGATGGGTGTGACTCCAGGTCTGAAATCATTCGTTGCGGCCGTACTCGGTGGTATCGGGATTATTCCTGGTGCAGCTCTAGGGGGATTTGTGATTGGCTTGTTGGAAACTTTTGCAACTGCCTTTGGTATGTCTGATTTCCGTGATGCCATCGTTTATGGAATCTTGCTTCTGATTCTGATTGTTCGACCTGCGGGTATCCTTGGTAAGAATGTGAAAGAGAAGGTGTAAACAATGAAGACAAATCTTAAAGTAAATATTCTCTGGTTATTCCTTCTGTTAGCGGGTTATGGATTAATTAGCGTACTGGTTTCTGCTGGTATTCTCAATCTATTCCATGTTCAAATTTTAGAACAAATTGGGATTAATATCATCCTTGCAGTAGGTCTGAACTTAATCGTTGGTTTTTCAGGACAATTCTCACTCGGTCATGCAGGCTTTATGGCGATTGGGGCTTATGCAGCAGCGATTATTGGTTCAAAATCACCAACCTATGGTGCCTTCTTTGGAGCAATGATCTTGGGTGCCTTGATTTCTGGTGCAGTCGCTTTGCTCGTTGGGATCCCAACACTACGCTTGAAGGGTGACTACCTGGCAGTTGCAACACTAGGTGTCTCAGAAATCATTCGTATCTTTATTGTTAATGGTGGAAGTTTGACCAACGGTGCTGCTGGTATCTTGGGTATTCCAAACTTTACCAATTGGCAAATGGTTTATCTTTTTGTGGTGGTCACAACTATTGCAACTCTCAACTTCCTACGTAGTCCAATCGGACGCTCTACTCTATCTGTTCGTGAGGATGAGATTGCTGCTGAATCCGTTGGGGTAAACACTACAAAGATCAAGATTATCGCTTTTGTCTTTGGTGCCATTACAGCAAGTATTGCTGGTTCACTTCAGGCTGGTTTTATCGGATCTGTTGTGCCAAAAGATTACACCTTTATTAATTCCATCAACGTGTTGATTATCGTTGTATTTGGTGGACTTGGATCTATTACTGGTACCATCGTTTCAGCGATTGTTTTAGGAATTTTAAATATGCTCCTTCAGGATGTTGCTAGCGTACGTATGATCATCTACGCCTTGGCTCTTGTGTTGGTGATGATCTTCAGACCAGGTGGACTTCTTGGGACATGGGAATTAAGTCTATCACGTTTCTTTAAAAAATCTAAGAAGGAGGGACAAAACTAATGGCACTACTTGAAGTTAAACAATTAACCAAACATTTTGGCGGTCTAACAGCTGTTGGAGATGTCACTCTTGAATTGAACGAGGGAGAATTGGTTGGTTTGATCGGACCAAACGGGGCTGGTAAAACAACCCTTTTCAATCTCTTGACTGGTGTTTATGAACCAAGCGAAGGTACTGTGACATTAGATGGTCACCTCCTAAATGGGAAAACTCCTTATAAGATTGCTTCACTTGGTCTCAGTCGTACCTTCCAAAATATTCGTTTGTTCAAGGACTTGACAGTTTTGGAAAATGTTTTGATCGCATTTAGCAATCATCATAAACAGCATGTCCTTGCGAGCTTTCTACGTCTGCCAGCTTTTTATAAGAATGAGGAAGAATTAAAAAGCAAAGCTTTGGACTTGTTGAAGATCTTTGATTTGGATAGTGACGCAGATACTCTTGCTAAGAATCTGGCCTATGGTCAACAACGTCGATTAGAAATCGTTCGTGCTCTGGCAACTGAACCTAAGATCCTCTTTTTGGATGAACCTGCAGCTGGTATGAATCCACAAGAAACAGCTGAATTGACAGAATTGATCCGTCGTATCAAAGATGAATTTAAAATTACCATCATGCTCATCGAACACGACATGAATTTGGTTATGGAAGTCACTGAGCGTATCTATGTTCTTGAATATGGTCGCTTGATTGCTCAGGGAACTCCTGACGAAATTAAGACGAATAAACGTGTTATCGAAGCTTATCTAGGAGGTGAAGCCTAATGTCTATGTTAAAAGTTGAAAACCTCTCTGTGCATTACGGTATGATCCAAGCAGTTCGTGATGTAAGTTTCGAGGTTAATGAAGGTGAAGTTGTTTCCTTGATAGGTGCCAATGGTGCCGGTAAAACAACCATTCTTCGTACCCTTTCAGGTTTGGTTCGTCCAAGTGCTGGTAAAATTCAGTTTTTAGGAAAAGAAATTCAAAAGTTGCCAGCTCAAAAAATCGTGGCAGGTGGCCTTTCACAAGTTCCTGAGGGACGCCATGTTTTCCCAGGATTGACTGTTATGGAAAACTTAGAAATGGGAGCCTTTTTAAAGAAAAATCGTGAAGAAAATCAAGCCAACTTGAAAAAAGTCTTTTCACGTTTCCCTCGTCTGGAAGAACGCAAAAACCAAGATGCGGCAACTCTTTCAGGCGGTGAACAGCAGATGCTGGCTATGGGACGCGCTCTCATGTCTACACCTAAGCTCCTCCTCTTGGATGAGCCGTCAATGGGACTTGCCCCTATCTTTATACAAGAAATTTTTGATATCATTCAAGATATTCAGAAGCAAGGAACAACAGTTCTTCTAATTGAACAGAACGCTAACAAGGCCCTCGCTATCTCTGACCGTGGTTATGTCCTTGAAACAGGAAAGATTGTCCTATCAGGAACAGGAAGAGAACTCGCCTCATCAGAAGAAGTCAGAAAAGCATACCTAGGTGGCTAAACTAGTCTGGGAGACTAGTTTAGGTTGTGGATGGAGATTGCGCAAGCAATCCCTCTATAGTCCGGGGGACCTTTTTAGTCGGCAGATAAGGATTGCAACCAAGCGAAACCTAATACGACTACTTATCAAAAATATAAAATATTTCAGGGCTCCAGAATAAGGAGCTCTTTTATGTATATGTTTTTCAGGAAAGGGAAGAAGGTCTTAATTTTTACTCATTGTTTCCCTATTTGAATTGACAGTCCTTTTTGTTCATATTATAATATGGGTAAGTGGAAATTGAACAGGAGGACTGAGAGATGGTAACAGAAAAACAATTTAAACTTTTGCGTTTTATGTTGACACATAAAGAAAATACATTTACTCAGAGACAGTTAGCTGAAGAGTTAGACCTATCTTTAGGAACAATTAACACATTGTTGAAAAAACTGAAAGAAGAGAAGTGGATTGATGAGGAGCTTCACTTAACAGAACTAGGCCAGAAAGTTTTAGAACCCTATCGAGTAGAAAATGCTATTATAATGGCTGCTGGCATGAGTAGCCGTTTTGCTCCTTTGTCTTATGAAATTCCTAAAGGATTGCTTCAAGTTAAGGGGGAACGCTTAATAGAGAGGGAAATCAGACAACTGCAAGAAGCAGGAATAGAAGACATAATCGTTATCGTAGGGTATCTTCAAGAAAAAATGTTCTATCTTGCAGAGAAGTTTGGCGTAAAAATTGTAGTGAATAATGATTACTACAAATACAATAACTGTTCATCTCTTATGTTGGTTAAAAATCAACTTTCCAACACTTATATTTGTTCATCAGATAATTATTTTGTGGAAAATCCGTTTGAGCAATATATTTATAGAGGTTACTACTCGACGATATTTGCAGAAGGTCAAACGGATGAATATTGTGCTATAGAGGATTCGAATCACACGATCATTGATATCCAGATTGGTGGAGAAAATACTTGGGCCATGGTGGGGCACGTTTATTTCGACCGTGTATTTAGCGAGAAATTCAAGGAAATTTTAGAAACCGAGTTTAAGCACGAACCTTATCGGGAACAGCTTTGGGAGGATTACTATAGTCGCCATGTCAAGGAACTCCTTTTAGAAGCTCGCCACTATTCAGCGGATAGTGTTAAAGAATTTGATTCACTGGATGAACTACGTCAATTTGATGAACGTTATTTGGTAAATGCAGACTCAGCTATTATTGATAATATCTGTAAGACATTAAAGTGTGTGGCTTCAGATATTGTCAATATTAAACCCCTAAAAGACGGTTTGACCAACACTTCGTTTTCATTTGACTGCCTAGGGAGGAAATATGTTTACCGTCATCCAGGTAGAGGAACGGAGAATTATATCGATCGTGCTAGCGAGGCAGCTTCCATGGAAATTGCTGCAAAATTGAAGATTGACCGTACCTTTGTTACCATGAACAAGGATGAGGGCTGGAAAATTTCAGAATTTATCCCTAATGCTAAGCAACTTGATTATGAAAATTGGGATGATGTGGCACAAGCAATGGATCTCTTGAGACGGTTACACCAATCTGGAGAAAAAACGGGACATTCCTTTGACCAATTTGAAGGAATTGATGATTTTAGAGAAAAATTAAAGGCTAGAAATCGATTCGAGTTTGATGGTCTCGAGGAATTGGATCAAACTGTTTCAATTCTCAAAAATTATTTACAGAAGGATCCCAAACAGATTGTTCTTTGTCATGGAGATTCCTATAGTCCTAATTTTTTGTTAAATGAAGCAGGCGAAATGAGTTTGATTGATTGGGAATATTCTGGAATGGGAGAGCCAGCAGGAGATTTGGGCACCTTTATCGCTTGTTCCAATTATACTGTAAATGATGCCGAAAGGGTACTTGAATTGTATCTACAAGAAGTACCAGATAAAAAAACCAAGCGTCACTACTTAGCTTATGTCGCAGTGACCTCATATTATTGGTTCTTATGGGCTTTGTTCCAGGAGAGTGTCGGAAAACCAGTTGGTGAATTTCTTTACATCTGGTATCGCTATACCAAACAATATGGACAACTGGCCCTTGATTTGTATTTGGAGGAAAACTGAGATGAAAACGACATCCGAAATTGAAGAATTAGTAGCAGCTGAAACAAAGAGAAGATTGGAAGAAATGGAGTCACCAAACTACGAGTTTGTTCAACCCTTTTTAAAAAGTGATTTCATTTTAATCATCTCCATAGTCCTAATCAACCTTATTTTGATTATCTTAGCAATGACGGGAGGAATTCAATAATATGTCTAAAATGAATGACTATATCCAACAAGAAACCATAACAGGAATTGTTCCCATGACCAATAAGGATCGTCAGTATTCTTTCTGGGATCTCTTTCTATCGACAAGTGGTTTTGCAATTGCTACTTGGTGTTATACCCAAGGGGCTTATGTAGCTCAATATTTGACCTTTAATCAAATGTTGATTAATATTTTTAGTTTTAACATTATTTGGGTCTTTATTGAATGTCTCCCTATTTTGTTTGCGGTTAAATATGGAATTGATTTGTGGATTTGGTTGAGAGCTGTTCTAGGAAAAAGAGGTGTGGCTCTGTTATCAACCATTATTAGCTTGGCTAACTTTGGCTGGTACGCTGTTGCGGCCAATCTTTTTGCCAGTTCCATGATCCATTTGGCAAACAATTTTGGTCTTGGTTTGGACAAGGGAGTATGGGCACCTATTCTTGGTACCCTCTGTGTTCTTCTTGGGACTCTCATTGCTCTTGGAGGTCCAGAAGTGATTAAATGGACCAATCGCTTCTTGGTTATCGCCTTGTTGATTGTCGGTCTGATTATCGTTGGAATCTGCTTTGTCGCTGTTCCTATAACTGATATTATGAATATCCAACCTGCCACTCAAGGAGATTTGACGCCATTAGAACGCTTCATGCTCTCTGGAGAAGGAAATGTTGCCTTTGCCTTTTCTTGGTCTACACAGGCATTGGTTTTACCGCGTTTAGCAAAATCAGAACGTAGTGGTTATTGGGCTACAGCCTTATCATACGGAGTTGTGGCTCCATTCTTCGTTGCAACAGGTGGAGTGATGGCACTAGCCATGTTTGTCAAAACAGGTGTTTATGAAAGTGATCCAACAACCATGCTATCAACTCTAAGCACCCCAGCCTTTGCACTCTTAAGTTTACTACTAGTAGCCTTTGCCAATATTGGAACCCAGGGGACAGGATCGTATGTGAACTGTATGATTGTCAAAAGCGGGATGCCAAAAGTAAGCTATAAACTAATGGTTTGGATTGCCATGGTTTATGTGAGTCTACTCACTATCTGGGGAGGAGTAGAAGAGTATTTTGGATCCTTCATCTCCCTAGCTGCCTATATTCAGGGGCCAATTATTGGTATGATTGTTGTCGACTATTTTATCTTAAGAAAACGAAAACTCGATTTGCGTTCAGCCTATTTCCTTGAAGGGCATGACGCCTACGAGTTTACTAAAGGATTTAACTTAGTTGGCTTGTCTTGCGTATTTATCTCTTTATTAGTAGCGGTACTATTTGTTTACAACCCTGTAACTGCACAAATTCAAAGTCCAATCTTTTTAATCACAACGGGTAGTGGTTTTACGGCGCTGTTTGGTGGCCTACTATACTGGCTAGCTAGCCTTAGCCCATTGAAACGTTATATGATAAAAGATCGAGACACTGTTACGATTTAAGAAGAGAGGGGACTTCGGTTCCCTTCCAACTTACACTGGCATTTTATGCAAACTTCTCAGATTATTCAAAATCTTGAAAAAGAGATGAAAGCGTTTGATAGATTTTCTAAGAAAGTGTATAATAAAAGTAGCAATGTAGAAGGAGAAGTCCCATGGCAGTTAAAGATTTCATGACCCGTAAGGTAGTTTATATCAGTCCAGATACGACTGTAGCACACGCAGCAGATTTGATGCGCGAGCAAGGTTTGCACCGTTTACCTGTTATCGAAAATGATCAATTAGTCGGATTGGTAACAGAAGGAACCATTGCGGAAGCCAGTCCATCTAAAGCAACCAGTCTCTCTATCTATGAGATGAATTATCTTCTGAATAAAACCAAAGTAAAAGATGTAATGATTCGAGATGTCGTGACTGTTTCTGGCTATGCTAGTCTAGAAGATGCAACCTATCTGATGCTGAAAAATAAAATTGGGATATTACCAGTCGTAGACAATCATCAGGTCTACGGCGTAATTACAGACCGCGATGTTTTTCAGGCTTTCTTGGAAATCGCCGGATACGGAGAAGAGGGTATTCGTGTTCGTTTCATTACAGAAAATGAAGTCGGAGTACTGGGAAAAATTGTAGCTCTAATCGTAGAAGAAAATCTAAATATCTCGCACACAGTTAATATTCCGCGTAAGGATGGCAAGGTCGTCATTGAAGTTCAAATTGATGGAAAAATCGATTTGACTTCATTAAAGGATAAGTTTGAAAAAGAAGGAATTCAAGTGGAGGAGATCATTCATACCTCTGCCAAAGTCCTTTAAACCAGAGGCTTTAGGGCCTCTTTTTTTCTGCCACAAAAAGCGGTGAAAAGCAAAATATGGAAAGAAATGAGAGATTATGGTATAATAAAACGATATGAAAAGGAGTATCTATGGACATTTCAGAAATTCGTCAAAAAATTGACGCAAATCGTGAAAAATTAGCTTCTTTCAGGGGGTCTCTTTGACCTCGAAGGCTTAGAGGAAGAGATTGCCATCTTGGAAAACAAGATGACAGAACCTGATTTTTGGAACGATAATATCGCGGCCCAAAAAACGTCGCAAGAATTAAATGAATTAAAAAATACCTACAATACCTTCCGTAAAATGGAAGAGTTGCAGGATGAAGTTGAGATTTTATTGGACTTCTTAGCAGAAGACGAGTCAGTCCATGATGAACTGGTCGAGCAGCTAACCGAGTTGGATAAGATGATGGCCAACTACGAGATGACCCTTCTCTTGTCAGAACCTTATGACCATAATAATGCCATCTTGGAAATTCATCCAGGATCTGGTGGTACTGAGGCTCAGGACTGGGGTGATATGTTGCTCCGCATGTACACTCGTTATGGAAATGCCAAAGGCTTTAAAGTAGAAGTTTTGGATTACCAGGCAGGTGATGAAGCAGGTATCAAGTCTGTGACCTTGTCTTTTGAAGGATCGAATGCTTATGGCCTACTTAAATCAGAAATGGGTGTTCACCGTTTGGTCCGTATTTCACCATTTGACTCTGCCAAACGTCGCCATACTTCATTTACATCCGTAGAGGTTATGCCTGAACTGGATGATACTATCGAAGTGGAGATTCGTGAAGATGATATCAAAATGGATACCTTCCGTTCAGGTGGTGCTGGTGGACAAAACGTAAATAAAGTTTCAACAGGTGTGCGTTTGACACACATTCCTACAGGAACTGTCGTCCAATCAACGGTCGATCGTACCCAGTATGGAAATAGAGATCGTGCCATGAAGATGTTGCAGGCTAAACTCTATCAGATGGAGCAAGAAAAGAAAGCTGCGGAAGTTGATTCCCTCAAAGGTGAGAAAAAAGAAATTACATGGGGAAGTCAGATTCGTTCTTATGTCTTCACACCTTATACTATGGTAAAAGATCACCGTACAAGCTTTGAAGTTTCCCAAGTAGATAAGGTTATGGATGGAGACCTTGATGGTTTCATCGATGCCTACCTCAAGTGGCGAATTAGCTAAGAAAGAAAGGAACTCATATGTCAATCATTGAAATGAGAGATGTTGTCAAAAAGTATGACAATGGAACGACTGCCCTGCGTGGTGTCTCTGTCACCATTGAACCAGGAGAGTTTGCCTATATCGTAGGACCTTCTGGGGCAGGTAAGTCAACCTTTATTCGAGCTTTATACCGAGAAGTAAAGATCGAAAAAGGAAGCCTATCAGTTGCAGGCTTTAATCTAGTTAAAATCAAGAAGAAAGATATCCCACTTCTACGTCGTAGTGTTGGGGTTGTCTTTCAAGATTACAAACTCTTGCCTAAGAAAACGGTTTATGAGAATATTGCCTACGCAATGGAAGTTATCGGAGAGAATCGCCGTAACATCAAAAAACGTGTTATGGAAGTATTGGACCTAGTAGGTTTAAAACACAAGGTTCGTTCTTTCCCGAATGAACTCTCAGGTGGAGAACAGCAACGGATTGCGATTGCCCGTGCGATTGTCAACAATCCTAAAGTATTGATTGCTGATGAACCAACAGGAAACTTGGACCCAGATAATTCGTGGGAAATTATGAATCTGTTGGAACGCATCAATCTTCAAGGTACAACTGTTTTGATGGCGACCCACAACAGCCAAATCGTAAATACCTTGCGCCACCGTGTCATTGCCATTGAAAATGGCCGTGTCGTTCGTGACGAAGCTAAAGGAGAATATGGATACGATGATTAGTAGATTTTTTCGCCATTTATTTGAATCATTAAAGAGTTTAAAACGAAATGGCTGGATGACAGTAGCAGCAGTGAGTTCGGTTATGATTACCTTAACACTCGTTGCCCTGTTTGCATCTGTAATTTTTAATACAGCAAAACTGGCTACCGATATTGAAAACAACGTTCGTGTTATGGTCTACATTCGTAAGGATGTAGCAGATAACAGTGAAACGATTGAAAAAGAAGGTCAGACAGTTACCAATAATGACTACCACAAGGTCTATGACGCTTTGAAAGCTATGCCAGCTGTAAAAAGTGTTACCTTCTCAAGCAAAGAAGAACAGTATGAAAAATTAACGGAAACCATGGGTGACGATTGGAAAGTCTTTGAAGGGGATGCAAATCCTCTCTATGATGCCTATATAGTTGATACAAATTCTCCAAGTGATGTTAAAACAGTAGCTGAAGAAGCGAAGAAAATTGAGGGAGTATCAGAAGTTCAAGATGGTGGAGCCAACACTCAACGACTTTTCGAACTGGCTTCCTTTATCCGTGTTTGGGGATTGGTTATTGCAGGGCTCTTGATTTTTATCGCAGTCTTCCTTATTTCCAATACCATCCGTATTACCATTATTTCACGTAGTCGTGAGATTCAGATCATGCGTCTTGTTGGAGCGAGAAATGGTTATATCCGTGGCCCATTCTTGCTAGAAGGTGCTTTTATTGGCTTGCTTGGCGCAGCGATCCCCTCAGTTCTTGTATTCTTTGTTTACAATATCGTTTATCAATCGGTCAATAAATCCTTGGTAGGTCAAAACTTATCAATGATTACGCCAGATGTGTTTGTCCCTTTGATGACAGTTCTACTATTTGTAATCGGAATTTTCATTGGTTCAATTGGTTCAGGAATTTCGATGCGTCGATTCTTGAAAATCTAATTGGATATAAATGCAAATTGCAGAACAAATCAGAAAAATGATACATTTTTAAAAGAGAAGTTTTCGTAAACTTCTCTTTTTTCTTCTAAAAATTAAAAAAAGTAGACAATTTTTTTATAAAAGCCTTTACAAAAAAAAATAAAGTGGTATAATTGAATTATAAATAAGTGCAAACGTTTTCGTAAAACGTTTGCCTAAATAAAATAAAGGAGATTTGAATGATGAAAGATACATTCAAAAATGTCTTGTCTTTCGAATTTTGGCAAAAATTCGGTAAGGCATTGATGGTGGTTATCGCTGTTATGCCAGCGGCTGGATTGATGATTTCAATCGGTAAGTCGCTTGCATTGATTGACCCAAATCTTGCCCCACTTGTTATTACAGGTGGAATTCTTGAGCAAATCGGTTGGGGAGTTATCGGTAACCTTCATATTTTGTTTGCTCTTGCTATCGGTGGTAGCTGGGCTAAAGAACGTGCAGGCGGTGCTTTTGCAGCAGGACTTGCCTTTATCTTAATTAACCGTATTACTGGTACAATCTTTAGTGTAAGCAGTGATATGTTGAAAGATCCTAACGCAATGGTATCAACACTCTTTGGTAACTCTATCAAGGTTGCTGATTACTTCATTAGCGTACTTGAGGCACCAGCCCTTAACATGGGGGTGTTTGTAGGGATTATCTCAGGTTTTGTAGGGGCAACTGCCTTTAACAAATACTACAACTTCCGTAAACTTCCAGATGCCCTTTCATTCTTTAACGGAAAACGCTTCGTACCATTCGTTGTCATCCTTCGTTCAGCTATTGCAGCAATTGTACTTGCAGCTTTCTGGCCAGTAGTTCAAACAGGTATCAATAACTTTGGTATTTGGATTGCCAACTCTCAAGAAACTGCTCCAGTTCTCGCACCATTCTTGTATGGTACTTTGGAACGTTTGCTCTTGCCATTTGGTCTTCACCACATGTTGACAATCCCAATGAACTATACAGCTCTTGGTGGTACTTATGACATTTTAACTGGTGCAGCTAAAGGTACTCAAGTATTCGGTCAAGACCCACTATGGCTTGCATGGGTAACAGACCTTGTAAACCTTAAAGGTACTGATGCTAGTCAATACCAACACTTGTTAGATACTGTTCACCCAGCTCGTTTCAAAGTTGGACAAATGATTGGTTCATTTGGTATCTTGATGGGTGTGGCTGTTGCTATTTACCGTAATGTTGAAGCAGACAAGAAACACCAATACAAAGGAATGATGATTGCAACAGCTCTTGCAACTTTCTTGACAGGGGTTACTGAACCAATCGAATACATGTTCATGTTTGTTGCAACACCTCTTTATCTTGTATATTCTGTTGTTCAAGGTGCTGCCTTCGCTATGGCTGATATTGTTCACCTTCGTGTGCACTCATTCGGTTCAATTGAATTCTTGACTCGTACTCCGCTAGCTATCAACGCTGGTCTTGGTATGGATATCATTAACTTTATCTGGGTAACTGTCCTCTTTGCAGTCATCATGTACTTCATTGCCAACTTCATGATTAAGAAATTCAACTATGCAACTCCAGGACGTAACGGAAACTATGAAACTGCTGAAGGAGCATCAGAAGATGCAGCTCCAGGAGAAACAAAAGTTGCAGCGGCTTCTCAAGCTGTAAATATCATTAACCTTCTTGGTGGTCGTGCAAACATCGTAGATGTAGATGCATGTATGACTCGTCTTCGTGTAACTGTTAAGGATGCAGATCGTGTTGGTACTGAGGAACAATGGAAAGCCGAAGGCGCTATGGGGCTTGTCATGAAAGGACAAGGTGTCCAAGCTATCTACGGACCAAAAGCTGACGTATTGAAATCTGATATCCAAGATATCCTTGACTCAGGTGAAGTAATTCCTGAAACTCTTCCAAGCCAAATGACAGAAGCTCAAAAAAATACTGTACATTTTAAAGGTGTAACTGAGGAAGTTTACTCAGTAGCTGACGGTCAAGTTATTGCCTTGGAACAAGTGAAAGATCCGGTCTTTGCTCAAAAAATGATGGGTGATGGTTTTGCAGTAGAACCAGCAAATGGAAACATTGTATCTCCAGTTACAGGTACTGTATCAAGTATCTTCCCAACAAAACATGCACTTGGACTTGTTACTGAATCAGGTCTTGAAGTACTTGTTCATATTGGTTTGGATACTGTAAGCCTTGAAGGAAAACCATTTACTGTTCACGTTTCTGAAGGACAAAAGGTTGCAGCAGGTGATCTTCTTGTTACAGCTGACTTGGATGCTATCCGTGCAGCAGGTCGTGAAACATCAACAGTGGTTGTCTTTACAAATGGTGATGCTATCAAATCAGTTAAATTAGAACAAACAGGTTCTCTTGCAGCTAAAACAGCAGTTGCTAAAGTAGAATTGTAATATACTCGAGGTTGGAAGCTGTTTTCCAACCTCTTGTTTTAGGAGAAAAGCATGAAATTTTTAACACTCAATACTCATAGTTGGATGGAAAAAGAAGCAGAGGAAAAATTCCAGCTCTTGCTCCAAGATATTCTTGACAAAGATTATGATTTGATCTGTTTTCAAGAAATTAATCAAGAAATGACTTCGCCGGAGGTAGAGGTTAACAATCACTATCAAGCTTTGCCATCAGCAGAACCCATTCATCAGGATCACTATGTACGACTTCTGGTCGAAAAAATGTCTGAGAAAGGGAAAAACTACTACTGGACTTGGGCTTACAACCATATAGGCTATGACCGCTACCATGAAGGTGTAGCTATCTTATCCAAAACACCTATTAAGGCGCGTGAGATTTTAGTATCAGATGTAGATGATCCAACGGACTACCATACTCGTCGCGTTGCCTTGGCTGAGACAGAAGTTGAAGGCAAGGAATTGGCTCTTGCAAGTGTCCATCTCTCTTGGTGGGATAAAGGTTTCCAAGAAGAATGGGCACGATTTGAGGCTGTATTAAAAGAGTTGAACAAACCTCTGATTTTAGCTGGAGATTTCAACAACCCAGCTGGTCAGGAAGGCTATCAAGCGATTTTAGCTAGCCCATTAGGATTACAAGACGCGTTTGAAGTTGCGAAAGAAAGAAGTGGTAGCTATACCGTTCCACCAGAAATTGATGGCTGGAAAGGCAATACCGAACCACTACGAATCGACTATGTCTTTACGACAAAAGACTTAGAAGTGGAAAGTTTGCATGTAGTTTTTGATGGCCAAAATGGTCCACAAGTCAGTGACCACTATGGTTTGAATGCTGTATTGACCTGGAAATAATGAAAGAGGTTGGAATCAGAGGTTCCAACCTTTTAAGCTATTTGAATCTTTAATACAGGACTGAGATTCAAATGAAGCTACTGAAATAGGACAAAATATGGTATAATTGAAAGGATAGAATCGAGGATAATATGTCATTTACGAAATTTCAGTTTAAAAACTATATAGAAAAGGCATTGGAGGAGTTGAAGTTTACGACTCCTACCGAAGTTCAGGAAAAGTTGATTCCTATTGTCTTGGCAGGTCGTGACTTGGTGGGCGAGTCAAAAACAGGTTCAGGAAAGACTCATACTTTCTTATTACCAATTTTCCAGCAATTAGATGAAACTAGCGATAGTGTGCAAGCAGTCATTACTGCACCAAGTCGTGAGTTAGCCACTCAAATCTACCAAGCAGCTCGTCAGATTGCAGCTCACTCAGATGTCGAAGTTCGTGTGGTTAATTATGTAGGTGGTACGGATAAGGCGCGTCAGATTGAAAAACTTGCCAGCAACCAACCACATATCGTTATTGGAACGCCAGGTCGCATCTATGACTTGGTCAAATCTGGTGATTTGGCTATTCACAAGGCCAAGACCTTTGTGGTTGATGAAGCCGATATGACCTTGGATATGGGATTCTTGGAAACCGTTGATAAGATTGCAGGAAGCCTTCCAAAAGACTTGCAATTCATGGTCTTTTCAGCAACTATTCCACAAAAATTGCAACCGTTCTTGAAAAAATACTTGTCAAATCCTGTTATGGAGAAAATCAAGACCAAGACAGTCATCTCAGATACGATTGATAACTGGTTGATTTCAACTAAGGGACGAGATAAGAATGCTCAGATTTACCAACTGACTCAGTTGATGCAACCTTATTTGGCAATGATCTTTGTTAACACAAAAACGCGTGCTGATGAATTGCATGCCTACTTGACTGCCAAAGGATTGAAGGTAGCAAAGATTCATGGAGATATTGCCCCTCGTGAACGCAAACGGATCATGAATCAGGTGAAGAACCTTGATTTTGAGTACATTGTCGCAACGGACTTAGCAGCGCGTGGAATTGACATTGAAGGTGTTAGCCATGTTATCAATGATGCTATTCCGCAAGACTTGTCCTTCTTTGTTCACCGAGTTGGACGAACTGGGCGCAACGGACTGCCTGGTACAGCTATTACCCTTTACCAGCCAAGCGATGACTCGGATATCCGTGAGTTGGAGAAATTAGGAATCAAGTTTACTCCTAAGATGGTCAAAGACGGAGAGTTTCAAGATACCTATGACCGTGATCGTCGTGCCAATCGTGAAAAGAAGCAGGACAAGCTTGATATCGAAATGATTGGCTTGGTTAAAAAGAAAAAGAAAAAAGTCAAACCAGGCTACAAGAAGAAGATTAAATGGGCGGTGGATGAAAAACGTCGCAAAACCAAGCGTGCTGAAAATCGTGCTCGTGGCCGTGCAGAGCGGAAAGCCAAACGCCAAACATTTTAAGAACAAAATTGGAGCTGAATGGCTCCTTTTTGTACTTTCGTTTTATAAATTTTCGAAAAGAATGCAAAAATGAGTAAAAAGTGGTATAATGATAAGGTTATATAGTCCCGATAAGATGGTAGAAATTTCTATCAGTACTTTGTAACTCGTAAAGAATGACGGCTCCAAAGTCGCTCGTCCTTCTACGGTTGCCGCTATAACGCGGTCACCCTATGCACCTTACTAGCTTCAGAAATAAAAAAACATCGTTTTTATTTCTTTCGCGTCGTAACTCTTAGACTATAGAAATACCTATCAGTACTTTGTAACTCTATAACAATATTTTTTAAGGGGGGGACATTTTTATGTCAGAACGTAAATTATTCACGTCTGAATCTGTATCTGAGGGGCATCCGGATAAGATTGCAGACCAAATTTCAGATGCGATTTTGGATGCTATTTTAGCTAAAGATCCAGATGCGCACGTTGCTGCTGAGACAGCTGTCTACACTGGTTCCGTCCATGTTTTTGGTGAAATTTCTACAAATGCTTATGTGGATATCAACCGTGTGGTTCGTGATACCATTGCAGAGATTGGTTATACCAATACAGAGTATGGTTTTTCTGCGGAGACGGTGGGAGTTCATCCGTCACTTGTTGAGCAGTCACCAGATATCGCCCAAGGTGTTAATGAAGCCTTGGAAGTTCGTGGAAATGCAGATCAAGATCCGCTTGACTTGATTGGTGCTGGGGACCAGGGTCTTATGTTTGGATTCGCAGTGGATGAAACAGAAGAACTCATGCCATTGCCAATTTCACTCAGCCACAAACTGGTTCGTCGTTTGGCAGAACTTCGTAAATCTGGTGAAATCAGTTACCTTCGTCCAGATGCTAAATCACAAGTTACGGTTGAGTATGATGAAAATGATCGTCCAGTACGTGTGGATACAGTCGTTATTTCAACTCAGCACGACCCAGAAGTTAGCAATGAACAAATTCACAATGATGTGATTAACAAGGTTATCAAAGAGGTGATCCCAGTTTCTTACTTGGATGAGCAGACAAAATTCTTCATCAATCCAACTGGTCGCTTTGTAATCGGTGGACCTCAAGGGGACTCAGGTTTGACTGGTCGTAAGATTATCGTGGATACCTATGGTGGCTACTCTCGTCATGGTGGTGGTGCCTTCTCAGGTAAGGATGCGACGAAGGTGGACCGTTCAGCCTCTTATGCAGCTCGCTACATTGCTAAAAATATTGTTGCAGCGGGTCTTGCCAAGAAAGCAGAAGTTCAATTGGCCTATGCTATTGGTGTTGCGCAGCCTGTTTCTGTCCGTATCGATACCTTCGGTACAGGAACAGTAGCTGAAAGCAAACTTGAAAAAGCAGCCCGTCAAATCTTTGACCTTCGCCCTGCAGGAATTATCCAAATGCTGGATCTCAAACGTCCAATTTACCGTCAAACAGCGGCTTATGGACACATGGGACGTACAGATATTGACCTTCCATGGGAACGATTAGACAAGGTAGATGCTTTGAAAGAAGCTGTGAAATAAAATTAAAAGATTGGTAGCTGTGCACTACCAATCTTTTTTGCAAAAGAAAACCAGCTTTTGGCTGGTCTTCTCATTTTATAGGGATTGAAATCTCAATCAATTTATCTGAATAAAGCGTCTTGATATTAGCTTCATCAATGCTTCCTTTATCGATTTTACGTTTCAAGAAGAAGTCTTGGATAGTTTCGATTTCAGGTTCACGAATAGCACGGTGTTTGTTGGAAATGAGGATTTCATAGTGAAGCGGGGCTTGTGTGAAAACTACATCTGTGTTTCCAGCAGAATAGACCTCGACAAGAGTTGCGTCTGTGCTTTCTAATTGGCTTTTAACAAGTTGCGAGTGTGAGTTTGTCGTATTGATAAGCTTCATAACAGTTCCTCCGATTTTCTAACTCTATTATAGCACTTTTTGGATAAAATCGTGTATTTTAGTCAATTCCATGCTGGATTTTCCAAGCTTCTATTCCCCATTTATGGCTACCACGTTTGAGTTTTTCAATTGCCTCATTAATAGGAAACCAAACAATATGATTAAAATCTTCCAATGGTTTTTGTGCTTCTTTGAAAGAAATAGCTTCATAGAGATAAGCTGGATTGTAGTAGTAGGTATCACGGTGGCGAGAGTAGAAATACTCATCAGCTTGCCCATAATAGGTTCCAATCTCAGCTGTAAAGCCAAGTTCTTCGATTAGTTCTCTCTTCAGTGCTTCTTGATGGTCTTCGCCTGCTTCAATCTCTCCACCTGGCAAGAACCAAGCACCATTGGGAGCTTGAACTAAGACAATTTGTTTTTTCTCCGCATCCGGAATAACTGCGTACACACCATAGCGGGGCTGGTAGGTCACATTCTCTTTTTTTTCACCAAAAGTTGGGTTTGCCATTGCATTTTCCTCATTATCTAGTATCTTTATTATTATCATAATGGACAAGGGGCTAGCTGTCAAGAATAAACCAACGAACTGGTGCAGAAATAGCTACTTTGTCTTGATCAATACTTGTCTAGTTAAACTTTCCAACCCTAGCACTATAACTGGTATAATAAAAGAGAGGTGATTTTATGGCAGAATCAAGACTATTTCGTATCCTATATCTACTTTTAGAAAAAGGCAGTACAACGGCTCCTGAATTAGCTCGATTGTTTGAAGTATCTGTACGAACGATTTATCGCGATATTGAGCGGTTGAGTATGGCGGGAATTCCTCTTTATTCAGTTCCTGGAAAGGCAGGTGGGATCTTTTTAATGAAAGACTTTGTTCTGGATCGTACTCTCGTATCGGAGGATGAAAAATTAGAACTTCTGTCAGCTTTGCAAGGAATTCAAGCCCTGACCGATGATAGGCAAGACCTGTTACTTGAAAAATTGGAATCTATTTTTCAAGTTTCTACTAGCCCTTGGATAGAAGTAGACTTGACTGACTGGAGAAAGCGAGAAGGTCAAAAAGAATTATTCGATAACATCAAACATGCTATTCTAGAGAAAAGGCAACTGGTGATTACTTATCTAGGTGGGTGTGGTCAGAAAACGATTCGTACAGTCGAGCCTTTTAGACTCGTATTTAAAAAGAGAGATTGGTACCTTCATGCCTACTGTTGTTTGAAAGAAGAGTGGCGTTTTTTCAAATTATCCAGAATTAGGAATTATCACCTAACAACTGAAACTATGAAGCAGAAAAATGTGGAGGATTGGGTTGATGGCTCAGATCAAGTGGCACATCAAATCGAAGTTTCCTTGAAGTTTAGTCCCAAGCTTGCTTTCCGGGTTTATGAAGATTTTTCAGAAGATGAGATTAGCTTGGGGAAAAATGGGTGTTATTATGTCAAGACAGTCCTACCAGAGCATGAAAGTCTGTATACTTACCTCCTGTCTTATCTAGATGGGGTGGAAATACTCGCCCCCAATCATCTGAAGAAGGAATTGCTTTCTAGATTAGAAAAAATCCAAAAACTTTACAAACCTTGACAAAAGATATCAGGGTTTTGGTGCTATACTAGAGATAGAAAGGAGAAGAACCAAATGAAATACGAATGGAGAAAAGAAGCAAAAGATCTTTATCAAGTGAAAGCTAGGCCCAGCATCCTGCAGGTATCAGGTCAATCCTATATCGTGATTGATGGTAAAGGTGATCCAAATTAAGAAGATTTTTCAGAACGCGTAGGGGCCTTATATGCCTTAGCCTATGCGATAAAGATGAAGTATAAAAAAGCTCCTCTGGATGATGTTTACACTGATTTTACTGTCTTTCCTTTAGAAGGTGTATGGAAAAAGGAGAAGGAGGGAGAACTGGTAAAAAGTGAGCTTTCTTATAGCATTATGATTGGGCAACCCGATTTTATTACGAGAGAACTATTTGAAAAAGCTTTGGAAGAGGTCATAATCAAGAAGCCAAATATTCTCTATGAGGCTATTCGTTTTGAAATGATAGAAGAGGGCCAAAGTCTTGCTATGCTTCATGTAGGACCTTTTGATACTGAAAATGAGACTTTTGCAGAGATGGAGCATTTTTGTCAACTTCATAAACTCAAAAGAACTTCGGAAGTCCACCGAGAAATTTATCTCAATAACCTTCATCGAACGGAGCCAAGCAAATTAAAAACAATTCTTCGCTATCAAATTCAAGAAGAGAATTAAAAAAAGAACAGGAAATCTTGTTTCCTGTTCTTTTTATGAGATTTATTCTTCTATTTCAGAAGCAATCTCTTCTGTTTTTTCAGTTTTTTTAGCAGATTTGATTTGAATATTGCCATTGCTTGTCATGACTGCCTTGAGGTCTTTTTCACTTGGGTTTTCAAGGTAGTAGTCGGTGATAGCATCCTCGATATGGTCTTGAATGGTACGGCGGAGTGGGCGCGCCCCCATTTTTGGATCATAACCTAAGTCAACCAACTTTTCCTTGACCTTGTTCGTCACATCGAGGTGGATATTGTTGCTAGAGAGGCGTTTGTTGACATCCGCTAGCATGAGTTCGACGATTTGGAGAAGATTGTCCTTGCTGAGAGGTTTAAATTCGATGATGCCATCAAAACGGTTCATAAATTCAGGGCTAAAGAAGTTGCCGAGTTCACCGAGAACAGAGTTGGTTCGACCTTCACGAGCTGCCCCAAAACCAACGCTGGCTTCGGCCTTACCAGTACCCGCATTTGAGGTCATGATAATGATAGCATCCTTAAAGCTAACTGTTCGTCCTTGCCCATCTGTCAAACGACCATCGTCCAATACTTGAAGGAACATGTGCATAACATCTGGGTGAGCTTTTTCCACTTCATCGAGAAGGATGAGAGAGTAGGGATTGCGACGAACCTTTTCAGTCAGCTGCCCAGCTTCATCATAACCAACATAACCTGGAGGGGCTCCGACCAATTTAGCCACACTGTGTTTTTCCATGTATTCACTCATATCAAAGCGAATCATGCTGTCAGCAGAACCAAAGAGCTCAATGGCTAGTTGCTTAGAGAGTTCTGTCTTACCGACACCAGTTGGTCCGACAAAGAGGAAGCTTCCGATTGGCCGGTTAGGAGTTCCAAGTCCAACACGATTACGACGGATGGCTTTGGCAATCTTATCGACAGCTTCATCTTGACCTATAACATGGGCCTTGAGGTCGTCTGCTAGATGGATAAGCTGAGACTGTTCTTTTTCTTTGAGTTCTCCAACAGGGATATTGGTTTTCTGCTCAATGATATGTTCAATGGTTTTCTCGCTGATGATTGGAGTATCCTGATCGGTCACCTTGTTTTTCTGCATTTCCTTGTACTTGGCAATCTGATCGCGGAAATAAGCAGCCTTTTCAAAATCTTCCTCTCGTGTAGCTTGAGCCTTGAGATTTTCAGCCTCAATCAAGCGCTGATCAATCACTTTAGGATCAACAAAGTTCAGTGTCAGATTCATCTTAGAACCAGCTTCGTCCAACAGGTCAATAGCCTTGTCTGGCAAGAAGCGGTCTTGGATGTAGCGGTTGGAAAGATTTGCAGCAGCTTCGATGGCAGCATCAGTATACTTGACGTGATGGTAGTCTTCGTATTTCTTTTGAACCCCTTTAAGGATGATAATGGTTTCTTCGACAGTTGGTTCATCTACCTTGACAGGCTGCATACGGCGCTCGAGGGCAGCATCTTTTTCAATGATGCGGTATTCATTGAGAGTAGTGGCACCGACCATTTGCAATTCACCACGGGCAAGAGCAGGTTTGAGGATATTGCCTGCATCCATATTGCCATCGCCAGCAGATCCCGCACCAACAATTTCATGGATTTCATCGATAAAGAGGATGATATCCTCACGTTTGCGAATTTCTTCCATGAGCTTTTGCATACGTTCTTCAAATTGGCCTCGAATCCCTGTTCCTTGGACTAGACTAACCACATCCAGACGGATGACCTGCTTGCCTTGGAGTTTATGGGGAACATCACCATCGACAATCTTCTGAGCTAGACCTTCCACAACGGCTGTTTTACCAACACCCGGTTCTCCGATGAGGACAGGATTGTTCTTGGTTCGACGGTTGAGGATTTCGATAACGCGGATAATCTCCTCATCTCGACCGATAACAGGGTCAATATCTCCCCGACGAGCAATCTCAGTAATATTGATACCATATTCCTCTAGGAGTCCTTTTTCTTGACTAGGAGGTGTTTGAAGTGGGCCTCGGTTTTGAGGTCCATAACCACCGTTTCCTCCATATCCTCCACCAGATTGAGTTGGAGGGACGTTATTAGAAGAAGGTTTGAAATTGTTCAAATCATTGAAAAAGTCGCCGAAAGGATCAAAGTCATGATTATTTAAGTCAGTCATTCCTTTAAAGAGGGTATTATTTGGATCTGTTTTGATAATTTTATAGCAGTTTTGACAGAGATCAATTTGTTTTTGCTGTCCATTGATATTGGTATACAGATGAATTGTTGAGTCGTTTATTTTACAGTTTTGACAGAGCATACATCTACCTCATTTCATTCGTATACTTGGCCTAAGAAAAGGTCAAGAATAGTCAAAGTTTTATACTCTCATTATAGCATGATTAAGGTGTAAAGCAAGTAAAAAGATTGGGAAGTGGTCGTTTTTAAAAGAAGGATTTATGGAGAATCAAGCGACATTGAAGGTAAGAAAAAATCCCATTTGTGGTGACAAAAAGGATTCTCATTCATCGGGACTTACTGCCCGTTGTTTTTATATTAGTAAAGAAGTTCGTAGATCTCCATTGCAATCAAATCAATGCTATCAAAGGTATAAGTTTCACGAGCTTCTACATCGCGAAGGGTGAAGAGTGATCCGTTTTCTTCGTCGTGGCTGTATGCAACTTCTGCGACAACAACACCTTCACGTTCAAAATTACGTTTTAGATTTCCACCATCTTTTGTCATTGCTTCTAGGCGGTTAATGATTCTAACCAAATGTGATTCCATTTTGATTCTCCTCCATTTCTTATCGTTTCTATTTTACCATAAACAAGAGGTAGTTGACTAGAAAAAAACTGTGATTTCTCTCTATTTCTCTATTCGATCAAGTTAATTGTTAAAATTAGGGAAAAAGGATTGCATTTTAATTCAATTCATGTTATAATCATACAATCTAATACATAGAAAGTTGATTGAATATGAATTTCTCTTTTTTACCAAAGTATTTACCGTATTTTAACTATGGTGCTCTGATTACCGTATTGATTTCCATCCTTGTTGTCTGCTTAGGGACCATTATAGGTGTGTTACTGGCCTTTGCTCAGCGATCACGCTTTAAACCACTCGTTTGGTTTGCAAATGTGTATGTTTGGATTTTCCGTGGAACTCCGATGATGGTTCAGATTATGATTGCCTTTGCTCTTATGCATATCAATGCTCCGACTATCCAAGTGGGAATTTTAGGAGTTGATCTTTCTCGTTTGATTCCTGGTATTCTGATTATTTCTATGAACAGTGGAGCTTACGTTTCAGAAACTGTTCGTGCGGGGATCAATGCGGTTCCTAAAGGGCAGTTAGAGGCCGCATATTCTCTCGGTATTCGTCCGAAAAATGCCATGCGTTATGTCATTTTGCCACAAGCTATCAAGAATATTCTTCCAGCGCTGGGAAATGAATTTATCACCATTATCAAGGATAGTTCCCTCTTGTCGGCAATTGGGGTGATGGAGTTGTGGAATGGTGCAACGACTGTAGCAACAACAACTTATTTACCGTTGACTCCCCTTTTATTTGCAGCCTTTTACTATTTGATTATGACCTCTGTTTTGACAGTGGCGTTGAAAGCATTTGAAAAACATATTGGACAAGGAGACAAGAAATAATGACAGAAACTTTGATTAAAATTGAAGAACTACATAAGTCTTTTGGGAAAAATGAAGTTTTAAAAGGCATCAATCTTGAGATTAAACGTGGAGAAGTTGTGGTCATTATCGGACCGTCAGGGAGCGGGAAGTCAACTCTCCTTCGTTCGATGAATCTCCTTGAAGAAGCAAGTAAAGGTAAGGTTATCTTTGAAGGAGTTGATATCACTGATAAGAAAAATGACCTTTTTGCTATGCGTGAAAAGATGGGCATGGTATTCCAACAATTCAACCTCTTTCCCAATATGACAGTGATGGAAAATATCACTTTGTCACCAATTAAAACCAAAGGTGAAAGCAAGGAAGTTGCGGAGAAAAGAGCACAGGAACTGTTAGAAAAAGTTGGTTTGCCAGATAAGGTAACGGCCTATCCACAGAGTTTGTCAGGTGGTCAGCAACAACGGATTGCTATTGCACGTGGACTTGCTATGGAACCAGATGTTTTGCTCTTTGATGAGCCGACTTCAGCCCTAGACCCTGAGATGGTTGGAGAAGTTCTAGCTGTGATGCAAGACCTCGCTAAATCAGGGATGACCATGGTGATTGTGACTCATGAAATGGGCTTTGCGCGTGAGGTAGCAGACCGTGTTATCTTTATGGCGGATGGAGTTGTTGTCGAAGATGGAACACCAGAGGAGATTTTCGATCAAACAAAAGAGCAACGGACCAAGGAATTTTTGAGTAAGGTTTTGTAAGACCTCATTTTTAGAAGAAATGGAGTAGGCATTATGGCTTCCAGTAAAGAATATTTAGATTTTATTCTCGAACAGCTATCAGAGCTAGAGGAGATGAGTTATCGTCCAATGATGGGAGAGTATATCCTTTATTATCGTGAGAAGATTATTGGGGGAATCTATGATAATCGTTTGTTACTGAAGCCTGTGAAGGTGGTCATGGATCAACTGGGACAGACTAGGCTTGAACGTCCTTATGAAGGAGCCAAAGAGATGATTTTGATAGAAGACCTTGAAGATAAGTCATTTCTAATGAGATTAATTAAGGATATGTATGAAGTCTTACCGGCTCCTAAAGTTTAAAAAGAAAGCATGACAGATTTGCCTAATATAAATAGGTAAAAAAGCTCGATAAGGGCTTTTTCTTATAGTTTTTGACTATAAGGTCCATTAGTCAAGAAATGTTAGAATGACAAGGTATTTTTTGTTATAATAGAAGATATCTGATAGAAAAGGGAAGAGATATGGCACAGATTATTGATGGGAAGGCTCTTGCGGCTAAGTTACAAGGACAGTTGGCTGAGAAGACGGCTAAACTAAAAGAAGAAACAGGTCTAGTTCCAGGATTGGTAGTGATTTTGGTGGGGGACAATCCTGCCAGCCAAGTCTACGTTCGCAATAAGGAACGGTCAGCTCTCGCTGCTGGCTTCCGTAGTGAAGTAGTGCGAGTTCCAGAGACCATTACCCAAGCGGAATTGTTAGACTTGATTGCCAAATACAATCAAGATCCAGCTTGGCATGGGATTTTGGTTCAATTACCTTTGCCAAAACATATTGACGAAGAGGCAGTTTTATTAGCCATTGACCCCGAAAAAGACGTGGATGGTTTCCATCCCCTAAACATGGGTCGTCTCTGGTCTGGTCATCCAGTTATGATTCCTTCGACACCTGCAGGAATTATGGAAATGTTTCATGAGTATGGAATTGATCTAGAAGGTAAAAATGCAGTTGTTATCGGTCGTTCAAATATTGTTGGAAAACCGATGGCTCAGCTTCTTTTAGCTAAAAATGCAACAGTGACCTTGACACACTCACGCACCCATCATCTTGCCAAGGTGGCTGCTAAGGCGGATATCCTTGTGGTTGCTATCGGTCGCGCTAAGTTTGTGACAGCTGACTTTGTCAAACCGGGAGCGGTTGTCATTGACGTTGGGATGAACCGAGATGAGAATGGCAAGCTTTGTGGAGATGTTGATTATGATGCTGTTGCACCACTTGCCAGCCACATCACACCTGTACCGGGTGGAGTTGGCCCTATGACTATTACCATGCTAATGGAGCAAACCTATCAAGCAGCGCTTCGAACACTAAACGAGGACTAGGAAGATGAAATTCGTATTTGACCTGGATGGAACACTATCTTTTGACTATATGACCATAGATGAAGAGATTAAGCAGGTTCTTTTAAAGGCTGAAGATTATGGGCATGAGCTTGTATTTGCCTCAGCTCGCTCTTATCGGGATTGTTTGGGTTTATTAGGTTCTGAACTCAGTCAGCGCTTGGTCATAGGGTTGAATGGAGGCGTAGCCTATCATCTGGGGAAGGCTATCTTCGAAAGGAATCTCGATGCTAAAGTTTATCAGGCTCTAGTGGATTATTGCCAGACTTATAATCTCCCTTTCTTTGTAGATGATTGCTTTGACTATAGTGGTCAGATTGTAGAGAAGATTCCATTTATTTCTAGTGTGGACCCCCTAAAGGCGGCTCGTCATCAGAAACTTGAGGACTTGGGTACTCCGATTAAGGTAGTCGTTTATATGGGTGACCATGAGAATTTGCTTGATGATCTGCTTGGTCAGTTAGAAAGACTAGGACAGGCTCATCTGTCTTATCATGCGCATGAAAAGTGCCTTTATGTTAATCCCTTAGATACTCATAAGGCAACAACTGTTGAAAAATTATGTGGGGAGAACTTCATCGCTTTTGGAAATGACCAAAACGATATTGAACTGTTTAAAACGTCGCTCTATTCAGTCCAGATAGGAGACTTTGCTGGTCTTACTCCATATGCAGATGACACGTTAGAGCTAAAAGGAGAACCTTCTCCAGCAGTGGCAGCTAAAATCTTACAGACTTTTGCGGAATTTAAGGGAAAATAGTGTAGAAGGAGGTTCGCCTTCTTTTTATGTAGAGTAATGCAGTCTATAAACTATAAATTTGAAGTTTGAAAAAGATATTAATGGAATTCAATTTGTAGTAGAAAGAGTCTAGAATCGAAAGCTATTTTCATTGCAACTATTCCTTTTAAATGAGCCCTTCTTATATATCATTTTATTGGGTTCAATTAATGGAAAATAATTGCAATTTAAGGTGCCTTTTGATATATTTAATATATAAAATATATTATAAAACTTGGTACTTGTTTGTGTATTCAGAAGGAGGTTATTTTTTAAAATAAAGTAAACGCTTACTTTGTATCAAGAAAAAGAAATGAGGATTTTAATGAACAAAAGACTTTTTGATAAACGTTGTCATTATAGCATTCGTAAATTTGCAATAGGTGCGGCATCTGTAATGATTGGAGCTAGTATATTTGGTATTTCTGCTGTACAAGCTGATGAGGTGGATTCATCCAATGCTAAAACAGAAGAAACAACTGTTCATCAAGCTCAACCTTTAGATAAGCTTCCCGATGATGTGGTAGCTGCTATTGCAAAGGCTGATGAGAATGGTGGGCGTGAGTTTGTAAAACCAAAAGCTGAATCGGCAGAAGACAAAGTGACTAAGGATACAGAACCTACTACACCTACTAACGAGAGTAGTCGTGAATTGGTTAGTCCTAAAGGGGAAACTCCAAATAAAGTAGAAGAAGGAAACAAGGCTGATAACAAACAGAAATCTGAAGAGGCAAATCCAAAGCCTGTTGAATCTGCAGTAACAGCTGGAACAGAAGTGAAAGAGGATTCTAAAAAAACTTCTGAAAAGGACCAAGTGAAAGCAGACACAGAGATTAAACCTTCTTCTGAAAAATCGCAAGTGCTGTCTAGAGAGTCAAACAAAGCCGAAGTTGAAAAGGAAAAACAGCTATTATCGGAACGAAAACAAGATTTTAATAAAGATTGGTATTTTAAACTAAATGCCCAAGGAGATTTTTCAAAAAAAGATGTGGATGTTCATGATTGGTCTAAATTGAATCTTCCTCATGATTGGAGTATTTATTTTGACTTTGATCACAAGTCTCCCGCTCGTAATGAAGGTGGGCAGTTAAATGGTGGAACAGCTTGGTATCGTAAGACTTTCATATTAGACGAAGCAGACAAGAATAAGGATGTTCGTATCAATTTTGATGGGGTTTACATGGATTCAAAGGTCTATGTAAATGGTAAATTTGTCGGACATTATCCAAGTGGCTATAATCATTTTTCATATGATATCACAGATTTTTTAAACAAGGATGGTAGTGAAAATTCAATTACTGTTCAAGTGACCAATAAGCAACCAAGTAGTCGTTGGTATTCAGGAAGTGGGATTTATCGTGATGTAACCCTTAGTTATCGTGATAAAGTCCATGTTGCCGAAAATGGTAATCATATCACTACTCCAAAACTTGCTGAGCAAAAAGAAGGGAATGTTGAAACACAGGTTCAAAGTAAGATTAAAAATACGGATAAGAAGGCTGCTAAAGTCTTTGTGGAACAACAAATTTTTACTAAGGAAGGTAAGGTTGTTTCAGAATTAGTCCGCTCTGAAACGAAGAATTTAGCAGAAAATGAAACTGCAGATTTCAGACAAACAATCCTAGTTAATAAACCAACTCTTTGGACGACAAAAAGTTATCATCCTCAACTGTATGTGTTGAAAACAAAGGTTTATAAAGAAGGTCAACTAGTTGATGTAACAGAAGATACATTTGGTTACCGTTATTTCAATTGGACTGCTAAGGAAGGTTTCTCTCTGAATGGTGAACGCATGAAATTCCACGGAGTAAGTATTCACCATGACAATGGAGCCTTGGGGGCAGAAGAGAATTATAAGGCTACCTATCGTAAATTAAAACTCTTGAAAGATATGGGGGTTAACTCTATTCGAACAACCCACAATCCAGCGAGTCCTCAGTTGCTTGATGCTGCAGCTAGTTTAGGTCTTTTGGTTCAAGAGGAAGCTTTTGATACTTGGTATGGTGGCAAGAAGACTTACGACTATGGACGGTTCTTTGATCAAGATGCAACTCATCCGGAGGCTAAGAAGGGTGAGAAGTGGTCTGATTTTGATCTCAGAACAATGGTAGAACGTGATAAGAACAATCCGTCTATCGTCATGTGGTCTCTTGGAAATGAAGTAGAGGAGGCAAATGGTAGTCCTCGTTCTATCGAAACTGCTAAACGCTTGAAGGCAGTTATCAAAGCGATTGATACTGAGCGTTATGTAACCATGGGGGAAAACAAATTTAGTCGTGCAGCGACAGGTGATTTCTTGAAACTCGCAGAAATTATGGATGCTGTCGGTATGAACTATGGTGAACGTAATTATGATGCTGTTCGTAGAGCGCATCCAGACTGGCTCATTTATGGTTCTGAAACCTCTTCAGCTACTAGGACGCGTGATTCTTATTATAACCCTGCTCAAATCCTTGGACATGACAATCGTCCAAATCGTCACTATGAACAATCTGACTATGGTAATGACCGTGTTGGATGGGGAAGAACAGCTACTGAATCATGGACTTTTGACCGTGATCGTGCTGGCTATGCTGGACAATTTATCTGGACAGGAATTGACTATATTGGAGAACCGACTCCATGGCATAACCAAGATAGTACACCTGTCAAGAGCTCTTACTTTGGTATTATTGATACAGCTGGTTTACCAAAGAATGATTTCTACCTTTACCGTAGTGAATGGTATAGTGCTAAAGAAAAGCCAACTGTTCGCATTTTACCACATTGGAACTGGACTGAAGAGACCCTTAAGGATCGCAAGATGCTGATTGATGGAAAGGTTCCGGTTCGTACCTTCTCAAATGCTGCAAGCGTCGAATTGTTCTTAAATGGAGAGTCGCTTGGTAAAAAGGAATTTACTAAGAAAAGGACAGAAGATGGACGTCCATATCATGAGGGAGCTAAACCAAGTGAATTGTATCTTGAGTGGCTTGTGAAATACCAACCAGGCACACTGACTGCGATTGCTCGAGATGAAAATGGCAACGAAATTGCGCGTGATAGTGTGACAACTGCTGGGGAGCCAGCAAGAGTTCGTCTGACTAAAGAAGAGCATGTTATCACTGCAGATGGAAAGGACCTATCCTACATCCATTATGAAATTGTTGATGGCGATGGTAATGTGGTTCCTACAGCTAACAATCTTGTTCATTTCAATCTTCATGGTCAGGGACAAATCGTTGGTGTGGATAATGGAGAACAAGCTAGTCGTGAACGCTACAAAGCTCAAGCAGATGGAACATGGCAAAGACGTGCTTTCAATGGTAAAGGGGTTGTCATTGTAAAATCAACAGAAAAAGAAGGTAAATTTACTCTTTATGCAGATTCTGCTGGTTTGACATCTGATAGCGCAACGGTCGCAACGGTGTCTGGTAAGAAAGAAAATCGTCACTTTGTAGCCTTTGCTCCTGTAAAAGCAACAACTGATGTGACGACAAATCCTGAATTACCTCAAACAGTAACAGCTATTTATAGTGACGGTAGTGTTGAGGAAAAGACTGTAACTTGGGAAATGCCATCTGACTTGCTTACAAGCGCAGGTGAGAAAAAAGTATCTGGACGTGTAGAAGGTTTAGAAACTAAAGCTGAGGCACTTGTTAAAGTGATTGCTTTAGATAGATGGTTACCAAAAGTTGCTACAGTCCCAGTTGGAACGAATGCGGCTGATTTGGATAAAACGGTCACAGCTGTTCTGACAGATGGTAGCTTGATTGATACTGATGTTGTTTCTTGGACCTTGAAAGACCCTGCTGCTTTGAACAAGGAAGGTGGACGTACGGAGGCTACTGGTAAATTGGTAGATGACGACCGTGAAGTGACTGCAACCTTTATCGCAAGTAGTAAGGAAACAACAAGTAGCATTACAGGACTTACTGTTGGGGGTAAAGCTCTTGAGAATTTTGAGTCTGGCAAGACCTATTACCGTGTATCCCTTCCTTACACTGCAACTATTCCAAGTGTTGGAGCTCAGACTACCGGATATCAAGTAACTGTTCAGCAAGTTTCTGCTGATAATGGTTATCAGGCTTCTGTCTTCTTGAGTGACCAAAAGGGTGACTTGGTTCAAACTTACTTAATTCAGTTTGTGAAGGAAGCTCCTGCTTTGAAACGTTTGGAAGTGGTTGTAGAAGGAAAAGAAACTGCCACTGAAGATCAAGTATTAACTTATCACGTCATTGGTCGTTATGAGGATGGTTCACAAACAGAGTTTTCGGCTTCAGATATTCACTTAGAAGCTAAATCATCTGATGGGGGACATCTTGAGGTGAATGGTCAGAATCTATTGCTCTATACTAAGGGAAGAGTGACTTTGACACCTCGAATCGATAATCAAACAGAGAAAACAGAATCTGTAACCACTGAAGTGGTGATTAAAGAAAATAAAGTCAGCAAGAAGATTGTGAAACTTCATCCTGTGTCTGTTTCTACAGATATCAATCAGCAACCGAATCTACCTAAAGAAGTTGGAGCAGAATTTGATAAGGGCTTGCCACGCAAAGTATCTGTAGCTTGGGATAAGGTAGATGAAAAAGAGTTGGGGCACTATCATAGCTTTACGCTTAAAGGACATGTGGAAGGCACAGATATTGAAGCTCAAGCGACTGTAACGGTTGAAGGATTGCAAGTTGCAGAGGAAATCAGTCTCACAGTACCTAAGGGTGAGACGGTTCAATTGCCAGCTAATGTTCGGGCTTACCATTCTAACGGAACAACTATCTATAAAGATGTTGTTTGGGATCAGGTTCCAGCCAACTTTAGTCAAACTGAAGGGGTCTATGAAATCAATGGTCGTTTAGTAGGTAGCAATCTGACAACTAAAGCTCATGTTCGAGTGTCTAGTCAAGTGGTTGCTGGAAATAATATCTCTAAACAATGGACAGGTTCACAATTACCAGCTGCCATTGTATCCAATACAGGAGGAGATGACACAGCCAACACCTTGAACGATTTGACTGTATCAAGAACGCCATCAGATGCTAAAAATAGATGGACTACTTGGAGAACAAATACTGATAATGACTGGGCTTCTATCTTATTTGGTAATTCAGGAGACTTGACGAAGCGTTTTGTCAACAATTTGTCGGTTGATTTCTATACTGATGGAGCAATTGGTCTTCCAAAAGAATATGTAGTTGAATATTATGTAGGTAAAGAAATTCCAGATTTACCAAGTGATGTCAGTCATGCGCAACGAGATAGCAATCATCCATTTAATAATCCAGACAATTGGAAAGCAGTTGAAAACTTACATGCTCCAAGTCAGCTGTCTGCAACTCAAACCAATCACTTCACATTTGACAAGGTCGAAACCTACGCTGTTCGTATTCGTATGAAGAAAGCAGATGGAACATCAGGTGTTGGTCTGACAGAGCTAACTGTGCTTGGAAACAAGGTCTTAAGTGAAACAAGTTCAGAGATTTCTATCAAGGTAGATGGCAAGGATCTTGAACATTTTAATCCATCTAAGACAGATTACTATATTCCTCAATCTAGCAAAGAAATCACAGCAACAGCTAGCAATAATGGTTTGGTAACAGTTGTTCCTGCAACAAGTCCAAAAGGTGCAACACGTCTTATCTTGAAAGCAGAAGATGGTACGGTGTTGAAAGAATATCGAATTTTCCGCAATGATGAGAGAGAAACTAGTCAACCTCTTGCTGCAGAAAACAGTGCTAAAATCTTGAATGTTGGAGACAATCTTCAACTTCCTTCAGAAGTAAGTGTTTATTATCCAACTTCAACTAATTGGACTACAGATAAACTTGCAGTGAAGTGGGATGCTATTCCTGAACATGCGACAGAGCATGAGGGAACATTTGAAGTTACCGGTCATGTCATTGGTACAAATCTAACGACTAAAATGCAGGTGACAGTTGTTGCTAAAGGCAATCAAGTCATTTCAGAAAATCCAAGCAACAATGAAACTGATTCTAAAGCCTTTGCTTCGACAACGAACGATACTCAAGCAGCTTCACATGATCGAATTTTCTATATCAATGATGGAAAATACAATGAAGATGGACGTTGGACAAACTGGTCTCGTACTCCGAAAAATCAAGAAACTTCTGTTGGATTACTCTTTAAGAAGGATGGAAAAATTGCTTCTCAATCTATTGGGAAAGTAGCCATTCAGTTCTTTAAAGATAGTGGCACAGATGCTCCAGAGAAAATGGTTCTAGAAAGATATATTGGTCCTGCTTTTACAGAACCAAGTACGATTTCTCGTTACGAAGAAAATGCCGATCATCCATTTAACAAGGCAGAAAATTGGGCACCAATTTCTTACAAAGCTTCTGGAGAATTAGTAGCTGGTAAACCAATCGAGTTTAACTTTGAACCGGTTCAAACGACAGCTATTCGTGCGCGCATGACTCGTAAGGCTACCACCAATGGTCTTGCACTTGTAGAATTTACAGCCTACTCTGCAGGCAAGGGATTAGAAGTGGAAACACCATCAGCGACTATTTCGATCGACGGAAAAGCATTGGAAAACTTTGATCCAAATGTGACAGATTACACTCTAACAACAATGGGTTCAAAACCAAAAGTCACTGCAACAACTAGTGGACATGGAGTAGTTACAGTTGTGGATTCTGGAAATGCCAATCTTCCAACACTGGTTCGTCTTGTTTCCAAAGATGGAAATCTGGTGAAAGAATATCGTTTACACTTTAAGTCTACCTTCCAAACAACACCAACAGAAGGCGTTAAGAATTTAGTAGCAGAAACTCCAAGTTTGGAAATTGAAAAGACTCCGCTTCCGTTTAAAGAAGTTATTCGTGAAAACCCTGAACTTGCTCAAGGTCAACGTCGTATCGTTTCTGAAGGACAAGATGGAGAAAAAGTTGACTATATTCAAGTTTTGGGTACTACTAGAAGTCTTGTTCATTCTGAAGAAAGAAAGGCTCAGGATCGCATTGTTGAAGTAGGAGTGAAAGCATCTATTTCAAGTAGTAAAGGCGAGGAGCTAGCTCCAGTCAATGAAGTTCCAGAATTCAAAGGAGGTGCTAACTTTGTAGAAGCAGCAGTAAACGAAGTTCCAGAATACACAGGAACTCTTGCTACTGTAGGAGATCAAGCGGCACCAAGCGTTGAGAAACCTGAATTTAAGGGTGGCGTTAATGCTGTAATGGCTCTAGAACATAAACTTCCAGAGTATCATGGTGTTCTAGCCACGGTAGGAAATGAGGAAGCGCCTGTTCTTGAAAAACCAGATTATCCAGTAGAGCTATTAGCTCATGACCAGACTATAAAACCAAATGTTTCAGTAGTAAAAGAAGAGCAAAATAGATTACCAGAAACAGGTGAGGGAGAATCTGAAACAGCCATTTTCTTGGCAGGTGTTAGCTTGGCCTTGTCAGCAGCCCTATTAACTGCAAAACGAAAAGAGGATTAGTTTGTGCGTCTAATGCTATCCTATTGGTATAGCTTAGTCGATGATAAAAAATCACATCGATAAATGAGTTGAAGAGATGGAGAGGACCGATTAGGCCTCTCCGTCTTTACTAGTAAAAATGGAATCGTTTACTTTCGTGTTTGGATGAAAGGAGATAAGATAAAGATGGATAAAAATTTTTTCAATAAACGTTGTCATTACAGTATTCGTAAATTCGCTATTGGAGTAGCTTCTATTATGATTGGTGCCAGTATCTTTGGTGTTAATTTAGTAGAGGCAGCAGAAACAGGTAATGTAGGAGATAAAGAGGGAACTATAACTCAAGCTCAGCCATTGGAAAAGTTACCTGATGAACTTGCAGCAGTTTTGAAGAAAGCAGAAGAAAATGCTGGGAAGGAAGCTAGCTCGACAGTTGGAAATGGAGAAACTACAGGAACGATTGGTTCTACTGATTCGACAAATAATCTTAAACCAGCTGAAGCACCTAGAATTCCAGAGAATGAAACAAATCCGTCTGAAGCCATGAGTGGAGGACAAAATGATAAAGAAATCGCTAAACCTAGTCAACCAATTACACCTGAAACTCCAAAAGTAGAGCAAACAGGTGATGGAACAGTTGAATTGGCCAATCAATTTACAGCAAGCAAACCAGCTAGCGAAGCCAGTATTGAAGCTGCCAGCAAGAGCTCAGACTATCTCAAAAAAGAGTACAAGGTCTTTCCAACTCCACAAAAAGTGACTTATGGAGAAGGTGTCACAGCCCTTCGTAAGCAAGTCAATCTGGTAATGGGCGATCAACTCGATATCTATACTCGCAATCGCTTGAAGAGCGTTTTGCAGGACAATCAAGTATCTTACAAAATTAGTACAACGACCGTTTCTGACGCAACTAATATCTATCTTGGAGTGCATGGACAAGGTTCACAAGCAGAACAAAACTTGTCCAAGGTTTCCGCAGGTCTCTTTGACAAAATTGATGCTTATGCTCTGACCATCAAGGACAACTATATCTCCATCGTCGGAAAAGACACAGATGCGGTCTTTTATGGTTTGACAACCTTGAAACATATGCTCAAGGAAAGTCAAGTGCCAGTCCTTCGCAATGTGACAGTGGAAGATTACACTGAAATCAAGAACCGTGGGTTTATCGAAGGTTACTATGGAAATCCATGGTCTAATGAAAATCGTAAAGAATTGATGCGTTATGGAAGTGAATTGAAGTTAACTCAATACTATTTCGCACCAAAAGATGATCCATACCACAATAAGAAATGGCGTGAACTTTACCCAGAAGAAAAACTGGCTGAAATCCGAGAACTTGCACGTGTCGGTAATCAAACGAAAACACGTTATGTTTGGACCATCCATCCATTTATGAACAATCGTATCCGCTTTGGCAATGAAGCGCATTACCAGGCTGATCTTGCAACCATAAAGGCTAAGTTTACTCAGTTGTTGGACGTGGGAGTGCGTGAATTTGGCGTGCTTGCAGATGATGCACCAAGCCCAGTTGGTGGTTACCATAGTTATGTTCGCTTGATGAAGGATATCACAAATTGGTTGACTGAAAAACAAACAACATACAGTGGTCTCCGTAAAGATATGATTTTTGTTCCTGCCTGGTACATGGGGCAAGGAACTGAAGCTGAACTTCGAACCTTGAATGAACATCTTCCTGAAAATGTCCATTTAACTCTTACTGGTGGAAAGGTCTGGGGGGCTGTTGACCAAACATTCTTAACGAACTTAAAGAAAAATTTAACAGAAGGTGGTAAGACTTACCGTCCAATTCAGTTCTGGATTAACTGGCCATGTAATGATAATACAAAACCCCACCTAATTCTTGGAGGTGGTGAAAAATTCTTACATCCAAATGTTGATTTATCACTTGCACAAGGAATTATGCTAAATCCAATGCAACAATCTGAAGCATCTAAAGTGGCACTTTTTGATATGGCTCAGTATGGATGGAAACAATGGAGAAGTGTAGAAGAAGCAGAACAAATCAACGATATGGCCTTTAACTATGTAGTTAATGATCATTTTGAAGAAAGCAGTGTTTCGAAGGCTTTTCGAGAACTCGGAAAACACATGCGCAATCAAAATAGACCTCCCCATGTCACTAAATTAGAAGAGTCTGTAGAATTGGCTCCAAAATTGACAGAATTCTATAACAAACTCAAATCTGGTCAAAATCTGGATACTGAAAGAAAAGAGTTGAGGGAAATTTTTGCTGGTTTGAAAGCCAATGCTCTATTACTTAAAGAAAAAGGTGATCAGAAATTAATCGAACAAATTCACTATTGGTTAGAGAATACAGTAGATCAAATGAACGCGCTTGAAGCTTTCCTAACAGCTACAGAAGGTCTTACTGAAAAGAATGATGCCAAGGTGTGGGAGTATTATCAGGCCGGAGTCAAACATTATGACCAGTCAGTTAAGTATGCCTTCTTTTACGTTGACCATTATGAATACGCAGAATTTGGTGTCCAACATATTCGACCATTTATCAATAATCTCAAAGAATACTTAGCCTTACATATCCAAGCAATGTTGAATCCAGATAAACTTGTGACAACATTTATTACGAATCGTGCTGGAATAGAAGGCGGATTGAAAGAAGTCACAGATGGTGACTTTGATACACATGTGATTGCCAAAACAACCATTGTGATTGAGAGAGGCGATTATGTAGGCTTGCGCTTTAATAAGGCAATTAAAATACACAAATTAGGTTTCGCTACGAGTACTAATACGGCCGATAATTATACCTTTAGTAATGCTCTTGTTGAATATCAAAATGAACATGGAGAATGGATAGCCATAACGAGCCCCGCTTATACTGGTAGAGAACGTATTCTGGAATTTAATGACCTCGATATCACAGCTCAAGCTGTTCGTATGATAGCAACAGCTAAGAAGGATAATGCTTGGCTTGCCATGCGTGAAATTGCTGTTAACAGACCCCTAGAATTGGGTAGTAGGAAGGTTAGGGGCACTATTAGTTTAAGTCCAAACCTTGTTTACAAATATGGAACAAGTGTTGTTCAGATGCAAGATGGTCGAGAAAACACAGAATCCATGATGGCACATGTTGATCAGACTAATGTCACACCAGCGCAAGCCTGGGTAAAAATGGACTTAGGTGGGCTGCACAAAGTAAAACGAGTTCATCTGATGCAAGGGGAACGAGACAAACTAGCATCTGGTGTCATCGAATATTCTGCAGATGGTACAAATTGGACAACGCTTCAAAATTTATCAGGGCAACGAACTTCTGATATTGTGAAAGAATTTACAACTCGTTTTGTTCGCATTCGCAATACACAAACCTTAAATAAGTGGTGGAGAATTGCGGAATTTACAGTAGATGTCGATAGTCCAAATTTTGACTTAACAGACACCAACGTCGATGCCTTGAAGGAAACGCCGGTAGTGGATAGCTTGGGACATTATGAACTTCAAATTCCAGCTGGAACTAAACTTCCTGCAAATAGCTATCTAGGTATGAAACTTGACCGTATCCATCAGATCAAGAGCATCCAGCTCCAAGGTCAGGCCAATCCAGCTCTTACTCTAGAGTACTCTGCAAATGCGCAAGAATGGACGCCGGCTAGCCAGTTGACAGACAGATCTGTGGTGAGCCACTTGGTACGTTATGTTCGTCTGGTCAATAAAACAGATCAGGAACAAGCTGTGACAGCCACTTCTCTCCTTGTGACAACCAAAGAAGTGCAACCAACCAAACTAGAATCTACAACTATGGGCATTCATCCAACATACGGAAGCAATGATGTTCGTAAGCTGAACAACCTAGATCAACTGTTTGATGGTGTTTATAACAACTTCGTTGAGTTTTCAGACTATGCTCGTAAAGATGGTCATGTAACATTGAAACTTGGCAGCGAACGCACCATCAAGAAGATCAGAGCCTACATCCAAGACGGAACTCAAAACTATCTTCGTGATGGTAAGATCCAAGTCAGCCAAGATGGTAAAACTTGGACAGATGTTGTGACAGTGGGAGATGGTGTGGCCAACAGCCAACACGATGATTCATTGACAGATGGTTGGACACACGATTCTAAGATGCCAGGAAATCGCTACATCGAGGGTGAATTGACGACACCAGTTAAAGCTAACTATCTCCGTGTCCTCTATACAGCAGACTATGATGCCCGTTTTGTAGGCTTTACAGAATTGGTCATCAACGATGGTGAATTTGTCAAACCAATCAATGATCCAACAGTAGAAGGAAACGGTGGAGAAAGCCAGGGCAACCTTTATAATAATCTTGTAGACGGAAAAGTCTTGACCAGCTACAAGTCTGAAAAAGACAAGGGCGAATTGGTGTATCACTTATCTGAGCCAACCAATGCCAACCACCTTCGTCTCGTTTCCAGTCTTCCTGAAGGAGCTAAGGCACGTGTTCTTGCTAGAACACTCAAGGATGGTCAAGACAGTTGGACAGACCTCGGTGCCATTACATCTAGTCTCCAAACCTTCGCTATCCGAAATGGTGGCACTCTTCTAGATGTCAAATTAGCCTGGGAAGGTGGCAAGGCTGAGTTTTATGAATTGGCAAGCTTCCATCAAGAATTAACAGAAGAACCGGTTCAGTCAAGCGAGGGCGAAGAGCCAGCACCCGTTCTTGAGGTTCCTGAATTCACAGGTGGTGTCAATGCAGTTGAAGCCCTAATACATGAACTTCCAGAGTACACAGGCCCAGTAGCGACAGTAGGTGATCAAGCTGCTCCAACAGTAGAGAAACCTGAGTTCAAGGGTGGCGTCAATGCAGTGATGGCTCTAGTGCATGAATTGCCAGAATACACAGGCCCGCTAGCAACAGTAGGTGACCAAGCTGCTCCAATGGTAGAGAAACCTGAGTTCCAGGGCGGAGTCAACTCCGTTATGGCCTTTAAACATGAGCTCCCAGCTTACACAGGTCCCTTATCAACAGTAGGCGACCAGGCAGCACCGACAGTAGAGAAACCAGAGTTCAAGCTAAGTTCGTTAGAAAAAACTCAGACTTCAGGAGCACCAGTTCAAATTGCCAAAGAAGACAAGAGATTGCCAGAAACTGGTGAGAAACAGTCAGAAACAGCTATTTTCTTGGCAAGTGTTGGACTAGCTCTATCTGCTATCTTTGTCGCAAAAAGTAAAAAAGAAATTAATTGACTTTGAAAAAAGAGATATTTCGTAGAGGGGCTTTGTCCTCTCTTTTTCTATATGAAGGAAGAGATTTATGTTTAAGATGCAAGGTCAATAAACTTTATAGTATAATGAATAGAGAGGGAAAAAACGATGAAAGTGATTGATCAAACTTTATTAGAAAAAGTCATTATTGAACGTTCTCGTACCAGTCATAAAGGAGACTATGGCCGTCTGCTCTTGCTTGGTGGGACCTATCCTTATGGTGGAGCCATCATCATGGCTGCCTTGGCAGCTGTCAAAAGTGGTGCAGGGTTGGTGACTGTTGGCACGGATAAGGAGAACATTCCGGCTCTGCACAGTCATTTACCTGAGGCCATGGCATTTTCTCTTCAAGACCAGCAATTGTTAAAAGAACAGTTAGAAAAGGCAGAGGTTGTCTTGTTAGGTCCGGGTTTGCGAGAGGATGCATTCGGAGAAGAACTCGTAAAATGGGTTTTTAACAACCTCAGAAGTGACCAGATTTTGATTGTAGATGGTGGTGCTTTGGGCATCTTAGCAAAAGGCCAGTTACCACTTCCTTCCAGTCAGCTCATCCTAACTCCCCACCAAAAGGAATGGGAAAGACTGTCTGGTATAGTTCTTGACCATCAAAATACAGAGACGACTGCTAGGGCTCTTTCAGCTTTTCCTCAAGGAACGATTTTAGTCGAGAAAGGTCCAGCAACTCGTATCTGGCAAGCTGGTCAGTCTGAATATTATCAGTTACAGGTTGGAGGCCCCTATCAAGCAACTGGTGGAATGGGAGATACACTGGCTGGGATGATTGCAGGATTTACAGGTCAGTTTGACCAAGTCAGCCTCTATGAGAGAGTGGTGGTAGCGACTCACCTTCATTCAGCTATCGCGCAAGAACTTGCTCAAGAAAACTATCTTGTCTTGCCAACAGAAATTAGTAAAGCTCTTCCGAAAACAATGAAAAAAATATCTCAAAAAGGCAGCTAATACCTTGGTTGTCTTTTTATGTTGATGTAGCTTTGTTAATAAGGTTTTCAAATACCTCAGAACCAGCGACAAACTGCTGAACTTACGAGGAATTCTCACTTTTAAGGTCTTGATTTTTACTCAAACTCAAAAGGGAAGCGAGATTGTTATCAAAGTTGAGGGGTGTCAAATCATGCTTTTTTTGATATAATTTTTAATGATGAATGCGAGAAATGATCGGTATGTGGTCGTTGATTTAGAGGCGACCAGCACCGGAAGCAAGGCAAAAATTATTCAAGTAGGCATTGTGGTGATTGAGAATGGTGAAATCATCGATCAGTATGCGACTGATGTCAATCCCCACGAACCCTTGGATTCTCATATCAAAGAATTAACGGGTCTGACCGATCAGCGTTTGGCTGCGGCACCAGAGTTTTCTCAGGTGGCTGGAAAAATTTTTGAATTGGTTAAGGACGGTATTTTTGTTGCGCACAATGTACAGTTTGATGCCAACCTTCTTGCAGAATTTCTCTTTTTTGAAGGATATGAATTGCGCACACCGCGGGTGGATACAGTTGAGCTTGCCCAAGTTTTGTATCCTCAGTTTGAAAAGTATAACTTAGGTATCCTTTGTCAAGAGTTGGGCATTGAGCTGGAACATGCCCATACTGCTCTGTCAGATGCTCAGGCAACAGCTGAACTCTTGCTTTACATGCGTCAAAAACTTTTTGAGCTACCTAAAGGGCTCTTAGAAAGCTTATTAAACCTTGCAGACAACCTTCTCTATGAAAGTTATCTGGTGATTGAGGAGGTCTATCAGCAACAATCGCTCTTATCTTCGCCAGACTTGATGGAGCTTCATGGGCTTTTCCTCAGAAAGGAAAGCAAAGCCTTAGTCCCACGAAAGTTATCCAAAGATTTTGCTAAAAATATTTCTTTATTGGGGCTGGAGGAGCGTCCGCAACAGTTGGAATTTGCGGAGAAGATTGAGCAATTATTGGAAGAAGACCAGACTTCCTTTATCCAAGCTCAAACGGGACTGGGCAAGACTTATGGTTATCTCCTCCCAGCTTTGAACTTGGAGAGTCAAGCAGGTATCTTAGTGAGTGTTCCGACCAAAATTCTTCAAAATCAAATCATGCAAGAAGAAGGTCAGCGCTTAAAAGAGGTCTTCCATCTGGAAATTCATAGTCTCAAGGGTCCTCAAAATTATTTAAAACTGGATGCCTTTCACCGAGTTCTCCATCGACCGGAGTCCAATCGCCTTTTCACACGCTTTAAAATGCAACTGCTCATCTGGCTAACAGAGACAGAGACAGGTGACTTGGATGAAATCGGGCAGCTTTATCGCTATCAGCATTTTCTGCCAGAACTAGTCCACGATGGCAAGCTTTCAAAGAAAAGTTTATTTGCTACAGAAGATTTTTGGAAACGAGGGCAGGACAAGGCCAAGACCAGTCGTGTTCTTCTGACCAATCATGCCTATCTGGTTACTCGTTTGGAAGACAATCCCGAGTTTGTCGACAACCGATTGGTGATCTTGGATGAAGCTCAAAAAATGCTACTAGCTCTTGAAAATCTGGCCCAGCAGGCTTATCGACTTGAGGAACTTGTAACCCAGCTTGATAAGTCCTTAGAGACAGAGGAAGATTTGGTTCAGAAACGCTTGCTTGAGAGTATCGGCTTTGAATGTCGTTACTCGATGGACCAGTATCAGTCGGGTCTTAAGAATGGAAAGTGGTTGGATTCTCTCGAACAGTTGCGCCAACATTTTTCGGAGCTAGCTCTTCCAGAGTATAGAGAGCTTGCAAACTTTTTTACGGCGGACCGTGAATTTTGGCTTGCTCCAGCAGAGAAATCGAGCAAGGATGTCCTGATTTGTTCAAGTAAAAAAGGCCGCTTTATACTAGCAGATTTATTGCCAGAAGATTGTAGGCTCCTAGGAGTATCGGCCACTCTTGAAATCAGCAATCGGGTTTCCTTAGCAGATTTATTGGGATTTCCAGATGCTCCGCTTGTTAAGCTTGATGTAGCAAAGCAGGAGCAACAAGAAGTCTTTTTAATCAATGACTTTCCTCTTGTGACAGAAGTTTCACCTTTTGACTATGCGAGTGAAGTGGCTTCTGTCATTCGAAGTTTACAAACTTTTCAAGAACCCTTATTGGTTTTGTTTACCTCAAAAGAGATGTTACTGGCAGTTTCGGGCCTGATCGACCAACCGCATCTAGCTCAATATAAAAATGGGGAACCAAGCCAACTGAAAAAACGTTTTGAAAAAGGTGAACGACAGATCTTACTTGGAACAGGTAGTTTCTGGGAAGGAGTTGATTTTTCAACCCATCCATTTGTACTTCAAGTGATTCCGAGATTGCCTTTCCAAAATCCCCAAGAGCCGTTAACCAAAAAGTTAAACCAAGAACTACGTCAAGAAGGGAAAAATCCTTTCTATGATTATCAGTTACCGATGGCTATCATTCGGCTAAAGCAAGCCTTTGGTCGTACTGTTAGACGACCTGACCAAGGTTCGGTTGCTGTAATCTTAGACAGTCGTGTTGTCAGCAAGCGCTACGGCAAACAAATCGCCCAGACCTTGTCAAAAGAAAGGGCTGTTCAGGTTCTTTCTAGAGAACAGCTAGAGCCTGCTGTAGCTGATTTTCTCCAATCCCGTCGCAATAGAATGAAAGAAAAATCCAAGAAAGAGAAAAGGTAAAAAATATGAAACGTTCCTTCGACTCTCGAGTCGATTATAGCCTCCTTCTACCAGTGTTTTGTTTACTGGTGATTGGAGTAGTGGCCATTTATATAGCAGTTAGTCATGACTATCCAAATAATGTGTTACCAATACTAGGCCAGCAAATCGCTTGGATTTCCTTGGGCCTTGTCATTGGTTTTGTGGTCATGTTCTTCAATACTGAGTTTTTATGGAAGGTGACTCCTTATCTTTATGGTCTAGGGCTAGCTTTGATGGTCCTCCCTCTTGTTTTCTACAATCCGAATCTTGTAGCGTCAACAGGTGCCAAGAACTGGGTATCGATTGGTGGAACGACACTCTTTCAGCCATCTGAGTTCATGAAGATTTCCTATATCTTGATGCTAGCTCGAGTCATTGTACAATTCACTCAAAAACACAAGGAATGGCGACGGACTATTCCCTTGGATTTCCTGTTGATTATTTGGATGATTGGCTTTACTATCCCAGTGCTGGTCCTTTTAGCCCTACAAAGTGACTTAGGGACTGCCTTGGTCTTTGTAGCTATTTTTTCCGGTATGGTTCTTCTTTCAGGAGTTTCGTGGAAGATTATCATTCCTGTTTTTGCGACAGGAGTGACTGCAGTTGCAGGCTTCATGGCCATATTTATAAGCAAGGATGGACGTGCCTTCTTGCATCAGATCGGGATGCCAACCTACCAGATCAACCGTATTTTGGCTTGGCTCAATCCCTTTGACTTTGCGCAAACAACGACTTACCAACAGGCGCAGGGGCAAATTGCGATTGGAAGTGGTGGCTTGTTTGGACAGGGTTTCAATGTGTCCAATCTCCTCATTCCAGTACGTGAAAGTGATATGATTTTCACCGTAATTGCTGAAGACTTTGGCTTCATTGGTTCAGTCTTTGTGGTTGCCCTGTACTTGCTTCTTATTTACCGGATGTTGAAGATTACGCTCAGGTCAAATAACCAGTTCTACACCTACATTTCGACTGGATTTATCATGATGTTGCTCTTCCATATCTTTGAAAATATCGGTGCCGTGACAGGCTTACTTCCTTTGACAGGGATTCCTCTGCCTTTCATTTCTCAAGGGGGCTCCGCTATTATTAGTAACCTCATCGGTGTCGGTCTCCTCTTATCTATGAGTTACCAGACCAACCTAGCGGAGGAGAAAAGCGGAAAAGTTCCATTCAAACGAAAGAAAGTCGTCCTAAAACAAATCAAATAAGGAGGCCACTATGGCAAAAGTAGCAGTTATCTTAGCCCAGGGTTTTGAAGAAATTGAAGCCTTGACAGTAGTTGATGTCTTGCGTCGAGCAAACATTTCATGCGATATGGTAGGATTTGAAGAGCAGGTGACAGGATCACATGGCATTCAGGTAAAAGCCGACCGTATCTTTGATGGCGATTTGTCCGACTATGACTTGGTAGTTCTTCCAGGTGGTATGCCAGGCTCAGCTCACCTACGGGATAATCAAGCCCTCATTTCACAGATTAAAGCCTTTGACCAAGCAGGAAAGAAAGTTGCAGCTATCTGTGCAGCTCCAATCGCCCTCCATCAAGCAGGTGTCCTGAAAGACAAGCACTTTACCTGTTATGACGGTGTTCAGGAAAACATCAGTGACGGAATTTACCGAAAGGAAACAGTAGTTGTGGATGGCAATCTGACAACTAGCCGAGGACCGTCAACTGCCCTTGCCTTTGCCTATGAGCTGGTAGAGCAGTTGGGAGGAGATGCAGAAAGTTTACGAGTCGGCATGCTCTATCGAGATGTCTTTGAAAATCAACAGTAAAACGAGGGTTAAACTCTCGTTTTTTACTTGGAAAAATCTAGGAAATCATCGCTTTTTTCGTAAAAAAATGGTATAATGAAGGGTATGAAATATCGTGACTATATATGGGATTTAGGTGGTACCCTATTGGATAATTATGAGACTTCTACAGCGGCCTTTGTAGAGACCTTAGCCCAATACGGAATAGAGCAAGAACACGACCGTGTTTACGAAGCCTTGAAGGTTTCGACAGCTTTTGCCATTGAGAAGTTTGCCCCAGCCATCGAGAATTTTTTAGAAAACTACAAAGAGAATGAAGCGCGTGAGCTAGAGTACCCAGTTTTGTTTGAGGGAATTCCAGAGTTACTAAAAGACATCTCTGACAAGGGTGGCCGTCATTTCTTAGTCTCTCATCGAAATGACCAAGTGCTAGAACTTCTTGCAAAGACTCAGATAGCTGACTATTTCACAGAAGTCGTTACTGCCAGTTCTGGTTTCAAACGGAAACCAGATCCAGAGTCTATGATTTATTTACGTGATAAATATCATATCTCATCCGGTTTGGTCATTGGAGACAGAAATATTGATGTAGAAGCAGGTAAAGCTGCCGGCTTAGATGCCTATCTTTTTAAAAACGTTGCGACACTGAGACAAGCAATAGACATGTAAGAAAAGGGAAAAAATGACAGAAGAAATCAAAAATCAACAGGCACAGGATTATGATGCCAGTCAAATTCAAGTTTTGGAGGGGCTGGAAGCTGTTCGTATGCGTCCAGGTATGTATATTGGATCGACCTCAAAAGAAGGCCTTCACCATCTAGTATGGGAAATCGTTGATAATTCAATTGATGAAGCCTTAGCAGGATTTGCCAGTCATATCCAAGTCCTTATTGAGCCAGATAATTCCATCACCGTTGTGGATGATGGACGTGGTATCCCTGTTGACATTCAGGAAAAGACAGGACGTCCTGCTGTTGAGACCGTCTTTACTGTTCTTCACGCTGGAGGAAAGTTCGGCGGTGGCGGATATAAGGTATCAGGTGGATTGCACGGTGTGGGTTCATCAGTAGTAAATGCCCTCTCAACTCAACTAGATGTTCGGGTTCATAAAAACGGAAAAATTTATTATCAAGAATACCACCGTGGGAATGTCGTTGCTGATCTTGAGGTGATTGGAGATACGGATAGAACCGGAACAACAGTTCACTTCACACCGGATCCAGAGATTTTTACAGAAACAACGACCTTTGATTTTGACAAATTGAATAAACGTATTCAAGAACTAGCCTTTTTGAACCGAGGTCTTCGAATCTCCATCACAGATAAGCGTGAAGGTCTCGAACAGACTAAACATTACCATTATGAGGGCGGGATTGCTAGCTATGTTGAATACATCAACGAGAACAAGGATGTTATCTTTGACACACCAATCTACACAGACGGTGAGATGGATGATATTACTGTTGAAGTAGCCATGCAGTACACAACCGGTTACCACGAAAATGTCATGAGTTTCGCCAATAACATTCACACCCATGAAGGTGGAACGCATGAGCAAGGTTTCCGTACAGCACTGACGCGTGTTATCAACGATTATGCTCGTAAAAATAAATTACTAAAAGACAATGAAGACAATCTAACAGGGGAAGATGTCCGTGAAGGTTTGACTGCTGTGATCTCTGTCAAGCATCCAAATCCGCAGTTTGAAGGGCAAACCAAGACAAAGCTGGGCAATAGTGAAGTAGTTAAGATTACCAATCGTCTCTTCAGCGATGCCTTCTCTGATTTTCTCATGGAAAATCCACAGATTGCCAAGCGTATCGTGGAAAAAGGAATTTTGGCTGCCAAGGCTCGTGTGGCTGCCAAGCGTGCGCGTGAAGTCACTCGCAAGAAATCTGGTTTGGAAATTTCCAATCTTCCAGGAAAACTAGCAGACTGTTCTTCAAATAATCCTGCTGAAACCGAACTCTTCATCGTCGAAGGAGACTCGGCTGGTGGATCAGCTAAATCTGGTCGTAACCGTGAGTTCCAAGCTATCTTACCAATTCGTGGTAAAATCTTGAACGTTGAAAAGGCTAGCATGGATAAAATTCTTGCTAACGAAGAAATTCGGAGTCTCTTCACAGCCATGGGGACAGGATTTGGCGCAGAATTTGATGTTACTAAGGCTCGTTACCAAAAACTCGTTTTGATGACCGATGCCGATGTCGATGGTGCCCACATTCGAACTCTCTTGCTAACCTTGATTTACCGCTACATGAAACCAATCCTAGAAGCTGGTTATGTTTATATTGCCCAACCACCGATTTATGGGGTCAAAGTTGGAAGTGAGATCAAAGAATACATCCAGCCAGGTACAGATCAAGAAATTAAACTCCAAGAAGCCTTAGCACGTCATAGTGAAGGGCGCTCAAAGCCCACCATCCAACGTTATAAAGGTCTGGGAGAAATGGATGATCACCAATTGTGGGAAACAACCATGGATCCAGAACATCGCTTGATGGCACGTGTTTCAGTAGATGATGCTGCTGAAGCAGATAGAATCTTTGATATGTTAATGGGCGATCGGGTAGAGCCTCGTCGCGAATTTATCGAAGAAAACGCTGTTTACAGTACACTTGACGTTTAAAAAATGTGGGAAATAGTTCCCTTGGTTTAAAAAATATGATATAATCATTACGATTGTTTCTAGTATAAAAGGAGTTTGATATGTCTAATGGACAACTAATTTATCTAATGGTTGCGATTGCGATCATTTTGATTTTAGCTTATGTAACAGCCATTTTTCTACGTAAGCGTAATGTAAGCAGATTAACGGCGCTTGAAGAAAGAAAAGAAGAACTCTACAATCTTCCTGTAAATGATGAGGTTGAAGCCGTTAAAAATATGCACTTGATTGGTCAAAGTCAGGTAACCTTTCGTGAATGGAATCAAAAATGGGTTGATTTATCTCTGAACTCATTTGCAGACATCGAAAATCACCTCTTTGAAGCTGAAAACTACAATAATTCTTTCCGTTTCTTTAAAGCAGCTCACAAGATTGATCAAATTGAAAGCCAGATTAGTTTGATTGAGGAGGATATTGCAGCTATTCGCAATGCCCTTTCTGAACTCGAAAAGCAAGAGTCTAAGAACAGTGGTCGCGTCCTACATGCTTTGGACTTGTTTGAAACCCTTCAACATACGGTTGCAGAGGACTCAGAGAAATATGGGAAAGCTCTTCCTGAGATTGAGAAACAATTGGAAAATATCCAATCGGAATTCTCTCAATTCGTTACCCTTAACTCATCAGGTGACCCAGTTGAAGCTGCAGCAATCTTAGATGATACTGAAAATCATATTCTTGCTCTAACGCATATTGTTGATCGTATTCCAGCTCTTGTTGAAACCTTGACAAAGGAATTACCAGACCAATTAGCAGATTTGGAAGAGGGCTATCGTAAGCTGTTGGATGCCAAATACCACTTTATTGAAACAGATATTGAGTCACGTTTCCAACTCTTGCATGAATCTTTGAAGAATAATCAAGAAAACATTCGTCAGTTGGAGTTGGACAATGCAGAGTATGAAAATAATCGCATTCAAGAAGAAATCAATGCACTTTATGATATTTTCACTCATGAAATTGAGGCTCAAAAAGTCGTTGAGAATCTCCTCTCAACACTTCCAACCTATCTCAACCACTTGAAGGAAAATAACCAGGTGCTTGTTCAGGATCTTGAACGCCTAAATAAAACTTATCTTCTTCCAGAAAGTGATGGGAATCATGTCCGCCGTCTTCAAAAAGAATTAGCTGCACTTGATACCGCTATTTTAGAAGTAACAGAGGACCAAAGAGAATCTGCTCAAGCCTATTCTGTTCTTGAAGAACAGTTGGAAATGCTTCAAAGCAATCTCAAAGATATTGAAGATGAGCAAATTTCTGTGAGCGAACGACTTGCGCAAATTGAAAAAGATGACCTCAATGCTCGCCAAAAAGCAAATGTCTATGTGAATCGTTTGCACACTATCAAACGTTACATGGAGAAGCGAAACTTACCAGGAATCCCTCAAAGTTTCTTGAAACTCTTCTTTACTGCAAGTCATAACACTGAAGATTTGATGGCGGAGCTAGAACAACCGCAGGTTAATATTGAATCTGTTAAGCGAATTCTTGAAATTGCAACGAATGATATGGCAGTACTTGAGACAGAAACATATGACATTGTTCAGTATGCAACTTTGACAGAGCAACTTCTCCAATACTCAAATCGCTACCGTTCATTTGATGAACGCATCCAAGAGGCTTTCAACGAAGCACTTGAAATTTTTGAGAAAGAGTTTGACTATCGGGCATCATTTGAGAAGATTTCTCAAGCCTTGGAAGTTGCAGAACCAGGAGTTACAAATCGTTTTGTGACTTCATATGAAAAAACACGTGAAGCAATTCGCTTTTAAAATAGAAGCTTAGAGAATTCTAAGCTTTTTCTTTATTTTTTGAAATGGAGCTAGATTATCTGTTTATCATTGAAATAATAGCTTTGATTTGATATGATGGAAATATGAAGAAAAATATGAACCGTGTTTCTCACGATAAAAAGAGAAGTATATTGCTTTCCTTTGTTGGAATCTTAGGAATCGCTATGATTCTTTTGGGAAGTGCCATTGGCTACAAGGTTCTACAAAAGCAATCTTATGAACAAAAAATTGAAGCGTTAAAAAGCGAAAAGGACCAGCAATTCAACTCAGGTAGTCAGAAGGACCATTTCCGAAAAGGGCAAGCTGAGGTGATTGCCTACTACCCTCTGCAAGGAGAGGAGGTCATTGCGTCTATTAGAGAAAAAATCAACCAAGATATCAAAGAAAATCTAGAAGATAAAGAGGATCTGGTCTTTTATTATACAGAGCAGCTGGATCCTGTCCTTAAGGGAGTTGTTGCTCGTAATATCAGTAGGCAAGTCTATGATTTGTCTGCAGCAAAGGTTGAAGAAAAAGAAAAGACTTCCTTAGGGAAAATTTTCTTGACTGAAGATGGGAAAGCTTTTGACCTCAGTAAACTCTTCAAAGATGCAAGCAAGGCTAAGGAACTCTTACTGAGTCAAATCAAATCAACTCTAGAAGATAAGAAACTTGACCAGGCAAAAATTGATCAAGTTATAAAGAGCTTCACAGATCAGGATTTGGCATCTTGGAGTTTTGATTATAAAGATAGTCAAATCATCCTTTATCCTGCTAATCCTGGAGAGACTGTTGAAGAAATTGCTTTACCAATATCCAGTTTCTTTGATGTCATTGAGTCTTCTTATCTATTAGAAAAGGATGCGGAACTCTACCAATCTTACTTTGCTAAGAAAAATAAAAAGGTTGTTGCCTTGACCTTTGATGATGGTCCAAATCCGACTACAACTCCACAAGCTTTGGATACCTTATCTAAGTACGGTGTAAAGGCAACCTTCTTTGTACTTGGAAAAAACATAGCAGGAAATGAAGATCTTCTGAAACGAATGAAATCGGAAGGTCATGTTGTGGGAAATCATAGCTGGGATCACCCTATCCTTTCTAAATTATCCCTCGAAGATGCTAAAAAGCAAATCACTGATACAGAAGATTTGTTGACTCAAGTTTTAGGATCAAGCTCTAAACTGATGCGCCCACCTTATGGTGCCATTACTGATGATATTCGAAATAGCCTTGACTTGAGTTTTATCATGTGGGATGTGGATAGTTTAGACTGGAAGAGTAAGAATGAAGCTGCTATTTTGACAGAAATTCAACACCAAGTTCGTAATGGTTCCATCATTCTCATGCATGATATCCATGGTCCTTCTGTTAATTCCCTACCAAGTGTCATTGAGTATTTAAAGGGTGAAGGGTATACATTTGTAACCGTTCCCGAATTGCTCAATTCTCGCTTGAAGTCTCACGAGATCTATTACGATCGTGATCAATAATTGTTAAAATCTAAAGGAGCAAGCGTACTGGTAATCAGGATTTTGTTTCTTTAGATTTTCTTCACATAGAAAGGAAAAACGATGAAATCTTACACCCTTAATAATGGAGTTTCAATTCCTGTTCTAGGATTTGGAACATGGAAGGCTGAAAATGGAGAAGTAGCCTACCAAGCTGTTTTAGAAGCTTTAAAGGCTGGTTATCGTCATATCGATACTGCAGCTATCTATAAAAATGAGGAGAGTGTTGGTCGTGCTATTCGAGATAGCGGTGTTCCACGCCAAGAAATCTTTGTAACGACTAAACTTTGGAATACCAATCACAGCTATGATGAAACCCGCCAAGCATTTGAAGAATCAATGGAAAAACTGGGATTGGATTATCTAGATTTGTATCTTATCCATTGGCCAAATCCAAAACCTTTAAGAGAAAATGACGAATGGAAAACTCGCAATGCTGAAGTCTGGAGAGCGATGGAGGATCTTTACCAAGAAGGCAAAATCCGTGCTATCGGCGTTAGTAATTTCCTTCCCCATCATTTGGATGCTTTGCTTGAGACAGTAAGAGTCATTCCGGCGGTCAATCAGGTACGCTTGGCACCAGGAGTTTATCAAGAGGAAGTGGTTGACTACTGTAGAGAGAAAGGAATTCTCCTAGAGGCTTGGGGGCCTTTTGGGCAAGGGGAGTTGTTTGAACAGAAAGAAGTCCAAGAAATTGCTGCTAAGCATGGGAAATCAGTGGCTCAAATTGCCTTGGCTTGGAGTTTGGCAGAAGGTTTTTTACCTCTACCTAAGTCAGTGACAGCCTCTCGCATCCAGAGCAATCTTGACTGTTTTGGAATTGAACTCAGCAAAGACGAGCGAGAAGTCTTAAAGACTATCTCAGTGACTTCTGGAGCACCTCGTGTGGATGAGATGGATTTTTAATTTTTAAAATCGATTTATACCGAAATAACAAAGACTAGGAATTTTAAATCCTAGTCTTTTTGTGTATAAAAATCCAAATTATTTGTATAATAAAATAATTTTATGAATTGAAATAAATGAACAAATTTAGAAAATATTGGTTTGATAGAGCAAATAACACGAATGATAAAATTAAATAAGAAAAATATATACGTAAATATTACATTTTTGTGACAATTCAGATTTTTATGAAAATTTTTGATTATTTGCGTTATAATAGGTATACTTTAAAGAAAAAGGAGATTATTTATGGATAGACGACAACGTTTTTCATTACGGAAATACAAATTTGGTCTTGCTTCAGTTTTATTGGGAACTGCTTTGGTTTTTGGAGCAAGTCAAGTTAATGCCAATGAGCAGAGTACAGGTGAAAATCAAGCCCAAACTCAGGCAATCAAGACAGAGCTAAAAGACGATAAACACTCAAACTCTTCAACTGACCAAACCAATACTAATGGGATAGCTCCAGTTGTTGGAGAGAAACAAGAAGCTGAAACTTCTAAAGAGGATGCTAGTAAACAAGATGCTAAGGTAGAAGCTTCGGTTGATAAAACTGCTGAACCCCAAGAATCAGGAAAAGATAGCACAGTTGCAAATGAAGAAAATCAAGGTGTCGTTCAAAAAGAAACAACAGTAGCTACCAGTCCAGCGCCTGCTACTGAGAAGGCTTCTAACATAGAGAACAAAGAGGCTCAAGCAACGACAGCTCCTAAAACTACTGGAGAAACGGCAACTACTGAAAAAGAACAAGAAAAAGCTGAGTCTGCAAAACCCAATAGTCTTTCAAGCAATGATATCATCACAGTACCAAAAACTTGGAAGGCTGGTTACAAGGGGACGGGGACCGTTGTTGCCATTATTGACTCTGGGCTTGATTTGAATCATGAGGTTCTTCGAATTTCGGATCCGTCAAAAGCAAAATTTAAAAACAAGGAAGCCATCGAAGCAGCTAAAAAGGCTGCTGGAATCGACTACGGTAAATGGTATAATGATAAGGTTGTCTATGCCTACGATTACTTTGACGGAACAGATAAAATCAAAGAAGCAGAAAGAACTTCTCATGGGATGCACGTAACAGGGATTGCAGCTGGAAACCCTGATAAAGAAGCACCAAATGGTGAAAAGGTCTATGGTGTGGCGCCAGAAGCTCAAGTTATGTTTATGCGTGTCTTTTCAGACCGCCAAAAAACGACCAGTTCTGCCCTTTATGTAAAGGCGATTGATGACGCAGTTGCCTTGGGAGCAGATGCTATTAATATGAGTTTAGGATCTAGCACAGGTTCTATGGTGGATGCTGGTTCTGATATTGTGGATGCCATCAAACGGGCTCGTGCCAAGGGAGTTTCTGTTCTTATCTCAGCAGGAAATAGCAATACATTCGGAAATGGCTATTCAAAACCACTAGCCGAAAACCCAGACTATGGCTTGGTTGGAAATCCATCCACTGTTGAGGATTCTATTTCAGTTGCTTCTGTCAACAACAAAACATTGACAACAGCGGTTTTTGAAGTCAAAGGTCTAGAGGGAAATGCCGGCCTTCATAACGGAAAATTTGATTATAATCAACCTGAAGCAGATAAGGACTTTGAAAAAGGAAAAGAGTATGAGTACGTCGAAGCAGGGTTAGGTCGTGAAGAAGATTTTGCGAAGTTGGATTTAACTGGGAAACTTGCCCTCATTCAGCGTGGAGCCATGAACTTTTCAGAGAAGATCAAAAATGCACGAAAACACGGTGCAGTTGGTGCTTTGATCTACAATAATGTAGAAGGTGCAAACATCAATATGGCTATTGATGATGAAGCAAAGAAAATTCCTTCTGTATTTATTTCTAAACAGTATGGTGAAGCATTAAAATCAGGAAACTACAAGATTGTTTTTAATGGTAAGATGGATAATCGTCCTTCTGATGTAGCCAATCAGCTATCTGACTTTTCAAGTTGGGGAGTGACTACCGATGGACAATTGAAACCAGACGTGACAGCTCCTGGCGGCAATATCTACTCATCCTTTAATGACAATACCTACGGTAGTATCAGCGGAACCAGTATGGCGGCTCCTCACGTTACGGGTGTTGCAGTTCTGGTTAAGGAATACCTTCAAAAACACCATCCAGAATTGACTCCTGAGCAAGTATCAGAGACTGTCAAGGCCTTGATCATGTCAACTGCAAAACCACATGTTAATAAGGACACAGGCACTTATACCTCTCCTCGTCAGCAAGGTTCTGGTATTGTGGACACAGCTGCTGCAGTGTCAACAGACCTCTATGTAACGGGTGAAAATGGTTATCCAAGTGTGACTTTGGGAAATGTTGGAGATCAATTTACTTTCAAGGTCACTGTACACAATATTTCAGATACTGACCGTACTCTCAAGATGGTAGTGAATACCAATACAGACGAGGTCCAAGATGGAAAATTCACCCTTCGACCTCGAAAACTAACGGAGACAGTCTGGCCTGAAGTGACGGTCAAAGCCCACAGCAGTCAAACAGTCACTGTTAAAGTGGATGCTCGAAAATTTGCTGCTGAACTCAGCAAACAAATGCCAAATGGCTATTTCCTTGAAGGGTTTGTTCGATTTGTAGATCCAGCAGATGATGGGGATGTTGTGAGTCTTGCATTTATGGGCTTCCGAGGTGAATTCCAAAATCTCCCCGCTGTCGAAAAACCAATTTACAACCTTGTTCGAGAAGGAAAAAATGGATTTTACACAGAAGTAGACAAGGAAAATCCTGCAGTTAACTACTCTAATGATGCGACCTATCTAGCCACCTTGCAAAATGACCTTCTAGTTTCTAAAGGTCAACGCCAAGGACGCCGAATTACCGTTCTGGGGATTGAACAAAATGCTGAAGGTAAGCATATTCTTCAGTTGGACGAAAAAGGGAATGTCCGTATTGCCATTTCTCCAAATGATGATGGAAACAAAGACCTGGTTGAATACAAAACGGTTGCTTTGAGAAATCTTGTAAATCTTCGGGCTACAGTTTATGCGGCTACGGATACCAAGCATGAACATCCTATTTGGGAGGGTGATGCAAAGGATCTTCGTAAGAATTACTTTGATGGTGACAGTAGAAATCTGAAGAGTTATATTCTAGATAATACTGCTTGGAGAGGTCAGGATTTTGATGGCAATACCGTTGCAGATGGTTTATATGACTATGTTATTAGTTACACACCAGACGTTCCAGGAGCTAAAGAACAACACACAACCTTTAAAATTCAGATTGATACTCAAAAACCTGTCATCACAAGTGGTTATATTCGCTTTAAAGATGGAAATCAAGAATTCGTAGCTCGAAAACCAAAAGATGTGGGTCAAGGCGGTATCCTTTCAGAAAAAGTCTTCTATATCACACCATTTGACCAGAAAGGGACCATGGTTCTATCTGAGAAAGACCAGTCTGGAACCCGTGCGCTTGAGAACACCCATCTGATTAAGGCCAATGCTGACGGTAGTTATACACTTCCTAAGGATGTTGACAAGGCTAATATTTACTATCTTGTTGAGGACTATGCAGGAAATGTAGACTATATCTCACTTGCTGAACTTGTGCGCGATCAAAATAGTGGTCGAGTGAAAATTGCCTTGAAGGATGCAAAAACAAATCAAGATATTGATACCCTCTACGTCTATCGAATCAAAAATAGCAAGGGGCAATATGTCGATGTTGACAAGACAAAAGCGATTCATTTCTTACAATTTGGTCATTATACAGCAGAAATTTTCAGTTATGATCGAACAGAATTGAAATTTATCAGTGCCTTGTCCCAAGAGTTTGACTTGACGGAAGAAAATAGTTTCCAAACCATTACCTTCCTAGCAAATCTCCTAGAATATGCACCAGTATCTGTTTCCTTCAATCAAGCCGTTTCAAAGACGACTACAGTGGTTCTGAAAGGAGAAGATGGGACAAGTATCACTCTTCCTGCTGAAAAATACGGTCAATACGCCTTTGGTAAGAAAGTTGCTACAGGTCGTTATACTGTACAAGTCACCTTGCCAACTGGATATGAACTCCTTGAAGATCTCGTTTCCTTGCTCGTTCAGCCAGGTCGAAATAATGCTTTGCGTCTATCTGTTGTGTCTAAGTTGGCCCTGATTGCTGCGGTAAATCAACAAAAAGAACTGGTAGAAACGTCTCGTTACTTTAATAGTAGTGCAGATAAGAGAAAAGCTTATGACCGAGCTTTCCAAGTGGCACAGTCAGCCTTGTCAAGCAAATTAAAGCAAGAATTGATTGATGGCGTTCTCGCTAGTCTTGAGGCTGCTGGTAAAGCTTTGGATGGAAAAGATTCGAACGTTACAGCCTTGAAAGAAGCTATGAAAGCTTACTATGCAACGACTAAAACTGGACGATATGCTAATGCCAAGGAAAAAGTACGTCGAGCTTATGATCGTGCCTTCCAAGAAATTGCCTTACTAGCTGTGGATCCTAAAGTCAAACAGGATCAAATTGACCAATCTCTCATTGCCCTAGCGACGGCTAAAAGCAAATTAAATGGCAAAGCTACTGACTTCTCTAGTCTGAAGAAACTGGTCAAGGATGAACGCCTTTTCCAAGAAAAGAATGCGAGATTTATCTATGCAGACAAGAAAGAAAAAGCAGCTTATCTTCTAACTTTTAAAGAGGCACAGGAACTCCTTAATGATCCAGGAGCGAGCCAAGAAGATGTCAAAGATGCCATTACAGCATTGAAACAAGCCAAGAGAAATCTACATGGCAAAAAACCAAAAGCGAAAAGACATCCTTAAACAGGAGTTTCTGAAGCTTTACTATTAAATGAGTCTGGAACTTTGTTTTCAGACTCATTTTTGGTTTACACTAACTAGAAAATCTGCTATAATACTAGCTAGGAAAGAAAGTCTTATGGCGTTCTTCAAGCGAGCTTGGGATAGTGGGAGCCAAGTAGGACAAGGTAAGAAACTGGCGCTTTCTGTCGTATTTTAAAAAACAATGAAGTAATAAATTAGGGTGGAACCGCGTTTCTGACGCCCCTAGGTCACAGACTTAGGAGTAAAGACACGGTTCTTTTTGTATCCAAAGTCACAAGAATTTATAAAAAGGAGTAAATAATGTCTAAAAAATTGACTTTCCAGGAAATCATCCTTACTTTGCAACAATTTTGGAATGACCAAGGTTGTATGCTTATGCAGGCTTATGACAATGAAAAAGGTGCGGGAACCATGAGTCCGTACACTTTCCTTCGTGCTATCGGGCCTGAGCCATGGAATGCGGCTTATGTAGAGCCATCACGTCGTCCTGCTGACGGTCGTTACGGGGAAAATCCTAACCGTCTTTACCAACACCACCAATTCCAAGTAGTTATGAAGCCTTCTCCATCAAACATCCAAGAACTTTACCTTGAGTCTTTGGAAAAATTAGGTATCAATCCTTTGGAACACGATATTCGTTTCGTTGAAGACAACTGGGAAAATCCATCAACTGGTTCAGCTGGTCTTGGATGGGAAGTTTGGCTTGATGGGATGGAAATCACTCAGTTCACGTATTTCCAACAAGTTGGTGGATTGGCAACTGGCCCTGTGACTGCGGAAGTTACCTATGGTTTGGAACGCTTGGCTTCTTATATTCAGGAAGTTGATTCTGTCTATGATATCGAGTGGGCCGATGGTGTTAAATACGGAGAAATCTTCATCCAGCCTGAGTACGAACATTCAAAATATTCATTTGAAATTTCTGATCAAGAAATGTTGCTTGAAAACTTTGATAAGTTTGAAAAGGAAGCTGGTCGTGCCTTGGAAGAAGGCTTGGTTCACCCTGCCTATGACTATGTTCTCAAATGTTCACATACCTTTAACCTGCTTGATGCGCGTGGTGCCGTATCTGTAACCGAGCGTGCGGGCTATATCGCTCGTATCCGTAACTTGGCCCGTGTCGTAGCTAAAACCTTTGTTGCGGAACGCAAACGCCTAGGCTACCCACTTTTGGATGAGGCGACACGAGCTAAACTCTTAGCAGAAGACGCAGAATAAAGAGAGTGACAAATTACGAAAATGGGCGAACGGAGTGAGCCCTGATCCAGTTGCCGCAGTGATGAAGGTATCCTTAGTGAAGCTAAGGATACTAGGCAAAATTGGAGACTTTCGACTCCAATTTTAGCAATGAAACAACGAAGTTGGTTGCTTGCGTGCCAATCACATAAGGCAAACTGGAAAATAAAAAGATACCTTTCGGAGAAAAAACATGACAAAAAACTTATTAGTAGAACTCGGTCTTGAAGAGTTACCAGCCTACGTAGTAACTCCAAGCGAAAAACAACTAGGTGAAAAAATGGCAGCCTTTCTCAAAGAAAATCGCCTATCTTTTGAAGCCATTCAAACCTTCTCAACACCACGCCGTTTGGCTGTTCGTGTCACTGGTCTTGCAGACAAACAGTCTGATTTGACAGAAGATTTCAAGGGACCAGCAAAGAAAATTGCCTTGGATGGTGATGGAAACTTCACCAAAGCAGCTCAAGGATTTGTCCGTGGGAAAGGCTTGACAGTTGAGGATATTGAATTCCGTGAAATCAAGGGTGAAGAATACGTCTATGTTACCAAGGAAGAAGTGGGCCAACCAGTTGAGAACATTGTTCCAGGTGTAGTAGATGTCTTGAAGTCATTGACTTTCCCTGTCAGCATGCACTGGGCTAACAATACTTTTGAATATATCCGCCCTGTGCACACTTTGACAGTTCTCTTGGACGAGCAGGAGTTTGATCTGGATTTCCTTGATATCAAGGGCGGTCGTGTGAGCCGTGGTCATCGTTTCTTGGGACAAGAAACTAAGATTCAGTCAGCATTGAGCTACGAAGAAGACCTTCGTAAGCAGTTTGTAATCGCGGATCCTCGTGAACGTGAGCAAATGATTGTTGACCAAATCAAAGAAATCGAGGCAAAACATGGTGTACGTATCGAGATTGATGCTGACTTGCTGAACGAAGTCTTGAACTTGGTTGAATACCCAACTGCCTTCATGGGAAGTTTTGATGCCAAATACCTTGAAGTTCCAGAAGAAGTTTTGGTGACTTCGATGAAGGAACACCAACGTTACTTTGTTGTTCGTGATCAAGACGGTAAACTCTTGCCAAACTTCATTTCTGTTCGTAATGGAAACGCAGAGTATTTGGGAAATGTCATCAAGGGTAATGAAAAAGTCTTGGTTGCCCGTTTGGAAGACGGTGAATTCTTCTGGCGTGAAGACCAAAAATTGGTGATTTCTGACCTTGTTGAAAAATTGAACCAGGTGACCTTCCATGAAAAGATTGGTTCCCTTCGTGAACACATGATTCGTACAGGTCAGATTGCCGTCCTTTTGGCGGAAAAAGCTGGTTTATCAGTGGATGAAACGATTGATCTTGCCCGCGCAGCATCCATTTATAAGTTTGACTTGTTGACAGGGATGGTTGGTGAGTTTGATGAACTCCAAGGAATTATGGGTGAGAAATATGCCCTTCTTGCTGGGGAAACTCCAGCAGTTGCGGCTTCCATTCGTGAACACTACATGCCTACATCAGCGGACGGAGCTCTCCCAGAGAGCAAGATTGGAGCCATTCTAGCCATTGCAGACAAATTGGATACGATTTTGAGTTTCTTCTCAGTGGGTTTGATTCCATCAGGTTCTAATGACCCTTATGCCCTTCGTCGTGCAACTCAAGGTGTTGTTCGTATCTTGGATGCTTTTGGTTGGCACATTGCCATGGATGAGTTGATTGATAGCCTTTACACTTTGAAATTTGACAGCTTGACTTATGGAAATAAAGCAGAGGTCATGGACTTTATCAAGGCTCGTGTTGATAAGATGATGGGTTCTACTCCGAAAGACATTAAGGAGGCAGTCCTTGCAAGTTCGAACTTTGTCGTGGCGGATATGTTGGAAGCAGTAAGTGCTCTTGTAGAAGCAAGCAAAGAAGAAAACTTCAAATCATCTGTCGAATCTCTCTCACGTGCTTTCAACTTGTCTGAGAAAGCTGAAGGATCTGAAACAGTTGATTCTGCTCTTTTTGAAAATGAAGAAGAGAAAGCCTTGGCGGAAGCAGTAGAGTCACTCGTTTTATCAGGGACTGCAAGTCAGCAATTAGAACAACTCTTTGCGCTTAGCCCAATTATTGATGCTTTCTTTGAGAATACTATGGTAATGACCGATGATCAAGATATTCGTCAAAATCGATTGGCCATCTTGTCGCAATTGACCAGGAAAGCAGCTAAGCTTGCACGCTTTAACCAAATCAATACCAAGTAGACTCTCTATTAAACAAACTGTATCTTTTTACAAAGGAGATAAACATGGATTCAAAAAAAATCGCTCGTATCAACGAGCTCGCTAAAAAGAAAAAAACAGAAGGCTTAACTTCTGCTGAAAAAGTGGAACAAGCTAAACTTCGTGAGGAATACATTGAAGGATATCGTCGTGCTGTTCGTCACCATATTGAAGGAATTAAAATTGTGGACGAGGAAGGAAATGACGTAACGCCAGAAAAACTACGCCAAGTGCAACGTGAAAAAGGTTTACATGGTCGTAGTTTGGATGATCCTAACTCATAAAATGAAAGGGGTTTGTAGATGATTTACAATCCCCTTTTCTGTTGCAATAAAAAAGGAGCCATTTGGCTCCTTTTGTGTTTCTTAGTTACTTGCGCCAGAAGTAGCGTCTGCGCCACCACCGTGGCCTCCAGCGTCACCTGAATCAGAAGCGCCAGAAGTAGCATCAGCGTCTCCATGACCTCCAGCGGCAGGAGCAAATGGTCCGCTACCACCTACCAAACGTTGACCAGTCTCTTTTAGGTACCAGTCAAGCCATGGTTGGAAGTTAAAGACAATTTCATTGATACCAGCGTATGATCCGTCAGGATAGTACATCGCTTGGTAGTTGTGGGTGTTGATGACACCTGCAGGAGAACCTGGAACGATTGTACGGACGTATTCTTGGTTTCCGTTACGAAGTGTTCCGATAACCCACTCTACATTCTTCATACGTGCTGGTGGAAGAGATCCATGAACAGTCGACATACGGTTACCTGATTGAGGTGGTACACGTTTGGCAAACATGGTGTCTGGATCTTGGTGAGCGTTATTGTAGTAGAGGAATTGGTTGTTATCGTCAGCGTATGTCAATTCAAATGGCATAGCTTTCAAGAACATATCAATTTGGTTAACTGTCAGGATACCGTGGTCCAGTTTGACATAGGTATCACCAGAAACAGCTCCAGTGATTGCAGCAACTTTTTCTACCCATTCTGGATCGTCAGGATCAACTTCTGTGATGGTTGTAGCGATTGGTTTTCCACAATCCAAGTCTTCTGGTTCGATTGGTTTTGGTTTTTTCAATTTCGAAACGACTCCTACGTATTTTACAAAGTTATCTAAGCAAGTTTCAAGGAATTTAACAGTGCCTTCGTTGGTGATATTTCCGTCGTTATCAAAAGCTTCCTTAGCTTTACCAAGAAGGAATTCGTTACCTGGAAGCGTGTAGGCATTGACACCTGGAGCATCAAGGATTTTACGGAGGTGAACTTGGGCACGTGATGTTCCTTGGTCGTAGTATGATGCACCTACAATCATAACAGGCTTGTTTTCAAATGGATGAACTTCGTATGAAAGCCATTCAAGTACAGATTTGAGTGAAGCTGAGATAGTGTGGTTGTGCTCAGGAGTGGCGATAATGACACCATCAGCACGTGTAATCTTGTTATACAAGAAGCGCAATTGGAAACTTTCGTCCCATTTTTCGTCTTGGTTAAACATTGGAACTTCGTCGATTTCAAGAACTTCTAATTCAAATTTGAATTTGAAATTTCGACGGATAAATTCCAAGAGTTTGCGGTTATATGATTGATCGTAGTTTGATCCAACAAGTCCAACAAATTTCATTCTTTCGGTCTCCTATCTTACAAATTTTCCCAGTCAAATTCTTCGGCATCTTTGCGAAGCAATTCTTGTGCATTGCGCAATTTTTCAGTAATCTTCACAAAGATACGGAAGTCATCAAAGATGGCATCCAATTTCTTGATGACATCAAGGTCAACCAAGTCGCCACTTGGGTTAAATGCTTGAAGAGAGTGTGAGAGCAAGAATTCATCTGGAAGAACATTTGCCTTGATTTCAGGAGCATTCAAGATTTGACGAAGTTGCAATTGGGCACGAGATGAACCAAGTGTACCGTAAGAAGCACCAGTGATCATGATTGGTTTGTTCAAAAGTGGGTAGATACCGTAAGATAGCCAAGCAAGAGCGCTCATCAAAACCGCAGGGATAGAGTGGTCGTACTCAGGAGTACCGATAATCACACCGTCAGATGCTTCAATTTTAGCAGCAATTTCAAGAATTTCATCTGGAAGTTGCTTATCTGCTGGTTTGTTGAAAACAGGGATATCCTTGATTTCAACGAGTTCAATTTCAGCTTTATCAGCAAAGTGTTTTTGCATGTATTGGAGCAGTTGGCGGTTTGTAGAACGTTTAGAGTTCGTTCCAACAATGGCAATAAGTTTTAGCATGAGATTTCCTTTCTCTTTTTACATAATACAATTTTGAAGGCCTGAAGAACATGCAAGGCGTCCCTCTTTGTCGATGAGGATGGCTTCAATCCCATCTATACTTTCGACTTGCCAGAGGATAGAAGCGCTTCGTTCTCCGAAAAGGCGTGTTGTCCATATCTCACCATCAACGGATTTATCAGAGACAATCGTTAGGCTAGCGAGGTCTGTTTCGACAGGGAATCCTGTCTCACTATCAAAGATATGGTGATAGTCTTTTCCATCTACTGTCAGGTGGCGTTCATAGATACCTGAAGTGACAACGGATTTGTTAGACGCAGGAATGGTTAGGAGATGATTGCCACGAGGATTTTGCGGATCTTGAATCCCAATCTGCCAGGCTTTCCCTTCTTTAGCTTGGTTATTCCCGATGGTGAGGATATTTCCTCCGAGATTGATCAAGGCAGAGGTGACACCGTGTGCTTTTAAATACTGGGCAACCTTATCTGCACTATAGCCCTTGGCTAAGCAACCTAGATCAAGCTTCATTCCTTTCTTCCCTAAAAAAACAGTAGAGCTAGTCGGATCCAACTTGATAAAATGCGGGTCAACTAGGGGCAAGACAGCTTCGATTTCGTTTAACTCTGGAAGTCGTGCATCTGCAAATCCGATTCGCCAGGTTTGAATCAAGGGACCGATACTGATATTTAGATGGCTAGAGGGAGCTAGGCTGTGCTCTAGTCCAAGAGCAATCAGTTCAAATAGGTCAGGATGAACCTTAACAGGTGCGATTCCAGCCTGGTAGTTGATTTCCATCAGTTCGGATTCTTGACTATTGGCGTTGAAACGGTATTCGAGCTCCTTGAGCAAGTCAAAAGCGCCCTGAAGCAGGATTTCTGCCCGCTCATCTACTAATGAAATCGTGATAGTTGTTCCCATTAGCCGTTCAGAACGTGAATGAAGAGACAAGCTACCAGCTCCTTTCTTTTCATAGGAAATCATTCAATATAAGTTGGTTAAAGAAAAATTAAACCCCTTACATTTTATTTCCATGTAACTAGCATACCATAAAGTCAGCGTTTTCACAAATGAATTTTGACAAAAAAGTCAAGAAATATGCTCAAAATTAGAACGAAAACGATAGAAAAATAAGGCCTGTTAATATTAAGTGTATTTTTTTCTGAAAAAAAGAGAATTCTGAGCAAATACCTTGTAAACGCTAACAGTAAATGATATACTAGAAAAGTAAATCAAAAATTAAAGGTAGGAATTTTTCTATGAGTAAAATCGTTGTAGTTGGTGCTAACCATGCTGGTACAGCTTGTATTAATACGATGTTGGATAACTTTGGTCATGAGAACGAAATCGTAGTATTTGACCAAAACTCAAATATTTCATTCCTTGGTTGTGGAATGGCGCTTTGGATCGGGGAACAAATTGATGGCCCAGAAGGTCTCTTCTACTCTGATAAAGAAAAATTGGAAGCAAAAGGTGCTAAAATTTACATGAACTCACCAGTTCTTTCAATTGACTACGATAACAAAGTTGTGACTGCTGAAGTTGAAGGTAAAGAACACAAAGAGTCTTATGATAAATTAATCTTTGCAACTGGTTCAACTCCAATCTTGCCTCCAATCGAAGGTGTTGAAATCGTTAAGGGTAACCGCGAATTCAAAGCAACACTTGAAAATGTTCAATTTGTTAAGTTGTACCAAAATGCAGAAGAAGTCATCGAAAAACTTGCTGACAAGAGCAAACACCTTGAGCGCATCGCTGTTGTTGGTGGTGGTTATATTGGTGTTGAGCTTGCTGAAGCCTTTGAACGTCTTGGAAAAGAAGTTGTTCTTGTTGACATCGTAGATACTGTCTTGAACGGCTACTACGACAAAGACTTCACTCAAATGATGGCTAAGAACTTGGAAGACCATAACATCCGCTTGGCACTTGGTCAAACTGTTAAAGCAATCCAAGGTGACGGCAAAGTAGAACGCTTGGTAACTGACAAAGAAACATTTGATGTGGATATGGTGGTTCTTGCTGTTGGTTTCCGTCCAAACACAGCTCTTGCAGATGGTAAGATTGAACTCTTCCGCAACGGTGCCTTCCTTGTAGACAAGAAACAAGAAACATCTATCCCAGGTGTATACGCTGTTGGTGACTGTGCAACTGTTTATGACAATGCTCGTAAAGATACAAGCTACATCGCTCTTGCATCTAACGCTGTACGTACTGGTATCGTTGGTGCTTACAATGCTTGTGGACATGAATTGGAAGGAATCGGTGTGCAAGGCTCAAACGGTATTTCAATCTATGGTCTTCACATGGTTTCAACTGGTTTGACTCTTGAAAAAGCAAAAGCAGCAGGTTACAATGCAACTGAAACTGGCTTTAACGATCTTCAAAAACCAGAATTTATGAAGCATGACAACCACGAAGTTGCCATCAAGATTGTTTTTGACAAAGACAGCCGCGAAATCCTTGGTGCACAAATGGTTTCACATGATGCTGCTATCAGTATGGGAATCCACATGTTCTCACTTGCTATCCAGGAGCATGTAACAATCGATAAATTGGCCTTGACAGACCTATTCTTCTTGCCACATTTCAACAAACCATACAACTACATCACAATGGCTGCACTTACAGCTGAAAAATAACAATAGCTGAGCTATCTGGCCTTATATTAAGGTCAGATAGTTTTTTATGTTACTGTACCCAGACAATTATTGTTTTTCTATCTTGTACTTCATTCTAATCTGGCTTAAAATGAAATGGTAGCTACCAATACAAATGATGAGGATTGAGAAATGACTGAAAATCGTTATGAACTGAATAAAAATTTGGCGCAGATGCTCAAAGGTGGGGTTATCATGGATGTTCAGAACCCTGAACAGGCTTGTATTGCAGAGGCTGCTGGTGCGGCAGCTGTTATGGCCTTGGAGCGGATTCCAGCTGATATTCGTGCAGCTGGTGGAGTTTCCCGTATGAGCGACCCAAAGATGATTAAGGAAATCCAAGAAGCGGTCAGTATTCCAGTGATGGCCAAGGTCAGAATCGGGCATTTTGTTGAAGCTCAGATTTTAGAGGCTATTGAGATTGACTATATCGATGAGAGTGAAGTACTTGCTCCAGCTGACGACCGTTTCCATGTGGATAAGAAGGAACTCCAAGTTCCTTTTGTCTGTGGAGCTAAGGACTTGGGTGAAGCCTTGCGTCGTATCGCTGAAGGAGCTTCTATGATTCGTACCAAAGGAGAACCGGGTACAGGAGACATTGTTCAAGCCGTTCGTCATATGCGCATGATGAATCAAGAAATTCGCCGTATTCAAAACCTACGCGAAGATGAACTTTATGTAGCTGCCAAGGACTTGCAAGTTCCTGTAGAATTGGTCCAATACGTCCACGAACATGGAAAATTGCCAGTTGTTAACTTTGCAGCTGGAGGTGTGGCAACACCTGCAGATGCTGCGCTGATGATGCAATTGGGGGCAGAGGGCGTCTTTGTCGGTTCAGGTATTTTCAAGTCAGGCGACCCAGTTAAACGAGCAAGTGCTATTGTTAAGGCCGTAACCAACTACCAAAATCCTCAAATTCTGGCTCAAATCTCTGAAGACCTAGGTGAAGCCATGGTTGGTATCAATGAGAATGAAATCCGAATTCTCATGGCTGAGCGAGGAAAATAGATGAAAATTGGAATATTAGCCTTGCAAGGCGCCTTTGCAGAACATGCAAAAGTGCTAGAAAAGTTAGGTGTTGTTAGTGTCGAAATCAGAAATTTAGAGGATTTTCAACAACATCAGAGTGACTTGTCCGGTTTGATATTACCTGGCGGTGAGTCTACAACCATGGGCAAGCTCTTACGAGACCAGAACATGCTGCTTCCCATCCGAGAAGCCATTCTCAATGGCTTACCAGTCTTTGGAACCTGTGCGGGTTTGATTTTGCTGGCTAAGGAAATTACTTCTCAGGAAGAAAGTCATCTAGCGACTATGGACATAGTAGTAGAGCGCAATGCCTATGGGCGCCAACTAGGAAGTTTCTATACAGAGGCAGAATGTAAGGGAGTTGGTCAGATTCCCATGACCTTTATCCGTGGACCAATTATCAGCAGTGTTGGAGAGGGTGTAGAAATTCTAGCAACAGTAGACGATCAAATCGTTGCAACTCAAGAAAAAAATATGCTGGTAACCTCTTTTCATCCAGAATTGACAGATGATGCTCGCTTGCACCAGTATTTTATCAATATGTGTAAAGAAAAAAGTTGAGAAAATGATTCTCAACTTTTTTACATGTAATAAACAATCGCGATATATTGAAGTGCAGATGCTGCTAGGATAAAGAGATGCCAAATCATGTGGAAATAAGGTTTTTTCTTAGCGTAAAATCCAGCTCCAACTGTATAACAGAGTCCACCAGTTACCATGAGACTCCAGAAAATTGGCGTTGTTTGACTGATAATGGCTGGAATGATAGCCAGAACCAACCAGCCCATGATCAAATAAAGAGCAAGGCTGAATTTCTCATTGACCTTTTTAGCAAAGATTTTATAGAGGATGCCAAAGATGGTCGTTCCCCACTGAATGGCAATAATCAGATAGCCAAACCAGTTATTCATCAAAGTTAATACGACTGGTGTATAAGAGCCCGCTATGGCCACATAAATCATAGAGTGATCGATGATTCGCAAAACGTATTTGTGGGTCGAACCATAGGCCATAGAGTGGTAAATGGTTGACGAGAGGAACATGAGAAAGAGACTGATAACAAAGATTGAAACACCAAAAGATGATAAAAATCCGTGTGCTTCATAACTATAGGTGGATGAAATAGGGAGTAGGATGAGCATGATAACGGCACCCACAGCATGGGTCACACTATTAGCAATTTCCTCTCCAAAACTGAGCTTTTTACTGAGTTTTAGACTGGTATTCATTGGATTTCCTCCTCTTCTTTGTTAAGGATTAAGTCTAGAGTTTGATGATAGAGTTTAACCGTTTGACAGCTGGTTTGGATAATAGGATTCTCTGGATCGATCCCATGGTTCATGTAGTCCACAAAAGCATCGTAGAGCTGGTCTGAGCTTGCATAAGTGTGTAGAGTATTCAGTGTCTGAGCGATTTCTTGAATCGAAAAGACAGATTTGAGAGTAGTGATAGCAATCAAACGGGCAATCTGTTTGCGTTGGTATTTCTTCTTGTCAGGCTTTATCAGGTAACCATGTTTGACATAGTTATTGACCATAGATGCGGTCAGGCCCTTTTCTTTATCCGGAGAGATGGGGGCGCAGACTTGATTGACATAAAGCAAAACCTGATCCAGATAGAGGTCAATGTTTGGGATGTCTTCCCATTTTGGGTAGGAAAAGTTAGAATTCATTTCCAACTCCTTTTTATCTAGTTTTAATAACTAGATTATAAAATAATAAAAAACAAAAGTCAAGTTTCAACTGCTTGTAGAAAGCTTTAAATTATGCTATGATGAGAGAAAATAGTTAGAAATGAGGAGAAAAGATGGAGATTCGTTTAGCTTTTCCAAACGAAGTAGATGCAATTATGCAGGTGATGGAGGATGCTAAAAAGTGCTTAGCTGAGTCTGGTAGCGACCAGTGGCAAAATGGCTATCCAAATGCTGACATCATTATTGACGATATCATCTCAGGCCAAGCCTATGTTTCCTTGGAAGAAGGAGAACTGCTAGCCTATGCTGCTGTGACCAAGAGCCCAGAGGAAGCCTATGAAGCCATTTATGAAGGAAGTTGGCAGGGGGGAGAGTCAGAATATCTGGTCTTTCACCGTATCGCTGTGGCAGCAGATGTCCAAGGACAAGGTGTTGCTCAGACTTTCCTAGAAGGCTTGATTGAAGGTTTTGATTATCTAGATTTTCGTTCAGATACACATGAAGAAAACAAGGCCATGCAGCATATTTTTGAAAAGCTAGGATTTCAGCAGGTCGGAAAAGTTCCAGTTGATGGGGAACGTTTGGCCTATCAGAAATTAAAAAAATGAAGCAGAAAAAGTACGCAAAAATGCTCTACCCGTCGCCAATTGGAACCTTATCCTTAGTTGCTGACGAGCAATATCTGTATGGAATTTGGGTACAGGGCCAAACTCATTTTGAAAGGGGATTAGGAGACGAAACGATAGAAGAAGTTGCTAGCCATCCTGTATTAGAGCAAGTTATTTCCTATTTAGATACCTATTTCGAAGGCAGTGTTCAGGATCTATCTGACTTACCCTTGGCTCCCATTGGAACAGATTTTGAAAAGCGAGTCTGGGCTTACTTACAGGACATTCCTTATGGTCAAACAGTAACTTACGGACAAATAGCTCAAGACCTGCAAGTGGCTTCTGCCCAAGCGATTGGCGGAGCAGTGGGGCGTAATCCTTGGTCCATCCTCGTACCCTGCCACCGTGTGCTGGGATCAGGCAATCGTCTGACAGGCTATGCATCTGGAGTCGAAAAGAAAGCCTGGCTCTTGCAACATGAAGGTGTAGCATTTCAAGAAAATAAAAAATAGAAAGAAAAGAAGATGTTAGAATTTATCGAATACCCAAAATGTTCAACTTGTAAGAAAGCAAAAAATGAATTGGATAAACTTGGACTGGAATACCAAAATATCCACATCGTAGAAGAAACCCCAAGTGAAGACGTGATTTTGAACTGGTTGGAAACTTCTGGTTTTGAAGTGAAACAATTTTTCAATACTAGCGGGATCAAATACCGTGAACTGGGCTTGAAAGATAAGGTGGGAAGTTTGTCAAAACAAGAAGTAGCCAAGCTTCTAGCGAGTGATGGCATGTTATTGAAACGTCCAATTTTGGTGGAGAATGGTGCTGTTAAACAAATCGGCTATAGAAAAACCTATGAGGACTTAGGTTTGAGATAGTTTTTATTTATCTCCTTGATAGGTAAAATATATAGCCTCCCTGTTTTAAAGTGTGATAAACTAGAAGATAGACAAAGTCTGATCAGCCCGTAGCAAATAATTTGCTTGCGAGCAGAAGTATGATAGAATGAATCATTATCAGGAGAGGATGTTTTTATGACTGTTACAACATTTTTAGCATCAGATTGGTACCAAAGTTTGATGCAGCTCATTCCGGATGGTAAGCTCTTTAGCTTGCGTTCGGTTTTTGATGGAATTCCAAGGATTGTCCAACAACTGCCTACAACCTTGATGTTGACGCTTGGAGGTGCGATTTTTGGCTTGGTGCTGGCCTTGGTTTTCGCCATTGTTAAAATCAATCGTGTTAAGATTCTATATCCCTTGCAGGCCTTTTTTGTCAGCTTCTTAAAAGGTACCCCAATCCTAGTCCAACTTATGTTGACTTACTACGGAATTCCTTTAGCACTGAAAGCTATCAACCAGCAATGGGGCACTGGTCTCAATATCAATGCGATTCCAGCAGCGCTTTTTGCGATTGTGGCCTTTGCTTTTAATGAGGCGGCTTATGCAAGTGAAACGATTCGTGCAGCCATCCTTTCTGTTAATCCAGGTGAAATTGAGGCGGCACGCAGTTTGGGTATGACTCGTGCGCAAGTTTACCGTCGCGTGATTATTCCAAATGCGGCGGTGGTAGCGACACCGACTTTGATTAACTCCCTTATCGGTTTGACCAAGGGGACTTCTCTAGCCTTTAGCGCAGGTGTTGTGGAAGTTTTTGCCCAAGCTCAGATTTTGGGTGGAGCTGATTACCGCTATTTTGAACGCTTCATCTCCGTTGCTCTTGTTTATTGGGTAGTCAATATCGGAATTGAAAGCCTCGGTCGTTTCATTGAGAGAAAAATGGCTATTTCTGCACCTGATACAGTGTCTACAGATGTGAAAGGAGACCTTCGTTAATGATTAAGATTTCGAATTTAAGCAAATCCTTTTCAGGACAGACTGTCTTGGATCATCTGGACTTGGATATTCAAAAAGGTGAGGTAGTGGCTTTGATTGGTTCATCTGGAGCTGGGAAGTCAACCTTTCTTCGTAGTTTGAACTACCTTGAAACTCCAGATAGTGGAACGATTCAGATTGACAATTTTAAAGTTGATTTTTCTAAGATTAGCCAAGAAGAGATCCTAACCCTTCGTCGCAAGTTGTCCATGGTTTTCCAACAATTTAATTTGTTTGAACGCCGAACTGCTCTTGACAATGTCAAGGAAGGTTTGGTTGTCGTTAAAAAATTATCGGACGATGAAGCAACAAAAATCGCTAAGGAAGAGTTGGCCAAGGTTGGTCTTTCTGACCGTGAAAACCATTATCCTCGCCATTTATCAGGTGGACAAAAGCAACGGGTTGCCCTCGCGCGTGCGCTTGCTATGAAACCAGATGTCTTGCTCTTGGATGAGCCCACTTCAGCCCTTGACCCAGAGTTGGTCGGTGAAGTAGAAAAGTCTATTGCAGACGCTGCCAAGTCAGGTCAGACCATGATTTTGGTCAGTCACGATATGTCTTTTGTAACCCAAGTGGCAGATAAGGTTTTATTCCTAGATAAAGGGAAAATCATCGAGTCTGGCACACCGGATGAAATCATCAATCATCCGAAAGAAGAACGAACAAAAGAATTCTTCGCTAGTTACAAACGAACTTATATTTGATATAATAGAAAAAGGAAAACTCAGTTAGTTGGACTAGCTGAGTTTACTCTTTAAAAAAGATAGAAACGAGAGAGATCATGCTGCTGCAACTGTTTTCTTTATATTTCGAGAGTTTGATCTTAACGACCATCCTTGTCGTGATTTTTCTGGGGATTTGGATTGGATTGAGAGCCATGTCTGGTGTGGACAAGACAGCCAAGGCTCGTCAAGCTCATCTCTATGATATGATTATGATTGGAGTTTTGGTCGTTCCGGTGTTATCCTTTGCCGTCATGAGTTTGCTCTTGGTTTTCAAGGCATAATCCTTGCGTGACTAGCAAGAATAAGTTAGAATAAAGATAGTTACAACAAGAAAGAAGGAATCGAAATGTACGATACGATTATTATCGGTGCTGGACCTGCGGGAATGACCGCTGCCTTATATGCCGCTCGCAGCAATCTGAAAGTGGCTTTGATTGAAGGTGGTCTGCCAGGTGGGCAAATGAATAACACATCTGATATTGAAAACTATCCAGGTTATGCAAATATTAGTGGACCTGAATTGGCTGAAAAGATGTTTGAACCACTTGAAAACCTTGGAGTGGAGCATCTTTATGGCTATGTTGAAAATATTGAAGACAAGGGTGACTTTAAGAAGGTAATCACTGATGATCAAGTTTACGAAACCCGTACTGTCATCGTGGCAACTGGGTCAAAACACCGTCTTTTGGGGGTTCCCGGAGAAGAAGAACTGAACAGTCGTGGTGTTTCTTACTGTGCAGTCTGTGATGGAGCTTTCTTCCGTGACCAAGACTTGCTCGTAGTCGGTGGTGGAGATTCAGCGGTAGAAGAAGCCCTCTTCTTGACTCGCTTTGCCAAGACTGTTACCATTGTTCACCGTCGCGACCAACTTCGTGCCCAAAAGGTGTTGCAAGACCGTGCCTTTGCTAATGAGAAAGTCAACTTTATCTGGGACTCTGTCGTCAAGGAAATCAAAGGTGAAAACCGAGTAGAATCTGTCGTATTTGAAAATGTAAAAACAGGTCAAGTGACAGAGCAAGCCTTCGGTGGTGTCTTTATCTATGTTGGTTTGGATCCTGTTAGCGATTTTGTTAAGGATTTGAATATTCAAGATCAGGCAGGCTGGATCGTAACAGACAATCACATGAAAACTGGCGTTGACGGTATCTTTGCGGTTGGGGATGTTCGCCAGAAAGACCTTCGCCAAGTAACAACAGCAGTTGGAGATGGGGCTATCGCTGGTCAAGAAGCCTATAAATTTATTACAGAACATAGTTAATACACTTCGAAAATCTCTTCAAACCACGTCAGCTTCACCTTGCCGTAGGTATGGGTACTGACTTCGTCAGTTCTATCCACAACCTCAAAACAGTGTTTTGAGCTGACTTCGTCAGTCTTATCTACAACCTCAAAGCAGTGCTTTGAGCTGTCTACGGCTAGCTTCCTAGTTTGCTCTTTGATTTTCATTGAGTATAATCATAAAAAAGTTTCCAATCAGATGACTGGAAACTTTTTTATAGTCTGTTTCGGAAAACTTCGTACATGAGAATGGCTGCAGCAACACTGGCATTGAGGCTTTGAACATGCCCATTCATCGGAATGGTAATCATCTCATCAACCTGTTTTTTGATATTGCTAGAGATGCCTTTTCCTTCATTTCCGATGATGAGGGCGATTTTCCCTTTTGTATTCCACTTGTGGCAAGGAGTACCGTTCATATCCGTTCCAAAGGTCCAGAATCCTTCATCCTTGAGTTTGTCTAGAGTTTGACTGAGGTTGGTCACTCGCGCAATCGGTACATGCTCAATAGCACCTGTGGCCGTTTTGGCAACGACAGGAGTCACTCCGACGGCACGGTGCTTGGGAATGATGACACCTGAAACATTGGTCGCATCAGCAGTCCTTAAGATAGAACCTAAGTTGTGAGGGTCAGTTAGACCATCCAGAATCAATAGAAGTGGATTTTCTTCTTGGCGTGTTTTTGCAAGGATGTGATCCAGATCGCTATAGGCAAATTCGGACACTCGTAGAACAAAACCTTGGTGGACAGCGCCTTCGGTCATTTCAGAGAGGGATTTTTTTGAAGTCCAAGAGATGGATATCTTTTTCTCAGCAGCCAGTTCCTTGACTTTCTCAACATTCTTACCTCGGAGATCTTCTTGGAGGTAAAGTTTGTTTCCAGTGTTTGCAAGGAGGGCTTCAGTAACGGCATGGACGCCATAGACAATATCATTTGTTTTCATGCCTCTATTATAACACAAAACCCCGTCTTGCAACGGGATTTTCTTTATTCGAGGATGAGGAGTCCATCTTTGATAGCAAATGGGTCTTTCTCATTGATACGATCGTAGAACATGATTCCGTTGATGTGGTCAATTTCATGTTGGACAACGATAGAGTTGTATCCTTTGAGCTTGATGCGGTGTTTTTCTCCGTCCTTGTCAAAGTAATCAACAGTGACGCGGGCATGACGAACAACATAGCCTGGAACTACACGGTCGACAGATAGGCACCCTTCTCCTTCACCGAGGGCGGCGTCCTGAACAGAGTGAGAGACGATTTTTGGATTGTACATAACAGCTTGCAGGTCGTAGGCTTCCTGAGGAGTTTCACCTTCTTCCACAATATTGGGCACTAAAACAGCGATAATGCGTTTTGAGATATCTAACTGAGGAGCGGCCAATCCAACCCCACCACGCAAGCCCATTTTCTCAGCCATAACAGGATCCTGAGAATTTTTGAGGAATTGCATCATCTTTTCTCCAAGGATGATTTCCTGGTCAGACAGTGGAAAAGTGACCTCCTCAGCAACCGCGCGTAAAGTTGGGTTCCCCTCACGGATAATATCGTTCATATTAATTAAATGAGCAGCTTTTGTAATACGTTCTATAGCAGACATTTTCTCTCCTTTCATTACCTCTACATGATAACACAAAATAGGCGAGAAAGAAAGTCACAGAAGTTCCTAAAAAATAATATAATAAACGGTATTCCTCTTTTGTCTGTGGTATAATAAAAGAAAAGACTTGCAGTAAAAGCAAGGGGGGAATAAAGATGGAAAAGCGACAAGATAGACGGTCTCATGGTCCTATTTTTGGATTGTTGAAGAGTAGTATTGGTTTCTTTAGGAATTATAAATCTTGGACAAATGCTCAGTTTATTATTGTGTTATTGCTTGCAGTTGCCTTGTCCATGGGATTGAACTTGTTGACCCAAGCAGTACAAGGGAACAAGGGAACAAGTCCGAGTGGTCAAACAGTTGATTCTGCTCAGACGTCTAGTCAGTCTAAGGAAAATCAGTCTGCCGAAACGACAGCTCGTATCATGGCAAATGGTGACCTTCTCTACCATATTCCTATCTACCGAACAGCTCTGAAAGAAGATGGAACCTATGATTTCCATGAAAATTTTGAGTATGTAAAACCCTGGCTCAAACAAGCGGATTTAGTGCTTGGTGACTTTGAAGGAACGGTGAACAAGGACCACTACTTGGCAGGCTATCCTCTCTTTAATGCACCAGGGGAAGTCATGGATGCGATCAAGGATGCAGGCTACCAAGTTCTAGACTTGGCTCATAATCACATCTTGGATTCTCAAATTGAGGGAGTGGTTTCGACAGCAGAAGCTATTGAAAAGGCAGGGATGACACCCATAGGAGTCTACACACATGAATCCCGTGACCAAGCTCCACTAGTTATCAAGGAAGTCAATGGTATCAAGGTAGCTCTCCTAGCCTATTCTTACGGTTTTAATGGCATTGAGCAGTATATCTCTCAAGAGGACTATAATCGCTATCTTTCTGATTTGAATGAAGATAAGATGAAGGCGGAAATCGAGCGTGCAGAGAAGGAAGCGGATATTACTGTCATCATGCCTCAGATGGGAATTGAGTACCAGCTAGAACCAACGGAAGAACAGAAAACACTGTACCACAAGATGATTGACTGGGGAGCAGATATTATATTTGGAGGGCATCCTCACGTCGTTGAACCTGCTGAAACAGTTGAAAAAGATGGTGACAAAAAACTGATCATCTACTCCATGGGAAATTTCCTCTCAAATCAACGCATTGAAACCATGCAAGACGAGGAAAATGCCAAGTGGACGGAGCGCGGTGTTCTCATGGATGTGACCATTAAGAAAAAAGATGGCAAGACAAGGATTGAAACGGCCAAAGCGCATCCTACTTGGGTCAATCGAACACCCAAAGGGACTTACTCTCCAGAAGGCTATCCGCTCTTCCTCTATCAGACCTATATCCTAGAGGACTTCATCGAGGGAGGCAGTCATCGTGACAAGTTGGACGAGGCGACCAAGGAACGAATTGACACGGCCTATAAAGAAATGAATGAACATATAGGGTTGAAGTGGTAGGTGCTCACCCTAAAGGAGATATGATGACGATTAAATTAATTGCAACAGACATGGATGGAACCTTGCTAGACCCGAGAGGTCAGCTGGATCTGCCCCGCTTGGAAAAGATTTTAGATCAGCTGGATCAAAGGGATATCCGTTTTGTCATTGCGACGGGAAATGAGGTTCATCGAATGAGGCAATTATTAGAACACTTGGCGAGTCGAGTGATCTTGGTTGTTGCTAACGGTGCTCGTATATTTGAGTATGATACATTACTTCAAGCTCAGACCTGGGATGATGCTATGGTTGACAAGGCTCTCCTTCATTTTAAAGGGAGAGAGTGTCGAGATCAGTTCGTCGTTACCAGTATGAATGGGAGTTTTGTCAAGAAAGGAACTGTTTTTACAGAACTTGATAAATTTATGACTCCTGAGATGATTGAAAAACTCTATCGGCATACAAACTTTGTTGAAGAGCTCAGATCGGATCTCTTTGGTGGAGTGCTTAAAATGAGCATGGTCGTTGGTGAAGAACGATCAAGTTCTGTTTTGCGGGAAATCAATGACCTCTTTAATGGGCATGTAAGAGCTGTTTCCAGTGGTTATGGTTGTATCGATATCCTACAGGCTGGTGTTCACAAGGCTTGGGGATTGGAAGAATTACTCAAGCGCTGGAATTTGCAATCGGAACAAGTCATGGCTTTTGGTGACAGTGAAAATGATGTCGAAATGTTAGAGCTGGCTGGAATTGCCTATGCGATGGAAAATGCAGATGATAATGTCAAGGCAGTTGCGACTGCCCTAGCACCAGCTAACAGCCAGGCGGGCGTTTATCAAGTTCTAGAGAATTGGTTAGAGAAAGAGGGATAGGGTGGCAGTACAGTTATTAGAGAATTGGCTCTTAAAGGAGCAGGAAAAAATTCAAACCAAGTATCGTGAATTGAATCAAGTATCTGTTCTAGAGCCAGATATCATCTTTATTGGTGATTCGATAGTGGAATATTACCCTCTTCAAGAGTTGTTTGGGGTTGCCAAGACGATTGTTAATCGGGGTGTCCGAGGCTACCAGACGAGATTGTTATTAGAGAATCTAGACGCCCATCTGTATGGTGATGCTGTCGATCAAATTGTTCTCCTAATTGGGACAAATGATATTGGAAAAGATATTCCCATGAATGAAGCCTTGGATAATCTCGAGCGTGTAATCCAATCGATTGCCCGAGATTATCCGCTATCACAAATAAAGCTCCTTTCCATTTTGCCAGTCAATGAGGGAGAGAGATACAAGCAGACTGTTTATATCCGAACCAATGAAAAGATCAGAGAATGGAATCAAGCCTATGAGGCTCTAGCATCCGCCTATATGCAGGTAGATTTTGTGCCTGTTTATGATAGTTTGACAGATACAGAAGGACAACTCAAAAAAGACTATACAACAGATGGCCTCCATCTAAGTGTAGCCGGTTATCAAGCCTTATCAGAAGCCTTAAAAGGGGTTCTTTTCTAAAGAAACGGCTTGATTTTGCATTTTTTTTGAAGATAGGTTATAATAGTTCTAACATCCTGGGGTCGTTACGGATTCGACAGGCATTATGAGGCATATTTTGCAACCCGTGTGGCTACGTAAACGCTCAGTTAAATATAACTGCAAAAAATAACACTTCTTACGCTTTAGCTGCCTAAAAACCAGCAGGCGTGACCTGATTTGGATTGCTCGTGTTCAATGACAGGTCTTATGATTAGCGAGATACGATCAAGCCTTGTCTAGTGGTTTGATAAGAGATTAATAGACTCGCAGTTCCTAGGCTTGAGTTATGTGTCGAGGGACTGTTAAAACAATACATAACCTATGGTTGTAGACAAATATGTTGGCAGGTGTTTGGACGTGGGTTCGACTCCCACCGGCTCCATTATTCTTTCACCAACCTTGGAAAAACGTTGTTAAATCAACGTTTTTTGTTTTTGCCTTTGGTATTCCTTGGTATTCTTTTTTTAAAAAGGGATAGAAAAAAAGATACAACATTTGTTGTATCTAAAAAATAATTTTTCTTTTCTACGGAAGACATGGGATTCGAACCCACGCACGCTGTTATACGCCTACCGCGTTTCCAACACGGCCTCTTAAGCCTCTTGAGTAATCTTCCAATACTTACTCAAATAGTCTACCATAAAGCCACTTATCTTGCAATAAAAATTTTGGAAATGAGAAAAATGATAGATTTTGAAAGAAAATGATAAAAAATGCTTGACTTTGGTAGGGATTGTGCTAGAATGAATAGTGTAAACGATAACAGGAGGTGATTTGGTGTTAAAAACTGAGCGGAAGCAACTGATTTTAGAGGAGTTAAATAAACATAATGTAGTTTCCCTAGAAAAATTGGTTAGTCTATTAGAAACATCAGAATCAACGGTACGAAGAGATTTGGATGAGTTGGAGGCAGAAAACAAGCTTCGCCGTGTGCATGGTGGAGCAGAATTACCCCACTCCTTGCAGGAAGAAGAAACCATCCAAGAAAAATCTGTCAAAAACCTTCAAGAGAAGAAGCTACTGGCTCAAAAAGCAGCCTCTCTTATTAAGGAACAAGATGTTATCTTTATTGATGCTGGAACGACAACTGCTTTTTTAATCAAGGAATTGGTTAATAAGAATATCACAGTTGTTACCAACTCCATTCACCATGCGGTTCAGTTGGTTGAAAAACAAATTCCAACTGTCATGGTTGGAGGAAGTGTCAAGATGGCAACAGATGCATGTATCGGGGGCGTTGCTCTTAACCAAATCAATCAATTGCACTTTGACCGTGCCTTTATCGGGATGAATGGTATCGACGATGGTTATTATACGACTCCAGATATGGAGGAGGGAGCCGTTAAGCGTGCTATTTTAGAGAATGCCAAACAAACCTATGTCTTGGTTGATTCGTCAAAGATTGGTCAAACTTGCTTTGCCAAGGTAGCACCTCTCAAACGCGCCATTGTTATTACAAATCAAGGGCATGAGCTCTTGCAGGCTATTAAGAAGAAAACGGAGGTAATAGAAGTATGATTTATACAGTCACACTTAATCCATCCATAGACTATATCGTGCGCTTGGACCAAGTTCAAGTCGGCAGTGTCAATCGTATGGACAGTGATGATAAGTTTGCTGGTGGGAAAGGAATCAATGTTAGCCGTGTTTTGAAGCGCTTGGATATTCCTAATACTGCGACTGGATTTATCGGTGGATTTACTGGTAAATTTATCACAGATACCCTTTCAAAAGAAGAAATCGAAACTCGTTTTGTCCAAGTAGCAGAAGATACTCGCATCAATGTCAAGATTAAAGCAGACCAAGAAACAGAAATCAACGGGACTGGTCCAAATGTGGAACCGGCTCAGCTAGAAGAGTTAAAAGCCATTCTTTCAAGTCTGACAGCAGAAGATACGGTTGTGTTTGCGGGTTCGAGTGCTAAGAACCTAGGCAATGTTATCTATAAGGATTTGATTGCATTGACACGCAAGACTGGTGCCCAAGTGGTTTGTGACTTTGAAGGACAGACCTTGATTGATAGCTTGGACTATCAGCCACTTTTGGTCAAACCAAATAATCACGAGCTTGGAGCTATCTTTGGAGTGAAACTCGAAAGTTTAGATGAAATCGAGAAATATGCTCGTCAGTTACTGGCCAAAGGAGCTCAAAACGTCATTATCTCTATGGCTGGTGACGGTGCCCTTCTTGTCACATCTGAAGGAGCATACTTCGCTAAGCCCATCAAGGGAACAGTGAAAAATTCAGTCGGGGCTGGTGACTCAATGGTCGCTGGGTTTACAGGTGAATTTGTCAAATCTAAAGATGCAGTAGAAGCCTTCAAATGGGGAGTTGCTTGTGGAACAGCAACGACCTTCTCAGATGACTTGGCAACAGCGGACTTTATTAAAGAAACATATGAAAAAGTTGAGGTAGAAAAACGATGAAAATTCAAGACCTATTGAGAAAAGACGTCATGTTGCTGGATTTGCAAGCAACTGAAAAAACAGCAGCTATCGAAGAGATGATTCATAGCTTGGTAGATCACGGTTATGTGACAGATTTTGAAACCTTTAAAGAAGGCATTTTAGCGCGTGAAGCTCTCACTTCCACTGGCTTGGGTGACGGAATCGCTATGCCTCACAGCAAGAACTCTGCTGTCAAAGAAGCGACGGTTCTCTTTGCTAAGTCAAACAAGGGTGTTGACTATGAAAGCTTGGATGGGCAACCTACGGACCTTTTCTTCATGATTGCGGCTCCAGAAGGTGCCAATGACACTCACTTGGCAGCCTTGGCAGAATTGTCTCAATACTTGATGAAAGACGGTTTTGCTGACAAACTTCGCCAAGTAACATCTGCAGATCAAGTTATCGAACTATTTAACCAAGCTTCAGAAAAAGCTGAGGATCCTATCCCAGTACCTGCTAATGACTCTGGCGACTTTATCGTAGCTGTTACAGCTTGTACAACAGGGATTGCCCACACTTACATGGCCCAAGAAGCCCTTCAAAAAGTAGCTGCTGAAATGGGTGTTGGGATCAAGGTTGAAACCAACGGTGCAAGTGGTGTTGGAAATCAACTAACTGCAGAAGATATCCGTAAGGCTAAAGCAGTTATCATCGCAGCTGACAAGGCTGTTGAGATGGATCGTTTCGATGGAAAACCTTTGGTTAATCGTCCAGTTGCAGACGGTATCCGTAAGACAGAAGAGCTGATCAACTTGGCCCTATCAGGAGATGCTGAAGTTTACCATGCTGCTCATGGAGCAAAAGCTGCAACAGCTTCTAATGAAAAACAAAGTATAGGTGGTGCCTTCTACAAACACTTAATGAGTGGTGTATCACAAATGTTGCCATTCGTTATCGGTGGTGGTATCATGATTGCCCTCGCCTTCTTAATCGACGGAGCTTTTGGTGTACCACAAGATAGTCTTGGTAATCTCGGATCCTACCATGAGCTAGCTTCCATGTTCATGAAAATCGGTGGCGCTGCCTTTGGCTTGATGCTCCCAGTCTTTGCAGGATATGTTGCCTACTCTATCGCTGAAAAACCTGGTTTGGTCGCTGGTTTTGTGGCTGGTGCTATTGCCAAAGAAGGTTTTGCCTTTGGTAAAATTCCTTATGCTGCAGGTGGTGAAGCAACTTCAACTCTTGCAGGTGTCTCATCTGGTTTCCTAGGTGCCCTTGTTGGTGGATTTATCGCAGGTGCTTTAGTTCTTGCCATCAAGAAATACGTTAAAGTTCCTCGTTCACTTGAAGGTGCTAAATCAATCCTTCTCTTGCCACTTCTTGGAACTATTTTGACAGGATTTGTCATGCTGGCTGTCAACATTCCAATGGCAGCAATCAACACTGCTATGAATGACTTCCTTGGCGGACTTGGAGGAGGCTCAGCGGTCCTTCTCGGTATCGTTCTTGGTGGTATGATGGCTGTCGACATGGGTGGACCTGTCAATAAAGCAGCCTATGTCTTTGGTACAGGTACGCTTGCAGCGACTGTTTCTTCAGGCGGTTCTGTAGCCATGGCAGCAGTTATGGCTGGAGGAATGGTGCCTCCACTTGCAATCTTTGTCGCAACTCTTCTTTTCAAAGACAAATTTAGCAAAGAAGAACGCAACTCTGGTTTGACAAACATCATCATGGGCTTGTCATTCATCACTGAGGGAGCGATTCCTTTTGGTGCAGCTGACCCAGCTCGTGCGATTCCAAGTTTCATCCTTGGATCGGCAGTAGCAGGTGGACTCGTTGGTCTTGCAGGTATCAAACTCATGGCACCACACGGAGGAATCTTCGTTATCGCCCTAACTTCAAATGCCCTTCTTTACCTTGCCTCTGTCTTGGTAGGCGCAATTGTAAGTGGTGTGGTTTATGGTTACCTTCGTAAACCATTAGAAAAATAATCACAAATACTCAAATGACTGAACACGAAAGTGGGCAGTCATTTTTTGATGATGGAGTTAGGGAGAACGGTCTTCAAAGTGATATAATAGAGGTAAATCTTAGAGAATTTAAATGATAGAATGCTGAAGTTCTACAAATATCTTAGAGGAGATAAGTGTCATGAGTGATTCTAGAAAAGAAGGAATCGACAAACTAGAAAAGGAACAGTTCGGTCGCAAAAGTCTTACAAAAGAAGCGTTACAAGGAACCTATGCCAGCTTGGTGGAGGAAGATTTTCCTGATTCTAAACGAATTCATTTTATAGCTGATTTAGGTAGGAGCCCAGAAATTGCCTTTCATTTTGAACTCATTTGCAACGATTGGGAGGAAGGAACTGACCTAAATTTTGAAGCAAGTTTTGACCAGCATGGGCAGGAGGGAATAGACTATCTTTTGGAAACTCTCAATCAAGAGGAAGATGAGAGTCAACGCATTTTGATTGTTTATTTCCTAGCGAAAATCCTTTCCAAAGTAAGACATAGAGATTTTTATGCATCTTCTTGCAAGCAAGTACTTCCTGTTCTAATCTCTCTTTTACCTAGTTCAGAAGCTTCGAATCGTAGAAAGCTAATCATTGCCCTAGGTTGGATTGGTTCAATAAGTGAGATAGAAATCTTAGGGCAACATCTCTTGACTGACCAAGATGCACTTTGTCGTGCCTGGTCTGCCAGTAGTTTGATGCAATTATCTTTTCATCAAGTTGAAAAAGAAGTCTTGATGGAGAAAACGAAGGATTTGTTTCGAGAGGCGATTCCAGAAGAAAAGGACTTTCGGGCTTGTGCTCTGATGATAGAAGCAGCTCAAGTTTTATTTGGGAAAAAATGGATTCCTACATCTGCTGTAGAGAAGTTGGAAATCGAAAAGATTGAGAAGGCAAGAAAATCAGCAATTAGATTTTTGAAGAAGTAGTGAGACAAGGTTGTTGAAAAATCATATAGAATAGAAAATTCAGAAATATCAACGAAAGATGATTGTGTCTAGTAGATGCAGTCATTTTTTTGATTTCTCTAGATGTTTCTGAAATATGGTATAATAGAAGCATGGCAAACAAGAATACAAGTAAAACAAGACGGAGACCGTCTAAAGCAGAACTCGAAAGAAAACAGGCTATCCAGAGGATGTTGATTTCCTTAGGAATTGCCTTATTGTTGATTATTGCAGCTCTCAAGCTTGGTGCTGCGGGTATCACCCTTTATAATCTCATTCGACTGTTAGTCGGAAGTTTAGCTTATGTGGCTATAGGTGGCCTCCTCATCTATCTTTTTCTTTTTAAATGGATACGCAAGCAAGAGGGGCTTCTGTCAGGATTTCTCTGTATCTTTGCTGGCTTGCTCTTGATTTTTGAGGCCTATCTTGTCTGGAAGTTTGGTTTGGAGCAGTCAGTTCTAAAAGGGACCTTGGCTCAAGTTATGACGGATCTGACTGGTATCCGGGTGACTAGCTTTGCTGGTGGAGGTCTGCTAGGTGTTGGACTTTACATCCCCATATCCTTTCTTTTCTCCAATATCGGATCGTACTTTATTGGAGTTTTTTTGATTCTAGTTGGGGCTCTCTTGGTCAGTCCTTGGTCTATTTATGATGTTGCAGCCTTTATTGGAGCTCAGTTCAGATCCTTCATGGAAAAACAGGAACAGAGAAAACAGGAACGCTTCATCAAGAGAGAAGAAGATAAGACTCGTCAAGAAGCTGAAGAAGCAGCAAGAATCAAGAGAGAACAAGAAGAACAGGATGCACTACCGCTTCCTTCTGTAGATCCTGAAACTGGAGAAATCTTACCAGAAGTTCCAGACTATGATCTTCCACCAATTCCTGAAAAAGAATGGAGTGAACCCGAGATTATCCTCCCTCAAGCTGACGTTGAAGTTCCAGACGAGAAAGAAGATTTTGAGGATGAAGAGGTGCAGGTTGATTTTTCTGCTAAGGAAGCCCTTGAATACAAGCTGCCAAGCTTGCAACTCTTTGCGCCAGATAAACCCAAAGATCAGTCCAAGGAAAAGAAGATTGTTCGAGAAAATATCAAAATCTTAGAAGAAACCTTTGCCAGCTTTGGTATCAAGGTAACGGTTGAACGGGCTGAAATCGGCCCATCAGTAACTAAGTATGAAGTCAAGCCAGCAGTGGGAGTCCGAGTTAATCGCATTTCTAACTTGGCTGACGACTTAGCGCTAGCTTTGGCGGCCAAGGACGTCCGGATTGAAGCACCAATACCTGGTAAATCCTTAGTCGGCATTGAGGTTCCTAACTCAGAAATCGCGACTGTTTCCTTCCGAGAACTCTGGGAACAGTCTCAAACAAAACCAGAAAATCTCCTCGAAATTCCTCTGGGTAAGGCTGTCAATGGAACTGCTCGCACCTTTGACCTTTCCAAAATGCCCCACTTACTTGTTGCAGGTTCAACGGGATCAGGGAAGTCAGTCGCAGTTAATGGTATTATCGCTAGCATTCTTATGAAAGCAAGACCAGACCAGGTCAAGTTTATGATGGTGGATCCAAAGATGGTTGAGTTATCGGTTTATAACGACATTCCCCATCTCTTGATTCCCGTTGTGACTAATCCACGCAAGGCCAGCAAGGCTCTGCAAAAGGTTGTGGATGAGATGGAAAACCGTTATGAACTCTTCGCTAAGGTTGGTGTACGAAATATCGCTGGTTACAATGCCAAGGTCGAGGAATTCAATGCCCAGTCTGAGTACAGACAAGTACCGCTGCCTTTAATTGTTGTCATTGTAGATGAGTTGGCAGACCTCATGATGGTGGCTAGCAAGGAAGTGGAAGATGCCATTATTCGTCTCGGACAGAAGGCGCGTGCCGCAGGGATTCACATGATTCTCGCAACGCAACGTCCATCAGTCGATGTTATCTCTGGTCTTATCAAGGCCAATGTCCCCTCTCGTGTGGCTTTTGCAGTTTCATCAGGCACAGATTCACGAACCATCTTGGATGAGAATGGAGCAGAAAAATTGCTCGGTCGAGGAGACATGCTCTTTAAACCAATCGATGAGAATCACCCAGTCCGTCTGCAAGGATCCTTTATCTCGGATGATGATGTTGAACGCATCGTAAACTTCATCAAGGCTCAGGCGGATGCGGACTATGATGAGAGTTTTGACCCAGGTGAGGTTTCTGAAAATGAAGGAGAATTTTCAGATGGTGAAGCTGGTGGCGATCCGCTTTTTGAAGAAGCTAAGGCTCTGGTTATCGAGACGCAGAAAGCCAGTGCTTCGATGATTCAGCGTCGTTTGTCGGTTGGATTTAACCGTGCGACCCGCCTGATGGAAGAACTCGAAATGGCAGGTGTCATCGGTCCAGCTGAGGGAACCAAACCACGAAAAGTATTGCAACAATAAAAAATAGCTTCTTTCCAAAGCTGGAAGGAAGCTATTTTAGTAGTTATTGATTGCTTTTGTTTTCGGAACTAGTCGTTTTGGACGAGTTTCCACTATCAGTTGTTTCTTTTGTTGAGGAAGGTGTAGAAGAATCCTGAGTTGTTATTTTCTGTTCTTCTTTTTTCTCCTCTTTCGTGTTGGATTGAGAAGTTTCTTCTTGCGGGATATTTTCTTTAGTAGAAGTGTTGTCCTTGTTAGGTGTAGTATTTTCCTGAGGGGATTCCTTTTGAATCTCCTTGACAACAGTTGTTTGGGTTGTCGTCGGTTCTTTTTTATTGTTTTTGCTATTATCCATGGCGTTCATGATGGTGATAGTAGCGGTGATTAGGCCAAGGATACTACCGATGGTAGCAATCGTTTTTTGAAAGACAGTAAATCCCTTTTTGATGTGTTCTGTTTTTGGTTTTGAAGTTCTATGATAGTTAGACATGATACTCTCCTTTAATTATGATTTATTATACCTCATTTCTTTAAAAAAATCTTAAAAAAAGAGGACTTGCCCTTTCTTGTCGCAAGCTTCGTTTCATGATACAATAGAAGAAGTGATTTTAGAAAGCGTGAGAAAACATGATCTACTTTGATAATTCGGCAACGACCAAGCCTTATCCTGAAGCACTTGAAACTTATACTCAGGTCGCTTCGAAAATTGTAGGAAATCCATCCAGTCTCCATCGTTTGGGAGATCAGGCAACACGAATTTTAGATGCTTCCCGTCAGCAAATTGCGGATTTGATTGGTAAGAAAAGTGACGAAATCTTCTTTACCTCTGGTGGAACAGAAGGAGATAACTGGGTCATCAAAGGAGTGGCCTTTGAAAAAGCCCAGTTTGGCAAGCACATCATCGTATCAGCCATTGAACATCCAGCAGTTAAGGAATCAGCCCTCTGGCTGAAAAGTCAAGGTTTTGAGGTGGATTTTGCTCCAGTTGATGAGAAAGGGTTTGTGGATGTTGAGACTCTAGGAGCTTTGATACGACCTGATACGACCCTCGTCTCCATTATGGCAGTAAACAATGAAATTGGGTCTATTCAACCTATTGAGGCTATCTCAGAACTGTTGGCAGACAAGCCAACTATTTCCTTCCACGTTGATGCAGTTCAGGCACTCGCTAAGATTCCGACTGAAAAATATCTGACAGATCGAGTGGATTTTGCGACCTTTTCGAGTCATAAGTTTCATGGTGTCAGAGGTGTTGGCTTTGTCTATATCAAGTCTGGTAAGAAAATTACGCCTCTGTTGACTGGTGGTGGTCAGGAGCGAGACTATCGTTCGACAACTGAAAATGTGGCAGGGATTGCAGCGACAGCAAAATCTCTCCGTTTATCTATGGAAAAGTTAGATATCTTTACTAATAAGACAGGGCAGATGAAATCAGTCATTCGTCAAGCCCTTCTGGATTATCCAGATATTTTTGTCTTTTCAGATGAGGATGATTTTGCCCCTCATATCTTGACTTTTGGGATTAAGGGTGTTCGTGGTGAAGTCATCGTTCACGCCTTTGAAGACTATGACATTTTCATTTCCACAACCTCGGCTTGTTCATCCAAGGCTGGAAAACCTGCAGGGACCTTGATTGCTATGGGAGTGGAAAAAGATAAGGCCCAGTCAGCTGTGCGTCTTAGCCTAGATCTTGAAAATGATATGAGTCAGGTCGAGCAATTCTTGACCAAACTAAAATTAATTTACAATCAAACTAGAAAAGTAAGATAGGAGCATTCATGCAGTATTCAGAAATTATGATTCGCTACGGAGAGTTATCAACCAAGGGCAAAAACCGTATGCGGTTCATCAATAAACTTCGTAATAATATTTCGGACGTTTTGTCCATCTATCCCCAAGTTAAGGTAACTGCTGATCGCGACCGTGCCCACGCTTACCTGAATGGAGCCGACTACACAGCAGTTGCAGAATCTCTCAAACAAGTCTTCGGGATTCAGAATTTTTCTCCAGTATATAAGGTCGAAAAGTCCGTAGAAGTTCTGAAGTCTTCTGTTCAAGAGATTATGAAGGAAATCTACAAGGAAAGCATGACCTTTAAGATTTCTAGTAAGCGCAGCGACCACAACTTTGAACTCGACAGTCGTGAACTCAACCAAACACTTGGTGGAGCTGTATTCGAAGCTATTCCAAATGTCCAAGCTCAAATGAAAAATCCGGACATCAATCTTCAGGTGGAGATTCGTGAGGAAGCAGCTTATCTTTCCTATGAGACTATTCGAGGAGCAGGTGGTTTGCCTGTGGGTACTTCTGGTAAGGGTATGCTCATGTTGTCAGGAGGGATTGACTCGCCTGTAGCAGGTTATCTAGCCCTTAAACGTGGAGTAGATATTGAGGCCGTTCACTTTGCCAGCCCACCTTACACGAGTCCTGGTGCCCTTAAAAAGGCCCAAGATTTGACCCGTAAATTAACCAAGTTTGGCGGCAATATCCAGTTTATCGAAGTGCCTTTCACAGAGATTCAAGAGGAAATCAAGACTAAAGCGCCAGAAGCCTACCTCATGACCTTGACTCGTCGTTTTATGATGCGCATTACTGACCGTATCCGTGAGGTACGAAATGGTTTAGTTATCATCAATGGGGAAAGTCTTGGTCAAGTAGCCAGCCAGACCTTGGAAAGCATGCAGGCTATCAACGCTGTGACTAACACTCCCATCATCCGCCCTGTGGTTACGATGGACAAGTTGGAAATCATTGACATCGCCCAGGAAATCGATACCTTTGATATTTCTATCCAACCGTTTGAAGACTGCTGTACTATTTTTGCGCCTGATCGTCCTAAGACCAATCCTAAAATTAAGAATGCAGAGCAGTATGAAGCACGCATGGATGTTGAAGGCTTGGTTGAGCGAGCAGTGGCTGGTATCATGATTACTGAAATCACTCCCCAGGTTGAAAAAGATGCTGTCGATGAGTTAATTGACAATCTCCTCTAATCAGAAAATCCAGAAGAATTCAGAAAAATAAATGAAAAAGTTAGTTATTTATCCTTAAAATGGACAATTACTGACTTTTTTTCTATTTTTATGGTATAATGAGATAAAATTTTGAATATAGAGAGTTTTCTGACAATGAATCATTCCTACTTTTACTTAAAAATGAAAGAACACAAACTCAAGGTTCCTTATACAGGAAAAGAGCGTCGTGTGCGTGTGCTTCTGCCTAAGGACTACGAGAAAGACACAGACCGTTTTTATCCTGTTGTTTACTTTCATGATGGACAAAATGTCTTTTACAGCAAGGAGTCTTATATCGGACACTCATGGAAGATCATTCCGGCTATTAAACGAAATCCTGACATCAGTCGCATGATTGTCGTTGCTATAGATAATGACGGAATGGGGCGGATGAATGAGTATGCGGCTTGGAAGTTTCAAGAATCTCCTATCCCAGGCCAGCAGTTTGGCGGTAAGGGTGTGGAGTATGCCGAGTTTGTCATGGAGGTGGTCAAGCCTTTTATCGATGAAACCTACCGAACCAAAGCTGATCGCCAGCACACGGCTATGATTGGTTCGTCACTAGGAGGCAATATTACCCAGTTTATCGGACTAGAGTACCAAGACCGAATTGGTTGTCTAGGTGTCTTCTCATCTGCTAACTGGCTTCACCAAGAAGCCTTTAACCGCTATATCGAGCGCAAGAAATTGTCGCCTGAACAGCGCATTTTTATCTATGTTGGAACGGAAGAAGCAGATGATACGGACAAGACTCTGATGGCTGGCAATATCAAGCAAGCCTATATCGACTCATCGCTTCGCTATTATCATGATTTGATTGCAGGTGGAGTAGGCTTGGATAATCTTGTCTTGAAAGTTCAGTCTGGTGCTATCCATAGTGAAATCCCTTGGTCGGAAAATTTACCAGACTGTCTCCGTTTTTTTGCAGAGAAATGGTAAGTTAAGAAAGGAGAAAGCCAATGCATATTGAACATCTTAGCCACTGGAGTGGTAACCTCAACCGTGAAATGTACCTCAACCGTTATGGACACGCTGGGATTCCAGTTGTGGTTTTTGCTTCATCTGGTGGCAGTCACAATGAATACTATGATTTTGGCATGATTGATGCCTGTGCTTCCTTTATCGAGGAAGGCCGTGTTCAGTTCTTTACTCTATCCAGTGTGGACAGCGAGAGCTGGTTGGCTACTTGGAAAAATGGTCATGACCAAGCAGAGATGCACCGTGCTTACGAACGCTATGTGATTGAGGAGGCCATTCCTTTTATCAAGCATAAGACAGGTTGGTTTGATGGCATGATGACGACAGGTTGCTCGATGGGAGGCTACCATGCACTCAATTTCTTCCTCCAGCATCCAGATGTCTTTACCAAGGTGATTGCCCTCAGTGGTGTTTACGACGCACGTTTCTTTGTCGGCGATTACTACAATGATGATGCTATTTACCAGAACTCGCCAGTAGATTATATTTGGAATCAGAATGACAGCTGGTTTATCGATCGTTACCGTCAGGCGGAGATTGTCGTCTGTACGGGTCTCGGTGCTTGGGAACAAGATGGTCTGCCGTCCTTCTACAAACTGAAAGAAGCCTTTGACAAGAAACAAATCCCTGCCTGGTTTGCTGAGTGGGGACATGATGTTGCCCATGACTGGGATTGGTGGCGTAAACAAATGCCTTATTTCCTTGGTCACATGAATCTATAAAAGGAGTTGCCTATGAATTATCTTGTTATTTCACCCTACTATCCACAAAACTTTCAACAGTTTACCATCGAGCTAGCTAATAAAGGCATCACAGTCTTGGGTATTGGTCAGGAGCCTTATGAGCAACTGGATGAGCCTCTGCGCAATAGCCTAACCGAGTATTTCCGTGTGGACAATCTTGAGAACATAGACGAAGTCAAACGCGCGGTTGCTTTTCTTATTTACAAACACGGACCAATCGACCGCATCGAATCGCACAATGAATACTGGTTAGAGCTGGATGCAACACTCAGAGAACAATTCAATGTCTTTGGTGTCAAACCAGAGGATCTCAAAAAGACCAAGTTTAAGTCTGAAATGAAAAAACATTTCCAAAAGGCAGGAGTACCTGTTGTTCCAGGAGCAGTGATTAAAACAGAGACCGATGTAGCTCAGGCTGTGGAGGAGATCGGTTTACCATTGATTGCCAAACCTGATAATGGGGTGGGGGCAGCAGCAACCTTTAAGCTGGAAAGTCAGGAAGATGTGGACCGGTTCAAGCAAGAATGGGATCATTCGACCGTTTATTTCTTTGAGAAATTTGTTACTTCTAGCGAAATCTGTACCTTTGACGGACTAGTGGACAAGGACGGTAAGATTGTCTTTTCGACAACTTTCAACTATGCTCACACACCACTGGATCTTATGCTTTACAAGATGGATAATGCCTATTATGTTCTCAAGGATATGGATCCAAAATTACGGAAGTACGGCGAAGCCATCATCAAAGAATTTGGTATGAGGGAGCGTTTCTTCCATATTGAATTCTTTCGTGAGGGAGATGACTATATCGCTATTGAGTATAATAACCGTCCGGCAGGTGGTTTTACCATTGATGTTTACAATTATGCCCACTCTTTTGACCTCTACCGAGGTTATGCGGCTATCGTAGCAGGAGAGCCATTCCCTGGTTCATATTTTGAACCCCTCTATTGTTTGGCGACTGCTCGGCGTTTAAGTTCTCATTATGTTTACTCAGAAGAGGAGTTACTAGCTAAATACCAAGGAGGTTTTAAGGCTAAGAAAATCATGCCAGCAGCCTTTGCAGAGCTACAAGGAGATATTCTCTATATGTTGACAACTCCAAGCCGTGAGGAGCTGGATCAGATGATAGCAGACTTTGGTCAACGTCAAGAGTAATGAATAGGATGAAAGGAGTTTGACTTCTTTTGTCCTTTTCTTAAAGATAAGTTAAATAAAGCGTTTTCCAGAGATTCTTTTAGAAAAGATATTGCTAAAAGGCCTAAAAATTGATAGAATAAGGATTGTCTAAAAAAATTAAGGAGAATCTATCAAATGGATTTTACATGGGCTATTAAATATGCCACTGAATTTTTGGGAACTGCCATTCTGATCATTCTTGGTAATGGTGCAGTTGCTAACGTTGAACTTAAAGGTACGAAAGGTCACCAAAGTGGCTGGCTCGTTATCGCGGTTGGTTACGGTATGGGGGTTATGATCCCAGCCTTGATGTTCGGTAATGTATCTGGGAACCACATCAACCCAGCCTTCACACTTGGACTTGCTGTGAGTGGACTTTTCCCTTGGGAACAAGTACCATATTATATCCTTGCGCAAGTTTTAGGAGCGATTTTTGGTCAAGCTATGGTTGTTGCAACTCACCGTCCTTACTACTTGAAAACAGAGAATTCTAATAACATTTTGGGTACTTTCTCAACGATTTCAAATGTTGATCACGGTACAAAAGAATCACGTTTCGCAGCAAGTGTAAATGGTTTTATCAATGAGTTTGTCGGTTCGTTTGTTCTGTTCTTTGCAGCCCTAGGAATGACTAAAAACTTTTTTGGTGCGGAAGTAATGCAATACATGAAGCAAATGGCAACGCAGGCCAATCAAACAGTTGACTTTTCTGAATTAGCTATTAAGGCTCAAATAGCACCACACACAGCAGCAGGTCTTTCAGTTGCTCATTTAGGACTTGGTTTCCTAGTAATGGCCTTGGTAACTTCACTCGGTGGACCTACTGGACCTGGTTTGAACCCAGCTCGTGACTTTGGACCACGTCTTCTTCACGAACTCCTTCCAAAATCAGTTCTTGGTCAACACAAGGGTGATTCAAAATGGTGGTATGCATGGGTTCCGGTTGTAGCTCCAATTGCAGCGGGAATTGCAGCAGTAGCACTATTCAAACTACTTTACCTATAAGAAACGAAACTGGGGAAACCCAGTTTTTTTCTTGGAAAATTTTCTAATTTAAACAAATATGGCTTGTAAAATATTCTAAAATCCTTTAAAATAAAAGAGTTGGAGGAACTTATGGATGTGAATGAGATTGTTCGGATCATTCCGACTTTGAAAGTTAATAATCGAAAATTAAATGAGATATTTTATATTGAAACTCTAGGAATGAAACCCTTACTAGAAGAGTCTGCCTTTCTTTCATTAGGCGACCAGACGGGTACGGAGAGATTGATTTTAGAAGAGGCTCCAAGCATGCGAACTCGCAGAGTTGAAGGACTTAAGAAGCTAGCTAGGCTCTTGATAAAGGTTGAGGATCCTTCCGAAATCAAGGCCCTTCTTTCTCAAATGAAGTCTCTTCCTCGCTTGTTTAAAGGAAGTCGTGGATATGCTTTTGAGATTGTTTCTCCTGAAGAGGATGTGATCCTTGTTCATGCAGAAAATGATATAAGAGATTTGGTTCCACTGGAGACTGTTCCTGAATTTTATTCAAATACAAGTATAAAATACTTGAGCCAATTTGAGGTTTCTATGGAGTTGCGTTTGCCTGAAGGGACAGAGAGCTTACTTGATCCTGAAGGAGTAGCGCAAGTAATCACCTTTACTAAAGGGCAAGGACTAGATTTGGTTGTTGAAAACAATGTTACTTGGGACTTGACGATGTTGAAATTTTTAGTAAGAAATTTTGATCTAACCAGTCTTCGTCAGAAATTTGAAAAGACAGGCTATTTTGTCCCTAAGTCTGAAAAATTCTTCCTCGGTAAAGATACCAATAACATTGAATTGTGGTTTGAAGAAGCATGAAGTTGGAAAAAATTCTAAGAAAAATAGAAAATCAAATCGAGGCAGGGATTTATCCCGGGGCCTCTTTTGCGTATTATAAGGATGGTGAATGGAAAGAGTCTTATCTAGGATTGAGTGATCCAGAACGGGGGGTGAAGACAGAAAGCGGTTTGATTTATGATCTGGCTAGTGTGAGTAAGGTTGTGGGAGTGGGGACGGTTTTTACCTTCTTGTGGCAGCAGGGCAAATTAGATATTAATCGACCGGTGACGGATTTTTTACCGGAGTGTGATTATCCTGATATCACTATACGGCAACTTCTGACTCATGCAACAGACTTAGACCCCTTTATTCCAAATCGGGATCTCTTGACTGCCCCTGAATTAAAAGAAGCCATGTTTCACCTCAATAAGCGAAATCAGCCAGCCTTCCTATACTCGGATGTCCACTTTTTACTCTTGGGCTTTGTTTTGGAAAAAATCTTTAACCAAGACCTGGATCAGATTATAGAAGAGCAAGTTTTGGAACCATGGGGGATGAAGGAAACCATGTTTGGCCCCGTTGAGCGAGCTGTACCAACAGTGAGAGGAGTAGAGGCTGGAAAGATCCACGATCCCAAAGCCCGTCTTTTAGGGAAACATGCTGGGAGTGCAGGTCTGTTTTCAACTGTTAGGGATCTGCAAATCTTTCTGGAACATTACTTGAAAGATGATTTTGCAGCAGATTTGAACCAAAATTTTTCTCCCTTAGATGATAAGGAGCGTTCTCTAGCCTGGAATCTGGAAGGAGCTTGGTTCGACCATACGGGTTATACAGGTACCTTTATTATGTGGAATCGGGAGAAGCAGGAAGCTGCCATCTTTCTGTCCAATCGAACGTATGAAAAGGATGAGCGTGCCCAGTGGATAGTCGATCGAAATCAAGTGATGGAAATGATTCGTCAAGAGGAGTAGGGAGAAGCATGTCAAAAACCGTAAAAGGAACTCTGTATACAGTAGTGGCAGGGATTGCTTGGGGCTTGTCTGGAACCAGTGGCCAATACCTGATGGCACACGGGATTTCTGCTCTAGTCTTGACCAATCTGCGGCTTATCATTGCAGGTTTGGCACTGGTAGTCTTATCCTATATGACTGCAAAGGATAAACTCTATGCTTTTTTAAAAGACAGAAAAAGTCTTTTATCTCTGCTGTTGTTTGCCTTGTTTGGACTTTTTTTAAACCAGTTTGCCTATCTTTCTGCCATTCAGGAAACCAATGCTGGCACGGCGACAGTTCTCCAGTATGTATGCCCCGTTGGGATCTTGGTTTATACTTGTATCAAGGACAAGGTGGCGCCTACTCTGGCTGAGCTTATTTCGATTGGATTGGCTATAGGAGGAACTTTTCTGATTGCGACGCACGGGAAAGTTGACCAGTTGTCTGTCACACCTGCTGGTCTTTTCTGGGGCCTATTTTCAGCCTTGACCTATGCCCTCTATATCATCCTTCCCATTGCTTTGATTAAGAAGTGGGGCAGTATTTTGGTGATTGGTGTCGGGATGGTTATTTCTGGTGTAGTGGCTATTCCTTTCACAGGAGTCTTACAGGCCAGCATACCGACTAGCTTAGATTTTCTCTTTGCATTTGCTGGGATTATCATCATCGGAACGGTCTTTGCCTATACAGCTTTTCTAAAAGGGGCTAGTCTGATAGGCCCTGTTAAGTCTAGTTTATTAGCTTCTATAGAGCCAATTTCAGCCGTTTTCTTTGCCTTTCTGATTATGAAGGAACAGTTTTATGCGATTGATTTTGTCGGTATGGCTATGATTTTACTAGCTGTGACCATTATTTCTTTGAAAGATTTACTGCTGGAAATAAAGAGTAAGTAATTAAAAAATCCACTCAATCGAGTGGATTTTGTGTGTATAGATGATTAGTCTTTATTTTCGTGTGGCAAAATCAAGTTTAAGATAATTCCTGTCATGGCTGATAGAGCAGTACCTGAAAGTGTAACTGGGCCAAGTTTGAGGATAGCTCCACCAAGTCCAAGTACTAACATGGCACTTGCAATGATGAGATTACGCATCTGGCTGAAGTCAACGCGCTCTTTAATCAAAACTTTTAGACCGTTGCTGGCGATAACTCCGTAGAGAAGGATGGACATGCCACCAAGCACAGCATTTGGAATGGTTGAAATCAAGGCAGTGAATTTACCTAGGAAGCTCAGAGCAATCGCGATAAAGGCCGCGTTACGGATAACAGAGACAGAAGCGATACGAGTCATCCCGATAACCCCTGTATTTTCTCCGTAGGTCGTATTAGCTGGTCCACCGAGGAAGGCAGATACAGATGTCGCGATACCGTCACCGAGAAGCGTACGGTGAAGTCCTGGTTCTTTCAGGAATTGACGGCCACAGATTTGGCTCAAAACTGTGTGGTCACCGATGTGTTCTGAAATGGTTACAATTGCGATTGGCAAGATGGCGATGGTTTCAGGACCGAAGTACAAGTTGTACTCTTTAAAGGCACCACCCGTATTAAATGGCAAGTAGAAACCAGGGATTTCAAACCAGTTGGCTTGAAGAACAGGAGTGAAGTTAACTAATCCAAGAACTAGGGCAAATAGGTATCCACCGATGATGGCAAAGAGGAAAGGAATGATACGGAGGAAACCTTTTCCTTTTGTATTGATAAAGGCTGCAATCAAGAACGTAACAACGGCTACAAGGGCATTTTTCCAGTTTCCATCTGCTACAAGTCCAGCATTCGTTACAGCTGAACCAGCAAGTCCAAGACCGATAACGATAATCATAGGTCCGATAATAATTGGTGGCAAGAGTTTGTCAATCCATTTCGTACCTGCAAAACGAACACTTGCTGCTACAAGGACATAGACCAAACCAGTCAGGATAACTCCAGTTTGAGCGGCAGATACATCGCCCCCCATTTCTTTCATGGCTAGAGACATAGCCGTGATAAAGGCGAATGAAGAACCTAGATAAACTGGAACCTTAAAGCCAGTAGAAATCATGTAGATAAGTGTTCCAATACCAGAAGCAAAGAGAGCAACCGATACGGGCATTCCCAAAATTAAGGGAACGAGAATGGTTGCACCAAACATGGCAAATACGTGCTGGAAGCTGAGAAGAATACCTTTACCAGCAGAAGGACGTTGATCAACGTCTAGTAACAAGTCAACAGTTGATTCCTGTTTCATAAAAACCTCACTTTTGGGCACCAAAAAAGAGCCCATTATTTTACAGCAATAGGCCCTCAGAGTAAGACTTTTTAAAAAATAGCTATCTTTTAAAAATTTATATAAATCTGCGCCTTCGTCACCTCACAGGATGACATTAAAAACCTTTGCTTGTGATAGTATAGCAGAAAAAAATGATTTTGTAAATCATTTTTTCCCGAGCCCAGAAATAAGAAAGCGAGGCAGATTTTGTAAATCATTTTTTCCCGAGCCCAGAAATAAGAAAGCGAGGCAGATTTTGTAAATAATTATTTTACTAAAAAAATTAAAGTGGGCGTTTGTTGGGCATGCCAGCCTTTCTTGGGTACTTGTTAGGCGTCTCCTTTTTCTTTTCGACCACTGTGATATAACGGGGATCTCCATTTGGAAGGGCGTAGCTGAGGTTGTCCTCTACCTTGCTAAAGAGGAGATTGAGAGCATTCTTGGCTTCAGATAATTCCTCAGGGGCATTGCTGGCCTTGAGTGCCAATAGTTTTCCGCCGACTTTAAGATAGGGAATGGTCAGCTCAGACAAAACCTGCATACGGGCAACCGCACGAGCCGTCACCACATCAAACTGGGCACGGAAGTTCTTGTCTTGAGCAAAGTCTTCTGCCCGTCCATGGTAGAAGTGAACACCATCCAAATCCAACTCCTGAGCCAATAGTTGGAGGAAGTTGATGCGCTTATTGAGCGAATCAATGATAGTCACATCTAACTGAGGATAGAGGATCTTCATAGGAAGACTTGGGAATCCTGCCCCAGCTCCGATATCAAGAAGTTTGATATTCTCATTTTGGATCAAGCCTTGTAGGATGGGAGCAATCGAATCATAAAAGTGTTTAAGGTAGACTTCTTCTTTGTCTGTAATAGCGGTCAGGTTAATCTTTTCATTCCACTCGACCAAGAGTTCAAAATAGCGTTCAAATTGGTTCTTTTGCTGGTCAGAAAGTGGAAGATTTTGCTCAGCTAGTAGGCTGTAAAATGTTTCTGGTTTCATAGTAGTTTCCTTCTCTAGTATCATCTTATTTTACCATATTCATTAAAATTTTGATATACTGGTATTAATCTAAAAGTAGAAAGGAATAAGATTATGACTTGGATTATTCTTGGAGTTTTGGCTCTTGTTGTTATTTTTGTGATTGTTAGCTATAACGGTTTGGTGAAAAATCGTATGCAAACCAAGGAGGCTTGGAGCCAGATCGATGTTCAGTTGAAACGTCGAAATGATCTCTTGCCAAACTTGATTGAGACTGTAAAAGGCTATGCCAAATATGAAGGTTCTACCTTGGAAAAAGTGACAGAACTTCGTAGACAAGTAGCCACAGCAACCTCGCCAGCTGAAGCGATGAAGGCCAGTGATGCCCTTACCCGCCAGATTTCCGGTATCTTTGCAGTAGCAGAGAATTACCCAGACTTGAAAGCTAGTGCTAACTTTATCAAATTACAAGAAGAGTTGACCAATACAGAAAATAAAATTTCCTACTCACGCCAACTCTACAACAGTGTTGTCAGCAACTACAATGTAAAACTTGAAAGCTTCCCAAGCAATGTCATCGCAGGCCTATTTGGCTTTAAAGCTGCGGACTTCCTTCAAACACCTGAAGAGGAAAAGGCAGTTCCTAAAGTTGACTTTAGCGGTTTAGGTGACTAAGATGTTGTTTGATCAAATCGCGAGCAATAAACGAAAAACATGGGTTTTGTTGCTGGTTTTCTTCCTACTCTTGGCCTTGGTTGGTTATGCCGTTGGCTATCTCTTCATGCGATCAGGTCTTGGGGGGATGATTATAGCCCTAATCATTGGTCTTGTCTATGCCTTAACCATGATCTTTCAATCAACAGAGATTGTCATGTCTATGAATGGGGCGCGTGAGGTTGATGAGCAAACGGCACCAGACCTCTACCATGTAGTGGAGGATATGGCCATGGTCGCTCAGATCCCTATGCCACGTGTTTTCATCATTGAGGATTCTTCTTTAAATGCCTTTGCAACAGGTTCAAACCCGCAGAATGCAGCAGTCGCAGCAACATCGGGTCTTCTGGCAATCATGAATCGTGAGGAGCTAGAAGCTGTTATGGGTCATGAAGTCAGTCATATCCGGAACTACGATATCCGCATTTCGACCATTGCTGTTGCCCTTGCTAGTGCCATTACCCTGCTATCTAGTATGGCTGGTCGGATGATGTGGTGGGGTGGCGCAGGCCGCAGACGGAGTGATAATGATCGTGATGGAAATGGTTTGGAGATTATCATGCTTGTTATCTCCCTCTTAGCCATTGTTTTGGCTCCCTTGGCAGCAACTTTGGTGCAACTTGCCATTTCCCGTCAGAGGGAATTTCTGGCGGATGCATCCAGTGTGGAGCTGACTCGCAATCCTCAAGGGATGATCAATGCCTTGCGTAAGTTGGAGGATAGCGAGCCGATGCATCACCATGTCGATGATGCCAGCAGCGCTCTTTATATCAATGATCCCAAGAAAGGTGGCGGACTTCAAAAACTCTTTTATACCCACCCACCTATCTCAGAACGAATCGAACGCTTGAAACAAATGTAAAAAGAATCCAGAGAAGTCTCTGGATTTTTGCTATGTTCAACATTTATAAATCTTGTAAATCAACGACTTCCAAACCATTTTCTGTCAAACGATAGAGACTCGTACAGACCTCTTTTAAGAAGCGTCTGTCATGCGAAACAGTGATCAGACCGCCGGGATAAGAGGCAAAGAGTTTTCTGATTTCAGGTTGAGAAGTAGGAGAAAAATTTCGTGTAGGCTCATCCAGAAGGAGAAAGTTTGGTTTGCGTAACACTAAATCCAAAAGTAGGAGTTTGCCCTGTTGACCACCAGATAAGGAGCGAATTTGGTGCTGCATTTCTGGATAGCTGAAATTGAGACTGGCTAAGTGAGATTGGATTTTCTGTAGTTCCTCTTTTTCCCCAGTTTTGCTGAGATAGGCTACTGGAGATAAATCCAATTGCAGTTTTTTATGGTAATCTTGTGGCATAAAACCAAGAGAAATTTCTCTTTTGTCGCTGAGCAGTTGTTGCAACTTGGCTAGCAGAGTCGATTTCCCAATACCATTAGGCCCGATGATACCGATTTTATCTTGGCCACGGACCGTTAGTCGTAACTCCTGAGCTAAAATGCGCTCGCCAATGGACAAATTTTCTTTTTCCAGTTGGATTAAGACTTTAGAAGCCGCTAATGGCTGGATGTCTGAAAAGAAAAGTTGGATTTGTTCCTCTTCAAGTGGCTTTTGGGTCATGGACTGAGTTTCCTTTTCAAAGCGTTTTTCTTGAGAAAGAACAGTTTTCATCTTTTTAGCCAATAGGCGACCGGCAGTACTGTCTTTGGTAGCTCGAAGTGCAGTTTCTACATTTTGCTTGACGCGGCGATGTTTTTCCATGGTTTTGTCATAGGCTCTCTGGTCGTTAGCAGCTTGCTGGCTTTGTCTGGCAAAATTAGCCTTTCTCTGCTCACTATAGAGATCATAGTCTAAATGCTCGACTAGCGTTTCTGCTTCTTTCCGATGCTTGACCAGTCGCAAGTGGACAATAGTATCTGCCGTATGAGAAAGAAAGTCTTCATCATGGGAAATGAAAATAACAGTTTGTCTAATCTTGCGAATCTGATTTTTTAGCCAATCAACCGTCTCAAGATCTAGGTCATTTGAAGGTTCATCTAAAAATAGAATCTCAAAAGGCTTTGCTAACTCGTGGATGAGCTGAATTTTCAAAGCTTCGCCCCCTGATAGACTGCCAATTTCTTGGTCGCTAGCAAAACGGTCGCTATCAAAATGCAACTCATCAGCCAAGCGATAGAGGATACCGTAGTCTAAATCAGCGGAATCTAAAAAGAAGTAATCGTGTAGAGTCCTATTTTTTAGCACCTCAGGTAACTTTTGAGGAATGTAGGCCAGTGACTGAAGGTCAGACTGGATGTCGCCCTTGATAGTAAAATCAGGTAATGCTTCTCCCATTAAAGCTCGTAGTAAAGTCGATTTACCATTTCCTTCTTCACCAATAATAGCAACCTTTTCCCCGTCTTGGATAGTCATGCTTAAGTCAGATACAAGGTCTCGTAAATCTTTGTTTTGTGTGATGGTCAGATGATTGATTTTTATCATATTGTTACCCTTTCTAGAATGTCGATAGTGCATAACAAAAAGCTCTACTTTATCTAGTAGAGCCCAAAGTCACTGTCAAAAACTCTATTATCCTCGTTGAAAAACTCGTCAAACTAGCTTGGAGCTGCCTACCCCAACCCAGGAGGAGCAGATGGTCAGCTTTCTAGTTTTTTATTTTCAAAGTGGATAAAGTACCAGAAAATCCAGTACAAAAAGAGCACACAAAAAGAGACAAAAACAAGATCTACTAAATAAAGGTTCTTTATTTGATAGACTTAGTTGTTCATGTCTCCCTTACCTCCGAGTATTAGTACCTCTATCCTATACCTTTCAGGAAATTTTGTCAATAGAAAACAAGTAATTTCAAGCTCTAAAAACCGAAAACAGGTCCATAGAGAGTTAATACGTGTTTGACATGCTCGTAATGGAACTTGTCATAGTTGCGCCAAGCGGTACGTGCTTGCTCATTCAGTTTTAGGTTACCAAGTCCAATCAGTAGACTGGTACGTTGGTAAAATTTCTCAAGGTCGATTAAGATACTGTTGTCAAGCCTTTCCGCTTTTTTAAGTTCCTTGAGAGTGGTGTTCAGCAGTTCTTGTAGACGAAAATCATCGGCTGTACCTTGTTTGCAATTTTGGAAACTTTGATTTAACTCGGAAAGGAGTTGGTAAGCTTGGTTGATTAGTGCTTTGTCTTCCATATGAGCATCCTCCTTGCTCTGATGTATTCTTGCCTATAGTATAGCACTAAACAGAAAATATGTCATAGTAAATATGTTAAAAAGGAGATTTTAATATCAAGGTTTCTAAGGCTGACTTGTAGCCTTTTCATGGTATAATCAAGTGAGTAAATCTTTATGGAGGAAATATGAAGTTAAACATTCAAGAAATCCGTAAGCAGCCAGAAGGCCTACATTTTGAACAAGCTTTAGACCTGGCATCAGACTTACGTAACCGTAATCAAGAAATTATAGATGTCAAAGATATCCTTACGGTAGGGAAGGTCCAATACGAAGACCGTATGTATTTCTTAGATTATCAACTATCTTACACCATTGTCCTTGCTTCCAGTCGCAGTATGGAGCCAGTTGAGTTGGCAGAGTCTTATCCAGTGACAGAGGTTTTCATGGAAGGCGCAACCAACCAACTAGATCAGGAAGTTTTAGATGATGACTTGGTCTTGCCTATCGAAAATGGGGAAATCGACCTTGCTGAGAGCGTTTCCGATAATATCTTGCTAAACATTCCAATCAAGGTCTTAACAGCAGAAGAAGAAGCTGGTCAAGGTTTTGTTTCTGGAAATGACTGGCAAATCATGACAGAGGAAGAGTACCAAGCCCAACAAGCAGCCAAGAAAGAAGAAAACAGTCCATTTGCTGGCTTGCAAGGACTATTTGACGGAGACGAGTAGATGGTTTTATCCAAGAAACGTGCCCGTTATGTCATTGAAGAAATCATTGCCCTCTTCCCAGACGCCAAACCCAGCCTTGATTTTACTAATCATTTTGAACTCTTGGTTGCAGTGATGTTGTCAGCTCAGACAACAGATGCCGCAGTCAACAAGGCTACGCCAGCTCTCTTTGCAGCCTTTCCAACGCCTCAAGCCATGTCTGTCGCGACTGAAAGTGAAATTGCCTCACACATTTCCCGCCTAGGACTTTATCGAAATAAGGCTAAATTTCTTAAAAAATGTGCCCAACAGTTACTAGACGATTTTGATGGTCAAGTGCCTCAGACTCGAGAGGAATTAGAAAGTCTAGCTGGTGTTGGTCGTAAAACAGCAAATGTAGTACTGAGTGTGGGGTTTGGAATTCCTGCTTTTGCAGTGGACACCCATGTGGAGCGTATCTGTAAGCATCACGATATCGTTAAAAAATCAGCTACGCCACTTGAAGTAGAAAAACGTGTCATGGACGTTCTACCACCAGAAGAGTGGTTAGCAGCCCACCAGGCCATGATTTACTTTGGACGAGCTATTTGCCATCCCAAAAATCCAGAATGTGACCACTATCCCCAATTATATGATTTTAGTAATGTTTGAGGGGGCTCTGAAAAAGTTTTTGCTTGATTTTAAGGGTGCTTTGTGCTATAGTAAATGATAACTAAATAGTCCTTTAAACCTGTCCCGTGAGGCAGGCAAGGAGCGCGATAAAGTAGAAGGGTGAAGTCTATACTATTTATAGTAGGGCTCGCTTGGCTATACATTTCAAGTCTCCTTGTAGAAGGAGACTTTTCTTTTTGGAGGTTTGTCATGAAGACAAAAGAAGTTGTAGACGAATTGACTGTCAAACGAGCGATTACGCGAATTACTTATGAGATTATTGAGCGCAATAAAGATTTGAATAAGATTATCCTAGCTGGGATAAAAACGCGTGGTGTTTTCATCGCTCATCGTATCAAAGAACGCTTGGAGCAGTTGGAAAATATCACTGTTCCTGTTGTGGAATTGGATACCAAACCTTTCCGTGATGATGTTAAAAGCGGAGAAGATACTTCTTTGATTTCTGTTGATGTGACAGACCGTGAAGTTATCTTGGTGGATGATGTGCTTTATACAGGTCGTACCATCCGTGCTGCTATCGATAACATTGTCGGACATGGTCGTCCTGCGCGCGTGAGTCTTGCGGTGCTAGTAGATCGTGGACATAGAGAATTGCCAATCCGTCCAGATTACGTTGGGAAAAATATCCCAACCAGCCGTTCTGAAGAGATCATCGTAGAGATGACAGAACTTGATGGCCAAGACAGAGTTCTGATTACTGAAGAAGCTTAGAAAGCTGAAGGAGTAGCCATGTCAGAAAATCAACAAGCATTGAACCATGTGGTGTCCATGGAAGACCTCACTGTCGATCAAGTGATGAAATTGATTAAGCGAGGAATTGAGTTTAAAAATGGAGCCCAGCTTCCTTATGAAGACCATCCGATTGTTTCAAATCTTTTCTTTGAGGATTCTACACGGACACATAAGTCCTTTGAAGTGGCAGAGATTAAGCTAGGGCTGGAGCGACTGGACTTTGATGTGAAGACCAGCTCAGTAAACAAGGGTGAGACACTGTATGACACAATCCTAACCTTGTCTGCGCTTGGTGTAGATGTCTGCGTGATTCGCCACCCAGAGGTCGATTATTACAAAGAATTGATTACGAGTCCAACCATTACGACTTCCATCATCAATGGTGGAGATGGTTCAGGTCAACATCCTAGTCAGAGCTTGCTTGATTTGATGACCATTTATGAAGAATTTGGTCACTTTGAGGGTCTCAAGGTTGCTATTGCAGGTGACTTGGATCATTCACGTGTTGCCAAATCCAATATGCAAATTTTGAAACGCTTGGGAGCTGAACTTTTCTTTGCAGGACCTGAGGAATGGAGAAGTCAAGAGTTTGCGGACTATGGACAGTTTGTAACTATTGATGAGATTGTTGATCAGGTGGATGTTTTGATGTTGCTCCGCGTTCAACATGAACGCCATGATAGTGGTGCAGTCTTTTCAAAAGAAGACTACCATGCCCAACATGGTTTGACTCAAGAACGTTATGATCGCTTAAAAGAAACAGCAATAATCATGCACCCAGCTCCAGTTAATCGAGATGTGGAAATTGCTGACCACTTGGTTGAAGCTCCAAAATCACGCATTGTCCAACAAATGACCAACGGTGTCTTTGTTCGAATGGCAATCTTAGAATCCGTATTGGCGAGTAGAAACGCCAATTAAAACACAAGACGTTAAAAGACGCCAGTGAGCGTCCACGAGAGGTGAAAATATGACAAAAAGACTTCTAGTATTAGAAGATGGCACAGTTTTTGAAGGCAAGGCCTTCGGAGCAGATATTGATGTAACAGGCGAAATCGTCTTTAACACAGGGATGACCGGCTACCAAGAGTCCATTACAGACCAGTCTTATAATGGACAAATCTTGACCTTTACTTATCCTTTGGTGGGAAATTATGGAATTAATCGTGATGACTACGAATCCATTATTCCGACTTGTAAGGGAGTTGTCGTTTTTGAAGAAGCACGTCGAGCTAGCAACTGGCGCAACCAAATGACCTTGGATGAATTTTTGAAAGCCAAGAAAATTCCAGGGATTTCAGGAATTGATACGCGTGCACTTACCAAGATTATTCGTAAGCACGGTACTATGCGTGCAACCTTGACTCATGTTGGAGACAGTATGGACCATGTAACTGACCAGCTTCAAGCAACAGTCCTGCCGACAGACAATATCAAGCAGGTTTCTACTAAAACATCATATCCAGCTCCTGGAGTTGGTTTGAGCGTGGTGCTAGTGGATTTTGGTCTTAAGCACTCAATTTTACGTGAACTTTCCAAACGCAACTGTAACGTGACGGTTGTTCCGTATTCAACAACGGCTGAAGAAATTCTCCACCTCAATCCTGACGGAGTTATGTTGTCAAATGGTCCAGGAAACCCAGAAGACGTTCCAGAAGCACTGGACATGATTCGTGGTGTGCAAGGGAAAATTCCAATTTTCGGAATTTGTATGGGACACCAACTCTTTGCCATGGCAAATGGGGCTAAGACCTACAAGATGAAATTTGGTCACCGTGGATTTAACCACGCGGTACGTGAGATTGCTACAGGCCGTATAGACTTCACCAGCCAGAACCACGGTTATGCAGTTAGCCGTGAGGACTTGCCAGATCATTTGATCATTACCCACGAAGAAATCAATGATAAATCAGTTGAAGGAGTTCGCCACAGATACCAACCAGGTTTTTCTGTACAATTCCACCCAGACGCAGCTCCTGGTCCACACGACGCAAGCTACCTATTTGATGAATTTATCGAGATGATGGAAGCCTTTAAACAAGCAAACTAAGAACGAGTAAAAGCTCGTCGGAGAATTTATGTAACTGAACACGGACGGAGAGCTCGGAATTTAGAGAAACCAACTTGGATTGTCAATCCTTCCTTGGTTTCCTAAAATTCAATCGCTTTCTATTCGTCCTTTGTATCTTATTTAATGTCGCTCTGTGAGGCGACGAATAGAAAGACAGGTCGTTTCTTTTAGTCGCTATTGGGCGAACTAAAAACTCCCTGCACTAGATTTTTTATCGAAAAATATCGTTTCTCTAAAAAATCGTCGGAGAATTTATTTAATGGCAACCAGAGAGTTGCCGAATAGAAAGGAGAAGGGTGGTCCGTATTTGCTGAACTGAATACGGGCTACGGACGGCGCTAAAAAGATAGTTATTTCTGGAACTGATAGTTCTTCGTCATAACTCCTATTTTAGCTTTGTCCGCTTGACGCCCTTAATATCTTAAAAATGCCTAAACGTACTGATATTCAAAAAATTATGGTGATTGGTTCTGGTCCGATTATTATTGGTCAGGCTGCTGAGTTTGACTACGCTGGGACCCAGGCCTGCTTGTCTTTGAAAGAGGAAGGTTATGAAGTTGTCTTGGTGAACTCAAACCCTGCCACTATCATGACGGACAAGGAGATTGCGGACAAGGTCTACATCGAACCGATTACACTGGAGTTTGTGACACGTATTCTCCGTAAGGAACGCCCAGATGCTTTACTTCCAACTCTTGGAGGTCAGACAGGGCTCAATATGGCCATGGAATTATCTAAAAATGGTATCCTAGATGAGCTCGGAGTAGAGCTTCTGGGTACTAAACTGTCTGCTATTGACCAAGCTGAGGACCGTGACCTCTTTAAACAATTGATGGAAGAGCTTGAGCAACCAATTCCAGAATCTGAAATTGTCAACACAGTGGAAGAAGCAGTTGCTTTTGCGGCATCAATCGGCTATCCAGTCATTGTCCGTCCAGCCTTTACCCTAGGTGGTACTGGTGGTGGTATGTGTTCCAACGAGGAAGAATTGCGTGAAATCGCTGAAAATGGGTTGAAACTGTCACCTGTTACCCAATGTTTGATTGAACGTTCAATCGCAGGTTTCAAAGAAATCGAATACGAAGTCATGCGCGATTCAGCTGACAATGCTTTGGTTGTTTGTAACATGGAAAACTTTGACCCAGTTGGGATTCATACAGGGGATTCTATCGTATTTGCTCCTGCGCAAACCATGTCAGACTATGAAAACCAAATGCTACGTGACGCGAGCTTGAGCATTATCCGCGCACTCAAGATTGAAGGTGGGTGTAACGTTCAGCTGGCCCTTGATCCGCATAGCTTCAAGTACTATGTTATCGAAGTAAACCCTCGTGTATCGCGTTCGTCAGCTCTTGCTTCTAAGGCGACGGGTTATCCGATTGCCAAATTGGCTGCCAAGATTGCCGTTGGTTTGACTCTGGATGAGGTCATCAACCCAGTTACAGGTTCAACTTATGCTATGTTTGAACCAGCTCTTGACTACGTCGTTGCTAAGATTCCACGTTTCCCATTTGACAAGTTTGAAAAAGGTGAGCGTCGTCTCGGAACTCAGATGAAAGCGACTGGGGAAGTCATGGCCATTGGTCGTAACATCGAGGAATCTCTTCTAAAAGCCTGTCGTTCACTTGAAATTGGGGTTCACCACAATGAAATGCCTGAATTGGCAACCGTTTCTGATGATGCCTTGATTGAAAAGGTTGTCAAGGCCCAAGATGACCGTCTCTTCTACGTATCAGAAGCTATTCGCCGTGGTTACACACCAGAAGAAATCGCTGAGCTTACGAAAATTGATATCTTTTATCTTGATAAACTCTTGCACATCTTTGAAATTGAGCAAGAATTAGGTGCCCATCCACAAGATCTAGAAGTCTTGAAAACAGCTAAACTCAATGGATTTTCAGACCGCAAGATTGCGGAGCTTTGGGAAACGACTGCCGACCAAGTTCGCCAACTTCGCTTGGAAAACAAGATTATCCCAGTTTACAAGATGGTCGATACTTGTGCGGCAGAATTTGACTCTGAAACACCATATTTCTATTCAACTTATGGATGGGAAAATGAGTCTATCAAGTCTGATAAGGAATCCGTCCTAGTCTTAGGTTCAGGTCCAATCCGTATCGGACAAGGGGTTGAGTTTGACTACGCAACAGTTCACTCGGTGAAGGCTATCCAGGCAGCTGGTTATGAGGCCATCATCATGAACTCAAACCCAGAGACTGTTTCAACCGACTTCTCGGTATCTGATAAGCTCTACTTTGAGCCATTAACTTTTGAAGATGTTATGAATGTTATTGACTTGGAGCAACCAAAAGGGGTTATCGTTCAGTTCGGTGGTCAAACAGCCATCAACCTTGCGGAGCCATTGGCAAAAGCAGGGGTGACTATCCTTGGTACGCAAGTCGCTGACTTAGACCGTGCCGAAGACCGCGACCTCTTCGAGCAAGCTCTTAAAGACTTGGATATTCCACAGCCACCAGGACAAACGGCTACCAATGAAGAAGAAGCAGTGCTTGCAGCTCGCAAGATTGGCTTCCCAGTCCTCGTTCGCCCATCCTATGTCCTGGGTGGACGTGCTATGGAAATCGTAGAGAATGAAGATGATCTTCGTTCTTACATGCGTACTGCAGTTAAGGCAAGTCCAGACCATCCAGTCCTTGTTGACTCTTACATCGTTGGGCAAGAGTGCGAAGTCGATGCTATTTCAGACGGAGAAAATGTCCTTATCCCTGGTATCATGGAGCACATCGAACGTGCCGGTGTCCACTCAGGTGACTCAATGGCCGTTTACCCACCACAAACCTTGTCTCAAAAGGTGCAGGAAACCATCGCAGACTATACCAAACGTCTAGCAATCGGTCTTAATTGTCTTGGGATGATGAACATCCAGTTTGTCATCAAGGACGAAAAAGTCTATGTTATTGAGGTCAATCCACGTGCCAGCCGTACGGTGCCATTCCTTTCTAAGGTAACTAATATTCCTATGGCTCAGGTAGCGACTAAGCTCATTCTTGGTCAAAGTCTTGAAGAACTTGGCTACCAAGATGGCCTTTATCCAGAAAGCACTCGCGTTCATATCAAGGCGCCTGTCTTCTCCTTTACGAAACTAGCTAAGGTAGATAGCTTGCTCGGTCCTGAAATGAAGTCAACAGGTGAAGTCATGGGTTCTGATACTACTCTTGAAAAAGCTCTCTATAAGGCCTTTGAAGCTTCTTATCTTCACTTACCAACCTTCGGGAATGTTGTATTCACTATTGCAGATGATGCTAAAGATGAAGCCTTGGACTTGGCTCGCCGTTTCCAAAATATTGGCTATGGTATCCTCGCAACAGAAGGGACAGCAACCTTCTTTGCCAGTCATGGACTAGAAGCCCAACCTGTTGGTAAGATTGGTGACGATGAACAGGATATCCCAAGCTATGTCCGTAAAGGAAAAATCCAAGCGATCATCAATACTGTCGGAACCAAACGAACTGCTGACGAAGATGGTGAGCAAATCCGTCGTTCAGCCATTGAACACGGTGTGCCACTCTTTACAGCCCTAGATACAGCTAATGCCATGCTTAAGGTGCTTGAAAGCCGTAGTTTTGTCACAGAAGCGATCTAGTTGAGAAATATTTTTCACAGTTTTAAAGCCAGCGTCAAAAAACGCTGGCTTTTACAATACTGATATTGTTTATTTCAACTATCATTTCTTTTATTAGGAATCATTCTAAAATGTGATATAATAAGGGTGAATTGGAAATAGGTAAACTATTTTCATCATTCTTTCAAAAAAATATTCTATTAAGAAATATGTAAAGACAGATTAGAAAGTGGGAAATCCCTATGTCCTCTTATGAAAAAGTCTCTCTTTCTGAGATCAATCAATCTATTGAGACTCCAAATAACAATCATTTTTGGCAAAATCTAAAAGCATTCTTAGGACCTGGTGCACTTGTGGCAGTTGGCTACATGGATCCTGGAAATTGGATCACCAGTGTGGTTGGTGGCGCCTCCTACAAGTACAGCCTTTTATTTGTTATTTTAATTTCATCCATCATCGCCATGCAGCTACAACAGATGGCTGGGAAGCTCGGTATCGTGACTAGGATGGACCTAGCACAGGCAACAGCTCATCATGCTCCCAAGTGGCTTCGCTATAGTTTGTGGGTGATTTTAGAATTAGCTTTAATGGCGACAGACTTGGCTGAGGTTCTAGGTTCAGCGATTGCCTTAAATCTTTTGTTTAAAATACCGATTATGGTCGCTATCCTCCTAACCGTTTTAGATGTATTTTTGTTACTTTTATTGATGAAATTTGGTTTCAAAAAAATTGAATCTATTGTTACGACCCTTATTTTAACCATATTAGCCATCTTTACCTATCTTGTGGCCTTATCCAATCCAAGTATCCAGGGGATCATTGGTGGTTATTTGCCAACTTCAACTTTATTTGAAACACCGTTACCGGGTCATGAAAGTCAATTGACCTTGGCTCTAGGGATTGTAGGAGCGACAGTCATGCCCCATAATCTCTATCTCCATTCCTCTCTATCCCAAACAAGGAAAATCAATCACAAAGATAAGAAGGATGTTCGAAAAGCAGTTCGCTTTATGACCTGGGATTCAAATCTTCAGTTGTCCCTAGCCTTTATTGTCAATTCCTTACTTCTCATTTTAGGTGCCTCCCTCTTTTTTGGTCATGCATCTGAAATTTCAGCTTTCTCCCAAATGTACAATGCTTTACAGGATTCGACAATAGCAGGAGCGATAGCCAGCTCAACCTTGTCAACTTTATTTGCTCTAGCCCTCTTAGCAAGTGGTCAAAATTCGACCATTACAGGCACTTTGACAGGACAGATTGTCATGGAAGGTTTCTTACATCTAAGATTGCCTCAGTGGCTTATCCGTATCGGTACCCGTATTTTTGCCTTGCTACCTGTGATTATAGTCGCCGTTTTATTTGGGTATCAAGAAAAAACCTTGGATCAGTTATTGGTCTATTCACAGGTCTTTCTTTCAATCGCTCTTCCGTTTTCAATTTTCCCCTTGATTTATCTAACCTCTAAAAAGTCACTGATGGGAGAATTCACCAATGCCAAGTGGAACACAATCTTAGGTTACGCAGTTTCCATTATCTTAACCATTCTTAATATCAAACTTCTTTTTGATATTTTTTAAACTTGTTCAAATTAGTTTTCGGTACTAGCTTGAAGCTTGATATTGAGATAATAGTAGTGGTTGGTTCATTAAAACATAAAAAGAAGTAAAAAAAAGAACAGTGGTAACTGTTCTTTTTATGATTATTTGAGACCGTATTTTTTGTTGAAACGATCCACGCGTCCATCTGCTTGAGTGAACTTTTGACGTCCAGTGTAGAATGGGTGTGAGTCTGATGAAATTTCCACACGGATCAATGGGTAAGTTTCGCCTTCGAACTCAACAGTTTCGTTAGAGCGTTTTGTTGAACCGCTAAGGAATTTGTAACCAGTAGTTGTGTCCATGAAGACAACTGGGCGATATTCTGGATGGATATCTTTTTTCATTTTGCAATATTTCCTTTCTGCCATGGTCTCTTTGCGAGCCATAGATTGTTACCTTACTAGTCTATCAGATTCTGAAAAGTTTGGCAAGTATTTTATCAGTTTTTAAGCAAGTTTTTTAATTTTTGGTAGATGATTTCGTTTTCTTCTAGACTATAGGAATTGGCGCCACTAGCTAATGGATGTCCGCCCCCATCGTGACGTTTGGCAATCTCATTGATGGGAGTGATTTTACTGCGCATACGCACACGGAAGTGACCATCAGCTTGTTCAACAAAGATAGCCCAAGCCTTAACAGTATCAATTCGACCAGGTGCTCCTACAATCGCAGCTGTTTCAGCATCCGTAACCTTATATTCTTTCAAGATTTCTTGAGTAAGCAGAACGCGTGCGGCTCCGTTCTCATCAACTTCTAAGTGATCATAGACATAGCCTTGAAGTTTTGCAATCTTGAAGCTCATGGTATCCATTTGACGAGACAATCCAGCAAAGTCAAAATCAACTTCTCGGAGCTGGGCAGCTATTCTAAAGGTACGAGCACTAGTTGACGGGTAAAGAAAACGCCCTGTGTCCCCGACAATTCCTGCATAGAGAAGTCGTGCCGCTTCACTAGACAAAGCCAGCTGATTTTCTTGAGCAAATAGAGTAATCATCTCACTGGCACTGCTTGAACTTGTATCCACCCAAGATAGGTCACCATAAACATCATCATTTGGATGGTGATCGATTTTGATGGTAAAATCAGCTTGTTCATAACGTTTATCATCGATACGAGGACGATTTGCTGTATCACAAATAATAGCAAGAGCTCCTTGGTAGTCACTATCTTCAACAAGATCCATTTCCGCCATCCAGGTTAGAGTTGGTTCGTTATAACCGACTGCTTTGATAGTCTTTTCTGGAAAATGGTGTGTGAGAAGAGCTTTCAAGCCCACTTGACTCCCTAAGGCATCAGGATCTGGTTTCATATGACGATGAATGATAATAGTATCGTATTCTTTGATTTTCTCTAATATTTGCTGGCAAATTTCCATAAATAACCTCAATTCTTTCTCATTTCATTGTAGCACAAGAATTTTTATTTTTAAAATGAAAAAGATATGATATAATGGAGAAAGATAAATTGAGGAGGACGATATGGCATTAGCAAAAATTGTATTTGCCAGTATGACCGGTAATACCGAAGAAATTGCAGATATTGTAGCAGACAAATTACGTGACTTGGGCTTGGATGTCGATGTGGATGAATGTACGACTGTTGACGCTTCAGACTTCTTGGAAGCGGATATCGCAATCGTTGCTACTTACACCTACGGAGATGGAGAATTGCCAGATGAGATGATGGACTTCTACGAAGACCTAGCAGACCTCAACTTGAATGGTAAAATCTATGGAGTGGTCGGTTCAGGTGATACCTTCTACGACGAATTCTGTAAGGCTGTCGATGACTTTGATCGCGTTTTCGTAGCGACAGGAGCAGAAAAAGGTTCAGAGTGTGTTAAAGTTGATCTTTCTGCCGAAGAAGAAGACATCGAACGTTTGGAACAATTCGCAGAAGAATTGGCTGCAAAAGTAGGATAAGAATCAAACTGCGCTGACTGGAAGGAGTCGGTGCAGTTTTTTTATTAGTTTTTTGGATTTTACTAGCCTATTTAGAGGCTTTTTGATACAATAATTCAAATAAAGGAGGAGACTGTATGAATTTAGATATTATTCGCCAAGAAATTGATCAAATCGACGACCAAATTGTCAAGCTCCTAGAAGAACGAATGCATTTGGTTGAGGGAGTAGTTGCCTATAAGAAAGCCTCAGGAAAACCTATTTTAGATAGTAAGCGAGAAGAAGTCATTTTTGAAAAGGTAAGGAGTCGTGTAACCAATAAGAGTTACCAAGAAACCATTGTTGCGACTTTTTCAGATATTCTCAAACGTTCGCGTGATTATCAGGATCAAAACATCAAATGAAAAAAGAACAATTCTATCCGCTAGGGATATTTTTAGCTGCTATGTTGGGAGGCCTTGGCCGCTATCTGGTTTCCACTTGGTTACCAGCCAGTCCAGACTTTCCTTGGGGCACCCTCCTTGTCAACTATCTGGGAATTTTCTGCTTGGTCTATCTGGTAAAAGGTTATCTGGTCTATAAGGGAAGCAGTAAGGGCTTGGTTTTGGCGCTGGGTACAGGCTTTTGTGGTGGTTTAACAACCTTCTCTAGCCTGCTCTTGGATGCTGTGAAACTACTGGATGCCGGGCGTTATCTTAGTTTGGTCCTGTATTTGCTTTTGAGCATTGGAGGAGGCCTGTTCTTGGCTTATTTTCTAGGGAGGAAGAAATGGTAATGATCTATCTTGCAATCGCCTGCGGGCTTGGGGCCCTAGTACGGTATATCTTTTCTCGCTATAATCAAGATTCTAAATTGCCTTTAGGGACTCTCATAGCCAATCTTCTAGGCTGTTTTTTGATTGGCTTGCTCTACAACCATGTGGAGTCCAAGGAAGTTTATGCCGTCCTAGCGACAGGTTTCTGTGGTGGGTTGACGACCTTTTCAACTCTAAATGACGAGCTGCAAAGACTGTTAAGTGACAAGAAGGTATTTTATAGCTATTTCCTCTTAACTTACATAGGCGGTTTTGTTGCGATTTTTTTAGGAATTTTGCTATAAATTTCTTTACTTTTAGGTGGAAATTTGGTAAACTGTATCTTGTGCGTAATGGACGCACAAAAATACAGTTTATCCGCTGAGGAAGGTTCCTCAAGATTGACAAAGATAGGAGAATAAAATGAATCCATTAATCCAAAGTTTGACTGAAGGTCAACTTCGTACAGATATCCCATCATTCCGTCCTGGTGACACTGTTCGTGTACACGCGAAAGTTGTCGAAGGTAACCGTGAACGTATCCAGATTTTTGAAGGTGTTGTTATCGCACGTAAAGGTGCTGGCATCTCAGAAAACTACACAGTTCGTAAAATCTCTAACGGTGTAGGTGTTGAGCGTATCTTCCCAATCCACACTCCACGTGTTGAAAAGATCGAAGTTGTTCGTTATGGTAAAGTACGTCGTGCGAAATTGTACTACTTGCGTGCTCTTCAAGGTAAAGCAGCTCGTATCAAAGAAATCCGTCGTTAATTCGACTAAAAAACTCTGCTTACCCAGCAGAGTTTTTCTCTAGCTCCCTTAGTTCAATGGATATAACAACTCCCTCCTAAGGAGTAGTTGCAGGTTCGATTCCTGCAGGGGGCATATAAACTATTGATTTTACTAGGGTTTGAGGTATTTCGCCCCAAATTAACTTCTAATTACAAGAATTATATGAAGTACCGACATAGGTTCGATAAGAAATCGCTAGAATCAGTTTAACATATTATCACGAATTATAAACTTTGGAGTACTAATGGTTAATAAAGATTGTTCTTTTGATAAGGTAAAAGTTATCTTAAACGGAACTAGCAATTTTTATATTTCTTCAAATGAAGAGTTGAATAAATGTTTAGATCATGTTGTTCAGTTGATTTCGGATTCATATGTTTTATATATAAATAATTCATACACCTCCTCCTCTTTTTTAGCCATTAGTGTGCTAGAAGAGGTTGGAAAAATTCAAATGGGAATATTTATTAAAGGTTCAGATTCTTATGTGAGAAAAGACAAATTAAGAGTTCATAAGTCCAAACAAATTGTAGGAGCGAGCTACACTATTTGTATGGGCGAAAGGATTAAAAATGCAATTTCTAATGAAAATTTGGAAAAATTTTTCGATTTATTTATTCTGGTGAATTAAAAGATTTAAGAGAAAAAGCAATTTATTGTGATAGAAAAAATAACAGTGTTGTAATACCGAAAGATTTAATCACTCAAGAATTTGCAAGAAATTTGCTTTTATTTGCGATAGAATCGTTTGATGATAATCTAGTTGGCTGGACGAATTACTCAATAGAGTTATCAAAGAAAACTGATTGATTTTTTGAAATTGTTGCTAATTCTAAGATGAAATAGAAAAAACCGCTCTGCTGAGCGGTTTTCGTATTTTATCATACTTTACAATACCCATGTACGGATAGCATGGGCTACGCCAGATTCGTCATTTGTTTTAGTGATGTATTTGGCGATTTTTTTGAGTTCTGGATTTCCATTTTCCATAACAACGGGATTACCCACGACTTCCAGCATGGCACGGTCATTTTCTTCGTCACCAATCGCCATAGTTTCATCTTTGGTTAATCCGAGTTTTTCAGCTAAGTGAGTGATGGCTGAGCCCTTGTCTACATTCTTTTTAAGTAGTTCTAGGTAGAAAGGAGCAGATTTGTTGATAGAGTAGCGTTCGTAAAATTCTGCTGGGATTTTTTCAATCGCAGCATCCAGAATTTCTGGTTCATCGATAAACATACATTTGACGATTTCTTTATCAGCCATTTCTTCAGGTGTACGATAGAAGATTGGCATGCTGACGAGGGTTGATTCGTGTACCGTGTATTTTCCGATATTGCGATTGGCAGTATAGATACCATCCTTGGTAATAGCGTGCATGTGGACACCGAGCTTACGGCTGAGAAATTCCATATCCAAATAATCCTCATAGGTCAAGGATTCGCTGATAATCTCATGGCCAGTAGCAGTTTCTTGGACAAGGCCACCGTTGAAGGTCACCACATAGTCACCCTCATCTCTCAACTGCAAGTCGTCCAGAAGTTTGGCAACACCTGCGATGGGACGACCTGTTGCAATCACGATTTTGACACCGGCTTGTTTGGCGTCTTGGATGGCAGAAAAGACTTCAGGAGTGATTTCTCTTTTACTGTTGACTAGGGTACCATCGATATCGACGGCGATTAGTTTAATACTCATAAATTTCCTCTTCTAGTTTTTATTTGGGGTAAAATGATCGTTCTCAATCAAGTGTAAAAATTGCTGGGTAATGCTTGCGAAGATGCTGTTTTGGTCCAACATTTCTTTCGGAAAATAGAAACGATTGTCTCCGTGGCGACTGCCAGCAAGGGATTGAACGATAGGAGATAAGCAAGAGAGTTCTGCCAGTTCTCCATTTTTCTGTAGAATCTCAATCTGTGTTCGTGGATTTTCAGATTCGGGACGATAGATATCATAAGGGAGGTCAAAATTCTTATGAATAGCAGTATAGTAGTCGGGATCAAAACCGATTTCTTCAACCAGTTGTCTCATGGTTGCGAGTTGGTCTTGGTCTTCTTGTGAAAAAGTAATGGATTTAAAGACCTTGCGGTTGACAAAGCGCTGCGACAAGTCGGCTAGTATCTTATCTGGACTAGTCATCCAGAGCTGGAAGTAGGTATTCATCACGCCATCATCCAGAGCTAGATAGTCAGGCAAGGTCACATTTTTTTCAAAGAAAGGAAGGAGATGTGGAGAAGTTCGTGCAAAGAAGTCCTTGTCTTTAGGATAGAGTTCCTTAGCGCGTTTGAGGAGATTCTGTAGGAGAACTTCCATAGCCCGAGTTGCTGGGTGGAAATAAACCTGCATATACATCTGATAGCGACTGAGGACATAGTCTTCGATAGCGTGCATGCCGTTGCGCTGAAAGGCGATGCCATTTTCGACAGGACGAATGACTCGGAGGATCCGTGTCAGGTCAAATTCCCCATAAGATGCTCCTGTAAAATAGGAGTCGCGCAAGAGATAGTCCATGCGGTCTGCATCAATCTGACTGGAAATGAGCTGTACGACCTGCTTGTTAGGATAGGTATGGTCGATGACACTGGCTACTTTTTCTGGAAAATCTGGCGCTACTTGAAGTAGGACTTGGTGAATCTCTGTCTCAGGACTTTGGATAATTTCCTGAGTAATGGCCTCATGATCTGTATCAAAGAGATTTTCAAAAGTATGGGAGTAGGCACCGTGTCCTAGGTCGTGTAGGAGAGCAGCGGTCATGGTCAAGAGAGACTCAGCAGGATCCCATTCTTCAGGATATTTTTCTTCAAAAATCTCCGTGATACGACGTGCAATCTCATAGACCCCCAAACAGTGGGAAAAGCGGCTGTGCTCCCCACCGTGGAAGGTATAACTGGAAGTTCCTAGTTGCTTAATACGGCGCAGACGTTGAAATTCCTTTGTATTGATCAAGTCATAGATGATTTGATTATTGACATGAATGTAGTTGTGAACTGGGTCACGGAATACTTTTTCGTTCATATGACTATTATAGCAAAATCCTGCTCTTTTTGGTAAAATAGTAGGACAAGAGACAGAAAGAGGATTTGATGTGAAGATTCGGATGCGAAATACGATTCAGTTTGATGAAGAGTTGGAGGTCATCGATCAACTCTATGACGTGGAAGTACGTGAAAAAGGAGATTATGGCTATTTACTCTTTTACAATGAGGAAAAGGAAAAAGTGGTACTCAAGTTTCATCAAGAAGAACTGGTGATGACCCGTTTCTCGAGTCCTAAGACCATCATGCGCTTTCTAAAGGATAGTGATAGTTTGGCCTATATTCCTACTCCAATGGGGATGCAGGAGTTTATTATTCAAACGAGTCATTACAAATTGGATGGGCAAAAGATTGAGCTAGCCTATCAACTACAAAACCAAGAGGGGCATCCCTTTGCCAGCTATCAATTGGAAATTACTTGGGGATAAGAAAAAGGTTGGCGAATGCCAACCTTATTTGATATAGAGTTCTTGATTTTTTAGGACAATTTCACGTACACTTGCGAATTTCTTGAGTTTTTTAAGTTCTTCAGGATGGGTTACGAGAGTGATTACGTAGCCCTCTTTGCCCATGCGACCTGTACGGCCAGCGCGGTGGGTGTAAGTTTCGATGTCTCTAGGAATATCAAAGTTTACGACGCATTCTAGGCTATCAATATCAATTCCACGAGCCAGAAGGTCTGTTGCAAGGAGCAAGGTTAGCTGCTTGTCCTTAAACTTTTCCAAGATAACTTTTCTAAACTTGACATTGACATCACTAGCGAGGGAAACAGCCAAGATATCCCGATACTGTAGTTTTTCCTCAGCACTTCCAAGGTCTGAGAGGCCATTAAAGAAGATCAGACCGCGGAAATCCTCAACATGAGCTAGTTTTCGTAGCATATCCACTCGGTGACGTTGGTCAACCTGCATGTAGAAGTGTTGGATGTTGTCTAACTTTTGGTCAGAAAGGTCGATGGTGCGCGTGTTTGGAGCAATCTTTTCTTGGTCAAACTTGGTCGTCGCACTCATGTAGATGAGTTGGTGGTCACGAGGTGCGTAGTGGGTAATTTTCTCGACAAAGTGAATCTGAGAATCATCGAGCAATTGGTCAAATTCATCCAGAATGACAGTTTCCACATTCATCATCTTGATTTTTTTCAATTTAATCAACTCAAAGATACGGCCAGGAGTTCCAATCAGAATTTCTGGTCCTTTTTTTAGGCGTTCAATCTGGCGTTTCTGACTCGAACCTGATAAGAAGAGCTGAGCAGTCAAGCCGATAGCCTCTGACCACGTTTTACATACATCAAAAATCTGTCCAGCAAGTTCTGTATTCGGTGCTAGAATCAAGAGTTGTTGGGCTTTTTTCTTTTGTAGTCTGAGAAGACTTGGCAGGAGGTAAGCGAGGGTCTTACCAGTTCCTGTTGGGCTCACTCCCAGAAGGTTTTCTCTAGCAAGTATAGGCTCAAATAGTTGAGTTTGAATGGGGGTGAATTCTTGGAAACCAAGTTGGTCACTTAGTTCTTGCCATTCAGTAGGTAGTTTGGTTTTCATTTTTCTGCCTCAAATCTAATGCCAGCAGTCTGGCGCATGGTATATAATAGGTCATGAACAGAACCTGCATCATCCAGCCAGTTCTGGTAAAGTGTCTGGTCTGGTTGCTGAATCATGTGTGCAAATGCAGCGGCTTCCTCAGCCATCGTATGAGGAGCTTGTTGGATAGGGAGCTGGACTTGATTTCCTTGGTGGTCGGTAAAAATAGCTGAGCGTACATGCTCAATCGTGTTGAGTGTCAAGGTTCCATCTGCTGTGTAAATCTCACAAGGAAGATTGGAAGTGATGTTTTTCCCAGCCTTGATGTGAACTTGAAAGTCTGGGTAGAAGAGGATACCATCACCATTTAGGTCAATGCTATTGTCAAGCTGTTGAGCCTGATAGGTCGGGTCCTGAGCTTTTCCAAAGAGGCGAACGGCAGCGTAGAGAGGATAAATCCCCAAGTCCATAAGAGCTCCGCCAGCAAAACGGTCTGAAAAGACATTTGGCGTCTGTCCAGCCAACAAATCAGGCATCTTGGAAGAATACTTGGCATAATTGAAATCTGCTCCCAAGATTTGCTTGTCTGCCAAAAAATTCTTAATAGTGGTAAAAGCTTCCTCGTGGTAATTACGAGCCGCCTCAAAGATAAAACAATTATTTTTCTCAGCTGTTTGAATTAGATTCAGCCATTCTTGTGGCTGAGTGACAGCTGGTTTTTCAAGAATGACGTGCTTACCAGCAGACAAGGCAGCCTTGGCTTGAACAAAATGCAAGGAGTTTGGACTGGCGATATAGACTACATCAAAGGAAGACTTAAAGAAGTCTTCTAATTGATCAAAGAGTTGGATATTCTGATAGCGAGAAGCAAAGGTTGCAGCAGTTTCTCGTTTTCTAGAATAGACTGCGACCAGCTGGTATTCTCCGCTAGCATGGGCAGCTTCTATGAAATGATGGCTGATAGCGCTAGTTCCGATGACACCTAATTTAAGCATAGATACTCCTTTTCCGACTTCAATTCCTTCCTTCATTATATCATAGAAAAGAAGGACTATCCAACAGATGGTAAAAATTTTCAAATGAACTACGCATTTCTTGGAGAAAGTGGTACAATGTTTAGATAAGTAGATGAAATGAAAAGGGGGAGAAAATGAGATTATTACCAATAAGAAAAATATCACGTCAGTCTAAGAGACTAGCGCTTTTTTTGACTTTTTGCGCAGGATATGTAGATGCCTATACCTTTATCGTGCGAGGAAATACCCTGGTGGCAGGACAGACTGGGAATGTGGTTTTTCTATCAGTAGGACTCATTCAACACAATGTGTCAGATGCCAGTGCTAAAGTAATGACCTTGCTAGCTTTTATGATGGGAGTCCTTTTATTAACTATTTATAAGGAAAAATTGAGAATTGTTAAAAAGCCAATTTTGTCCGTAATTCCACTTGCAGTCCTGTCCCTAATTATAGGGTTTGTGCCGCAAACTGTAGAGAATATCTATCTCGTACCGCCATTGGCCTTTTGTATGGGATTGGTGACAACTGCTTTTGGAGAAGTGTCAGGGATTGCCTATAATAATGCTTTTATGACAGGAAATATCAAACGAACTATGTTGGCTTTTGGTGATTATTGCCGGACCAAGCATACGCCTTTCCTACGAGAGGGCTTGATTTTTGTTAGCTTACTTAGCAGTTTTGTCTTCGGAGTTATTTTTTCAGCTTATTTGACGATTTACTATCAGGAGAAGACAATTCTAGGTATTCCTCTTATGATGAGTATCTTTTACTTCAGCATGCTTTTTGCTTCTTGGAGAAAAAAAGGGAAAGAAAATCTTAATTTTAATTGATTTTACTTGTAAGAAAAAAGAAGATATGCTATAATTGAAGAGTTGACTATGCACAATCCTGTGCAACCGCACGAACATCGTTTGCTCGTCGTATACAAAATTTAAACTTCGACATAATCGCCTTGCCTAACACAAGTTATGCCTTCGGCTCAATTCCTAGTTTATTCTTTGTTATACTTAGAGCCTTTCTTTTAAGTGGTTCGTCCCACGATGCTAGGCGAGTCTTCACAAAAATACGGGGAAACCCTAAAAATCATAGGAGGTGCATAATGAGCACATACGCAATTATCAAAACTGGCGGAAAACAAGTTAAAGTTGAAGTTGGTCAAGCAGTTTACGTTGAAAAATTGAACGTTGAAGCTGGTCAAGAAGTTACTTTTAACGAAGTTGTTCTTGTTGGTGGTGAAAACACTGTTGTCGGAACTCCACTTGTTGCTGGAGCTACTGTAGTTGGAACTGTTGAAAAACAAGGAAAACAAAAGAAAGTTGTTACTTACAAGTACAAACCTAAAAAAGGTAGCCACCGTAAACAAGGTCACCGTCAACCATATACAAAAGTTGTCATCAACGCGATCAACGCTTAATTTTAAGGAGAACACATGATACAAGCAGTCTTTGAGAGAGCCGAAGATGGCGAGCTGAGGAGTGCGGAAATTACTGGACACGCCGAAAGTGGCGAATACGGCTTAGATGTCGTGTGTGCATCGGTTTCTACGCTTGCCATTAACTTTATCAATTCCATTGAGAAATTTGCAGGCTATGAACCAATCTTAGAATTAAACGAAGATGAAGGTGGCTATCTAAAGGTTGAAATACCAGCGGATCTTCCTTCGCACCAGAGAGAAATGACCCAGTTATTCTTCGAATCATTTTTCTTAGGTATGGCAAACTTATCGGAGAACTCTTCTGAGTTCGTCCAAACCAGAGTTATCACAGAAAACTAACACGGAGGAAAACATTATGTTAAAAATGACTCTTAACAACTTGCAACTTTTCGCCCACAAAAAAGGTGGAGGTTCTACATCAAACGGACGTGATTCACAAGCGAAACGTCTTGGAGCTAAAGCAGCTGACGGACAAACTGTAACAGGTGGATCAATCCTTTACCGTCAACGTGGTACACACATCTACCCAGGTGTAAACGTTGGACGTGGTGGAGACGATACTTTGTTCGCTAAAGTTGAAGGCGTAGTACGCTTTGAACGTAAAGGACGTGATAAAAAACAAGTTTCTGTTTACCCAATCGCAAAATAAAAAGGTCCAGGGAACCTTTTTATCCCGAGCCTTGAAATGACAAGGCAAGGAAGCTAGAAGTAGCATTAAATAAGGCTTTCCGAGTTTTCGGAGAGCCTATTTTTTGTTTTGGTACCCATATTGAATTTAATAAAGAATAGTTAGATTTAAACTTGCGATGGACACTTTTTTCTTTTTTGGAAAAATTCTGAAATATGGTATAATGAACAGATAGAGAAGTTGGGGGTAAAAGATGAACATTCAACAATTACGCTATGTTGTGGCCATTGCCAATAGTGGTACTTTCCGTGAAGCTGCAGAAAAGATGTATGTTAGTCAGCCAAGTCTGTCTATTTCTGTGCGCGATTTGGAAAAAGAGCTGGGTTTTAAGATTTTCCGTCGGACGAGTTCAGGAACGTTTTTGACACGTCGCGGTATGGAATTTTATGAGAAAGCGCAAGAATTGGTCAAAGGCTTTGATGTTTTTCAAAATCAGTATGCAAATCCTGAGGAAGAAAAGGATGAATTTTCCATTGCCAGCCAGCACTATGACTTCTTGCCACCAACCATTACGGCCTTTTCAGAGCGCTATCCTGACTACAAAAACTTCCGTATTTTTGAGTCCACTACCGTTCAAATCCTAGATGAAGTAGCTCAGGGTCACAGTGAGATTGGGATTATCTACCTTAATAATCAAAATCAAAAGGGAATTATGCAACGGGTTGAAAAGCTTGGTTTAGAAGTTATCGAACTAATTCCTTTCCAGACTCACATTTATCTTCGTGAAGGGCATCCTTTAGCACAGAAAGAGGAATTGGTCATGGAGGACCTAGCGGATTTACCAACAGTTCGTTTCACTCAGGAAAAGGATGAGTACTTATACTATTCAGAGAACTTTGTCGACACCAGCGCGAGCTCCCAGATGTTCAATGTGACGGACCGTGCTACTTTGAATGGTATTTTGGAGAGGACGGATGCTTATGCGACTGGATCTGGATTTTTAGATAGTGACAGTGTTAATGGAATCACAGTTATTCGTCTCAAGGATAATCTAGATAACCGCATGGTCTATGTCAAACGGGAAGAAGTGGAGCTTAGCCAAGCTGGTACCCTTTTCGTTGAGGTTATGCAAGAATATTTTGATCAAAAGAGGAAATCATGAAAAAAAGAGGAATAGTGGCAGTCATTGTACTGCTTTTGATTGGGCTGGATCAGTTGGTCAAAAATTATGTTGTCCAGCAGATTCCACTGGGTGAAGTGCGTTCGTGGATACCTAATCTCGTTAGCTTGACCTATCTGCAAAATAGAGGAGCAGCCTTTTCCATGCTGCAAGACCAGCAGTGGTTTTTTGCTGTCATTACACTGGTCGTCATGGCGGGTGCTATTTGGTATCTACATAAGCACATGGAGGACTCTCTCTGGTTGGTTTTTGGATTGACTCTAATTATCGCGGGAGGTCTGGGCAACTTTATCGACAGAATGAGTCAAGGTTTTGTGGTGGATATGTTTCACCTAGACTTTATCAACTTTGCGATTTTCAATGTGGCTGACAGCTATTTGACAGTTGGTGTCATTGTTTTATTGATTGCAATGCTTAAAGAGGAAGTAAATGGAAATAAAAATTGAAACTGGTGGGCAACGTTTAGACAAGGCTCTGTCTGATCTGACAGAATTGTCACGCAGTCTCGCTAATGAACAAATCAAGGCTGGACAAGTCTTGGTTAATGGGCAAGCCAAGAAAGCAAAATACACTGTCCAAGAGGGGGATATCGTCACCTACCATGTGCCAGAACCAGAGGTTTTAGAGTATGTTGCTGAGGAACTTCCTCTGGAAATTATCTACCAAGATGAGCATGTAGCCGTCGTCAACAAACCTCAAGGGATGGTGGTCCATCCGAGTGCCGGTCATACTAGCGGAACCTTGGTCAATGCCCTCATGTACCATATCAAAGACTTGTCGGGTATCAATGGGGTTCTTCGTCCAGGAATTGTTCACCGTATTGACAAGGATACGTCTGGTCTCCTCATGATTGCAAAAAATGATGAGGCCCACTTGGCGCTTGCCCAAGAACTCAAGGACAAGAAGTCTCTACGTAAGTACTGGGCGATTGTTCATGGCAATCTTCCCAATGATCGTGGTGTGATTGAAGCACCGATTGGTCGGAGCGAAAAAGACCGTAAGAAACAGGCTGTGACTGCTAAAGGGAAACCGGCAGTGACGCGTTTTCACGTCTTGGAACGTTTTGGTGATTATACCTTAGTGGAGTTGCAACTGGAAACAGGGCGTACCCACCAAATTCGTGTTCACATGGCTTATATTGGTCATCCAGTCGCTGGGGATGAGGTCTATGGTCCTCGAAAAACGCTGAAAGGACATGGACAGTTTCTCCATGCTAAAACTCTAGGATTTACCCATCCGAAAACAGGTGAAACCTTGGAGTTTACGGCAGATATTCCAGATATTTTTAAAGAAACCTTGGAGAGATTAAGAAAGAATTAGACGTGATAAAAGAGTTGAGATGCCTTGTCTCAACCTTTTTTATTTCAAGTCTTTTCTATTTTAAAACATTCATGTTATAATGGATAAATATGAAGAATCGGAGTGAGAATATGAAGTACAAACGAATCGTCTTTAAGGTAGGGACATCTTCCTTGACAAATGAAGACGGGAGTTTATCAAGAAGTAAAGTAAAGGTAATTACCCAACAATTAGCTATGCTACATGAAGCTGGACATGAGTTGATTTTGGTGTCATCTGGGGCAGTAGCCGCTGGATTTGGAGCTTTGGGTTTTAAAAAACGTCCGACCAAGATTGCAGATAAACAAGCTTCGGCTGCAGTTGGTCAGGGACTTTTGTTGGAGGAATACACAACCAACCTCCTCATGCGCCAGATCGTTTCTGCGCAAATTTTGCTGACACAGGATGATTTTGTAGATAAACGTCGCTATAAGAATGCTCATCAGGCCTTGTCTGTATTGCTTCATCGTGGGGCAATCCCCATCATCAATGAAAATGACAGTGTCGTCATTGACGAACTCAAGGTGGGGGATAATGACACTCTGAGTGCCCAGGTAGCAGCTATGGTTCAAGCGGATCTTTTGGTTCTCTTGACGGATGTGGACGGTCTCTATACTGGAAATCCCAATTCAGATCCAAGAGCTAAACGTCTTGATAAAATCGAGACCATCAATCGTGAGATTATTGATATGGCTGGTGGAGCAGGTTCGTCTAATGGTACAGGTGGGATGTTGACTAAGATCAAGGCGGCTACGATCGCAACGGAGTCGGGGGTGTCAGTCTATATTTGCTCCTCTTTGAAATCAGATGCCCTGATTGAGGCAGCGGAAGAGACCAAGGATGGTTCTTTCTTTGTTGCGCAAGAGAAGGGACTTCGTACCCAGAAACAATGGCTAGCCTTCTATGCTCAAAGTCAAGGAACGATTTGGGTAGATGGTGGAGCTGCAGAAGCACTTTCAAAAAACGGAAAAAGTCTCCTTTTATCAGGTGTGGTAGAAGTGGAAGGGAACTTCTCTTACCATGATATTGTCACAGTAGCAGATAAAGAAACAGGTCAATCTCTTGGAAAGGGACGTGTCCAATTTGGCGTCTCAGCCCTAGAAGATATGCTCCGTTCTCAAAAAGTCAAGGGAGTCTTGATTCACCGTGATGACTGGATTTCTATCACTCCTGAAATCCAGCTGCTCTTTACAGAATTTTAGAGGTGAACGATGGTAAGTACACAAGAACAATTTGAACAGGTACAGGCTGTTAAAAAATCAATCAATACTGCCAGTGAAGCAGTGAAAAACCAAGCCTTACTAGCCATGGCTAATCACTTAGTGGCTGCTACTGAGGAGATTTTAGCGGCCAATGCCCTCGATATGGAAGTGGCCAAGGGGAAAATCTCAGATGTTATGCTAGACCGTCTTTATTTGGATGCGGAACGTATAGAAGCGATGGCAAGAGGGATTCGTGAAGTGGTTGCTTTACCAGATCCTATCGGTGAAGTTTTAGAAACCAATCATCTTGAAAATGGCTTGATTATCACCAAGAAACGTGTGGCTATGGGGGTTATCGGTATTATCTATGAAAGCCGTCCAAATGTGACGTCTGATGCGGCTGCCTTGGCTCTCAAGAGTGGCAATGCAGTCGTTCTTCGTAGTGGTAAGGACGCCTACCAAACCGCTCATGCTATTGTCACAGCTTTGAAGAAGGGTTTGGAGACGACTACCATTCATGCAGATGTGATTCAACTGGTGGAAGATACCAGCCGAGAAAGTAGCTATGCTATGATGAAGGCCAAGGGTTATCTAGACCTTCTTATTCCTCGTGGAGGTGCTGGCTTGATTAATGCCGTGGTTGAAAATGCTATTGTACCTGTTATCGAGACAAGAACTGGAATTGTTCATGTCTATGTGGACAAGGATGCCGATGAAGACAAGGCTCTATCTATCATCAACAATGCTAAAACCAGTCGTCCTTCTGTTTGTAATGCCATGGAGGTTCTCCTCGTTTATGAAGACAAGGCAGCAAGCTTCCTTCCTCGCTTGGAGCAAGTTCTGGTTGCAGATCGAAAAGAAGCTGAACTGGAACCAATTCAATTCCGTCTGGATAGCAAAGCAAGTCAGTTTCTTTCAGGTCGAGTAGCTGAGGCTCAAGACTTTGACACCGAGTTTTTAGACTATATCCTAGCGGTTAAGGTCGTGAGCAGTTTAGAAGAAGCGGTTGCGCATATTGAAGCCCATAGTACTCATCATTCGGATGCGATTGTGACGGAAAATGCCGAAACTGCAGCCTACTTTACAGATCAAGTGGACTCTGCAGCAGTTTATGTCAATGCCTCAACGCGTTTCACTGATGGTGGGCAATTTGGTCTTGGATGTGAAATGGGGATTTCTACTCAGAAACTGCATGCGCGTGGTCCAATGGGCTTGAAGGAATTAACTAGCTACAAGTATGTGGTTATTGGTGACGGACAGATAAGGGAGTAAGAGATGAAAATTGGATTTATCGGTTTGGGAAATATGGGTGCTAGCTTGGCTAAGGCTGTTTTGCAGGCCAAGACGGGTGCTCAGATTCTCCTTGCCAATCGCAGTCAAGCGAAAGTAGATGCTTTCATTGCCAACTTCGGTGGTCAGGCTTCTAGTAATGAAGAAATTTTTGCAGAAGCAGATGTGATTTTTCTAGGAGTAAAGCCTGCTCAGTTCTCAGACTTACTTTTTCAATATCAGACCATCCTTGAAAAGAGAGAGAGTCTTCTTTTGATTTCCATGGCAGCTGGATTGACCTTGGAAAAACTGGCTAGACTTCTTCCAAGTCACCACCGAATCATTCGCATCATGCCCAATACACCAGTTGCTATCGGACAAGGAGTGATTAGTTACGCCATGTCAGAAAACTGTCGTGCTGAGGACAATAGTCTTTTTTGTCAATTATTGGCTAAGGCCGGTCTCTTGGTTGAGCTGGGAGATGGCTTAATCGATGCGGCGACAGGTCTTGCAGGCTGTGGACCAGCTTTTGTCTATCTCTTTATCGAGGCTTTGGCAGACGCGGGTGTACAGATAGGATTGCTACGAGAAACGGCTTTGAAAATGGCAGCCCAAACAGTAGTCGGTGCTGGACAAATGGTTCTCGAAAGCCAGCAACATCCTGGAGTTTTGAAAGACCAAGTTTGCAGCCCAGGAGGTTCGACTATCGCGGGTGTGGCAAGTCTGGAAGAACATGCCTTTAGAGGCACAGTCATGGACGCAGTTCATCAATCCTATAAACGAACACAAGAACTAGGTAAATAAGAGGTTGGATGACTCCCAGCCTCTTTTATGGTCGATTGAATGGAGAAGACACAAAAAGATTGTCACAAAAACCTATTTTTTTGATAGAATAGAAGGTAGAAAAAAAGAAATGAGTTAGACATGTCAAAAGGATTTTTAGTCTCTCTTGAGGGACCGGAGGGAGCAGGAAAGACCAGTGTTTTAGAGGCACTTCTCCCAATTTTAGAGGAAAAAGGAGTAGAGGTGCTGACGACCCGTGAGCCAGGTGGAGTCTTGATTGGAGAGAAGATTCGGGAAGTGATTTTGGACCCAAGTCATACGCAGATGGATCCTAAAACAGAACTCCTTCTCTATATCGCCAGTCGCAGACAGCACTTGGTGGAAAAAGTTCTTCCAGCCCTTAAAGCTGGCAAGTTGGTCATTATGGACCGCTTCATCGATAGTTCCCTTGCTTATCAGGGATTTGGCCGTGGTTTAGATATCAATGCCATTGATTGGCTCAATCACTTTGCGACAGATGGCCTCAAACCCGACTTGACACTCTATTTTGACATCGAGGTGGAAGAAGGACTGGCTCGCATTGCTGCTAATAGCAATCGCGAGGTCAATCGTTTGGACTTGGAAGGTTTGGACTTGCACAAAAAAGTCCGTCAAGGCTACCTCTCTCTTCTGGAAAAAGAAGGAAGTCGTATTGTCAAGATTGATGCCAGTCTTCCTTTGGACCAAGTTGTGGAAATTACCAAGGCTGTCTTGTTTGACAGAATGGGCTTGGCTAAATGAAACAAGATCAACTAAAGGCTTGGCAACCAGACCAGTTTGACCGCTTTGTCCGTATCCTAGAACAAGACCAGCTCAATCACGCCTATCTTTTTTCAGGTTTCTTTGGAAGCTTGGAAATGGCGCAATTTTTGGCTAAGAGCCTCTTTTGTAGGGATAAGGTAGGCGTTTTACCATGTGAGAAATGCCGAAACTGCAAGCTGATTGAGCAGGAAGAATTTCCCGATGTCACTTTGATTAAGCCAGTCAATCAGGTCATCAAGACAGAACGCATTCGGGAATTGGTGGCTCAGTTTTCCCAAGCAGGGATTGAAAGCCAGCAACAGGTCTTTATCATCGAGCAGGCGGAGAAAATGCATCCCAACGCAGCCAATTCTCTGCTTAAGGTCATCGAAGAACCTCAGAGTGAGGTTTACATTTTTTTCTTGACCAGCGATGAGGAAAAGATTTTGCCGACCATCCGTAGTCGGACCCAGATTTTCCACTTTAAAAAGCAAGAAGAGAAGCTCATTCATCAATTAGAACAAGCAGGTCTGGTCAAGAAAAAAGCGACTCTCTTAGCCCAGTTCTGTCAATCACGAGCTGAAGCTGAAAAGTTGGTCAATCAAGCAAGTTTTTGGACCTTGGTGGATGAAAGTGAGCGTCTGCTGACTTGGTTAGTAGCCAAGAAAAAAGAAAGTTATCTCCAAGTTGCTAAATTAGCCAGCTTGGCTGATGACAAGGAAAAACAAGATCAGGTCTTGCGAATCCTCGAAGTGCTCTGTGGACAGGATCTCTTGCAAGCAAGGATTCGACAGATTCTACAAGATTTGCTAGAAGCTAGAAAAATGTGGCAGGCTAATGTCAGCTTTCAAAATGCTATGGAATATCTGGTCTTGAAAGAAATATAAACTCAATGAAGGATAAAGAAAGGAAAGGGCTGGTTTATGGACAAGAAAGAATTATTTGATGCGCTGGACGATTTTTCCCAACAGTTATTGGTGACCTTGGCTGATGTGGAAGCCATCAAGAAAAATCTCAAGAGCCTGGTAGAGGAAAATACAGCTCTTCGCTTGGAAAATAGTAAGTTGCGCGAACGCTTAGGCGAGGTAGAAGCAGATACACCTGTTAAGGCCAAGCATGTTCGTGAAAGCGTCCGTCGAATCTATAAAGACGGGTTTCACGTTTGTAATGATTTTTATGGACAACGCCGAGAACAGGACGAGGAATGTATGTTCTGTGACGAGTTGTTGTACAGGGAGTAGGCATGCAGATTCAAAAAAGTTTTAAGGGGCAGTCTCCCTATGGCAAGCTTTACCTAGTGGCAACGCCAATTGGCAATCTAGATGACATGACCTTTCGTGCCATCCAGACTCTAAAAGAAGTGGACTGGATTGCGGCTGAGGACACGCGCAATACGGGTCTTTTGCTCAAGCATTTTGACATTCCGACCAAACAGATCAGTTTTCATGAGCACAATGCCAAGGAAAAAATTCCTGATTTGATCGGTTTATTGAAGGCGGGGCAAAGTATTGCTCAGGTTTCTGATGCGGGTCTGCCTAGCATCTCGGACCCTGGTCACGATTTAGTCAAGGCAGCCATCGAAGAAGAGATTGCAGTTGTCACAGTTCCGGGTGCCTCTGCAGGGATTTCTGCCTTGATTGCTAGCGGATTGGCGCCACAGCCACATATCTTTTACGGTTTCTTACCGAGAAAATCAGGCCAGCAAAAGCAATTTTTTCAAGCCAAAAAAGACTATCCAGAAACTCAAATTTTCTACGAATCGCCCCATCGTGTGGCAGATACTTTGGAAAATATGCTAGCAGTTTATGGCGACCGCTCGGTGGTCTTGGTCAGAGAATTGACCAAAATCTATGAAGAATACCAACGAGGTACCATCTCTGAGTTATTAGAAAACATCGCTGAAACGCCACTTAAGGGCGAGTGCCTTCTCATCGTTGAAGGTGCCAGTCAGGATGAGGAGGAGAAGGATGAGGAGGATTTGTTTTTAGAAATCCAATCCCGTATCCAGCAAGGCATGAAGAAAAATCAAGCTATTAAGGAAGTTGCGAAACTCTACCAGTGGAATAAAAGCCAGCTCTACGCTGCCTACCACGACTGGGAAGAAAATCAAGAAAATGACTAAACAGGGAAGTTTGCCTTCTTCCCTTTTTTTGTTATACTAGTAAAAGAAAAATTAGAAAGATTTGTGGGAGTGAAAAAGTTCGGGGAACTTTTTCAGCCTGAGCCAAGAAATTCGAAATCTCGTAAGTTCAGTTGGCTTTTCAATGTGAATCTTGTCTTCACACTCCCAAAGAGGTATTAGTGTCGTGTCTCAATCTTATATCAATGTTATCGGTGCAGGTTTGGCAGGTTCTGAAGCAGCCTACCAAATCGCAGAACGTGGTATTCCAGTTAAACTCTATGAAATGCGTGGTGTCAAGTCAACACCTCAGCACAAAACAGACAATTTTGCAGAGTTGGTTTGTTCTAATTCCTTGCGTGGGGATGCCCTGACAAATGCTGTTGGGCTCCTCAAGGAAGAAATGCGTCGCTTGGGTTCTGTTATCTTGAAATCTGCTGAGGCTACACGTGTTCCTGCTGGTGGAGCGCTTGCGGTGGACCGTGAGGGTTTCTCTCAAATGGTGACTGAGAAAGTAGCTAATCATCCCTTAATTGAAGTGGTTCGTGATGAAATTACAGAATTGCCGACAGATGTTATTACGGTTGTCGCTACTGGTCCTTTGACCAGCGATGCTCTGGCTGAAAAGATTCATGCCCTTAATGACGGTGATGGCTTCTATTTCTATGATGCGGCAGCGCCTATTATTGATGTCAATACTATTGATATGAGCAAGGTCTATCTCAAGTCCCGTTATGATAAGGGAGAAGCAGCCTATCTCAATGCTCCTATGACCAAGCAAGAGTTTATGGATTTCCATGAAGCCTTGGTTCATGCGGAGGAAGCTCCGCTCAATTCTTTTGAAAAAGAAAAGTACTTTGAAGGTTGTATGCCTATCGAAGTCATGGCTAAGCGTGGCATTAAAACCATGCTCTATGGTCCTATGAAACCAGTTGGTCTGGAGTACCCAGAGGACTACACTGGCCCTCGTGATGGAGAATTTAAAACACCTTATGCGGTCGTCCAGCTTCGTCAGGATAATGCGGCTGGTAGTCTCTACAATATCGTTGGATTCCAGACCCATCTCAAATGGGGGGAGCAAAAGCGTGTTTTCCAAATGATCCCGGGTCTTGAAAATGCTGAGTTTGTCCGTTATGGGGTCATGCACCGCAATTCTTACATGGATTCACCCAATCTCCTTGAACAGACTTACCGTTCTAAGAAACAGCCCAACCTCTTCTTTGCAGGTCAAATGACGGGTGTGGAAGGCTATGTTGAGTCAGCAGCTTCAGGCTTAGTTGCGGGTATTAACGCGGCTCGACTCTTCAAGGGTGAAAGTGAAGCTATCTTCCCAGAGACCACAGCGATTGGAAGTCTGGCGCATTACATCACCCATGCGGACAGTAAACATTTCCAACCCATGAATGTCAATTTTGGGATTATCAAGGAATTGGAAGGCGAGCGTATCCGTGATAAAAAGGCTCGTTATGAAAAAATTGCAGAGCGTGCCCTTACTGACTTAGAGGAATTTTTAACTGTCTAATTTTTTTCAAAGAATTGCTCATGGTACTATAAAAATCTTAGAAATTGTGATAAAATAGGTAGGATGAAAAAAGGAGAGTAAAAATGGCGAACCCCAAGTATAAACGTATTTTAATCAAGTTATCAGGTGAAGCCCTTGCTGGTGAACGTGGCGTAGGGATTGATATCCAAACAGTTCAAACAATTGCAAAAGAGATTCAAGAAGTTCATAGTCTAGGGATCGAAATTGCCCTTGTAATTGGTGGAGGAAATCTCTGGCGTGGAGAACCTGCTGCAGAAGCAGGAATGGACCGTGTTCAGGCAGATTACACTGGAATGCTTGGGACCGTTATGAATGCTCTTGTGATGGCAGATTCATTGCAACAAGTTGGTGTTGATACGCGAGTGCAAACAGCCATTGCGATGCAACAAGTAGCTGAGCCTTACGTACGTGGACGTGCCCTTCGTCACCTTGAAAAAGGCCGTATCGTTATCTTTGGTGCCGGAATTGGTTCACCTTACTTCTCAACAGATACAACAGCGGCTCTTCGTGCAGCTGAAATCGAAGCAGATGCCATTCTCATGGCTAAAAATGGCGTTGACGGTGTTTACAATGCCGATCCTAAGAAAGACAAGACAGCCGTTAAGTTTGAAGAATTGACCCATCGTGACGTTATCAATAAAGGTCTTCGTATCATGGACTCAACTGCTTCAACCCTCTCAATGGACAACGACATTGACTTGGTTGTCTTTAACATGAACCAACCAGGCAACATCAAACGTGTCGTATTTGGTGAAAATATCGGAACAACAGTTTCAAACAATATCGAAGAAAAGGAATAGGAAAGATTATGACTAACGCAATTATTGAAAAAGCGAAAGAAAGAATGACCCAGTCTCACCACTCACTTGCTCGTGAATTTGGTGGTATCCGTGCCGGCCGTGCCAATGCAAGCTTGCTTGACCGTATCCACGTAGAATACTATGGAGTAGAAACTCCTCTTAACCAAATCGCTTCAATTACCATTCCAGAAGCGCGTGTCTTGTTAGTGACACCATTTGACAAGTCTTCATTGAAAGACATCGAACGTGCCTTGAACGCTTCTGATCTTGGTATTACACCAGCTAATGACGGCTCTGTGATCCGCTTGGTTATCCCTGCCCTTACAGAAGAAACTCGTCGTGACCTTGCTAAAGAAGTGAAGAAGGTCGGTGAAAATGCTAAAGTAGCTATTCGTAACATCCGTCGTGATGCTATGGATGAAGCTAAAAAGCAAGAAAAAGCAAAAGAAATCACTGAAGACGAATTGAAGACTCTTGAAAAAGATATTCAAAAAGTAACAGACGATGCTGTGAAACACATCGACGACATGACTGCCAATAAAGAAAAGGAACTTTTGGAAGTCTAAAAATAAACAGAAAAACTCAGTTGGCATTGCTGGCTGAGTTTTATTCGAAAGAAGGAAATATGAATACAAATCTTGCAAGTTTTATCGTTGGACTTATCATCGATGAAAATGACCGTTTTTACTTTGTGCAAAAGGATGGTCAGACCTATGCTCTTGCCAAGGAAGAAGGTCAACATATAGTAGGGGATACGGTCAAAGGTTTTGCCTACACAGATATGAAGCAAAAACTCCGCCTGACAACCTTAGAAGTGACTGCAACTCAGGACCAATTTGGTTGGGGAACCGTAACAGAAGTTCGTAAAGACTTGGGTGTCTTTGTGGATACAGGTCTACCTGATAAAGAAATCGTTGTGTCACTCGATATCCTCCCTGAACTCAAGGAACTCTGGCCAAAGAAGGGGGATAAACTCTACATCCGTCTTGAAGTGGACAAGAAAGACCGTATCTGGGGACTCTTGGCTTATCAAGAAGACTTCCAACGTCTGGCTCGTCCTGCCTACAATAACATGCAGAACCAAAACTGGCCAGCCATTGTATACCGCCTCAAGCTATCAGGAACCTTTGTCTATCTGCCAGAGAATAACATGCTTGGTTTTATCCATCCTAGTGAGCGCTATGCAGAGCCACGTTTGGGGCAAGTGTTAGATGCGCGTGTCATTGGTTTCCGTGAGGTTGATCGCACTCTGAACCTCTCCCTTAAACCGCGTTCTTTTGAAATGCTAGAAAATGATGCCCAGATGATTTTGACTTACTTGGAAAGCAATGGCGGTTTTATGACCTTGAATGATAAGTCATCTCCTGAGGACATCAAGGCAACCTTTGGCATTTCTAAAGGTCAGTTCAAGAAAGCACTCGGAGGCTTGATGAAGGCTGGCAAAATCAAGCAGGATCAGTTTGGTACAGAGTTGATTTAGGTCTTATAGACATGAAAAAGAAACTTGAAGAAATGAGTTTAGAGGAACTCTGGCAACTTTTTCCTATTTTTCTAGTAGAGCACAAGTCAGAGTGGAAAGACTGGTATGAATCGGAAAAAGCAAATCTGAAAAAAATATTGGGTGCAAATGTTATTAAAAGAATAGAACATATCGGTAGCACTGCTATCTCTAATATTTGGGCCAAAAATATCGTTGATATTCTGTTAGAAGTAGGTAGAAAAGAGGATTTAGCAAGAGTTAGGGATTTATTGGTGAAGAATGGGTGGCTAGTGATGTCGGAGAGTCCTAACAGGATTTCGCTAAATAAAGGATATACAGAGCAGGGATTTGCTGAGAAAGTCTTTCATCTACATTTGCGAATGACGGGAGATCATGATGAGATTTATTTTAGAGATTATCTCTGCCAGCATCCAGATATTGCCCAAGCGTATCAGGAATTAAAACTAAGTTTATGGAAAAAATTTGAACACAATCGAGACGCCTATACTGATGCGAAAACGGATTTTATAAACCACTACGTTTCAGAGGCTAAGTCCAGTAATTTTCAAGAATCAGAAAAATTTTATCAAAAAAGTCTTGATAGGAGAAAGAATTGAGAAAATCATTTTACACTTGGCTCATGACCGAGCGCAATCCTAAAAGTAATAGCCCCAAAGCCATCTTGGCAGATCTTGCTTTTGAGGAGTCAGCTTTTCCAAAACACACGGATGATTTTGATGAGGTGAGTCGATTTTTGGAGGAGCATGCCAGTTTCTCTTTTAACCTAGGAGACTTTGACGCCATCTGGCAAGAATACTCAGAACACTAGAGACAATGAGATGAGGCTAGTATTTTATTGTTCTCTTTGCTATAATAAAAAGAAATAAACGGATTAGAGAGGTTCTTTATTTGAAGGAACATTCAATAGACATTCAACTGAGTCACCCAGATGACTTGTTCCATCTTTTTGGTTCCAATGAACGCCATCTTCGTTTGATGGAAGAAGAGCTCGATGTGGTGATTCATGCCCGTACGGAGATTGTCCAGGTTATCGGAGAAGAGCCTGCCTGTGAGGAAGCCCGTCAGGTTATTCAGGCTTTGATGGTCTTGGTGAATCGAGGAATGACCATTGGCACGCCAGATGTGGTGACGGCTATTACCATGGTCAAAAATGATGAAATTGATAAGTTTGTCGCCCTTTACGAAGAAGAAATCATCAAGGATAATACTGGGAAGCCTATCCGTGTCAAAACACTGGGTCAAAAACTTTATGTGGACAGTGTCAAACAGCATGATGTGACCTTTGGAATCGGACCAGCAGGGACAGGGAAGACCTTTCTTGCAGTGACTTTGGCAGTAACTGCCCTTAAACGTGGGCAGGTCAAGCGAATTATCCTAACTCGTCCAGCAGTGGAAGCTGGTGAGAGTCTTGGATTTCTTCCGGGTGATCTCAAGGAAAAGGTGGACCCTTACCTTCGACCTGTTTACGATGCCTTGTATCAGATTTTAGGAAAAGACCAGACGACTCGTCTTATGGAGCGTGAAATTATCGAGATTGCGCCCCTTGCCTACATGCGTGGACGGACCTTGGACGATGCTTTTGTTATTCTCGATGAGGCACAAAATACGACCATCATGCAGATGAAGATGTTCCTGACTCGTTTAGGATTTAATTCTAAGATGATTGTCAATGGAGATATCAGTCAGATTGACCTGCCGCGTAATGTCAAGTCCGGTTTGATTGATGCCCAAGAAAAGCTTAAGAATATTCACCAAATCGACTTTGTTCATTTTTCAGCTAAGGATGTGGTTCGTCATCCAGTTGTCTCTCAGATTATCCGAGCTTATGAACCAGCTCCACTTAAAAATGAAGAAAAGAAGGAAGAGACAGAATAACAAAAGAAGAGCAGTTCCATTTGAACTGCTCTTCTTCTTTTTAATGAGTGTCTAGATTTAAACAAGTTCGTCGATAGACGTATGATCTTTATCGAGGCCTTGAGCAACTGGGAGGCTGGTCAAGTAACCTTGATAAGTGGTCACACCTTGACGCAAGCCCTCATCTTCAGCAATTGCTTGTGCGAATCCTTTGCCAGCCAGAGCTTCGATATAAGGAAGAGTGACATTTGTTAGGGCGATAGTAGAAGTACGGGCAACCGCACCAGGGATATTGGCAACGGCATAGTGGAGAACACCGTGTTTCTCATAGACAGGTTCATCGTGCGTTGTCACACGGTCAGCTGTCTCGATAACGCCACCTTGGTCAACGGCAACGTCAACGATGACAGAGCCTGGACGCATTTGTTTGACCATCTCATCTGTCACTAATTTCGGAGCCTTGGCACCAGGGATGAGAACTGCACCAATCACCACATCAGCATCTCTCACACTTGCTTCGATGTTGAATGAATTGGACATAAGAGTTTGGATTTGGTTTCCAAAGACTTCTTCTAGAACTGAGAGTCGTTTGGCACTGATATCTAAAATAGTCACTTGAGCACCGAGTCCAAGGGCAATGCGGGCAGCATGTGTACCGACGACACCACCACCGATGATGGTTACTTTTCCTTTTGAAACACCTGGTACACCACCTAGTAGGACACCAGAGCCACCAGCTTGCTTAGTAAGGAAGTGAGCTCCGATTTGAACGGCCATACGACCTGCAACTTCACTCATAGGAACGAGGAGTGGTAGTTGTCCTTGATTGTCACGGACCGTTTCATAGGCAATTCCTGTTGTTTTGGCTGCTAACATAGCATCTGCTAATTCTGGAGCAGCGGCCATGTGCAAGTAAGTGAAGAGGAGAAGATCATCACGCAAGTAACCATATTCAGAAGCTAGTGGTTCTTTTACTTTCACGACTAACTCTGCTGCCCAAGCTTCACCAGCAGTAGCGACAATTTCTGCACCTTGCTTTTGGTAGTCAGCATCAGTAAAGCCTGAACCGAGTCCAGCGTTTGTTTCGATGAGGACACGATGACCACGACCAACTAAACTATGAACACCAGCGGGGGTCAAGGCAACACGATTTTCGTTATTTTTAATTTCTTTTGGAATTCCGATTAACATAGAGATAACCTACCTTTCAATTGACGGGATTATTATAGTTGTCATGTCACATTCCATTTCATAAATCAAAAATGTGATGGTTATATTTTATATGAAACCGCTTCAAAAATCAAGAAAAACTTGTTATCAAAATTTATTTATGCTAGACTAGTGGGAATCAAGCTTTAATGGAGGGAAAAGTATGGAATCAATATTTGTGAAATTTGCCCAGTATCCGTCTATAGAAACAGAGCGTTTGTTGCTCCGACCTGTAACCTTGGATGATGCGGATGCTATGTTTCAGTATGCCTCAGACAGAGAAAATACGCGCTACACTTTTCCAACCAATCAAAGCTTGGAAGAAACCAAGAATAACATCGCTCAGTTCTACTTGGCCAATCCCTTGGGACGATGGGGAATCGAACTAAAAAGCAATGGTCAGTTTATCGGTACCATTGACCTGCACAAGATTGATCCTGTTCTTAAAAAAGCAGCTATTGGCTACATTATCAATAAAAAGTATTGGAATCAAGGATTGACAACAGAAGCCAATCGAGCCGTGATTGAGCTGGCTTTTGAGAAGATTGGGATGAACAAGTTAGTTGCTTTATACGATAAGGATAATCCGGCGTCAGGAAAGGTCATGGAGAAATCAGGCATGCGCTTTTCCCACGAAGAAGCTTATGCTTGTATGGACCAGCATGAAAAAGGACGAATCGTTACAAGAGTTCATTATGTCTTGACCAAGGAAGATTATTTTGCAAATAAATAAGCAGTTGAAAAGAAATTTTCGACTGTTTTTTCTTACTCTTACGAATAACATAAGAGAGGAGAAAATATGGAAGCAATTATCGAGAAAATCAAAGAGTATAAAATCATTGTCATCTGTGCAGGTTTGGGTCTGGCCTTAGGCGGCTTTTTCTTGTTAAAACCAACTTCACAAACACCTGTGAAAGAAACAAATTTACAGGCAGAAGTTGCATCTGTTTCAAAGGATTCAACTTCTGAAAAAGAAGTGAAGAAGGAAGAAAAGGAAGAGTCTCCTGAACAAGATTTGATTACAGTAGATGTCAAAGGTGCTGTTAAATCGCCAGGGATTTATGATTTGCCAGTAGGGAGTCGGGTTCATGATGCCGTTCAGAAAGCTGGTGGATTGACAGAGGGGGCAGATAGCAAATCGCTAAATCTCGCTCAGAAAGTCAGTGATGAGGCTCTTGTCTATGTTCCAACTAAGGGAGAAGAAGCAGCTAGTCAGCAGGCTGCCTCTGAAACGACTCCCTCGACAAGTAAAGGAAAGAAGGTCAACCTCAATAAAGCTAGTCTGGAAGAACTCAAGCAGGTCAAGGGACTGGGTGGCAAACGAGCTCAGGATATTATTGACCATCGTGAGGCAAATGGCAAATTCAAGTCGGTAGATGAACTCAAGAAAGTCTCTGGCATTGGCGCTAAGACCATAGAAAAGCTAAAAGATTATGTCACAGTGGATTAAGAATTCCCCTATCCCCCTAATCTATCTGAGTTTTCTGTTACTCTGGCTTTACTATGCCATTTTTGGAGCGTCCTATCTCGCACTGCTAGGTTTTGTTTTTTTGCTTGTCTGTCTCTTTTTCCAATTTCCTTGGAAATCGGCTAGAAAAGTTCTAGCTATTTGTGGAGTTTTTGGATTTTGGTTTCTGTTTCAAACTTGGCAACAGACACAAGCTAGTCAAAATCTAGTGGATTCTGTTGAGAGGGTACGGATTTTGCCTGACACTATTAAGGTCAATGGAGATAGTCTGTCCTTTCGGGGCAAGGCTGAAGGCCTCACCTTCCAAGTTTACTATAAACTCCAGTCCGAGGAAGAGAAAGAGCACTTTCAGGCCTTAACAGATCTTCATGAGATTGAACTAGAAGGAAAACTGTCCGAGCCAGAAGGGCAGAGGAATTTTGGTGGATTTGACTACCAAGCCTATCTGAAAACTCAAGGGATTTACCAGACACTGACTATCAAGAGCATCCAGTCACTTAAAAAAGTTAGCAGTTGGGATATAGGTGAAAATTTGTCGGCTTTACGTCGAAGGGCTGTAGTTTGGATCAAGACGCACTTTCCAGACCCCATGCGCAACTATATGACGGGGCTCTTGCTGGGACATTTGGACACGGACTTTGAGGAGATGAATGAGCTTTATTCCAGTCTAGGAATTATCCATCTCTTTGCCTTGTCGGGTATGCAGGTGGGCTTTTTCATGGATGCCTTTAAGAAACTCCTCTTACGATTGGGCTTGACCCAAGAAAAGTTGAAGTGGCTGACTTATCCCTTTTCTCTTATCTATGCTGGTCTGACAGGATTTTCAGCATCGGTCATTCGCAGTCTCTTGCAAAAGTTACTGGCCCAACATGGCTACAAGGGCTTGGATAATTTTGCCTTAACAGTCCTTGCCCTCTTTATCATCATGCCCAACTTTTTCTTGACAGCTGGAGGGGTTTTGTCCTGTGCCTACGCCTTTATCTTGACCATGACCAGCAAAGAAGGGGAGGGGCTCAAGGCTGTTGCCAGAGAAAGTCTGGCCATTTCTTTAGGAATATTGCCCCTTTTATCCTTCTATTTTGCAGAATTTCAACCTTGGTCAATTCTCTTAACCCTTGTCTTTTCCTTTCTGTTTGACTTGGTATTCTTACCACTTTTGTCCATCTTATTTATCCTGTCTTTTGTTTACCCAGTCACTCAGCTTAACCTTGTCTTTGAATGGTTGGAGGACATCATTCGCTTGGTATCGCAGATGGCAAGCAGGCCCTTGGTCTTTGGACAACCCAACGCATGGCTTTTGATTCTTCTCTTAGTTTCATTAGCCTTGGTCTATGATATGAGGAAAAACATCAAAAGACTAGCAGGATTCAGTCTCTTTATTGTGGGGCTCTTTTTCCTGACCAAGCATCCACTGGAAAATGAAATCACCATGCTGGATGTGGGGCAAGGTGAAAGCATTTTTCTACGGGATGTAACTGGTAAAACTATGCTTATAGATGTGGGGGGCAAGGCAGAATCTGATAAGAAAATCGAGGCTTGGCAAGAAAAGGCAACGACTAGCAATGCCCAGCGAACCTTGATTCCCTATCTAAAAAGTCGAGGAGTAGATAAGATTGATAAGCTGATTTTGACCAACACAGATAGGGAACATGTTGGAGATTTACTGGAGGTGACCAAGGCTTTCCATGTCGGAGAGATTTTAGTATCAAAAGGAAGTCTGACACAGAAGGAATTTGTGGCAGAATTAGAAGTAAGCCAAACTAAGGTACGCAGTGTGACAGTAGGGGAGAGTTTACCGATTTTTGGCGGTTACTTAGAAGTCCTATCTCTAAGGAAGATTGGAGATGGGGATCGTGATGATTCTCTCCTTCTTTATGGGAAACTTTTGGATAAGCACTTTCTCTTTACTGGAAACTTGAAGGAGAAGGGAGAGAAGGATCTTTTAAAGCAATATCCTGACTTAGAGGTGGATGTCTTGAAAGTCGGTCAACATGGTTCTAAAACCTCATCAAATCCAGCTTTTCTAGAAAAACTCAAACCAGAAATTACACTCATCTCAGTTGGAAAGAACAATCGTGTGAAGCTTCCCCATCAGGAAACCTTGACACGACTGGAAACTATCAATAGTAAAGTTTACCGAACTGACCAGAACGGAGCTATTCGCTTTAAAGGATGGAATAGTTGGCAAATTGAAAGCATTCGTTAGGAAGAAAAGATGTTATATATTAGTAAAATAAACAAAAAATCTGTTGCATAATACTGAGAAAAACGATATAATGAAAGTGTTTCCAATAGTAAAGATATAAATGCAATGAAAACATGAAAAATCAGCAAAAGTCGCTTTATTAGCTAGTTTGTTATCTATTGGTCTTTTTCAGTCCAGTGTATCTGCTGTGAGTGTTCTTAAAACTTATCGGTATGATTGAAATACCGCTTGGAAGTTTAGTATGAATTACCACGGACGTAAATATGAAAACATTCCAAGATGATCTGCTTATTACTCTACGACGACTATAAAGTTGGTCTGATTGGTATTATGTTCGCTATGTGGTCATTAACTACTAAACAGGAAACTATCAATCGTTAAAGAGTGAGAAAAAGGAGGGCTGTATATGATAACTCTTACTCATGTTACCTTAAAAACGCGACAAGTCATCTTGCAAGATGTTGATTTCACCTTTAAAAAAGGTAGGATTTATGGTCTTCTTGCTATCAATGGATCTGGAAAGACGACCCTGTTCCGAGCTATGAGCAAGCTGCTTCCCCTCAGTAGTGGACATATCGCAGTCTCTCCTTCTTTATTTTATTATGAGAGCGTTGAATGGCTGGATGGAAACTTAAGTGGGATGGACTACCTTCGTCTCATAAAAAATATCTGGAAGTCAGACCTAAACTTGGGGGACGAAATCGCCTATTGGGAAATGTCTGACTATATCAGCCTTCCTATCCGTAAGTATTCCCTAGGGATGAAGCAACGCTTGGTGATTGCCATATTTTCTCAGTCAGGCGAAATGCTGGCTCATGGATGAGATAACAAATGGCTTAGATGAGTATTATCGACAGAAGTTTTTTGATAGGCTGGCACAAATCGATAGAAAAGAACAGCTGGTTCTTTTGAGTTCCCACTACAAAGAGGAGTTAATGGAGATTTGCGATAGCATCGTAACCATTCATCAGGGGCAGATAGAAGAGGTTCCGTTATGAAAGATATTAGCCTATTTTTGTTAAAGAAAGTTTTCAAAAGTCGTTTAAACTGGATTATCTTACTTTTATTTGCATCTGTACTCGGTGTTACCTTTTATTTAAATAGTCAGACTGCAAACTCACACAGCTTGGAGAGCGAGTTGGAAACCCGTCTTGTAAAACAAGAGAGAATCATCAATGAAAATGAAGTGAAACTCTCCCAAATCTCTGACACCAGCTCGGAGGAATACCAGAGTGTTAAAAGAAATTTAGACATACAAAAAAATCTTTTGACTCAAAAGAAAGAAATTCTGGCTTTGTTAAAAGAAGGACGCTGGAAAGAAGCCTACTATTTACAGTGGCAAAGTGAAGAAAAAAGTTATGAAATTGTATCAAAGGAACCGACTTCTAGCTCTGACTTAAAAATGGCGGTTGACCGCGAACGAAAGATTTACCAAGCCCTGTATCCCTTGAATATAAGGGCACACAGTTTAGATTATCCGACACATGGGATTGATCAGATTGTCTGGATTTTAGAGGCTATCATCCCAAGCTTGTTTGTGATTGCTATTATTTTCATGCTAACACAACTGTTCGCAGAAAGATATCAAAATAATCTCGATACAGCTCAGTTATATCCCTTTTCAAAAGTGACATTTGCCATGTCCTCTCTTGGAGTTGGGGTGAGCTATGTAACCGTGCTGTTTATCGGAATCTGTGGATTTTCTTTTCTAGTGGGAAGTCTGATAAGTGGTTTTGGACAGTTAGATTATCCCTACCCGTTCTATAGCTTAACGAATCAAGAGGTAACTATTGGGAAGATACAAGATGTGTTATTTCCTAGCTTGCTCTTAACTTTCTTAGCTTTTATCGTCATTGTGGAAGTCGTCTACTTGATTGCTTACTTTTTCAAGCAAAAAATGCCTGTTCTCTTTCTTTCCCTCATTGGGATTGTTGGCTTGTTGTTTGGTATCCAAACCATTCAGCCTCTTCAGAGTATTGCACATCTGATTCCCTTTACTTACTTGCGTTCAGTAGAGATTTTATCTGGAAGATTACCTAAGCAGATTGATAATGTAGATCTAAATTGGAGCATGGGGATTGTCTTACTTCCTTGCCTGATTATCCTTTTGTTAGTGGGTATTCTATTTATCGAAAGATGGGGAAGTTCACGTAAAAAGGAAGGTTTTAATAGGTCTTAGCATTCCTATACGGAAGGTGAGGAAAAAACTAACAGAGGGAGGGAACCAACTAGGTTCTCTCTTTTTGATGCGGACATCAAGAAGAAAACAGAAAGTTTTTTGAAAAAATGACTTTTTATCTTGACAAGGGATAGAAAACTTGGTATCATATAAAAGTTGAGAAAAGCAGAAGTGAGAGCTTCTCGCCTTGTGACATTAAGTTGCCTGGCCCTACGGATGAAAAGTTTCTAAGAAACGCTATCATAACGTGCGGGCTTGTATCATTACGAGTCCGCTCTTGTTTTTCTCTAATAATAAAAAAGAGGTGAAAACCATAGCAAAGCAAGACTTATTCATCAATGATGAAATTCGTGTACGTGAAGTTCGCTTGATCGGTCTTGAGGGAGAACAGCTAGGCATTAAGCCACTCAGTGAAGCGCAAGCATTGGCTGATAGTGCAAATGTTGACTTAGTATTGATTCAACCCCAAGCAAAACCACCTGTTGCTAAAATTATGGACTACGGTAAGTTCAAATTTGAGTATCAGAAAAAGCAAAAAGAACAACGTAAAAAACAAAGTGTTGTTACTGTGAAAGAAGTTCGTCTGAGTCCAACTATTGACAAGGGTGACTTTGACACAAAACTTCGCAATGCACGCAAGTTCCTTGAAAAAGGAAATAAAGTTAAGGTATCCATTCGCTTTAAAGGGCGTATGATCACCCATAAAGAGATTGGTGCAAAAGTTTTAGCCGAGTTTGCTGAAGCAACACAAGATATTGCGATCATTGAACAACGAGCTAAGATGGATGGACGCCAAATGTTCATGCAGTTGGCGCCAGCAACTGACAAAAAATAATTGTCAGAAAGTTAAATAAAGGAGAAAAAATCATGCCAAAACAAAAAACACACCGCGCATCAGCTAAACGTTTCAAACGTACAGGTTCTGGTGGACTTAAACGTTTCCGTGCTTACACTTCTCACCGTTTCCACGGAAAAACTAAGAAACAACGTCGTCATCTTCGTAAAGCATCTATGGTGCATTCAGGAGATTTCAAACGTATCAAAGCAATGCTTACTCGCTTGAAATAATAGCCTAACAGTAAGTAAACAATTCTAGGAAATATTTGGAGGAAATAAAACATGGCACGTGTTAAAGGTGGCGTTGTATCACGCAAACGTCGTAAACGTATTCTTAAATTAGCAAAAGGTTACTATGGAGCTAAACACATCTTGTTCCGTACTGCAAAAGAACAAGTAATGAACTCTTACTACTATGCATACCGTGACCGTCGTCAGAAAAAACGTGACTTCCGTAAATTATGGATCACTCGTATCAATGCGGCAGCTCGTTTGAACGGACTTTCATACTCACAATTGATGCATGGTTTGAAATTGGCTGAGATCGAAGTTAACCGTAAAATGCTTGCTGACTTGGCTGTTAACGATGCAGCAGCTTTCACAGCTCTTGCAGATGCAGCGAAAGCAAAACTTGGTAAATAATCACTTTTAAGACTGGTACAGGATTGTCCCAGTCTTTTTTGACATAAAGGAGAGAAAGATGGCTTCAAAAATGCTACATACGTGTTTGCGAGTAGAAAATCTTGAAAAATCAATCGCATTTTATCAAGACGCTTTTGGTTTTAAAGAATTACGTCGCAAGGATTTTCCAGATTATGCCTTTACCATTGTCTATCTAGGACTTGAGGGTGATGACTACGAGTTGGAATTGACCTATAACTATGACCACGGCCCTTACGTGGTAGGAGATGGCTTCGCCCATATCGCCCTCAGTACACCTGATCTTGAAGCTCTTCATCAAGAACATAGTGCTAAAGGCTATGAGGTTACAGAGCCAAAAGGCCTACCAGGAACCCCACCAAACTATTACTTTGTCAAGGATCCTGATGGCTACAAGGTCGAAGTCATTCGTGAAAAATAATCCAGTACAGTCAAGTAGAATGTTCGTTTTCTACTTGACTTTTTTTCTTTGAAAGAGTATACTAATACAAATTTAACCTTTAAGGGGAGTCCAGAGAGACTCACAAGGTGTCAGATAAAAGGGATAGGGGACTCTCTGTGGAGACTTTTTAAGTGTGCGCATGAGTTCTAGCCTAACCTAACTGAGGCCTTGCATTAGCAAGGCCTTTTCTTTATCTGGTCCCCTTAAATTTAAGGAGGAAAAGTCATGAATCCCACGTGTAAGAAGCGTTTTGGTGCCATTCGTTTGGAGACCATGAAGGTGGTCGCTCAGGAGGAAATTGCGCCAGCAATCTTTGAATTAGTCCTAGAAGGGGAGATGGTTGAAGCCATGCGAGCCGGCCAATTTCTTCATCTGCGTGTGCCTGATGACGCCCATCTCTTGCGCCGCCCTATTTCAATTTCGTCTATTGACAAAGCAAACAAGCAGTGTCACCTTATTTATCGGATTGAGGGGGCTGGGACAGCTATTTTTTCAACATTAGGTCAGGGAGATACTCTTGATGTGATGGGGCCTCAGGGAAATGGGTTTGACTTGTCTGATTTAGACAATCAGAGCCAAGTTCTCCTCGTTGGTGGGGGGATTGGTGTTCCACCCTTGCTTGAGGTGGCCAAGGAATTGCATGCGCGTGGGGTGACAGTAGTGACAGTCCTCGGTTTTGCGACTAAGGATGCTGTTATTCTCGAAACCGAATTGGCCCAATATGGTCAGGTATTTGTAACGACAGATGATGGTTCTTATAGCATCAAGGGAAATGTTTCTGTTGTCATCAATGATTTAGACAGTCAATTTGATGCTGTTTACTCATGTGGGGCACCTGGAATGATGAAGTACATCAATCAAACCTTTTATGACCACCCAAGAGCCTACCTATCTCTGGAATCTCGTATGGCTTGTGGGATGGGGGCTTGCTATGCCTGTGTCCTAAAAGTGCCAGATAGTGAGACCGTCAGCCAACGCGTCTGTGAAGATGGCCCTGTTTTCCGCACAGGAACAGTTGTATTATAAGGAGAAAGTCATGACTACAAATCGTTTACAAGTTTCTCTCCCTGGTTTAGATTTGAAAAATCCTATCATACCAGCATCAGGCTGTTTTGGTTTTGGTCAGGAATATGCCAAGTACTATGATTTAGACCTTTTAGGCTCTATTATGATCAAGGCGACGACACTTGAACCCCGTTTTGGCAATCCTACTCCAAGAGTTGCAGAGACGCCTGCTGGTATGATCAATGCAATCGGCTTGCAAAATCCTGGTTTAGAAGCTGTTTTAGCTGAAAAGTTGCCTTGGCTGGAAAGAGAGTATCCTACGCTTCCCATCATCGCAAATGTTGCAGGCTTTTCAAAACAAGAGTACGCTGCTGTTTCTCGAGGAATTTCCAAGGCAGCAAATGTAAAAGCTATCGAGCTTAATATCTCTTGTCCGAATGTGGATCACGGCAATCATGGACTTTTGATTGGGCAAGATCCTGACTTGGCTTATGAAGTGGTAAAGGCAGCTGTGGAAGCCTCTGATGTGCCAGTCTATGTCAAGCTTACTCCTAGTGTAACAGATATTGTCACCGTCGCCAAAGCCGCAGAAGATGCAGGAGCAAGTGGCTTAACCATGATCAATACTCTAGTCGGTATGCGATTTGACCTTAAAACCAAAAAACCAATCCTAGCCAATGGAACTGGTGGAATGTCAGGTCCAGCAGTTTTTCCAGTAGCCCTCAAACTCATCCGACAAGTAGCTCAAACAACAGACCTGCCCATCATTGGAATGGGAGGAGTGGATTCGGCTGAAGCAGCGCTAGAAATGTATCTGGCTGGGGCATCTGCCATCGGAGTTGGAACAGCCAACTTTACCAATCCTTATGCCTGTCCTGATATCATCGAAAATCTGCCAAAAGTCATGGACAAATACGGCATTAGCAGTTTAGAAGATCTCCGTCAAGAAGTCAAAGCCAGTCTGAGATAAGCTAGGTCTTCCTTATCGTCAACAAGAAATAGAATCTTCATCAATTTGTAATATTTTCGTCTATTAACTATGTTACAATAGGGATTAGAAAACGTTATTGGAGCATTTAAATGAAACGATGGAAAGTGGCCCTAGTAAGTGCTGGCTTATTGGGGTGTTTTTTTACTGTAGTGGAGACAGCAAAAGCAGAAGAGGGAACGTGGCAAGGAAAGACCTACCTCAAAGCAGATGGGAAACCAGCAACCAAGCAATGGCTTTTTGACCAAACGCATCAGAAGTGGTTTTATCTTAAAGAAGATGGTCAACGTGCAGAAAACGGTTGGTTGACTGTTGCTGGCAAGGACTACTATTTTGATGCTAATGGAATTTTGGCTACAAATACTTGGGTCACCCAATATTATGTCAATTCTAGTGGGGCCAAGGCCAAGGACCAGTGGCTTTTTGACCAAGAAGGACAGAGTTGGCTTTACCTCAAGTCTGATGGTCAGAAAGCTCAAAATGAGTGGATCCAACAAGGTCAGGAAAAATATTACCTTAAAGAAGATGGGAAAATGGCCAAAGATGAGTGGGTCACTCAAGGTGGAAACGAATACTACGTTAATTCTCAAGGTAAAATGCTGAAAAGTACTTGGCTTGGTAAGACCTATTTGTCAGAAAATGGTAATAAGGTCAAACAAGGTTGGATTTATGATGACAACTATAGCAGTTGGTTCTACATTCAACAAGATGGTACCTATGCTGAAAATGGCTGGCAAACCATAGATGGAAAGGACTACCATTTCAAATTTGGAGGCTATCTTTCTACCGAGCGCTGGATTGGCCGCTTCTATGTTGCAAAGAGTGGAGCCAAACTGAAATCCGAATGGCTCTTTGATAAGAATTACGATTCTTGGTTTTACTTGAAAGCAGACGGTAGCTATGCCGAAAAAGGCTGGGAAACGATTAAAGAAAAAGATTACCATTTCAAATCAGGAGGCTATCTTTCTACAGAAAGTTGGATTGAGCGTTTCTACGTTGCTAAGAGTGGTGCCAAGCTAAAATCAGAGTGGTTCTTTGATAAAAATTACCAGTCTTGGTTCTACCTGAAAGAGGACGGAACCTATGCTGAAAAAGGTTGGAAAACCATTAAAGGCAAGGATTACCATTTCAAATCAGGAGGCTACCTTTCTACAGAAACTTGGATTGATCGCAGTTATGTGACCAGCAGTGGAGCAAAAGCAGGAAAGGGCTGGCTCTTTGATAAAAAATATAACTCTTGGTTCTACATCAAGGCTGATGGAAATTACACCAACAAAGAATGGGTCTGGGATAATGGCTACTATTATCTCAAATCAGGTGGCTATATGGCTTCAAATGAGTGGGTTTGGTACAAGAATAATTGGTTCTACCTCAAGTCGAATGGGAAGATGGCCGAAAAAGAGCTGATATATGATTCAGTTAACCAAGCTTGGTATTATCTCAAATCCGGCGGCTATATGGCACAAAATGAAACTGTAGATGGTCATACCTTGGATGCCTCTGGTAAATGGCATGTTGCGGATAAAACCAAGTATTATAAGGTAAAACCTATCACAGCCTATGTCTATAGTGCATCTGGAGAAATCTTGAGTTACATTAACCAAGGAAGCATCGTTTCACTGGATAGCTCGACCCGTAAAGGAGGCAGACTTGCAGTTTCAATTTCAGGTTTGTCTGGCTATATGAATCAAAGTGATTTGACAGCAGTGGATGAAGGAAGCGAGTTTATCCCTCATTATACTAGTGATGGGAAATTCCTCTACCATGAACTCTCTCCATACACGAGTATCAAAGTAGCTCCACACACATCTGCTATGGTTATTGGTAAGAAGTACTATTCAACTGACGGAGAGCATTTTGATGGCTTTACCATAAAAAATCCTTTCCTTTATAAAAACTTGAGAGAACCAAGTAATTATAGTGCAGCTGAATTGGATAAACTGTATTCGTTGATGAACTTGCAGGATAGTCCTCTTGCAGGTAAAGGAGCGACTTTCAAAGAAGCTGAGGAACGCTACGGTGTCAACGCCCTTTACTTGATGGCACATAGCGCTCTTGAAAGTGCGTGGGGACGCAGTCAAATTGCCAGAGATAAGAACAACTTCTTTGGTATTGCTGCTTATGATACTAGCCCATATCTCTCAGCCAAGAGCTTTGATGATGTGGATAAAGGAATCCTCGGGGCGGCCAAATGGATTCGTGAGAATTACATTGACTATGGCAGAGACCACCTCGGAAATAAAGCGACCGGAATGAATGTTCGCTATGCCTCAGATCCATACTGGGGTGAGAAGATAGCCAGCATCATGATGACTATCAACAGCAAACTTGGTGGGAAAGACTAATCAAAATAAACCAACGGTAACTACTGAAAAGTGGTTATCGTTTTTGTTTTGGACCTTGGAGGAGGAATAGTATGATAATAGTCTCTTTATTCTTGAATAATTAACAAAATGATAGTAGAATGAAAGAGGGGATATTAATCTAATCACTATATAAAAATAAAGGAGATTTTTATGAAAAAGCTACTATCTTTCTCAATTGCCTTGCTTTCAATCACAACACTAGTTGCTTGTTCTGGACATAAGGCGGAATCAAAGGTCCCAGAAGAAAAAATTGAACAGAAGCAAATTAAGTTCGATGAAAAGTTATTTAAAGAAGCTGGACTCTTGCCTTTTAAAAATGAAAAGCAACTAGAACTTGGGGAATTGGATTCTAAATCACGCGCAACGGGTGCTCATATTCAACTTAAGGATAGCGATGAACCAACTGAGAAGAGAGAGTCCAAGTTGACTTATGATCCAGTTGGATGGCACAATTATAAATTCTTTTATGGTGATGGTAAAAAAGAAGCTTGGTTGATGAGTAGAGGTCATCTGATTGGTTATCAGTTTAGCGGATTAAACGATGAAAAGAGGAATCTGGTTCCAATGACTAACTGGCTCAATGCTGGGAGTTATTCTGGAACAGATGACCAAAACCAAAGTAGCATGCTTTATTATGAAAATCGATTGGACTCTTGGTTGGCCAATCACCCGAACTACTATCTTGACTACAAGGTGACCCCAATCTATCAGAAAGATGAATTGCTTCCGAGACAAATTGAATTGCAGTATGTGGGAATAGATGAAAATGGCAAACTCTTGGAAATCAAGTTAGGTGGTAGTAAGGAAAAGGTTGATCAGTATTCTGTGACGCATGTTATTCTAGACAATGTTTCAGCTAATGCGGAAATCAATTATTTGGATGGTACTGCTAAAAATACAGTTGAAGATGCAAAGATAAAAGAAAAGGCTAAGAAGGAAGCTGAGGAAAAAGCCAAGAAAGAGGCTGAGGAAAAAGAAGCAGCTGAAAAGAAAGCAAAAGAAGAAGAGCAAGAAAAAGCTCGCCAAGCCGCACAAGAAAAGGAAGAAAGCCAGGAATCAAACTCGCAATCAACAAATTCAGGTGGCTACTTCAGAGATAGAAAAGGGAGATGGCACAGACCAAATGGTAAATTTGCTTCTAAGAAAGAAATCAGAGAAGCTGGATTGCAGTGGTAGGAAGAATTTAGTAGATATACAGTCAAAAAGCCGTTGGGAAACGGTTTTTTTGTTGCTTGTTTTGATGTATTATAGTAAAATTGTGAAGATATTAAATACTTTTTGGAGATTGAAATGAAGAAAAAAATAATGATATTGTCAATGTGTCTCATCATAGGAATTTCTGGTCTAGGATACTATTTCTTATCCTATGCACCACATCAAGCTGCTGTAACTAAGTTTGAAGATGTAGTAAAGGATTTAAATGAAAAAAATAAAGAAGTTGAAGATCAAATAGCTGAGGCTGAAAAGGTTATTGATAATGATGAAGAACCTCTTGATTCTAAGACATTGGAAGAATTGAAATCAACTATAAAGGATAGCAAAGATTCACTTCGTAAAATACCAGAAATGGAGAAAGCGACTGCTAAGATTGAGAAGCAAATTGAAGAATTAAGTCAACCATTAGATTATAGTGAAACAAAAAAGAATTTATCTGAAAAATTGATTCACTATCAAAATAGCATTCTTCAATTAAAACAAATTACAAATCCTTCAAGTTCTTTTATTGAAGAAAGACTTAAAGAAATTGAATCAATTACTGGAGTACAATCTGTTACGGAGGATAATGATCCTAATAAAAAATTAAATAAACAAGGTGGGTATACAGCGTCTGTATATTTTGTTGACAAGCAGGTGAATGAATCTGTAGAAGGCTCAGATATTGTTCAAAAAGGTAATGATGCTGGTGGAAATATAGAGGTTTATAAGACAAAAGAAGATGCAGAAAAGCGCAATACTTATATTAGTGCTTTTGATGGAACTGCTTTAAATCCGGGATCCCACTATGTTTATGGAACTGTTTTAATTCGTACTTCACACTATTTAACAGGAACGCAACAGAAAGAACTGACTGAGAAAATCTACAATAAATTAATTGAACTGAAATAATAAAAAAATTGGATAGCTATTTGTTTTATTGCACTAAGATACAGTCAAAAAGCCGTTGGAAAACGGTTTTTTGTTATAATTAAATTAAGAATGTAGCATTAAAGGAGAACAACATGACTTTTGAAGAAATCTTGCCTGGATTAAAGGCTAAGAAAAAATATGTACGAACTGGCTGGGGAGGGGCTGAAAACTATGTCCAACTCTTTGACACTATCGAGCAAAATGGGATTGCACTTGAAGTGACGCCTTATTTCCTAATCAATGTGTCTGGAGAAGGGGAAGGTTTTTCCATGTGGAGCCCGACACCTTGTGATGTTTTGGCGACGGATTGGGTAGAAGTGCATGACTAGACGTGTATTGATTACGGGAGTAAGTTCAGGGATTGGTCTGGCTCAAGCTCGCCTCTTTTTAGAGAATGGCTATCAAGTTTATGGAGTTGACCAAGGTGAAAATCCACTTTTTCAGGGCGATTTCCACTTTTTACAGAGGGATTTGACATTAGACTTGAAACCTGTTTTTGACTGGTGCCCTCAGGTGGATGTTTTGTGCAATACTGCTGGAGTTTTGGATGATTACAAACCGCTTTTGGAACAATCAGCACAGGAAATTCAAGAGATTTTTGAAATCAACTATATGACTCCAGTTGAGATGACACGACATTATTTGACACAAATGCTGGAAAGTAAAAAGGGAATCATTATCAATATGTGTTCTATTGCTTCAAACCTAGCAGGAGGTGGTGGACACGCCTATACTTCCTCTAAGCATGCCTTGGCTGGATTTACCAAGCAGTTGGCTCTAGACTATGCGGAAGCTGGAATTCAGGTCTTTGGGATTGCTCCAGGTGCTGTCAAGACGAGCATGACTGCTGCGGACTTTGAACCCGGTGGCTTAGCTGACTGGGTGGCTAGTGAAACACCCATCAAACGCTGGATTGAGCCAAGTGAAATTGCAGAAATCAGCTTATTCTTAGCTAGCGGTCACGCATCTGCCATGCAAGGACAAATCTTGACTGTGGATGGTGGATGGTCTTTGAAGTAATATAGTTGATACTTAGTGAATATGTGGAGGGAAGCTATGAAAAGAGATGAGTTCGGATTTGTGTTACCAAGCCTATATTATCAGTTTCTATCAGAGTGGGATGAAGCGGACTCTTATGAAATTGATGATTCTGGCATCTGTTTATATGCTAAGGAGGATCTCTTAGAGCGTAATGAGACCTATCAGATAGAAGTAGATGAACCAGATTTCTTTATGATTGGTCAAGAAGGCGATCTGGCTTATTTTATCAAGAAAAATGCTGATGATTGCATTTATGAAAATGATTTGGGAGCTTTAGGTTTCTTAGAGATGAAAAAAGTTGCTGCAACTGTCTATGACTTTATTGACAAGGTCTTAGAAGAAAGATTGTAAAAATCGGAGGGATAATTATGCTGAGAGCAACAGATGCGAATGAGGCAATTACAAGAGAAGACCTTTTACAATTTGAGGAGAACCTTGGAAAGAAATTGCCGGAAGCCATGTTAAACTTTTATCTCAAGTACAATGGTGGTCAATCTTGTGTGTCTGGTGTTCATGATGACAAACATCTCTTTCCTTTCAATGCTTTTTATTCATTAGAGGAGATGGAGAAGGCCCTCAACTGGTTTGACGATGAGGTTGTTCCTGCCGGATTCCAGGCTAAAGACCTCCTTCATTTTGCCTATGATCCTGGGTCTGGAAACTATGCTCTGTCTCTAAGGGAAGAAGATTATGGCAAGGTTTACTACTATGTTTTAGAAGAAAGAGCTGAGATTTTTGGTCAATGGCTTTCATTTGAGGCTTTTCTGACTAGTTTTGTGGAAGGTGAGTAGAAATAAAAGGAGCAATCATGCGTAAACACCAATTCTTTTCACTAGCAGATATTTTAGAGCAAGTTAAGTTAGAACAATGTACTCAAGATGACTTTTGCCTCTATGGCAATGATGAAGGGAATTTGGTTCTCGATAGCCTTTATTTTGGTGTCGGATTATCCAGTTGTAGTTGATGATAAAGATGTCTACCCTGTGGAAGTAGTAGAGAGAAATCTTAATCTGGTATATTATGGTGAGCATCTGATAGATGTCCTTCTAGTGCATTGGATGAAAAGCCAGACGCAAGCCCTGAATACTTGGTCGATGCCTTAATTTATTATAATAAACATGATACTTTTATTCCCTTTGCCTAGTAACTAAGCTGGATTTGCATAGTTCTATTAAACATAAGCGAATACAGTAAGGAGTCAAGAAATGATAGATTACAAAATGGTAAATAAAAAAATTTCACCTTTTAAATTTTTAGTCCATGATGAAGAGACACAAAGTGTTCGAGGGTCGCTCATTTATTATCCTGGTGGAGAATACAGACAGGAAGTATTCGACACTCGGGAAGATGAGGGATTCGAAGGAAATGGATACGATTGGGCATCTCTTGCTTTGATATTTTTAGAGGAAAAAATGCCTGAATTAAGCGAATCTATTGACTTTGATCCAGAAGGAAGTATGTTTTGTGCCTATTCTTCCAATATTGATGCCTTAGCAACATTTGCTTTAGGTTTTAAGGAGTTTTGCGACGATTCTGAGTCTATGATAGACTTGTTTAGTCGAGCAGAGTTAGATTAGCTGATTAGAAAAGCTTTAACTACTAGATATTTGACTAGGGAAAAGACACAAAGGAGTTAAGATGAAGCTGATAGAAGTATTTGATCTAGTGGAAAATCATTCTGATTTAAAACCCTATGTAGAAAAAATATTAAAAAAGTACAAGAAGACCAACTGTTCCTATCTTGAGTCTCTTAATCACCTTGCTTATTTACTCTATCTATATGGTCAAAAAGAACTAGCTAAAAAGTTGTTAGATATTTTGCTACAAATTCCCTTTGAAGGAGATTATAATAGTTGGACCTTTGTTGAGAGTTCGATAGTCTTATTGGCCTATATGGAAAAGCAGACGGAAAATCAGGTATCCATCTATCAAAATCTCCTTTTAAGTCCACTAGATTCTGGGGGAGAATCAACTAGAAAAATAAGAAGGAGAGTACATCAGAGATTTTTGAATGGTGATACTTTGGAACAAAAGCTTGCAAAAATCGAGCAAGCTTCGACCCTTACATCTGAGATGGAATGGTGCTTACTTTACTTAGCAGACTTGTTAAAACTTCAGTTGTTTAGTGCGGAATCAACTCTGGACGAGGCGGATATCCAGTCTAAAATAGAAGAACAAATCGAAAGATTACAAAGCTTTATCAAGGAGCAAGGTATTGTTAGCCTTTTCCCTTTTAAGGGATGAGGAAGTGTGGCTAAATTTGAAGGATGGAAAGAGGGGAAGAAATGAAAAACCAGCTAGCCCTTAGTGGCGAGAAAATCGCTGAAAAAGTTTATCCTCAACTATTTCACCATATTGGTATGATTCGTGGGGAATACTTACTGAGAGAGCTCAATCAAAACATCCTATTAGCAAGTTGTCAGCAATTTATAAAAGATTATCTAGACACCATTTGCTCCTTGTACTCAGATGAAGAGGTTTGGTATCGTTTTTCAGAATTAACGAATACAGAAGCTAATTGTCTAAAGGGGACTAAAGAGTATTTGGATGAAAATCATCCCTTGTTTGGATACAGAGGAACTAGGCGTTTACTGGCGTGTCCGGATGAATTTCAGGCTGAGGCAATTGTCGTTACAGAAGTTTATCAAACAAATCCCAATCTATCTGTTATCTTTCCTTTTGTCAATGATGCCGACCAGTTAAAGCAAGCTATTACAGTATTACGTCAGCATGGTTTTACTGGAAAAGTCGGCACAATGATTGAATTACCGTCAGCGTATTTTGACTTGGACAGAATAATAGAAACTGGTATTTCAAAGATTATAGTTGGAATGAATGATTTGACTTCTTTTGTTTTTGCGACTGTGAGAAACAGTCAATGGCATGATATGGAAAGTCCCATTATGTTAGATATGCTGAGACAAATGCAGGAAAAATCAAATACTAAAAAGATTGACTTTGCTGTAGCAGGCTATCTGAATCTTTCTTTCATACAAAAAATGAATCAGATGGGGATTGAGTGCATTATCCACTACAGTTCTATTCCAGAGATTTTTGATTTAGAGATTGACCATGCAGACCATCTCAAACACATAAAAGAAAAAAGTAAAAAATTACAAAGGAGCAACCCATGACACCGCAAGAAATGTGGAATGTATACAAGAAAATCAACCCCTCGATCGGAGATGAGATCGATGCTTGGGCTTTTGGAGTAGAAGCCGATCTCTTGGCAGATTTGGTTTTAAAAGGTGAAAAGACAGCAACTGCCTCAGCCTATGACCTCTATGCAATAGAGGACGAACCTCTTCCGCAAGAAGGGACCTTCGATGTTATTCTAGACAGTCAAGATCAGGCTGTCTGCATTGTCGAAATTACAAAGATTTCTGTCGAACCCTTTAATCAAGTTTCTGCTGAACATGCCTTTAAGGAAGGGGAAGGTGGCAAATCCCTAGCCTATTGGCGTCAGGTTCATGAGGACTGTTTCGCCGAGTGGCTGAGAGAGGCAGGACTAACTTTTACACCTGACAGCAAGGTTGTTTTAGAAGAATTTCGCAAGGTTTATCCACAGTAAACTTTAGTAGAAAGAAAGTTTTGGAAATCACCGTCCAATCCTTTTTTCTTAAGCAAAACATGATATAATAAGTTTGTTTGAATAAGAGAAAAACTCTTAAACTTAGAATAGGAGAAAACTATGCAAGCAGTTGAACATTTTATTACGCAATTTGTTCCTGAACATTATGATTTATTTTTAGACTTGAGTCGTGAGACCAAAACGTTTTCTGGTAAGGTGACCATTACTGGTCAAGCACAGAGTGACCGTATTTCCCTTCACCAAAAAGACTTGGAAATCGCTTCTGTAGAAGTTGCGGGTCAAGCTCGTCCATTTACAGTTGATCATGAAAATGAAGCCCTTCATATCGAACTGGATGAGGCAGGTCAAGTTGAATTAGTCATTGCTTTTTCAGGAAAGATTACAGATAACATGACAGGTATTTACCCTTCTTACTACACAGTGGATGGTGTCAAGAAGGAAGTCTTGTCTACCCAGTTTGAAAGCCATTTTGCGCGCGAAGCCTTCCCATGTGTGGACGAGCCTGAAGCAAAAGCAACTTTTGACCTCGCTCTTCGTTTTGACCAAGTAGAAGGTGAAGTTGCCTTGTCAAACATGCCTGAGATTGATGTTGAAAACCGCAAGGAAACAGGCATTTGGAAGTTCGAGACAACACCTCGCATGTCTTCCTACTTGTTGGCTTTTGTTGCTGGTGATTTGCAAGGAGTGACCGCTAAAACTAAAAACGGTACCCTCGTCGGTGTCTACTCAACCAAAGCCCATCCACTATCTAACCTTGATTTCTCACTGGACATCGCCGTTCGCTCAATCGAGTTTTACGAAGATTACTATGGAGTTAAGTATCCAATCCCTCAATCACTTCACATCGCCCTTCCTGACTTCTCAGCTGGTGCTATGGAAAACTGGGGTCTTGTGACTTACCGTGAAGTTTATTTGGTTGTGGATGAGAACTCAACCTTTGCTAGCCGTCAACAAGTTGCCCTAGTTGTAGCACATGAGTTGGCTCACCAATGGTTTGGCAATCTCGTTACTATGAAATGGTGGGATGACCTTTGGCTCAATGAAAGCTTCGCTAACATGATGGAATACGTCTGTGTTGATGCCATCGAGCCAACTTGGAATATCTTTGAAGACTTCCAAACAGGTGGTGTTCCGGGAGCACTTAAACGTGATGCGACTGATGGCGTTCAGTCTGTCCACGTCGAAGTCAAACACCCAGATGAAATCAATACCCTCTTTGACGGAGCTATCGTCTATGCCAAAGGAAGCCGTCTCATGCATATGCTTCGTCGTTGGCTCGGCGATGCTGATTTTGCTAAAGGGTTGCATGCCTACTTTGAAAAACACCAATATGGAAATACCATTGGTCGTGACCTATGGAATGCCCTTGGACAAGCGTCAGGCCGTGATGTCGCAGCCTTCATGGATTCTTGGTTGGAACAACCTGGTTATCCAGTTCTCACTGTCAAAATTGAAAATGATGTCTTGAAGATTTCACAAAAACAATTCTTTATCGGTGAGCACGAAGACAAGAACCGTCTCTGGGTGGTGCCACTCAACAGCAACTGGAAAGGCTTGCCAGATACACTCGAAACTGAAAGTATCGAAATCCCTGGCTACGCAGCTCTTCTTGCTGAAAATGAAGGAGCTCTTCGTCTCAACACTGAAAATACTGCCCACTATATTACCGACTATCAAGGAGACTTGTTAGAAGCTGTTCTTGCTGAGCTAGAGACACTTGATAACACAAGCAAACTGCAAATTGTTCAAGAACGTCGTTTGTTGGCTGAGGCAGGGCACATTTCTTATGCAGACTTGCTTCCAGTCCTTGATAAACTTGCTAAGGAAGAGTCTTATCTGGTGGTTTCAGCTGTTTCTCAAGTGATTTCTGCCCTTGAGCGCTTTATTGATGAAGGAACAGAAATTGAGAAAGCCTTTAACCGTCTGGTTGCTAAATTGGCTCGTCATAACTATGCCCGTCTTGGTTTTGAAGCCAAAGATGGTGAATCAGATGAAGACGAATTGGTTCGTCAGTTGACCATTTCCATGATGATTCGCTCAAATGATGTGGAAGCTAGTCAAGTTGCTAGCCAAATCTTTGCAGCTCACAAGGATAATCTTGCAGGACTTCCAGCAGCTATCCGTGCACAAGTTCTCATCAATGAGATGAAACACCATGAGACCAAGGACTTGGTCGCAACTTATCTGGACCTCTATACTCATGCCACAGATGCTGTCTTCAAACGTCAGTTGGCTGCGGCTCTTGCATACAGTACAGATGCTGACAATATCCAAACCTTAATTGGCTCATGGAAGGATAAGTTTGTTGTTAAACCACAAGACTTGTCTGCTTGGTATTACCAGTTCCTAGATCATCAAACAACTCAAGAAACTGTTTGGGTATGGGCGCGAGAAAACTGGGATTGGATCAAGGCAGCTCTTGGTGGGGATATGAGCTTTGATAGCTTTGTTATCCTACCTGCCCATGTATTTAAGACTGAGAAACGCTTGGCAGAGTACAAGGAATTCTTTGAACCACAACTCTCTGACCTAGCTCTTAGCCGTAATATCGGTATGGGAATCAAGGAAATCGCAGCGCGTGTTGACTTGATTAAGCGTGAGAAAGCAGCAGTCGAAGCTGTTGTAGCTCAATATGGCAAAGCTTAATTCATTCGAAATGTAAACAAAAACTCAACTTTCTATCTTAAAAGAAGAGAGAGTTGAGTTTTTTTTAAGGCAATTTTGGTATAATAATCATAACAAGGAGGAGTTTCTGATGATAAAAATCTTATTAGTAGAGGATGACCTAGGCCTGTCAAACTCAGTATTTGACTTTTTAGATGATTTTGCAGATGTCATGCAGGTCTTTGATGGAGAAGAAGGTCTCTACGAAGCAGAAAGTGGCGTCTATGACTTGATTTTGCTTGACCTGATGTTACCTGAAAAAAATGGTTTCCAGGTCTTGAAAGAGTTGCGCGAAAAAGGAATTACGACACCAGTCCTTATCATGACTGCTAAGGAAAGTTTGGATGATAAGGGACATGGTTTTGAGTTGGGAGCGGATGACTACCTCACCAAACCTTTCTATCTAGAAGAACTCAAAATGCGGATCCAAGCCCTTCTCAAACGTTCAGGTAAGTTTAACGAAAACACTTTGACCTATGGGGATATTGTCGTCAACCTTTCAACGAATGAAGTGAAGGTGGAAGATACTCCTGTGGAACTACTCGGAAAAGAGTTCGAGTTATTGGTTTACTTCCTTCAAAATCAAAATGTCATTCTTCCCAAGACGCAAATTTTTGACCGCCTATGGGGATTTGATAGCGATACGACTATTTCCGTTGTAGAAGTCTATGTCTCAAAAGTTCGTAAGAAACTGAAGGGTACAGCTTTTGCTGAAAATCTTCAAACCTTGCGTAGTGTCGGGTATATTTTAAAAGATGTTCAATAAACTAAGAAAAACATGGTATGCAGATGATTTCAGCTATTTCATTCGAAACTTTGGAGTGTTTACTCTGATTTTCTCTGCTATGACCTTGATTATCCTCCAGGTCATGCACTCGAGTCTCTACACTTCTGTAGATGAAAAACTACAAGCCCTTAGCACTAGCCCTCAAGCTGTTATCCAATTAGCCCTTAATCGGGCAACTGAAGAAGTCAAAGATATTCAACCAGCAACAGCGGATGCCAGCAAGGCTGAAATCAAACCCAATGTCAGCTCCAATACGGAAGTCTTGCTCTTTGATAAGGATTTTAACCAACTCTTACTGGGCAATCGCTTTTTAGGTTTGGACAAGATCAAGCTGGACAAGAAAGAGTTGAATCACATTCGGCAAATTCAAGTTGTCAATAGCTACGGTCAGGAAGAAACCTACCGGATGATCTTGATGGAAACCAATTCATCCACTGTTTCAAGTAATGTCAAATATGCGGCGGTTTTAATCAATACTAGCCAGCTTGAGCAAATCAGCCAAAACCACGAGCATTTAATTGTTGTAGTGATGGCTAGTTTCTGGCTTCTGTCTTTAATTGCCAGTGTTTACTTGGCACGTGTCAGTGTCAAACCTTTACTGGAAAGTATGCAAAAGCAGAAGTCCTTTGTAGAAAATGCGAGTCACGAACTGAGAACGCCTTTGGCTGTTTTACAAAATCGTTTAGAGACTCTCTTTCGAAAACCAGAAGCGACGATTATGGAATCCAGCGAAAGCATTGCTTCTAGTCTTGAAGAAGTTCGCAACATGCGTTTCCTCACGACAAATCTTCTCAATCTTGCACGTCGAGATGATGGAATCAAACCAGAAATAGCAGAAGTTTCTCCGCAATTCTTTAAAACAACCTTTGCTAACTATGAGTTGATTGCTTCTGAAAATGATCGTGTTTTTGAATATGAAAATCGGATTTATCGTTCCTTCATGACCGATCAGTTGCTCCTAAAACAGCTCATGACTATCTTGTTTGATAATGCTATCAAGTATACTGAAGAAGATGGAAAAATTGAGTTTGTGGTCCATGCTACGGATCGCCACCTATATCTATCAGTAACGGATAACGGAATTGGGATCTCAGCTGCCGATAAGAAGAAAATCTTTGACCGCTTTTATCGTGTAGACAAGGCGAGAACCCGTCAGAAAGGTGGGTTTGGTCTTGGACTATCTTTGGCCAAGCAGATCGTAGATGCCTTACGAGGAACGATTACCGTTAAAGATAACAAACCTAGAGGAACGATTTTTGAAGTTAAAATTGCTATCCAATCTCCTCCCAAACGTAAGAATAAATAAAAAGACAGTTTTAAAACTGTCTTTTTTGTTAACTAGAAAAGAGGTTGGTAGTGGTACCAACCTTTATTTTGAAATTTTTCGTTTAATAATCTTTCGTTGGAGTTGGAGGAGTGTCAAGCTTGCCCCCATAGCAGCAACAAATGATAAAGCTGTGTTCAATTTTAAGGCTAAAAAGATAAAACTAAAAAACACCATAAAAATACAAAAACAAGCAATATTTACAAAAAATAAAATCTCTTTTAAATTGGAGCTAACAGGTGCTTCCAGTGTATAGTCTTGATAAAGCGGAGTTTGATTCGATTCGGGAGTTTGTTCAAACTCATAAGCTTCTAATTTTCTTGCGGGCATGATTCTCTCCTTAACAGTACCTAACTATTTTATCATTTTTTATGCAGAGAATTATTACAGAATGGTTACAAAACTACTAAAGTCTCTTATCATTATCTAAGTCGCTCTTCTTGACACCCACTAGGGAAAGTGATAGCATGGATGTTACACTTAAAACAGATGACCTGACCTTCTCTATTATAAATATACTGAGAAAGGAAGGGATAACTTATATAAATTGATAGCAAGCTGAGGCTTTTTCCTAAGATGATTTGTTAAGTTGCTACCTGGATACTTTTGAAGAGTATTGGTAGGAGTTGTTTTGAATGGATGGATGGACAGAGATTTTGTCTATTGGACTGGGTGGCCTTCTTGCTACCTCTGGGGAAAGTTAAAGGAGATAAACATGTATCTTGCTATCAAAGAAATAGTACGAAACAAACTTCGATATAGTTTGATTCTAACTACCATTTTTCTTATCGCTTTTATGGTCTTTTTTATGATCAGTCTAGCTCTTGGTCTTGTGCGGAACAACCGGGCCGCTATTGATAATTGGCAAGCGACGGGTGTCGTTTTATCCGACTACGCAAATGATAATTTGACGGCATCCTTTATTCCTGAAAAGGACTACAAGGATAAAAATTCTGAAGAGGCCGCTCCATTGGGCTATATGTTTGCTGTGACCAATCTAGTCGATGGTAGTGAAAAGGTCAATGTTTCCATTTTTGCTCAAGACTGGGACGCTTTTATCTCACCTAGTTTGACGGAGGGTCGTTATCCTGAAGGAGATGATGAGGTTGTCGTGGATCAGTCTTTTGAGAACTATGGGATTAAGCTAGGCGATGCCATTCAGCTCAATGGAAGCGATTCAAGTTACAAGATCGTAGGCTTGACTCAAGGAAATAAGTTTTTCACCGAGCCCGTTGTCTTTACGAGTCTGACAACTTATTGGACCTTACAAGGAACCTTGAAAGCCAATCGTTCTATCTCTGCCTTGGTATTGAAAAATGATATAGAAGTGGCTGGCGATGGACTGAAACAGATTTCCATCCCAAAAATGATATCGAAAATTCCTGGTTACACACCTCAGGTTAATGTATTTTCAGGGATGATTCTTGCTATGATTGTTATCACAGGCTTGATTGTGGGGATTTTTGTTTATATCATTACCATACAAAAACTAGGTCTTTATGGAATAATGCGAGCTCAGGGAATACAAATCAAAACCATTGTATGGTCTCTGTTCTGTCAAATCTTCCTCCTAGCTGGTATGGGGATTGCTTTAGCCTTGCTTGCTATTGGTGGAGTGATTTTAGTCTTACCAGCTACCTTCTTTTTCTACCCAAGTTGGATAGCCTACTCTGTCCTAAGCTTGGTAATTTCCTTGATGGCCCTTCTAGGTGGTGTCATTTCACTTCCACGCTTGCTAAAGGTGGACCCGATTACTGCGATTGCAGAATGATAAGGAGAATAGTATGACAGCATTGATTGAAATGACTCAAGTGACAAAAACGTACGGGGAAGGAAAGATGAAAGTCGTAGCTCTGCATGAGACGAATTTTCAGCTAAATGCGGGAGAGTTCGTAGCTATCGTTGGGCCTTCAGGCTCTGGAAAGACGACCTTTCTAACAACTCTAGGACAACTACAGGAAGCATCGAGTGGAAAGATTCTAGTCAAAGGGAAGGAAACAGGCAGTTTGACGGAGAAGGAAAAAACAGATCTCCGTTTTAGAGAGTTTGGCTTCATTCTCCAGGCTTCAAACTTAATTCCTTTTCTAACGGTCAAGGAACAGCTGGACTTGATAGACAGACTGGATAAGGGAAAAAATAGTAAAAGTGACCGAAAAGAGCTCTTTGAGTTGTTGGATTTGGAAAAAGTAAAAGATCATTATCCCAAGGCCCTATCGGGTGGCGAACGTCAGCGTGCGGCAATAGCTAGAGCGCTCTATAACAATCCAAGCATCGTGCTTGCAGATGAGCCAACGGCCAGTCTGGATACCCAGCGTGCCTACCAAGTAACGGAAATGTTGGCTACTATTGCCCACGAACAAGGTAGAGGAGTTGTTATGATTACTCATGATACACGTCTTCTTGATAAGGTTGACCGTATTTATGTTATGAATGATGGCCACCTAGTTGAAAAAACACAAGTATAAAAAAGAAAGTGGACGGTTCTGGTTACTGTTCACTTTTTGATTGCAAACTTCAAAAATGACTTTGACTTTTTATAAAACTCTTAGTATTCATAGCTGATTTTTGAGAATTGTGGTATAATTTTCCTTATGGAAAAGATTATCATTACAGCAACTGCTGAAAGTATTGAACAAGTTGAACAACTACTCGAAGCTGGCGTAGACCGTATCTATGTCGGTGAGAAAGATTTTGGCCTCCGTTTGCCAACGACCTTTAGTTATGAAGAGTTGCGAGAAATCGCTAAGCTCGTTCATGATGGGGGTAAGGAATTGATCGTTGCAGTCAACGCCCTCATGCACCAAGACATGATGGATCGTATTAAGCCCTTCTTAGACTTCTTGGAAGAAATCAAGACAGACTATATTACAGTAGGAGATGCGGGTGTCTTTTACGTAGTCAACCGTGATGGTTATTCCTTTAAGACCATCTATGATGCTTCAACTATGGTGACAAGCAGTCGCCAGATTAACTTCTGGGGACAAAAGGCTGGCGCATCTGAGGCTGTTTTGGCGCGTGAAATTCCATCAGCTGAACTTTTCAAAATGCCAGAGATTTTGGAAATTCCTGCTGAAGTTTTGGTTTATGGAGCTAGCGTCATCCATCATTCTAAGCGTCCGCTCTTACAAAACTACTATAACTTCACGCATATCGATGACGAAAAGACGCGTAAACGTGATCTCTTCTTGGCAGAACCAAGTGACCCAGAAAGCCATTATTCTATCTTTGAAGATAATCATGGTACCCATATCTTTGCCAACAATGACCTTGATTTGATGACCAAATTAACTGAGTTGGTTGAGCATGGTTTTACCCACTGGAAGCTAGAGGGGCTCTACACACCTGGTCAGAATTTTGTAGAAATTGCTAAACTCTTTGTCCAAGCACGCAGCTTGATTCAAGAGGGGAATTTCAGTCATGACCAAGCCTTCTTGTTAGATGAGGAAGTGCGCAAGTTACACCCTAAAAACCGTTTCCTCGATACGGGATTCTATGATTACGATCCTGATATGGTTAAATAGGACACCAAAACCCGAAATAAAAATGTTCGGGTTTTTCCAGTGTATCCATGAAATAAAAACGGATACATGTTATAATAAAAATAGCTCTTTAATGGAGGTGTTTGAGTGGAAAATCTGAAGAAAATGGCAGGTATCAAGGCTGCTGAGTTTGTCAAGGATGGCATGGTAGTCGGACTTGGAACGGGCTCTACTGCCTACTATTTCGTAGAAGAAATCGGTCGTCGCATTAAGGAAGAAGGTTTGCAGATTACTGCTGTAACGACTTCCAGTGTGACCAGTAAGCAGGCTGAAGGTCTTAACATCCCGCTCAAGTCGATTGATCAAGTAGACTTTGTTGATGTGACGGTTGACGGGGCGGATGAAGTAGATAGCCAGTTCAACGGGATCAAAGGTGGTGGTGGTGCCCTTCTGATGGAGAAGGTTGTCGCAACGCCCTCAAAAGAATATATTTGGGTGGTGGATGAAAGCAAACTGGTTGATAAACTAGGTGCTTTTAAATTGCCTGTGGAAGTGGTTCAGTATGGCGCAGAACAGGTTTTTCGTCGTTTTGAGCGAGCTGGCTACAAACCAAGTTTCCGTGAAAAAGACGGTCAGCGTTTTGTAACCGATATGCAGAATTTTATCATTGACCTAGCCTTGGATGTCATTGAAAATCCAATTGCATTCGGGCAAGAATTGGATCATGTCGTTGGTGTCGTAGAGCATGGCTTGTTCAACCAAATGGTGGATAAGGTCATCGTAGCGGGACGAGATGGGGTTCAGATTTTAACTTCAACAAAAGCAAAATAATCAAAATAATAAGGAGACAGATTATGTCAAAATTTAATCGAATTCACTTGGTGGTATTGGATTCTGTAGGAATCGGTGCTGCACCAGATGCCAATAACTTTGTCAATGCGGGGGTTCCAGACGGAGCTTCTGACACACTTGGACACATTTCCAAAACAGTTGGTTTGACTGTGCCAAACATGGCTAAAATCGGTCTAGGAAATATTCCTCGTGAAACTCCTCTTAAGACTGTACCAGCAGAAAGCAATCCAACAGGATATGCAACGAAATTAGAAGAAGTATCTCTTGGTAAGGATACCATGACTGGACACTGGGAAATCATGGGACTCAATATTACCGAGCCTTTCGATACTTTCTGGAACGGATTCCCAGAAGAAATCTTGACAAAAATCGAAGAATTCTCAGGGCGCAAGGTCATTCGTGAAGCCAATAAACCTTACTCAGGAACTGCTGTTATCGATGATTTTGGACCACGTCAGATGGAAACTGGGGAGTTGATTATCTATACTTCAGCTGACCCTGTTTTGCAAATTGCTGCCCACGAAGATATCATTCCTTTGGATGAACTGTACCGTATCTGTGAATACGCTCGTTCAATTACCCTTGAACGTCCTGCTCTTCTGGGTCGTATCATTGCCCGTCCATATGTTGGTGAACCAGGTAATTTCACTCGTACGGCAAATCGTCGTGACTTGGCCGTTTCCCCATTTGCACCAACTGTTTTGGATAAATTGAACGAAGCTGGTATCGATACTTACGCTGTTGGTAAAATCAACGATATCTTTAATGGCGCTGGTATCAATCATGACATGGGCCACAACAAGTCAAACAGCCACGGAATTGATACATTATTGAAGACCATGGGACTTGCTGAGTTTGAAAAAGGATTCTCCTTCACAAACTTGGTTGACTTTGATGCCCTTTACGGCCACCGTCGTAATGCTCACGGTTATCGTGATTGCTTGCATGAGTTTGATGAACGCTTGCCTGAAATTATCGCAGCCATGAGAGAGAATGACCTTCTCTTGATTACAGCGGACCATGGAAATGACCCAACCTATGCAGGAACAGACCACACCCGCGAATATATTCCACTTTTGGCTTACAGTCCTTCCTTTAAAGGAAATGGTGTCATTCCAGTTGGACATTTTGCAGATATCTCAGCGACTGTTGCCGATAACTTTGGTGTTGAAACTGCCATGATTGGGGAAAGTTTCTTAGATAAATTGGTATAAGATGACGCGATATGCTTTACTTGTTCGGGGCATTAATGTCGGAGGGAAAAATAAGGTTGTCATGGCGCAACTTCGTCAAGAACTGACAGAGTTGGGACTGGAAAAGGTTGAAACCTACATCAACAGTGGCAACATTTTCTTTACTTCTATAGTTCCCAAAGCCCGATTGGTTGAAAAGTTAGAGGTTTTCTTTGCAGTCCATTATCCATTTATTCAGAGCTTTTCTTTGCTGAGTCAGGAAGATTATGAAGAAGAGCTGAAGAATCTGCCAGATTGGTGGACCAAAGATTTGGCACGAAAGGACGTCCTCTTTTACACGGAGGGCTTGGATGTTGCTCAAGTCATTGAGACAGTTGAAAGTTTGGAACTGAAAGATGAAGTGGTTCATTTTGGAAAACATGGGATTTTCTGGGGGAAGATCTCTGAAGAATCCTACTATGCAACTGCCTATCATAAGTACTTGCTCAAGATGCCTTTTTATAGCAATATCACCATTCGCAATGCCAAAACCTTTGACAAAATCGGTCAAATGCTAAAAAATAATAAAGGAGATACAGAATGACATTTTTAGATAAAATCAAGGAAACAGCTGCTTTCTTGAAAAGCAAGGGAATCCAAGCTCCCGAGTTTGGTCTAATCCTTGGATCAGGTCTTGGAGAATTGGCAGAAGAGATCGAAAATCCAGTTGTAGTAGACTATGCTGAGATTCCAAACTGGGGCCGCTCTACAGTAGTTGGTCACGCTGGTAAATTGGTATATGGTGAACTCGCAGGTCGAAAAGTCTTGGCTCTTCAAGGTCGTTTTCATTTCTATGAAGGAAATCCTCTTGAAGTCGTGACTTTCCCAGTTCGTGTGATGAAAGTCCTCGGATGTGAAGGTGTCATTATAACCAATGCAGCTGGCGGTATTGGATTCGGTCCTGGTACTTTGATGGCTATCTCAGACCATATCAATATGACGGGGCAGAACCCATTGATGGGTGAAAACTTGGATGATTTTGGTCCACGTTTCCCAGATATGTCTAAAGCCTACACTCCAGAATATCGTGCTACTGCCCATGAAGTGGCCAAGAAACTTGGTATCAAGCTTGATGAAGGTGTCTATATTGGTGTAACAGGTCCGACTTATGAAACCCCAGCAGAAATTCGTGCCTATAAGACATTGGGGGCAGATGCAGTTGGTATGTCCACTGTTCCTGAAGTTATTGTGGCCGCTCACTCAGGCTTGAAAGTTCTAGGAATTTCATGTATCACTAACCATGCTGCTGGTTTCCAAGAAGAACTCAACCACGAAGAAGTTGTAGAAGTGACTGAACGTGTTAAAGGCGACTTCAAAGGTTTGGTTAAAGCTATTCTTGCTGAACTCTAATCCTATGAAAGCACGACTCCAAAGCCTGCCCTACGGACTGAGGCTACTTCTAGCCACTCTATCATTGGGAATAGGGACGGGTCTGGTCGGAATTGCTTGCCATTATTTACTAGAAAGTGTGCAATGGCTGGCCTTTGGCCAAACTAGTTCGGATTTGCTTCAGCAATTTCAAGAAGCTGGGGGTCTCCGTAGATTCTTCGTTCTGTGTGTGACAGGGGTCTTGGCAGCTGGCTTCTGGTATGTCCTACAAAGGCGCCATAAGATTTTGTCTATTCGTCAGCAAATTATATTAGCTGGAGACAGGGAGCCAGCGCTCTTAGCCCACCTCTTTCATGCAGGTATGCAGGTTGCGATTGTCGGAGCAGGCGCATCGGTCGGAAAAGAAGGAGCACCACGCGAGGTTGGGGCCCTTCTAGCTGGTTGCTTGTCAAAGGGGTTCTCTCTAGCCCTTAAAGAACGGAAGGTGTTGGTTGCCTGTGGGGCAGGAGCAGGTCTAGCTGCGGTCTATCAGGTTCCCTTTGCTAGTAGTTTGTTTGTCTTTGAGACCTTAGGACTTACCTATAGTTGGCAGAACTTTTTGCTGGTTTTGGCTAGTACTTATCTGGCAACCTGGGTGGCTCAGCCCATTGTTGGTCATGATGTCATGTATCACTTGGCTCTAGTCTCTTGGTCGTCTAGCAGTTTCTTGCAGGCGATTCTGATTGCTTCATTGGTTACTCCTCTAGCACTGGTTTTTCGATCCTTGGCCAAGCAAGCTAATCGCAAACGGCGCAAGGATGAGACGATCCTTTGGGCTCTTCCTCTAGCCTTTCTCGTGCTGGGGAGCCTGGCAGTCTTTTTCCCTATCTTTATGGGAAATGGCCAGGTACTAGCCCAAGCCTTGTTGTCTAGCCAGCCAATTCCCTATCTTCCATTGACTCTTGCAGTAAAGGGGCTTCTAGTTTATCTCCTCTTGCGTAATGGTGCCTATGAGGGAACCTTGACGCCATCATTTGCCTTGGGGATTGGATCTGGCTATTTTGTGACTTTGCTTTTGACAGTAGTTGGCATTCATCTGGATCCAGCTCTAGGAATGCTACTAGGAGCAACAGTCTTTTTAGGAACGACCTTACAAGCTCCTCTGACGGCCATTGCACTGAGCCTTGGATTTACAGGCCAGGATTGGAGTTTGACAATACCGCTTGTACTAGCGGCAGGAATGTCTTACGTGATTCGAAAGAGATGGGAGAAGAAACAATGAAGGTACATTTTGTACTGCATGAAACATTTGAGGTTCCGGGCGCTTATCTAAAATGGGCTCTGGCACGAGGGCATCACATTACATCAACAAAGGTTTACGAAAAAGAACCTCTTCCTGAAACAATTGACGGAATTGATTTTCTGATTGTCATGGGTGGTCCCCAATCTCCTGATGAGGATAGAGAAAACTTCCCATACTATGACCCTAATGCTGAGCTTGCTTTTATGAAAGAAGCGATTGCTGCAGATATCTATATTGTTGGTGTCTGTCTTGGTGCGCAGCTCCTGTCTGTTGCCTATGGTGCGAAGTATGAACATAGTCCAGAGCGCGAGATAGGCGTTTATCCTGTGACATTGACGATGCAAGGCCTAACAGATCCTCATGTCAGCTTGTTCGGAGAAACCTTAGAAACCGGCCACTGGCACGGTGATATGCCAGGGCTGACAGAGGATGCTGTTGTTCTTGCGACGAGTCAAGGTTGTCCACGCCAAATTATTCGCTTTAGTCCGAAGCATTATGCATTTCAGGCCCATTTGGAATTTGATCCCGAAGTAGTAGAACTCTTAATTACTGCGGATGGTGAGGAGCAATTAAGAGAGCAAAGTGAAAAGTTATCTTTTGTTCAAACACCAGAAGAATTACGTGGAAACGATTACTCTGAAATGAATGTAAAACTGTATGCATTTTTAGATTCGTTGGTAAACTAGGAACTACAGAAAGGCAGGATTCCAGCTTTGGAAGAGAACTTGGAATCATCTTACTATGAAATCAAAAAGTGTAGTAAGTATTTAATACTACCCCTCTTTAAACTTTATATAATATATAAAAGGAAAGGTAGAGCGAGATGTTCTGATTTGAACACGAGCGGAAAACTTTTCATAACAATAAAAGAAAGGATGGGTTAACTGTATTCACTGAACTGAATACGGGCGGAGAACTGTGTAAAAAAGATAAACTGTCTAGCATCTGCGATGCGTCGTCAGTTTCCTATTTTTACTTTGTTCTCTGTCGCCCTTTATATCTTAACTATGTCTATCCATATTGCTGCTAAGCAGGGTGAAATTGCTGATAAAATTCTTCTTCCGGGGGATCCTCTTCGTGCTAAGTTTATTGCGGAAAATTTCCTTGAAGATGCTGTTTGTTTTAACGAAGTGCGTAACATGTTTGGTTACACTGGTACTTACAAGGGTCACCGTGTATCTGTCATGGGAACTGGGATGGGGATGCCATCAATCTCTATCTATGCGCGTGAGTTGATTGTGGACTACGGTGTGAAGAAATTGATTCGTGTGGGAACTGCTGGTTCTTTGAATGAAGATGTCCACGTTCGTGAATTGGTTTTGGCACAGGCTGCTGCAACCAACTCAAACATCATCCGCAACGACTGGCCACAGTACGATTTCCCACAAATTGCTAGCTTTGATTTGTTAGACAAGGCTTACCACATTGCTAAAGGACTTGGTATGACTACCCACGTTGGGAATGTTTTGTCATCTGATGTCTTTTACTCAAACTACTTTGAAAAGAATATCGAGCTTGGTAAATGGGGAGTCAAGGCTGTAGAAATGGAAGCAGCAGCTCTTTACTATCTTGCTGCCCAACACCACGTTGATGCACTTGCTATCATGACCATTTCTGATAGCTTGGTCAATCCAGATGAAGACACTACTGCAGAAGAACGCCAAAACACCTTCACTGATATGATGAAGGTTGGATTGGAAACATTGATTGCAGAGTAATCAGAGAATAGATTTTCAATTACATTAGTTACAAGAACTGTTGTAAGTGATTTATTTTCAATATCTAAGCAATGATAAAGAAAGAGTTGAAAATCCAACTATTGATTTTCAACTTTTTTAGAACCCAGCTTAAGGAGAGATGTGATGGATAAAATAGAACTATTACAAGATTTGATTGATAAAAGCCACAGAATAGTCTTTTTCGGAGGGGCAGGAGTGTCAACCGAGTCTAATATCCCAGATTTTCGTAGTTCAGATGGTGTTTATAGTCATCAGTTAGGCCGTCATTTTACGGCAGAGCAACTCGTTTCTCGGACCATGTTTGAGCGCTATCCAGAAGATTTTTTTGACTTTTATAAGAAATACCTGATTTATCCAGAAGCCAAGCCTAATGCTGCTCATACTTATCTAGCTGCTTTGGAAAAGACAGGCAAGCTAAAGGCTGTTGTGACACAAAATATTGATAGTCTTCATGAAATGGCAGGCTCCCAAAAGGTCTTTAAATTGCATGGGAGCGCGGACCGAAATTACTGCTTAGGTTGTCAACGTTTCTATAACTTAACTGGTTTTCTGGCCCTCGAGGGACCTGTTCCCCACTGCCTAGACTGTGGCAAGGTGGTCAAGCCTGACGTGACCTTGTATGAAGAATCACTTGACATGGATGTCTTTAGCCAAGCTGCACAAGCTATTCGGCAAGCTGACTTGCTGATTATTGGTGGGACTTCCTTAGTTGTTTATCCTGCAGCTAGCCTAGTAAACTATTTTTCTGGGACAAATCTGGTCGTTATCAATAAAACCAGTACTCCACAAGACAGCCAAGCTACATTGGTCATTGAAGGCAAGATAGGAGAAGTATTTTCGAAATTGAGACAATAAAAGAATTTTAGAAGATAGCAACAAAACCTTGTTACTTGAAAGAGAAAACTATCTCATTTATTGACCACAATCTCGCTCTTTAAGAGTTACTAAAAACTGGCTGAGAAAATCAAAACACATTCACTGATATGATGAAGGTTAGCTTGGAAACCTTGATAGCAGAGTAAATTTGTAATAGAAAATCCTGATCTCAAGTGAAATCAGGATTTTTTCATGGATGCGATTTTTTCTGGGTCTGGTGTGACACGGAGGGTCTTTTGTCCAGTATAAGTAACAAAACCGGGTTTGCCACCTGTTGGTTTGTTGAGTTTTTTGACTTCTATCATATCAACCTGCACCAGATTTGACAGACGTCCCTTGGAGAAGTAGGCAGCTAGCTCCGCTGCATCTGTCTTAACTTCGTCAGAAGGATTAAGATTTCCTGAGATGACGACATGGCTTCCTGGAATGTCCTTGGCATGGAACCAAAGTTCTTCCTTGCGGGCCATTTTAAAGGTCAATTCTTCGTTTTGAAGATTGTTTCGACCGACATAGATAATGGTTTTGCCATCGCTCGCCAGATACTGTTCTGGTTTTTTGCGTTTCTGGATTTTTTCACGTTGGCGTCTTCTAATGAAGCCTGTTTGGATCAATTCTTCACGGATTTCAGCGATTTCTTCCAGTCCAGCTTGGTTGAGGACGGTCTCGACACTTTCCAGATAGAGAATGGTTGACTTTGTTTCTTCAATCAGCTCAGTCAGATATTTGACAGCTTCTTTAAGCTTCTGATAGCGTTTAAAGTAGCGCTGGGCATTCTGGCTGGGAGTCAAGGCCTTATCAAGCGTGATGGTGATAGGCTGGTTGGTGTAGTAATTGTCCAAAACAACCTGATCTTGGTCATTGGGAACTTGGTGGAGGAAAGTTGTCAGCAACTCTCCTTTTTGGCGAAACTCCTCAGCATTGTCTGTCGCCAGTAATTCTTTTTCTTGTTTTTTGAGTTTGTGGCGATTTTTCTGAAGCTCGTTTTCAACGCGGCGAATGAGTTCGCTGGCCTGCTGTTTGACGCGATCGCGCTCTGCCTTGTCTTTGTAGTAGGTATCCAGAAGATCAGAAAGACTGGCAAAAGGCTCTCCTACACGATTCGCAAAAGGAACCGGACTGAAGGAAGTCTCCGTTAGGTAGGGCTTGGTTACTTGATCGAAGAAGTTTCGGAAAATGGATAGTTTGTCACTGACCAAGAGCCTTTCCAATTCGTTTGCCGTATCGCGTCCTAGACCTTGAAAGAGGCTTTGAAGATTTTTTGCTGTTAGCTCTTGGGTTTGAAGGATTTCAAAGAGCTTTTCATCCTTGATAGTAAAAGGATTGAGAGATTCCGTGCTTGGTGGAGCGATATAGCTTGACCCTGGGAGCAAGGTGCGGTAGCTGTTTTGTGAAAAACCAACGTGTTTGATGACTTCGAGGATTTTATGGCTACTTTTATCTACGAGGAGAATATTGCTGTGTTTGCCCATAATCTCGATAATCAGGGTAGCCTGGATATGATCTCCAATTTCGTTTTTATTAGAAACCGTGATCTCCACAATGCGGTCATTTTCCACTTGCTCAATCGACTCAATCATAGCACCCTGCAAATACTTTCTCAAAACCATGATAAAAGTAGAAGGTTGGGCTGGATTTTCAAAGGTCGTTTGGGTCAGTTGGATTCGTCCAAAAACTGGATGTGCAGAGAGGAGCAAGCGATGGCTTTGGCGATTGCTGCGGATTTGCAAGACCAACTCTTGTTCAAAAGGTTGATTGATTTTCTGGATGCGACCATTGACTAACTCTCTTCGCAATTCCTCAATCATGTGGTGTAAAAAAAATCCGTCAAATGACATCGTTCTCTCCTTGTGATTGTATTCCATAGTATTATATCAAAAAGGTAGAATAAAATCATAGAAATATGGTATAATAAAGCCAAGTAAAGAGAATCGAGAAGCACATGTATATTGAAATGGTGGATGAAACTGGTCAAGTTTCACAAGAAATCTTGCAACAAACCCAAGAAATTTTGGAATTTGCAGCCCAAAAAATAGGAAAAGAAGACAAGGAGATGGCAGTTACTTTTGTGACCAATGAGCGTAGTCACGAACTCAACCTCGAGTACCGTGATACGGATCGTCCGACAGATGTCATTAGCCTTGAATATAAACCGGAATTGGACATTTCCTTTGATGAGGAAGATTTGCTTGACAATCCTGAATTAGCAGAAATGATGTCCGAGTTTGATGCCTATATTGGGGAACTTTTCATCTCTATCGATAAAGCGCATGAGCAGGCTGAGGAATACGGCCACAGCTTTGAGCGTGAGATGGGCTTCTTGGCAGTACACGGCTTTTTACATATTAACGGCTATGATCACTACACTCCGGAAGAAGAAGCGGAGATGTTCGGTTTACAAGAAGAGATTTTAACAGCCTATGGACTCACAAGACAATAAACGAAAATGGAAAAATCGTGACCTGGTATCCAGTTTAGAATTTGCCCTGACAGGCATTCTGACTGCCATCAAGGAAGAACGCAATATGCGAAAACATGCAGTGACGGCTCTGGTAGTCGTCCTTGCAGGTTTTGCTTTTCAGGTGTCACGGATCGAATGGCTCTTTCTCCTAATGAGCATTTTCTTGGTAGTAGCATTTGAAATTATTAACTCTGCTATCGAAAATGTGGTGGATCTAGCCAGTCACTATCACTTTTCTATGTTGGCAAAGAAAGCCAAGGACATGGCAGCAGGAGCCGTGCTTGTGGTTTCCCTTCTTGCTGCGGTGATTGGTGCACTTATCTTTCTCCCACGCATTTGGGATATACTATTTTAAACAATAAGAGGAAATTATGACATTTAAATCAGGCTTTGTAGCCATTTTAGGGCGTCCCAATGTTGGGAAGTCAACCTTTTTAAATCACGTCATGGGGCAAAAGATTGCCATTATGAGTGACAAGGCGCAGACAACGCGCAATAAAATCATGGGGATTTACACCACAGATAAGGAGCAAATCGTCTTTATCGACACACCAGGAATTCACAAGCCCAAAACAGCTCTTGGGGATTTCATGGTGGAATCTGCCTACAGTACCCTGCGTGAGGTGGATACTGTTCTATTCATGGTGCCAGCTGACGAAGCGCGTGGTAAGGGCGACGACATGATTATCGAGCGTCTGAAAGCTGCCAAGGTTCCTGTGATTCTGGTGGTGAATAAGATTGACAAGGTTCATCCAGACCAGCTTTTGTCTCAGATTGATGACTTCCGCAACCAGATGGACTTTAAGGAAATTGTTCCTATCTCAGCCCTTCAGGGAAATAACGTTTCTCGACTAATCGATATTTTGAGTGAAAATCTGGAGGAAGGTTTCCAGTATTTCCCAACTGACCAAATCACAGATCATCCTGAGCGTTTCTTAGTTTCAGAAATGATTCGTGAGAAGGTTCTCCACTTGACGCGTGAAGAAATTCCTCACTCAGTTGCAGTAGTGGTAGACTCTATGAAGCGTGACGAAGAGACCGACAAGGTTCATATCCGGGCAACCATCATGGTTGAGCGCGATAGCCAAAAGGGTATTGTCATCGGAAAAGGTGGCGCTATGCTCAAGAAAATTGGGACCATGGCCCGTCGTGATATCGAACTCATGCTAGGGGATAAGGTTTTCCTAGAAACTTGGGTCAAGGTCAAGAAAAACTGGCGTGATAAAAAGCTAGATTTGGCTGACTTTGGTTATAATGAGAAAGAATACTAAGTAGAGGTGGGCTCATGCCTGCTTCTTGTTTTTACAGAAGGAGGAACTATGCCTGAATTACCTGAGGTTGAAACGGTTCGTCGTGGCTTAGAAAAATTGATTTTAGGAAAGAAGATTTCTAATATAGAGATTGCTTATCCTAAGATGATCAAGACAGATGTGGACGAGTTTCAAAAGGAACTAGCTGGCCAAGTAATTGAGTCCATGGGGCGCCGTGGAAAATATCTACTTTTTTACCTGACAAACAAGGTCTTGATTTCCCATCTGCGAATGGAAGGCAAGTATTTTTACTATCCAGACCAGGTACCTGAACGCAAGCATGCTCATATTTTCATTCGGTTTGAAGATGGAGGAACGCTTGTTTATGAGGATGTTCGCAAGTTTGGTACCATGGAACTGCTGGCACCCGACCTATTGGAAGCTTACTTTGTTTCTAAAAAATTGGGCCCCGAACCAAGAGTGCAAGACTTTGATTTGCAGACCTTCCAGGCTGCCCTAGCCAAATCTAAAAAGCCTATCAAATCCCATCTCCTAGACCAAACCTTGGTCGCTGGTCTTGGCAATATCTATGTGGATGAGGTCCTCTGGCGAGCTCAGGTTCATCCAGCTAGACCTTCCCAGACTTTGACGTTAGAAGAAGCGTCAGCTATACATAAGCAGACTATTGCTGTTTTGAGTCAGGCTGTTGAAAAAGGGGGCTCAACTATTCGGACCTATACCAATGCCTTTGGGGAAGATGGAACCATGCAAGATTTTCATCAGGTCTATGATAAGACTGGTCAAGCATGTTCACGCTGTGGCGCCATCATTGAGAAATTCCAGCTTGGCGGAAGGGGAACTCATTTTTGTCCTCGGTGTCAAAGGAGGGACTGATGGGAAAAATCATCGGAATCACAGGTGGTATCGCTTCTGGTAAATCAACTGTGACAAATTTCCTAAGAGAAAAAGGCTTTCAAGTGGTCGATGCTGACGCAGTCGTCCACCAGTTACAAAAACCTGGAGGGCGCCTATATCAAGTCCTGGTTCAGCATTTTGGGCAGGAAATCATACTTGAAAATGGAGAACTCAATCGCCCTCTCCTGGCTAGTCTTATCTTTTCAAATCCTGAGGAGCAAGAATGGTCTAAGCAAACCCAAGGGGAGATTATTCGTGAGGAATTGGCTGCACTGAGAGACCAGTTAGCCCAGACAGAAACGATTTTTTTCATGGATATTCCCCTGCTTTTTGAACAGGACTACGCCAACTGGTTTGATGAAACATGGCTGGTCTATGTGAACCGTGATGTTCAGGTGGAACGTTTCATGGAACGGGATCATCTTTCTAAGGAAGTAGCAGAGTCCCGTCTGGTAGCTCAGTGGTCTTTAGAAGAAAAGAAAAAATTGGCGAGCCATATATTAGATAATAATGGCAGTCGTGATCAGCTTGTGAGTCAAGTAGTGAAGTTACTTGAAGGAGGCGATAGCTGTGCAAGAGATTAGTTGGAAAGAGAATCTTCGTGTCGCCTGGTTCGGTAATTTTCTAACGGGCGCAAGTATTTCCCTGGTCGTTCCTTTCATGCCTATCTTTGTAGAGCAGTTGGGAATTGAAGGGGACAAAGTTGCTTTCTATGCTGGATTAGCCATCTCAGTTTCGGCTGTTTCAGCAGCTCTAGTTTCTCCTATCTGGGGTATTCTTGCTGACAAGTACGGTCGTAAACCCATGATGATTCGAGCAGGGCTTGCCATGACCATTACCATGGGAGGTTTGGCCTTTGTGCCAAATATCTATTGGCTACTCTTTTTGCGCTTGCTCAATGGTGTATTTACTGGTTTTGTCCCCAATGCAACAGCCTTGATTGCTAGTCAGGTACCTAAAGATAAGTCTGGAGCAGCTCTGGGAACACTATCTACAGGTGTTGTTGCAGGAACACTGACGGGTCCCTTTGTTGGAGGCTTTATTGCTGAAATTTTTGGCATTCGTAATGTCTTTTTATTGGTAGGTGCTTTCTTATTTTTAGCTGCAATCCTAACCATTTTCTTTATCAAGGAAGATTTTCAGCCAGTGGCTAAGGAGAAGGCTATCCCAACGAAAGAAGTATTTTCTTCTTTCAAGTATCCTAGGCTTTTAGCGAACCTATTTTTGACGAGCTTTGTCATTCAGTTTTCAGCTCAATCAATTGGCCCCATTCTAGCTCTCTATGTGCGGGACTTAGGGCAGTCCGAAAATCTCCTCCTTGTATCAGGATTGATCGTATCCAGCATGGGATTTTCTAGCATGATGAGTGCTGGATTTCTAGGAAAACTTGGCGATAAGGTAGGGAATCATAGATTGTTGGTCGCGGCGCAGATTTATTCCGTCATCATTTACCTTCTTTGTGCTCATGCAACCAGCCCCCTTCAACTTGGCTTGTATCGTTTTCTCTTTGGTTTGGGAACGGGAGCTCTCATACCAGTTGTCAATGCCCTTCTTAGCAAAATGACTCCAAAATCAGGTATTTCAAGGATTTTCGCCTTCAACCAAGTCTTTTTTTACCTTGGTGGAGTGATCGGACCTATGGCGGGATCCGCAGTTGCAGGATATTTGGGCTACCATGCTGTCTTTTATGCGACAGCAGCTTGTGTGGCTTTCAGTTGTTTATGTAACTTGGTGCAATTTAGATCGTTATTAAAAGTAAAGGAAATCTAGTGCGAGTAAAAATCAATCTTAAGTGCTCCTCTTGTGGCAGCATGAATTATCTAACCAGTAAGAACTCCAAAACTCATCCTGACAAGATTGAGGTTTTAAAGTATTGTCCCAAGGAAAGAAAAGTAACCCTACATCTTGAATCTAAGTAGATTTTATGGTAAAATAATAGGGATTTTAAGGAGTTTGATATGTATAACCTATTGTTAACCATTTTATTAGTATTATCTGTTGTGATTGTGATTGCGATTTTCATGCAACCAACTAAGAACCAATCCAGCAATGTATTTGATGCCAGCTCAGGTGACTTGTTTGAACGTAGTAAGGCGCGTGGTTTTGAAGCCGTGATGCAACGTTTGACAGGTATCTTAGTCTTTTTCTGGCTAGCCATTGCCTTAGCATTGACGGTATTATCAAGTAGATAAGAAATGGGCGAGACTAGGTCTTAGCCTATTTTTATTTTGAATGAGAAGGAGCTTTAAAATGCATCTATCTGGGGAGTCTATTCAATTAGTTAAAGATTATTTTGAGAGTTACTTAACTGGCTACTCTATTGAGGTATTAGATTTTGACCATTATTCAAAAATATACATACTTAATGACTCCTTAATCTTACTATTTGAAGTTAACAGAAACAAGGTAGATTATGTAAATAATAAAGGTTTATGTAAGGAAGATTTAACAAATAATAGGTATATAGAGCCAGGTATATATGGAAATCACTATTATTCTTTTCGGATTGTTGAATTAACAAATAATGAAATAGGATGGAAATATAATAATGAGGAGGTTAAGAGAAAAGTAATTGCTTATATTGGAGAAGAATTGATATTTGTACCTATTGAGTATGTAAAGTTTAAAGGCTGGTCTAGATATTATTGGTCTATGGATATTCCTTCTGAAATTGAATATATTGATAAAGAAGTACCTCAATTAAGATTAAAAGAAAGATACGAAAAATGGGACGGATTTCGATATTACTTTATTTTTATAGAATTTAAGAAACCAAATAATACTTATGCAAAAGCTGTAGCATACTCCGTAAGTTCTCCTCGAGTCTATATTAATACACTTTGTAAAAATACGGTGAAAACAGGTAAATTATATAGAGATACTATGAGAGGAGGTAATTATGGTTGGATGACCCCATTGGAAAAAGCATTCAATTTGTGGAAAGGAGTCAAGCGTGTTAGGAGATTAGAAGAAAATTTAACATACTTTTTCATAGAAGAATACCACAAAGAAAAAAGTTTGGTTTATAAAAGAGCAGACGAGCTTGCGAATGAATTTAATGAGAATAGTTGTAAATTTGATAAATTAGAGAGAAGTAGCTGGTTACAACCTAATAATAAATGGATTTCAGAAGAACTTGTTTATCGTTTAACAAAAAAATGTTTAAAGATTACAAGGTAGTATATCAAATGAGACCTTTTTTTCTTCGCAGTAAGACTACCGGAGCACAATTATCCTATGACATTTTTATATCAGGATTAAATGTTGCAATTGAATATCAGGGGATTCAGCATTTTCAACCGGTAGAATTTTTTGGTGGGGAAAAAAATTTCGAGCGCCAATTAATTAGAGATAGAGAAAAGTATGAATTGAGCAAAGAAAATAATGTTTATCTAGTTTATATAAAATACGATGAAGAAATATCTGAGGAGTTAATAAAAAATAAGGTAAATATTATTTTAAATACTAATAAGGACTGAAAACATAGTTGCTATAGAATTACTAGAAAGAAAACATGAAAGATAAAATTAAAGAATATTTGCAAGAGAAGGGGCGAGTGACGGTAAATGACCTTGCTCAGGCTCTCGGAAAGGATGGGTCCAAGGATTTCCGTGAGTTGATTAAAACCCTGTCTCTGATGGAAAGAAAGCACCAGATTCGTTTTGAAGATGATGGTAGTTTATGTCTGGACCAAAAGAAGAAACATGAAATTACCCTCAAAGGGATTTTTCATGCCCATAAAAACGGCTTTGGCTTTGTTAGTCTAGAAGGGGAAGAGGACGACCTTTTTGTAGGAAAAAACGATGTCAACTATGCCATTGATGGTGATATCGTTGAGGTCGTGATTAAGAAAGTCGCTGACCGTAACAAGGGAACTGCTGCAGAAGCAAAAATTATCGATATCCTAGAGCATAGCCTGACGACAGTTGTCGGGCAAATCGTTTTGGATCAGGAAAAGCCCAAGTATGCGGGCTACATCCGTTCAAAAAATCAGAAAATCAGCCAACCAATCTATGTGAAGAAACCAGCTATCAAGCTGGAAGGTACAGAGGTTCTCAAGGTCTTTATCGACAAATATCCAAGTAAGAAACATGATTTCTTTGTCGCTAGTGTGCTGGACGTGGTGGGACACTCGACTGATGCTGGGATTGACGTTCTTGAAGTCTTAGAATCCATGGATATTGTCTCAGAATTTCCAGAAGCTGTTCTCAAGGAGGCGGAAAGTGTGCCTGATGCTCCATCAGAAAAGGATATGGAAGGCCGTCTTGATTTAAGAGATGAGCTTACTTTTACCATTGACGGAGCGGATGCCAAGGACTTGGACGATGCAGTTCACATCAAGGCTTTGAAAAATGACAATATCGAACTCGGAGTTCACATCGCGGATGTTTCCTACTATGTGACTGAGGGCTCTGCCCTTGACAAGGAAGCACTTAACCGCGCAACTTCTGTCTACGTGACAGACCGTGTAGTGCCTATGCTACCAGAACGACTGTCAAATGGCATCTGCTCACTCAATCCTCAAGTCGATCGCTTGACCCAGTCTGCCATTATGGAAATTGATAAACATGGTCGTGTAGTTCATTACACCATTACCCAAACGGTTATCAAGACTAGTTTTCGTATGACCTATAGCGCTGTCAATGACATCCTAGCTGGTGACGAGGAAAAGAGACAAGAGTTTAAGAAAATTGTTCCTAGTATCGAGCTCATGGCCAAGCTCCATGAAACGTTAGAAAGCATGCGTGAGAAACGTGGAGCACTCAATTTTGATACCAGTGAAGCTAAGATTTTGGTGGATAAAAAAGGCAAGCCTGTGGATATTGTCCTTCGTCAGCGTGGTGTTGCTGAGCGGATGATTGAGTCCTTCATGTTGATTGCTAATGAAACGGTTGCGGAACACTTCAGTAAACTAGAGTTGCCTTTTATCTATCGGATTCACGAGGAGCCTAAGGCTGAAAAAGTTCAGAAGTTTATTGATTACGCTTCGAGCTTTGGTTTGCGAATTTATGGAACTGCTAGCGAGATTAGCCAGGAAACGCTTCAAGACATCATGCGTGCTGTTGAGGGAGAGCCTTATGCGGATGTATTATCCATGATGCTTCTCCGTTCTATGCAACAAGCTCGCTATTCTGAGCACAATCACGGTCACTATGGACTAGCCGCTAACTATTACACTCACTTCACCAGTCCGATTCGCCGTTATCCAGATCTCCTTGTCCACCGTATGATTCGGGATTACGGCCGTTCTAAGGAAATAGCAGAGCATTTTGAGCAAGTGATTCCAGAGATTGCAACCCAGTCTTCCAACCGTGAGCGTCGTGCCATCGAGGCGGAGCGTGAAGTCGAAGCCATGAAAAAGGCTGAGTACATGGAAGAATACGTTGGTGAAGAGTACGATGCGGTTGTATCCAGCATTGTTAAGTTTGGTCTTTTTGTCGAATTGCCAAATACAGTCGAAGGCTTGATTCACATTACCAATTTACCTGAATTTTATCATTTCAATGAGCGTGACTTGACACTCTGTGGGGAGAAATCGGGCATAACTTTCCGTGTAGGACAGCAGATTCGCATTCGAGTTGAAAGAGCGGATAAGATGACAGGTGAGATTGACTTCTCTTATATCCCAAGTGAGTTTGATGTCATCGAAAAAGGCTTGAAACAAGCTGGGCGCAAAGACAGAGGTCGTGGTTCAAGTCGTCGTTCAGACAAGAAGGAAGACCAGAGAAAATCAGGGCACTCAAATGATAAGCACAAGCATTCACAAAAAGATAAAAAGAAAAAAGGCAAGAAACCTTTTTACAAGAAAGTAGCTAAGAAAGGAGCCAAGCATGGCAAAGGGCGAGGGAAAGGTCGTCGCACAAAATAAAAAGGCGCACCACGACTATACAATCGTAGATACGCTAGAGGCAGGAATGGTCCTGACCGGAACTGAAATCAAAAGCGTTCGAGCTGCTCGAATCAATCTCAAGGACGGCTTTGCCCAAGTAAAAAATGGGGAAGTCTGGCTGAGCAATGTTCATATCGCCCCTTACGAAGAGGGCAATATCTGGAACCAGGAACCAGAACGCCGTCGCAAACTCCTGCTCCATAAGAAGCAAATTCAAAAATTGGAACAAGAGACCAAAGGGACAGGAATGACCCTTGTTCCCCTCAAAGTCTATATCAAAGATGGCTACGCTAAACTCCTTTTAGGACTTGCTAAAGGGAAACATGACTATGACAAACGGGAGTCAATCAAGCGTCGTGAACAAAACCGCGACATCGCGCGTGTGATGAAAGCTGTCAACCAGCGATAAAAGAGGAAGTGAAATGGAAAAATTAATTGCCTATAAACGGATGCCCTTGTGGAATAAACAGACCATGCCTGAAGCAGTTCAGCAAAAGCACAATACTAAAGTCGGCACTTGGGGAAAAATTACTGTCTTGAAAGGGGTACTCAAGTTTATTGAGTTGACCGAATATGGTGAGGTTCTAGCTGAGCACCTCTTTGAGGCAGGAGCTGACAATCCTATGGCACAACCGCAAGCCTGGCACCGAGTAGAGGCTGCAACAGACGATGTAGAGTGGTACTTGGAATTTTATTGTAAACCTGAGGATTATTTCCCTAAGAAATACCAGACCAATCCAGTCCATTCAGAGGTTCTAGAAGCCATGCAAACGGTGAAACCAGGAAGAGCCTTGGATTTGGGTTGTGGTCAAGGCCGTAACTCTCTCTTTCTCGCACAGAATGGTTTTGATGTGACAGCTGTTGATCAAAATGAATTGTCCCTTGAAATCTTGCAAAGCATTGTGGAACAAGAGGATCTAGACATGCCTGTTGGTCTTTACGATATCAATTCAGCCAGTGTTAGCCAAGACTATGATTTCATCGTTTCAACAGTTGTTCTGATGTTCCTACAAGCGGACCGCATTCCAGCTATCATCCAAAATATGCAGGAGCACACCACGGTTGGTGGCTATAACCTTATCGTCTGTGCCATGGATACAGAGGATTATCCTTGCTCAGTTAACTTCCCATTCACTTTTAAAGAAGGGGAGTTGGCGGACTACTACAAAGATTGGGAGTTGGTCAAGTACAATGAAAATCCAGGACAGCTGCACCGTCGTGATGAAAATGGCAATCGCATTCAACTACGCTTTGCGACCATGTTAGCCAAAAAAGTTAAGTAAATCAAACTTAACCCAGCGAATAGAAATCACTTTGCAAGGTTTCTATTCGTTTTTATTTGCGTTGGTTGATTGGGACTAGCAGGTTTTATGCTATACTAGAAGTAGGAAATCTGAGCAGTAGAGGTCTATTACTGTCTCTCTGCTTAATCAGTTGTAGATGATGGAGGTGATCAAATGACGAGTCTTTTGGTGGAGCTGTATGATCGGCATGTATTGGAAAAGAATGTCTACCAAGCCTTTATCAGTGATTGTGACGAGATTCTCTTCCTTTCTTTGACGAAAATAAGCAATGATGAGAAAGTCTCCCTCCGTCAGTTTATCATGGATGAGGTGCCTCATATCCAACGAGTGACCTTTCGTCAGCTCTCCTTAGAACAACTAGTGGACCAGCTAGATTATTGCCTAGCAGGTTACGACCAAGTCCTTCTCGATGTTTTTGGTGGGGATTCGCTACTAGCCTTATCCCTCTATCAATACGGCTTGGATCGGGACCTCCCCATCGTTGCCATGGATGTCGAGCGAGGAAAACAATACAAGTGGGTAGCCGGTCAGTTAGAAAAAGAAGACTTGGACATTCCAACCCTAAGCATCCAACAGTTGATAGCCTTGCGTGGTGGAAAAATGCTCAAATCCAAACGCCCTATCCACTCAGCTCAGCAAATTGCAGCCATCAAAAAGCTAGCCAGCTCAGCTATTGCCAATCCTGCCCACTGGTACCAAGTGACCCAATTTTTCTCTCTAGCTAAGACCAATGACCTTCATGCTGAGACCGAAAAAATACTGGATAACAACGGCAAGTATTATCACTATCCAGAATCCCTTGTCCCCTTACTTGTGGAAGCGGGGATGCTTCGTATTGAAGGCGAGGACAAGGAGCGAGTAGTATACAGCTTTCCAAGTCAAGAAGCTCAAGTCTTTTGCCGCAATAAGGGACATATTTTAGAGGTATATCTCTATCTCTTGGCACTTGAATCGCAGCTGTTTGATGAGTGCATGATAGGTGGTGAGATTGATTGGAATGGCATCTTTCCAGAGGCGGACAATGTTCAAAATGAGATTGATGTCATTCTGAGAAAGGGACGCTCGATTACCTTTATCTCTTGTAAGATGACAGATTTATCTGTTGAAGCCATCAATGAACTAGAAGTCTATGCCAATCATTTTGCTGGGGAGAGTTGCCTCAAGTTAATTGTCTGTACGGGGAAAATCAATCCTGCTTATGCCAATCGCTGCCAGGAATACGGCGTGCTGGTCATTAGAAGTGAGCAGATTTCCAATCTCATTCCCATGCTAAAAAAATATTCTAAGAGACAAAAAAGATAAGAAATAATATCATGAAAGGCTGGGATTCCAGTCTTTTTTTTCTTCTTTTTCGAATAAATGGGAAAAGGAGGTAGACCATGTTTGTAGCCAGAGATGCCAAGGGGAATTTGGTAAATGCCCTCGAAAAAGATGTGACCAAGCAAGCTTATACTTGTCCAGCCTGTGGAGGCGGACTACGGTTACGCCAAGGACAGAGCATTCGAACGCACTTTGCCCATGAAAGGTTAAGAGATTGCATCGCTATATTCGAGAATGAAAGTCCAGAACACTTGGGCAACAAAGAGGCCCTTTATCACTGGGCCAAGAAAGACTATCAGGTTGCCCTAGAGTACGCTCTTCCCGAGATCCAGCAGATAGCGGATGTTCTTGTCAATGAGAAACTAGCTCTGGAGGTTCAGTGCAGCCCCTTGTCTCAAAAGCTTTTAGGTGATAGAAGCCAAGGATACCGTAGCCAAGGCTATCAGGTTATCTGGCTACTGGGAGAGAAACTCTGGTTAAAGGAGCGATTAACACAACTGCAAAGGGGATTTCTCTATTTTAGTAAAAATATGGGATTCTATGTTTGGGAACTGGATCTCAAAAAGCAAGTTTTGAGACTTAAATACCTTTTACATCAGGACCTACGTGGCAAGCTTCATTTTCAGGTCAAGGAATTTCCCTATGGCCAAGGAAATCTCTTGGAAATTCTACGATTTCCTTATCAAAAACAAAAACTGTCTCGTTTTGCAGTTGTGCAAGATTCCACTATCTGTCACTACATTCGCCAGCAGTTGTACTACCAAACGCCTTACTGGATGAAGAAGCAGGAGGAAGCTTATTATCAAGGAGACAATCTATTAAACCATCAACTGGACGACTGGTATCCCCAGGTCAGACCGATAGAGTCAGGTGATTTTTTGCAGATTGAAACGGATTTGACTAGCTATTATAGAAATTTTCAGGCCTACTATCAAAAAAATCCGAAAAATAATCGCCAAAAGCTCTATCCACCAGCCTTTTATCACTTATATTTCTCAAAAAATGTGGTAAAATAGAAAGGATGGAGGAATCTTATGGTATTACAACGACATGAAATAAATGAAAAAGATACATGGGATCTTTCGACAATCTACCCAACAGACCAGGCTTGGGAAGAAGCCTTGAAAGATTTAACTGAAAAAGTACAAATAGCATCTCAGTATGAGGGGCATCTCTTGGATAGTGCAGACAGTTTGCTTGAGATTACAGAATTCTCACTTGACTTGGAACGCCAAGTTGAAAAGCTTTATGTCTATGCGCATATGAAAAATGATCAGGACACGCGTGAAGCCAAGTATCAAGAGTACTATGCTAAGGCAATGACCCTGTACAGTCAGTTAGAACAAGCCTTTTCATTCTATGAACCTGAGTTTATGGAGGTTAGCGAAAAGCAGTATGCTGCCTTCCTAGAAGCTCAACCAAAACTCCAAGTTTACAAACACTTTTTTGATAAGCTCTTACAGAAGAAAGACCATGTTCTTTCGCAACGTGAGGAAGAATTGCTTGCTGGAGCAGGAGAAATCTTTGGCGCTGCTAGTGAAACTTTTGCTATTTTGGACAACGCGGACATTAGCTTCCCATATGTCCTTGATGACGAAGGCAAGGAAGTGCAACTCTCACACGGTACTTACATCCGTTTGATGGAGTCTAAAAACCGTGAAGTGCGTCGTGGTGCCTATGAAGCCCTTTATGCGACTTACGAGCAATTCCAACATACTTACGCTAAGACTTTACAGACAAATGTTAAGGTGCAAAACTACCGAGCAAAAGTTCGCAACTATAAGAGTGCTCGCCATGCAGCCCTCGCAGCAAATTTTGTTCCAGAAAGCGTCTATGACAATCTAGTAGCTGCAGTTCGCAAGCATTTGCCGCTCTTGCATCGTTACCTAGAACTTCGTTCTAAAATCTTGGGTATTTCCGACCTCAAGATGTACGATGTCTACACACCACTATCTTCAGTAGAATACAGCTTTACCTACGAAGAAGCCTTGAAAAAGGCAGAAGAAGCTTTGGCAGTTTTGGGTGAAGACTACTTGAGCCGTGTCAAACGTGCCTTCAGTGAGCGTTGGATTGATGTCTATGAAAACCAAGGCAAGCGCTCTGGTGCCTACTCTGGTGGTTCTTATGATACCAATGCCTTTATGCTTCTCAACTGGCAAGATAATCTAGACAATCTCTTTACCCTTGTCCATGAAACAGGTCACAGTATGCATTCAAGCTATACTCGTGAAACTCAGCCTTATGTTTATGGAGATTACTCTATCTTCTTGGCAGAGATTGCCTCAACTACTAATGAAAATATCTTGACGGAGAAATTATTGGAAGAAGTAGAAGACGACGCAACACGCTTTGCTATCCTCAATAACTTCCTAGATGGTTTCCGTGGAACAGTCTTCCGTCAAACTCAATTCGCTGAGTTTGAACATGCCATCCACCAAGCAGACCAGAATGGAGAAGTCTTGACAAGTGATTTCCTCAATAAGCTCTACGCTGACCTGAACCAAGATTACTATGGACTCAGCAAGGAAGACAATACTCAAATCCAATACGAGTGGGCGCGCATTCCACACTTCTACTATAACTACTATGTTTATCAGTATTCAACAGGTTTTGCAGCTGCTTCAGCCTTGGCTGAGAAGATTGTCCATGGTAGTCAAGAAGATCGTGACCGCTATATCGACTATCTCAAAGCAGGTAAGTCAGACTATCCACTCAATGTTATGAGAAAAGCGGGAGTGGATATGGAAAAAGAAGACTATCTTAACGACGCCTTTGCAGTCTTTGAACGTCGCTTGAACGAGTTTGAAGCTCTTGTTGAAAAATTGGGACTAGCTTAAGATGGTAGAGTCTTATAGTAAAAATGCCAACCATAACATGCGCCGGCCCGTCGTCAAGGAAGAAATCGTTGAACTCATGCGCCAGCGTCAAAAGCAGGTGACTGGTTCTTTGAAAGAATTGGAAACCTTTGCTCGTAAGGAAAATATTCCTATCATTCCTCATGAAACAGTTGCCTACTTCCGGTTTCTCATGGAGACCATACAGCCCAAGAACATTTTGGAGATTGGGACGGCAATTGGCTTTTCAGCCCTCTTGATGGCGGAACATGCGCCAGATGCCAAGATTACAACCATTGACCGTAATCCTGAGATGATAGGCTTTGCCAAGGAAAACTTTGCCCAGTTTGACAGTCGTAAGCAAATCACCCTCTTAGAGGGAGATGCCGTCGATGTTTTATCTACTCTGACAGAAACTTATGACTTTGTCTTTATGGATTCGGCTAAGTCCAAGTACATCGTCTTTCTACCTGAAATTCTCAAACGACTTGAAGTTGGTGGAGTGGTTGTCTTGGATGATATTTTTCAAGGAGGAGATGTTGCAAGGGACATCATGGAAGTCCGCCGTGGACAACGAACCATTTATCGTGGTTTGCAAAGACTTTTCGACGCAACTTTGGACAATCCAGGTCTAACAGCAACTCTAGTTCCTCTTGGTGATGGCATTCTCATGCTACGAAAGAATGTAGCAGATGTACAGCTACCTGATGATAAATGATTTTCAGAAAAATTTAAGAAATTATAGTAAAATAGATAAAGTAACACTTACCGTAAAAGGAGTAAACATGAAGAAAAAAATTATGGCAGGAGCCATCACACTTTTATCAGTAGCCACACTTGCAGCTTGTTCAAATAGTTCTGAAGGAAAAGATTTGATCAGCATGAAGGGTGATGTGATTACTGAGCATCAATTTTTTGAAGAAGTAAAGAATAATTCAACCGCGCAACAAGTCTTGCTCAATATGACCATCCAAAAAGTATTTGAAAAACAATATGGGTCAGAAGTGACTGACAAAGATGTGGATGACGCCGTTGCTGAGGAACAAAAGAAATACGGCGATAGCTACAACAGCGTGCTTCAACGTGCAGGTATGACACCTGAGACTCGTAAAGCTCAAATCCGTACTAGCAAATTGGTTGAATTGGCAGTTAAGAAAGCTGCCGAGAGTGAATTGACAGATGAGGCTTACCAAAAGGCTTTTGAGTCCTATACACCAGATGTGACAGCTCAAATCATCCGTATGGATAATGAAGACAAGGCAAAAGAAGTGCTTGAGAAAGCCAAAGCAGAAGGTGCAGATTTTGCTCAGTTGGCGAAAGACAACTCTAACGACGACAAAACAAAAGAAAATGGTGGAGAAATTACTTTTGACTCTGCTTCTACAGAACTTCCAGAACAAGTCAAAAAAGCTGCCTTCGCCTTGGATGTGAACGGTGTTTCTGATGTGATTACGGCTACTGGAACACAAGCCTACAGCAATCAATTCTACATCGTTAAAGTAACGAAGAAGACAGAAAAATCTTCTAACTTAGAGGATTACAAAGAAAAATTGAAGACCATCATTTTGACTCAAAAACAAAATGATTCAGCCTTTGTTCAAGGAGTAATTGGTAAAGAATTACAAGCAGCAAACATCAAGGTCAAAGACCAAGCCTTCCAAAACATCTTCACCCAATACATCGGTGGTGGTGACTCAAGCTCAAGCAGTAGCTCTTCATCTAACTAAGCAATGAAAATACAAATCTCATTTGAGGTTTGTTTTTTTATACTTAAAACTAGAAAATAAGTAAAATTCGAAGGATTAAAGGATAAGTGTTTTTTTCTTTCTGAAAAAGTGGTATAATAACAATCAAAACTAGAAAATAAAACGGAATTAGGGACAACCACCTCTGTTCCTATTAGAGTGGTGAAATATGAAAATTAGTAAAAGGCACCTACTAAACTATTCCATTTTGATTCCTTATTTCCTTCTGTCAATTTTGGGGTTGATTGTAGTTTACTCGACAACGAGTGCAACCCTAATCGAAGAAGGAAAAAGCGCTTTTCAATTGGTACGTAACCAGGGGATTTTCTGGGTAGCTAGTTTGGTTTTGATTGCCTTAATCTATAAATTAAAATTAGGTTTCCTGAGAAATGGACGTCTCATTTTTATCGTGATGATTGTGGAGATAGTTCTTTTAGCCCTAGCGCGTCTGGTCGGAACACCTGTCAATGGAGCATACGGATGGATTTCTGTAGGACCTGTAACGATTCAGCCGGCTGAATACCTTAAGATTATCATCATCTGGTACTTGGCACATCGTTTTTCAAAACAGCAAGATGAGATTGCGGTTTATGATTTCCAGGTGTTGACCCAAAATCAATGGCTACCTCGGGCTTTTAACGACTGGCGTTTTGTTCTGCTGGTTTTGATTGGTAGCTTGGGGATTTTCCCCGACTTGGGAAATGCGACCATCTTGGTCTTGGTGGCGCTCATCATGTATACCGTTAGTGGAATCGCCTATCGTTGGTTCTCAACCATTCTAGCTCTCTTGGCAGGGAGTTCAATTTTAGTATTGTCTATCATTCGTCTCGTTGGGGTTGAAAAATTTTCTCAGATACCGGTATTTGGTTACGTTGCTAAACGTTTCAGTGCCTTCTTTAATCCCTTTAATGACTTGGCGGGTGCAGGACACCAGCTTGCAAATTCCTACTATGCCATGGTTAATGGAGGCTGGTTCGGACTAGGATTGGGAAATTCTATCGAGAAGCGTGGCTATCTGCCAGAAGCCCATACGGATTTCGTGTTTTCGATTGTCATCGAAGAGTTTGGATTCGTAGGAGCGAGTATGATTTTGGCTTTACTCTTCTTCTTAATTTTGCGAATCATCTTGGTTGGTATTCGAGCTAAGGATCCCTTTAACTCCATGGTTGCTATCGGTGTTGGAGGGATGATTCTTGTTCAGGTCTTTGTCAATATCGGTGGGATTTCTGGGTTGATTCCTTCTACAGGGGTAACCTTCCCCTTCCTTTCACAAGGTGGGAACAGTCTCCTGGTATTATCCGTAGCCATTGCCCTTGTATTAAATATCGATGCCAGCGAGAAACGTGCTAAACTCATTAGAGAATACGAATCTCAAACTGTTGAAGGTCTGTAAGGATTGTATGGAAAGGAAAAATATATGTCTCTTCAGAAATTAGAAAACTATAGTAATAAAGCCGTCATCCAAGAAGAAGTCTTGATTTTGACAGAGCTACTAGAAGATATTACAAAAAATATGCTAGCGCCAGAGACCTTTGAAAAAATCATGCAGTTGAAGGAATTATCAACAAATGAAAACTATCAAGGGCTCAATGAACTGGTGACTAGCCTTTCCAATGAAGAAATGATTTACATTTCTCGTTATTTCTCTATCCTTCCACTCTTGATTAATATATCTGAGGATGTGGACTTAGCCTATAAAATTAACCACCAGAACAATGTGGACCAAGACTATCTAGGGAAATTGTCTACAACCATAAAGATGGTAGCTGAAAAAGAAAATGCAGCTGAAATTTTAGAACAGTTAAATGTCGTTCCTGTCTTGACCGCCCATCCAACGCAAGTACAACGCAAGAGTATGCTGGACTTGACCAACCATATCCATACTCTCTTGCGCAAGTATCGTGATGTCAAACTAGGTTTGATTAATAAAGAAAAATGGAACATGGATCTCCGTCGTTACATTGAAATTATCATGCAAACAGACATGATTCGTGAGAAGAAATTGAAGGTAACCAACGAAATCACGAACGTGATGGAGTACTATCAAAGTTCATTCCTGAATGCTGTGCCACGTTTGACGGCTGAATATAAGAAACTAGCTAAAGAACAAGGAATTGAGCTCCAACATCCAAAACCAATTACTATGGGGATGTGGATTGGGGGAGACCGCGATGGAAATCCTTTCGTAACAGCGGAAACCCTCAACAAATCAGCCTTGACTCAGTGCGAAGTCATCATGAACTACTACGATGAAAAGATTTATAATCTTTATCGTGAATTTTCACTGTCAACCAGTATTGTGAATGTCAGTGATAAAGTTCGTGAGATGGCGCTTAAGTCACAAGATAACTCCATTTATCGCGAAAAAGAACTCTATCGTCGTGCTCTTTTTGATATCCAAGCTAAGATGCAGGCAACTAAGGCTTATTTGATTGAAGACAAGGATCTTCAGCCTAGATATGCTACTGCAGATGAATTTTATCAAGACTTGTTGGCCATTCGAGATTCTCTCCTTGAGAACAAAGGGGAATACCTGATTTCAGGAGAATTTGTTGAACTGATGCAAGCCGTTGAAATCTTTGGCTTCTACCTTGCTTCTATCGATATGCGCCAAGACTCTAGTGTTCATGAAGCCTGTGTGGCTGAATTGTTAGCATCTGCTGGCATCAACGACCATTATAGCGATCTCTCTGAAGATGAAAAATGCGCCCTCCTCTTAAAAGAGTTGGAAGAAGATCCTCGTATCCTCTCAGCTACTCATGCTGAAAAGTCAGAATTGCTTGAGAAAGAATTGTCTATCTTCAAAACTGCTCGCAAGTTGAAGGATAAACTGGGTGAAAATGTCATTCGCCAAACCATCATCTCTCACGCGACAAGTGTATCTGATATGCTAGAATTAGCCATCATGCTCAAGGAAGTCGGCTTGGTGGATGCCCAAAAAGCCCGCGTTCAGATTGTTCCCCTCTTTGAAACGATTGAAGATTTGGATCACTCAGAAGAAACCATGAGAAGATATTTCTCTCTACCTTTGGCTAAAAAATGGATTGCTTCAAAAGACAACTACCAAGAAATCATGCTTGGTTACTCTGATAGTAACAAGGATGGTGGTTATCTATCATCGTGTTGGACTCTCTATAAAGCTCAACAACAACTGACTGCTATTGGGGATGAATTTGGCGTTAAAGTCACCTTCTTCCATGGTCGTGGTGGTACTGTTGGTCGAGGTGGCGGTCCAACTTATGAAGCCATCACATCTCAACCGCTCAAGTCTATCAAGGACCGTATCCGTCTGACTGAGCAAGGAGAAGTGATCGGAAACAAATACGGAAACAAAGACGCTGCCTATTATAACCTTGAAATGTTGGTTTCTGCAGCTATTAACCGTATGATTACCAAGAAGAAGAGCGATACCAACACGTCAAATCGTTATGAAGCTGTTATGGATCAAGTGGTGGACCGTAGCTACGATATCTACCGTGATTTGGTCTTTGGAAATGAACATTTCTATGACTATTTCTTCGAGTCAAGCCCAATCAAGGCTATTTCAAGCTTCAATATCGGTTCGCGTCCAGCAGCTCGTAAGACCATCACTGAAATCGGTGGTCTACGTGCCATTCCTTGGGTCTTCTCATGGTCACAAAGTCGTGTCATGTTCCCTGGATGGTATGGTGTGGGATCCAGCTTTAAAGAGTTTATAGATCAAGATCCGAAGAACATCGAGTTTCTTCGTGACATGTACCAAAACTGGCCTTTCTTCCAATCTTTGCTTTCCAATGTAGACATGGTCTTATCTAAGTCTAACATGAACATTGCTTTTGAATATGCCAAGCTCTGTGAAGATGAAGAAGTGCAGGCTATCTACTACACTATTTTAGATGAATGGCAATTGACCAAGGACGTTATTCTAGCTATCGAAGGCTATGACGAACTCTTGGCAGAAAACTCTTACCTAAAAGACAGCCTAAACTATCGTATGCCTTACTTTAACATCCTTAACTACATCCAGTTGGAGTTGATCAAACGTCAACGTCGCGGCGAATTGTCAGTTGACGAAGAAAAACTGATCCATACAACTATCAACGGAATTGCAACTGGTTTGCGTAATTCAGGCTGATATTCTACAAACTTCCTCTTTTTTCAAGGGGAAGTTTTTGAATTGTTTAAAAAATTCTAAAAATAGCCTTGACAAGTAGTTGAAAAATGATATAATTTAAACATTCAGAAAGTAATCATGCTCATTTTTTAGAGAGTCTGTGGTTGGTGGAAACAGATAGATGAAAGTGATGAAATTGGGCTGAATGTTATAAAGAATTTGAAATCATAAAAATTCGGTGAGCACACCTTACAGTGCAACTCGTTATTGCGAGAAAGAGCGATAGGGATATTCCCTATAATTGAGGTGGTACCGCGCATCGACGTCCTCACACAAGTTTTTTGTGTGAGGACTTTTTCTATTAGGAGGATGATGATGAAATTTAAACGATGGTGTCGCTTGTTTTGAGTGAAAAGAGTATTATACAAGTGATTTAAAAGGAGAAAGAATATGAAAAATAAACGTTTGATTGGAATTATCGCTGGATTAGCTATATTGGTGGTGGCTAGCTTGATTTATTCATCAATGAACAAGCCAGCATCTAAAGAAGAGCAAAAGGTTGCTAAGGTTGGTGTCCTTCAATTTGTTAGTCACCCATCCTTGGACTTGATTTACCAAGGGATTCAAGATGGACTAGCTGAAGAAGGCTATAAGGACGACCAAGTAAAAATCGACTTTATGAACTCTGAAGGCGATCAGAGCAAGGTCGCAACCATGAGTAAACAATTGGTGGCAAATGGAAACGATGTTGTTGTTGGGATTGCGACACCAGCTGCTCAAGGACTCGCTAGTGCTACAAAAGACCTACCTGTTATCATGGCTGCTATTACAGACCCAATCGGTGCTAACTTGGTTAAAGATTTGAAAAAACCAGGTGGCAACATCACAGGGGTATCAGACCACAACCCAGCAGAACAACAAGTGGAATTGATTAAAACCCTCACACCAAATGTCAAAACAATTGGCGCTCTCTACTCAAGTAGCGAAGATAACTCAAAAACACAGGTAGAAGAATTCAAGGCTTATGCTGAAAAAGCAGGTTTGACAGTCGAAACCTTTGCCGTTCCTTCGACTAACGAAATTGCTTCAACAGTCAATGTTATGACAAGCAAGGTCGATGCGATTTGGGTTCCAATTGATAACACCATCGCATCCGCATTTTCAACAGTTGTTTCAAGCAACCAAACAGCTAAAAAGCCAATCTACCCAAGTGCTACTGCCATGGTAGAAGCAGGTGGATTAGCATCTGTAGTAGTTGACCAACACGATCTTGGAGTGGCTACTGGTAAAATGATTGCCAAAGTTTTGAAAGGTGAAAAACCAGCTGATACGCCAGTTAATGTCTTTTCAACTGGTAAGTCAGTGATTAATAAAAAACTAGCGCAGGAACTTGGTGTCACTATTCCTGAGTCCGTTCTAAAAGAAGCAGGACAAGTGATTGAATAAAGATAAAGGAGGAGCTGGACACATCTCCTCCCATTTTTACTAAAGAAAGAAATGAGTGAAAGATTATGATAGTATCCATTATTTCTCAGGGGATGGTCTGGGCGATTTTAGGTTTGGGAATCTTTATGACTTTTCGAATTTTGAATTTCCCTGATATGACTACTGAGGGCTCTTTTCCTCTAGGGGGAGCAGTAGCTGTAACCCTGATAACGCAGGGAGTCAATCCATTTTTAGCAACCCTAGCCGCAGTAGGAGCTGGCTGTCTAGCTGGAATGGCGACGGGACTCTTATATACTAAAGGAAACATTCCAACTCTCTTATCAGGAATTTTAGTAATGACTTCTTGCCATTCCATCATGCTGATGATTATGGGACGTGCCAATCTGGGGCTTCTTGGAACCAAGCAAATTCAGGATGTCTTTCCTTTTGATTCAGATCTTAACCAACTCCTGACTGGATTAATCTTTGTAGCTCTTGTTATTGGCCTTATGCTCTTTTTCCTTGATACCAAACTAGGTCAGGCTTACATCGCTACAGGTGACAATCCCGATATGGCTCGTAGCTTTGGTATCAATACAGGACGAATGGAACTTATGGGCTTGGTTCTCTCAAATGGGATCATCGCACTTGCAGGAGCCTTAATTGCTCAACAAGAAGGATACGCGGATGTTTCTCGAGGAATCGGCGTGATTGTCGTAGGGCTTGCTAGCTTGATTATTGGTGAGGTTTTGTTCAAGAGTTTGAGCTTGGCAGAGCGACTCATGACCATCGTTGTAGGGTCTATTGCTTATCAGTTCCTCGTCTGGGGAGTGATTGCTCTTGGGTTTAATACAAGTTATCTTCGTTTGTACAGCGCCTTGATTTTGGCAGTTTGCCTTATGATTCCAACCTTCAAAAGCAAATATCTGAAAGGAGTCAAGTTTAGCAAATGACAGCAATTGTAGAATTAAAAAATGCTACCAAAGTCATCACGAATGGCTTTAATGAGGAAAAAATCATTCTTAATGATGTTTCTCTTGAAATTTTCGAACATGATTTCATTACCATTCTAGGTGGAAATGGAGCTGGGAAGTCAACACTTTTTAACACTATTGCAGGTACCCTACCTTTAACAAGTGGAAGTATCCGTATCATGAGCGAGGATGTAACGCATTTTTCACCTGAAAAGCGGGCTAAGTATTTGTCTCGTGTCTTTCAGGATCCTAAGATGGGGACGGCTCCCCGTATGACGGTGGCGGAAAATCTCTTGATTGCCAAGTTTCGTGGTGAGAAGAGAGGACTCCTTCCTAGAAGACTTTCAAGCCATCGGGAAGAATTTCAGTCTACCATTGAAAAAGTGGGAAATGGGCTTGAAAAACATCTGGACACTCCTATTGAATTTCTATCAGGCGGTCAGCGTCAGGCATTGAGTCTCTTGATGGCAACCTTGAAGCGACCAGAGTTGCTCTTGTTGGATGAACACACAGCAGCCCTTGACCCAAAAACGAGTGTGGCCTTGATGGAATTAACAGATGACTTTGTCAACAAGGGTCATCTAACAGCCTTGATGATTACCCACCATATGGAAGATGCACTGAAGTATGGAAATCGTCTGATTGTCATGAAGGAAGGCCGTATCATCCAAGACCTCAATAAAGAAGAAAAAGCTAAGATGAAAATTTCAGACTACTATCAATTATTTGAATAGATGAGTTAAATTATCATCAAAAATAGTGAAGAAAAACTTAGAATCCTGAAAGTGTTTCTGAGTTTTTTATCTTCCTTTTCTATCCAGAAAAATATGGCAAAGAGAATTCCGGAAAGCGTATGAAATGGTTTACTTTTTTTCAGAAATAAGCTATACTAGTTAACGTAAAACTATGATAAGATGGAGGTATTGTGTATGGTTGACAAGCAAGTTATTGAAGAAATCAAAAACAATACCAACATTGTGGAAGTCATAGGCGACGTGATTTCTTTACAAAAGGCTGGACGGAACTATTTAGGGCTCTGTCCTTTTCATGGTGAGAAGACCCCTTCTTTCAACGTTGTGGAAGACAAGCAGTTTTATCACTGTTTCGGATGTGGTCGTTCAGGAGATGTTTTTAAGTTCATCGAAGAGTACCAAGGTGTGTCCTTTATGGAAGCTGTTCAGCTCTTAGGGGAGCGCGTCGGTATTCAATTAGCCATGCCTGTCCAGTCTCGTCCTCAACAGGCTTCGCCTCATCAAGCTTTATATGATATGCATGAAGAAGCTGCCCGTTTTTACCATGCAATTCTCATGACGACCAAGATGGGAGAAGAAGCAAGGGCTTATCTCTACAAACGTGGATTGACGGATGATGTTCTGAAGCACTTTCAAATTGGACTGGCTCCAGCAGAGAGAACCTATCTCTACCAACGTTTATCTGACAAGTTTGAGGAAAAGGATTTATTGGATTCGGGCTTGTTTTACTTGTCAGATGGCAATCAGTTTTATGATACTTTTTTTGGACGTATCATCTTTCCTTTGACCAATGACAAGGGGCAGGTTATTGCTTTTTCAGGTCGCATTTGGCAAGAAACGGATAGTCAGACTGCTAAGTATAAAAATAGTCGTTCGACTGCAATTTTTAACAAAAGTTACGAATTGTATCATTTGGACAAGGCAAAAAAGGGAACAGGGAAGATCACAGAGCTCTATCTGATGGAAGGCTTCATGGATGTGATTGCAGCCTACCGTGCTGGTATAGAAAATGCTGTAGCTTCCATGGGAACAGCCTTAAGCAAGGAGCATGTCGACCACCTCAAACGCTTTACCAAAAAGATAGTTCTCAGCTATGATGGCGATAAGGCAGGGCAGGCAGCAACAGCCAAGGCACTAGAGGAGTTAAAAGACTTCTCGGTGGAAGTTGTCCGAGTACCTGATGCCATGGACCCAGATGAGTATTTACAAAAGAATTCTGCTGAAGACCTGGCTTACCTCTTAACAAAGACTCGGATTAGTCCCATAGAGTTCTATATTCATCAGCTCAAGCCAGAAAATAGTGACAACTTGCAGGCACAAATCGAATTTATTGAAAAGATTGCGCCCCTAATCGCCAAGGAAAAGTCTATCACCGCCCAGAATTCCTATATCCACATTCTGGCGGATAATCTACCTTCTTTTGATTACCAGCAGGTGGAGCAGATTGTAAATGAAAGTCGGATTGTTCGAAGGCAGGAAAGAGTCAAAGAGGAGCAACCTCCGGCAGCGATTAGTCTACCTGTAACGCGGCAACTGACAGCAGTCATGAGAGCAGAGGCTCATCTCCTCTATAGGATGGCTGAGAATCCAGTTGTTTTGAATGACTATCGATTAAGAGAAGATTTTTTCTTTGATACCCCAGAATTTCAGATTCTTTACGAATTATTAAGTGAGCAGGGAGAAATCGGCTCAGAGGAGCTTTCTCATCAGACACCTGAAGTTGAAAATGCCTGGTACCACGTGCTTAGCCTGGATTTGCCAGCTGAGATGTCGCCTCAAGAGCTAGTGGAAGTCGAAGCGACTCGAAACCGTGCCCTCCTCAGCAAGGACAATTTAAGGATTAAAAAGAAAGTGCAGGAAGCTAGTCATGTAGGAGATACAGACATGGCCTTGGAAGAATTGCAACGATTGATTTCCCAAAAGAGAAGAATGGAGTAATAATGGCAACAAAACAAAAAGAAGTAACTACATTTGATGTGCAAGTAGCAGATTTTATCCGTAACCACAAAAAGACAGGAACAGCAACAGACGACGAAATCAATTCAAGTCTGGTTATTCCTTTTACCCTGGATGCAGATGGCATTGAAGACCTTTTGCAACGGATTCAGGATGCTGGAATTTCTATCACAGATAACGAAGGAAATCCAAGTGCGCGTGTGCTTAGTACAGAAGAAGAGCCTGAACTCAGTGATGAGGACTTGATTGGTTCAACTTCTGCTAAGGTTAATGACCCTGTCCGTATGTATTTGAAGGAAATTGGGGTTGTTCCTCTCTTGACCAACGAAGAAGAAAAAGAATTGGCACTTGCAGTTGAGGCTGGTGATATCGAAGCCAAACAACGTCTTGCGGAAGCCAACCTTCGTTTGGTAGTTTCGATTGCTAAGCGATACGTAGGTCGTGGCATGCAGTTTCTTGACTTGATTCAAGAAGGAAACATGGGCTTGATGAAGGCCGTGGATAAGTTTGACTATTCAAAAGGATTTAAGTTTTCTACGTATGCAACTTGGTGGATTCGTCAGGCGATTACTCGTGCCATCGCTGATCAGGCGCGTACTATTCGTATCCCTGTCCACATGGTGGAAACCATTAACAAGCTTGTCCGTGAACAGCGGAATCTCCTTCAGGAATTGGGTCAAGATCCAACTCCTGAACAAATCGCTGAGCGTATGGATATGACACCTGACAAGGTCCGTGAAATCCTAAAAATCGCCCAAGAGCCAGTATCACTTGAAACACCGATTGGTGAAGAGGACGATAGTCATCTTGGGGACTTTATCGAAGACGAAGTGATTGAAAATCCAGTAGACTACACAACTCGTATCGTCTTACGTGAGCAGTTGGATGAAGTCTTGGATACTCTCACAGACCGTGAAGAAAACGTCTTGCGCTTGCGCTTCGGGCTAGATGATGGGAAAATGCGTACTCTTGAAGATGTTGGTAAAGTCTTTAACGTGACTCGTGAACGTATTCGTCAGATTGAGGCTAAGGCTTTGAGAAAACTACGTCAACCAAGTCGCAGCAAACCGCTTCGTGATTTTATTGAAGATTAAGAGTGAGGATGAACATGGCTTATACAGAAGAGCAAATTGAAACGATTAAAACACGCATTTTAAATGCCTTGGAAGAAGTAATTGACCCTGAGTTGGGAATTGATATTGTCAACCTAGGTTTGATTTATGAAATTCGTTTTGATGGTGAAACTGGTCACACTGAAATTGATATGACCTTGACAACTATGGGGTGCCCACTGGCTGACCTCTTAACAGACCAGATACACGATGCGATGACTGAGGTTCCTGAGGTAACCAATATCGAAGTCAAATTGGTCTGGTATCCAGCATGGACGGTTGAAAAAATGAGTCGCTATGCGCGTATCGCCCTAGGAATTAAGTAATCGATTGGAAAATTGCGAGAGACGATTGGAAAAGAGAGGGGCTCCTCCATTTTCCTCTGGTCTCTTCTTTCTTTTACTGATTTTCTTGAAATAAAATGGTATAATGAGTAGTATGGAAAACAAAAAATTGCGTATTAATATGCTAAGTTCAAGTGAAAAGGTGGCTGGTCAAGGAGTGTCAGGAGCCTACCGTGAATTGGTGAGTCTCCTTCATCGTGATGCCAAAGATCAGTTGATTGTTACGGAGAATCTTCCTGTAGAGGCAGATGTAACCCACTTTCATACCATTGATTTCCCCTATTATTTATCTACTTTCCAAAAGAAACGCTCTGGGAGAAAAATTGGCTATGTGCATTTTTTGCCTGATACGCTTGAGGGGAGTTTGAAAATTCCATTTTTCTTAAAAGGAATTGTCAAACGCTATGTTTTTTCCTTTTACAACCGAATGGAACACCTGGTGGTGGTTAATCCCATGTTTATAGAGGATTTGGTGGCAGCTGGTATTCCACGTGAAAAAGTAACTTATATTCCAAACTTTGTAAATAAGGAAAAATGGCATCCACTGCCAGCTGACCAAGTAGCAAAACTTCGTCAGGAAATGGATTTAGCTGAAGAACAGTTTGTTGTTATCGGTGCGGGTCAGGTTCAGAAACGTAAAGGAATTGATGACTTTATTCGTCTTGCGGAGGAATTGCCAGAAGTTACTTTTATCTGGGCTGGAGGTTTTTCATTTGGCGGGATGACAGATGGTTATGAACGCTATAAAAAAATCATGGAGAATCCACCTAAAAATCTAATTTTCTCAGGTATTGTTCCTCCAGAGCGAATGCGAGAGCTCTACGCTTTGGCAGATTTGTTCTTGCTACCAAGTTACAATGAACTATTCCCTATGACTATCTTAGAGGCAGCTAGTTGTGAAGCACCGATTATGTTGAGGGATTTAGATCTATACAAGGTCATCCTTGAAGGGAATTATCGTGCGACAAGTGATGTTTCAGAGATGAGAGAAGCAATCCTAGAATATAAAGAAAATCCTGAAGCGTTGAAAGAATTGAAAGAAAAAGCGAAAAGGATATCCAAGCAGTATTCGGAAGAGCGTTTACTGGGAATTTGGTTAAAATTTTATCGGGAACAGGCTGCTCTAGGTAAAAAGTGAGGTAATCTATGCGAATTGGTTTATTTACAGACACCTATTTTCCTCAGGTTTCCGGGGTTGCGACCAGTATTCGAACCTTGAAGACAGAGCTTGAGAAGCAGGGGCATGCAGTTTTTATCTTTACAACAACAGATAAAGATGTGAATCGCTACGAGGATTGGCAAATCATTCGAATTCCGAGTGTTCCTTTCTTTGCATTTAAGGATCGACGATTTGCCTATCGAGGTTTTACAAAGGCACTTGAAATCGCCAAGCAGTATCAACTCGATATCATTCACACCCAGACAGAATTTTCACTTGGATTATTAGGAATTTGGATTGCACGAGAATTGAGAATTCCTGTTATCCATACTTACCATACCCAGTACGAAGACTATGTGCATTATATTGCTAAGGGGATGTTGATTCGTCCAAGTATGGTAAAATATCTGGTACGTGGTTTCCTTCGTGATGTAGATGGAGTAATCTGTCCTAGCGAGATTGTTCGGGACCTTTTATCTAAATACAAAGTGAAGGTTGAAAAACGTGTCATTCCAACCGGAATTGAGCTAGCTAAGTTTGAACGACCTGAGATTAAAGAGGAAAACTTGCAAGAACTTCGTTCGAAGTTAGGTATTCAGGAAGACGAGAAAATGCTACTGAGCCTTTCGCGTATTTCTTACGAGAAGAATATCCAAGCAGTTCTAGATGCTTTTACTGAAGTATTGAAAGAAGAAGACAAGGTGAAGTTGGTTGTTGCTGGAGACGGACCTTATCTGGATAGTCTGAAAGAACAAGCAGGGAAATTAAACATACAAAAACATGTGATTTTTACAGGTATGATTGCTCCAAGTGAGACAGCCTTGTACTATAAAGCAGCTGATTTCTTTATTTCAGCCTCTACGAGTGAAACTCAGGGTTTAACCTATCTAGAAAGTCTAGCCAGTGGAACGCCTGTTATTGCTCATGGCAATCCCTATCTTGAAAATCTGATCAATGATAAAATGTTTGGGACCCTCTACTATGGAGAACGAGAGCTTGCAGGAGCTATCCTTGAAGCTTTGATCGCTACTCCTGATATGTCTGAACAAAAGTTAGCGGATAAGTTGTACGAGATTTCGGCTGAAAATTTTGGGAAACGAGTTCATGAGTTTTACCTTGATGCCATTATCTCAAATAACTTTGAACATGAGCTACATGATGGACAACCTGTCACTCAGCGCTTCTTAAAAACGATTCTCTATCTACCTCAACAGGCTGTTACAAGCCCAGTAAAAGAATCCAAGCGTATTTTAAGAGCGTCTCGAAAACAATTGTCTAGTATCAGAGATTATTGGAGAGACGAATTCAAATAATAGAATAAGAGGAAAATATTATGAAAAAATTAATGCGAAGTGGAAAAAACCAAATAATTGGTGGAGTCTGTGCAGGAGTTGCCCATTATTTTGATATTGACCCAACAATTGTTCGTGTTGTTTGGGGTGTTCTTGCATTTTGTTATGGAGCAGGAATCCTTGCTTACATCATTTTATGGGTGGTTGCACCAGTTTCGACAGACTATTAAACTAGAATTATAAAGTGAAAAGGAGAAGTTATGGCTTTTGGAGATAATGGAAAACGTAAAAAAACATTGTTTGAGAAAGTGACACTTGTTGTCGTGCTCATCATGTTGTTTGTAACCCTTGCTGGTATCTTTGCGACAGCGCTTGGAGCATTTAGCAGATTCTAAGCAAGCTGCGTGGATAGAAACAATAACTAATGACTGGGTTCTCCCCAGCCTTTTTAAAGTGAGAAGAAAATATGAGTATGTTTTTAGATACAGCCAAGATTAAGGTCAAGGCTGGTAATGGTGGCGATGGCATGGTTGCCTTTCGCCGTGAAAAATATGTCCCGAATGGCGGTCCTTGGGGTGGTGATGGTGGACGTGGAGGTAACGTTGTTTTCGTAGTAGACGAGGGCTTGCGTACCTTGATGGATTTCCGCTATAACCGTCATTTCAAGGCTGATTCTGGTGAAAAAGGAATGACCAAAGGAATGCACGGACGTGGTGCAGAAGACCTTCGTGTTCGTGTGCCACAGGGAACTACTGTACGTGATGCAGAAACAGGTAAAGTCATTACAGACTTGATTGCACATGGTCAAGAATTTATCGTGGCTCATGGCGGCCGAGGTGGTCGTGGGAATATCCGTTTTGCAACACCAAAAAATCCTGCGCCTGAAATCTCTGAGAATGGAGAGCCAGGTCAAGAACGTGAGTTGCAACTGGAATTGAAGATTCTAGCGGATGTCGGCTTGGTCGGTTTCCCATCTGTCGGAAAGTCAACTTTGCTTAGTGTCATCACTTCAGCTAAACCTAAAATCGGTGCTTACCACTTTACGACGATTGTCCCTAATTTGGGTATGGTTCGTACACAGTCAGGTGAATCTTTTGCAGTAGCAGACCTTCCAGGTTTGATTGAAGGGGCTAGTCAAGGGGTTGGTCTTGGAACCCAGTTTCTCCGTCATATCGAACGTACACGAGTTATCCTCCATGTCATCGATATGTCAGCTAGCGAAGGACGTGATCCTTATGAGGATTACCTTGCTATCAATAAGGAATTAGAATCCTACAACCTTCGTCTCATGGAACGTCCGCAGATCATTGTGGCCAACAAGATGGATATGCCTGAAAGTCAGGAAAATCTTAAAACTTTCAAGGAAAAGTTGGTAGCAAACTACGACGAGTTTGAGGAACTTCCAGCCATCTTCCCTATTTCTGGATTGACCAAGCAAGGTTTGGCAACTCTTTTGGATGCGACAGCTGAATTGTTAGACAAGACTCCAGAATTCCCAATCTATGATGAGTCTGATATGGTAGAAGAGGCGTACTACGGTTTTGACGAGGAAGAAAAAGCCTTTGAGATTAGTCGTGATGATGATGCGACATGGGTACTTTCTGGTGAAAAACTCATGAAACTCTTTAACATGACCAACTTTGACCGTGACGAATCAGTTATGAAATTTGCCCGCCAGCTTCGTGGTATGGGGGTTGATGAAGCCCTTCGTGCGCGTGGAGCCAAAGATGGTGATTTGGTTCGCATCGGTAAATTTGAATTTGAATTTGTAGACTAGGAGATTGATATGGGAGATAAACCGATATCATTCCGAGATGCAGATGGAAATTTTGTTTCTGCAGCAGATGTATGGAATGAAAAGAAACTAGAAGAATTGTTTAATCGTCTCAACCCTAAACGTGCCCTTCGATTAGCACGTACAAAGAAAGAAGAAACACAGTCCAAGAAATAAAAAATTCCCGTGATTTTTTGATCACGGGATTTGTGTTATTCACCAAAGAAAAATGGTGGTGCATATTTTTTAAGACTTTCAAAACAAGCTTGCGCTTTTGTAGCATCCTCACAGATAATCATGCAGACATCATCTCCACAAAGCGTTGCAATGACATCTGGAAAGTCCAAGGAATCAATTACAGATCCAAATGATTGAGCCAAACCGGGTAAGGTTTTCAAAATAACTTGGTGTTGGACAGGACGCAACATAACAAGAGCATCTTCCATATAATTTTCAAGACGTTTTTCCCACTTGGAGATAGAGCCTGTATTTAACACGTAGTAAGAATGATCTTCTTCGCGTACTTTTGAAAGGTTCATGGTTTTGATATCGCGTGATAAGGTAGCCTGTGTAACTTGGATATCGTTTTCGGCTAACAAGGCTTGCAATTCCGCTTGGGTATGGATTTTATTTTTTGAAACGAGGGCACGAATAAGTTGGTGTCTGTGTTCAGATTTGTTCATAAGTGTTAATAGCTCCTTTTATGAGGGAATAGTGATAGTAGATTGTGCTAAATCAACAGTCAAGTGATAGTCTGTATTATCTCGAATTGTAATCTCAAAGTCTGTTGTGTAGAGCACTAAGCGGAGAATGTCTCCTTCCTTAAGTTTGTAAATAGTTGGTTGAAGCTCTAGCTTGAAGTCCATCCATTCATTTGGTTGGATTTCTTCGATTGTCAAGAGATCATCTCGGTTTTGAAGATTGAGGTAGCCTTTAGTGATGACACGTTGAGCACTTGGATTGAATGGCAGTTCACAGAGATTTTCTAACATGTGGTAACGACCATTATCAATTGTTCGGACTGATTGAACTGCTGGATAGGGTTGAAGGTACTTCTGTTGTCCTAGTTGGAGGAGTTGAGCAGATAATAAGCCCTTGTTTGTACTTGATTTGACACGAAGTTTCAGCTCCACTCGCCCATTTAAGTGAATGTCTTGACTTACTGGAAGGTCAATGGTGATTTGATTGGCTTTTCCTTGGTAAAGTTCTGTGTTGAAGGTTTGGTAAGTCTTGCCATAACGCTCAAAATCTTTTTGATCATACTGGTTTTGAATCACCTTTTCTTCAGTTCCAAGTGGGAAAGTATGCAGTTTATTCTGTTTGCCAAAGTCGTCAAGGCTCTGCCATGTTTGCGGTGCAGTATTGTCCTGCCAGATGATAGTAGGGAGTTGATAGCTTGAGTCAAGTCCTAACAGTTTCTTACTTAACAAGGCATTCATGGATTCGCGGAAGTCAATTGACTGCCAATTGTTCATATAGACATGGGCACCATGATGGAAAAAGAGGTGCTTATTGATATGAGTTGGAAGAGCATGAAACATCTGGTAAACATGAAGAGGTTTGACGTTCCAATCTTGAGAACCATGCGTAAAGACGACCTCAGCTTGAACCTTATGAGCATTGAGCAGATAGTTGCGGTCATGCCAAAACTGATTGTAGTCACCAGTCTTGCGATCTAATTGTTCTTTTACCTTCTCTAAGTCTGCCTGATGAGCTCCATTACCACGAATATAATCACCAGCTAGGAGATTACGGGAGTAGGTCAATTCAGCAAGTGAGTCAAAATCCTCACCTGGATAACCACCTGGGCTAGTCACCAAACCATTTTCCCGATAGTAGTTGTACCATGAGGAAATACCTGCTTCTGCGATGATCACTTCTAAGCCATCAACACCAGTGGTCGCAAGTCCATTGGACATGGTCCCTAGATAGGAAATTCCTGTTGTTGCGACTTTACCGTTTGACCAATCAGCCTTGACTTGACGTTTACGTGTGTGGTCCGTGAAAGCCCGGCAACGACCATTAAGCCAGTCAATCACGTTTTTATATGCTTCAATTTGATGGTAGTCCCCATTAGTCATGAGACCTTGGGAATCCCTGGTACCAACACCCGACACATAGAGATTGGCAAATCCTCGTGGGAGGAAGTAGTCATTGAGGGTGTATGAGCTGTTGATATGAGCTAACCTTTCTTCAGCTTCAGAGACGAGTTCAGTTTGGCCGAAAGGCTCGACTAAATTCAGCTTAGGCTCCTCAAGCTCAATGGTGTGGGCATGTTTAACCTCAAGTTCTCCTTCCATTTTGTAGAGAGCTTTATCGCTAGCTTTGACGTTGGTCCCTTGGTTATAAGGGCTGGCAGTCATAACTGAAGGAATCTGTCCATCATAACGCGGGCGAATAATGCTGACCTTGACTAAGTCAGGGAGACTGTCTTTATCAGTATCCACACGACTCTCGACATACACGACTTCACGAATGACATCATGAGTAGAGAAGGTTGCCAAGCTCTTACTGTTAAAGTAGTGGTAGTGATTGTCTTCTAAAATGAGTCCATCACTAACAAGCTGATCGATGAGCGTATTTCCTTTTTTCGTTCGCGTATTGAGTAACTGATAAAGATTTTCGATGAGATCTCCATAAACAATAGGAAATCCAGTTTCTTTACGGAATTGTTCGGCGTCCTCAAAGTCAACAAGATAGTTAAACCCTAAAAGTTGAAAAACTACCGTGTAGAAAACATCAGCAGTTAAATTACGCTCTGATTGGAAAAAAGTTAATAGATCTGTTTCGTTATCCGTGGCCAAAGTGGATAAGGCATAATCCGTGTTAGAATAAGTGAAAAAACTCCAACGGATGAAGTCTTCAAATTGCTTTTTTAAGGGCAGTTGAGGTGACAATTCCAGACCAAGACTTGCTAGTTCATCTAATTGTTGAGAACTAGTGGTCGGAAGATAGCTAAATTGATTAAAACGCATGGTTCTCTCCTTTGAAAACAGACTGAATTTATTATATCAAAAAATAAGGAAAAATGGAATAAATAAACTTTAATGAAAGAAATTTCGTGAAGCGGAATACCTATTTAGTAAGTTATTATAAAATGATGAATAAATACTATAATAAAAAGCCCTTTCTTAGAATTTTTTATATGTGAAATTGCATATAGAGTCTGGCCTTATTATACTTTACTTAGTATAAAAATGTCTAAAATGATATTCAAATCCATCTTATAATATTAAAAATTAAAGGGAAGAAAGACGGAGAGGTTGTAAATGCTGATGTTGAAAAGAAAGCATCCGAGTTGCTTCAATATCCAACTTAAAATGGTATAATAGTAGTAAAACGAAAGCAAGGAGGAGAAGAAATGATTGCGCAGCTCGACACCAAGACTGTTTACAGTTTTATGGAAAGTGTGGTTTCGATTGAAAAATATGTACAAACAGCTAAAGAGTATGGCTATTCTCACCTTGCTATCATGGATGTGGACAATCTCTATGGAGCCTATCATTTTCTAGAAGTGACTCGTAAGTATGGCATCCAACCTTTAATTGGTCTTGAAATGACCTTGATCAAAGATGAGGAGAATATTTCTCTCCGTTTTCTAGCTCTATCCACTAAAGGCTATCAAGAGTTGATGAAGTTATCCACTTTAAAAATGACTGGACGGAAAAATTGGTCTGACTTCACCTCCCACCTCGAAGATGTGGCCATTATTGTTCCCTATTTTAATGGGGTCGAACAACTGGATTTGGGGCATGATTATTTTATCGGTGTCAGTCCAGATACTCCTCAAGAAGTCTTTACCAGACCGATTCTTCCACTCTATCAAGTCAACTCTTTTGAAAAAGAAGATATACAAGTTTTGCAAATCTTGTCGGCAGTCAAGGACAATGTCAGTCTTAGGGAAGTGGATGTGCATTCACAACAAGGGATTTTTTTACCTGCCTCAGATTTAGAAGCTCGGTTTAAAAATCGCTTCTCTCAGGCACTTGCCAATCTACAAGGTTTGATAGAGAATGTTAGCTACCAACTTGATCCAAGTTTAAAACTCCCTCGCTTTAATCCTGAAAGACCAGCGGTGGAAGAGCTTCGAGCAAGAGCTGAGCAAGGCTTGAGTGACAAGGGGCTAACCTCAATTATCTATCGTGAGCGACTGAATGAAGAATTAGCTGTGATTCATGATATGGGATTTGACGATTATTTCCTTGTAGTTTGGGATTTGCTCCGTTTTGGACGTTCCCAAGGCTACTATATGGGTATGGGGCGTGGTTCTGCTGTTGGTAGTCTGGTGGCTTACTCACTTGATATCACAGGGATTGATCCGGTTGAAAAGAACTTGATTTTCGAGCGCTTTTTAAATCGTGAGCGCTATACCATGCCCGATATCGATATCGATATCCCTGACCTTTATAGACCAGAGTTCATTCGTTATGTTCGTGATCGCTATGGCAGTCAACACGTGGCACAGATTGTCACTTATTCGACCTTTGGAGCAAAACAAGCGATTCGTGATGTTTTCAAACGCTATGGCGTTCCAGAGTACGAATTAACAAATATTACGAAAAAAATCAGTTTCCGAGATACGCTAACGACGGCCTATGAAAAGAATTTGCAATTTAGACAGGTCATCAATAGCAAGATTGAATACCAAAAAGCTTTTGAGATTGCTCGAAAGATTGAAGGATATCCTCGTCAGACCTCTATCCATGCGGCAGGAGTCGTTATGAGTGACCAAGATTTGACGGACTATATTCCTCTAAAATACGGTGAGGACATGCTAATCACCCAATATGATGCACATGCAGTTGAAGCAAATGGCCTTCTAAAAATGGATTTCCTAGGTCTGCGTAACTTAACTTTTGTCCAAAAAATGCAGGAATTACTAGCTGAGTCAGAAGGTATTCATTTGAAAATCGAAGAGATTGATTTGGAAGACAAAGAAACTCTGGCCCTTTTTGCTTCTGGAAATACCAAGGGGATTTTCCAATTTGAACAACCTGGCGCCATTCGACTCTTGAAACGGGTCAAACCACAAGTCTTCGAAGAAGTGGTAGCAACGACATCCCTCAATAGACCAGGGGCTAGTGATTATATTGATAATTTTGTTGCTCGTAAGCACGGTAAAGAAAAGGTGACGGTACTAGATTCTGCCTTGGAGGATATTCTCTCATCAACCTACGGTATCATGCTCTATCAAGAGCAGGTCATGCAGGTAGCTCAGCGCTTTGGAGGCTTCAGTCTTGGTAAAGCCGATATTCTCAGACGAGCCATGGGGAAGAAAAATGCTAAAGAGATGCATTTGATGAAGGAAGATTTTATCACAGGAGCTATGAAACTTGGGCATACAGAAGAAAAAGCCAACCAAGTTTTTGCAGTGATGGAAAAGTTTGCGGGCTACGGATTTAACAGATCCCACGCCTATGCCTACTCAGCGCTGGCTTTCCAGCTAGCTTATTTCAAGACGCACTATCCTGCTATTTTCTTTCAAGTCATGTTGAATTATTCAAGCAGTGATTACATTGTGGATGCATTGCAGATGGGCTTTGAAGTAGCCCCGTTAGCAATCAATAGCATTCCCTATCACGATAAAATTGCTCAGAAGAAAATATATCTTGGTCTAAAAGCCATTAAGGGCATGCCAAGAGATTTTTCTTACTGGATCATCGAAAATCGTCCTTTTTCAAGTGTGGAAGATTTCGTCACGCGTCTCCCCAAGAATTACAAGAAACTTTCGCTTTTGACACCTTTGGTTGAACTAGGGCTTTTTGATGAATTTGACAAGAATCGCCAGAAAATCTTAGTAAACCTACCAAACTTATTTGTCTTTGTTGAGGAGTTGGGAGGTCTCTTTGCGGATACAACCTATAGTTGGACTGAGGCTGATGATTTTACAGAGGCGGAGAAATTTTATAAGGAGCAGGAATTGATTGGGGTAGGTATCAGTGCCCATCCTCTCCAAACTCTTGCCAAACAAGCCCTATATCCGACGACCCCGATCGCTAATCTAACCGAGGGGGCTCAAGCCACTCTTCTAGTTGAAGTGCAAAAACTAAAGGTGATTCGAACCAAGAAGGGCGAGAGCATGGCCTTTCTACAGGTTCATGATAGTAAGTCTCGGATGGATGTAACTGTATTTTCAGACCAATATAGAAAATTCGCTTCCATTTTATCCGAAGGAAAATTTTACTATATCAATGGAAGGGTTCAATCCCGAGATGGTCGTCTGCAAATGATTGCACAAGATTTGAAAGAAGCAGTGGCGGAACGATTCTGGATCCAAGTTAAAAATCATGAATACGATAAAGAGATTTCACATATCCTAGAACAATACAAAGGCCCAATTCCTGTGATTATCAGGTATGAAGAGGAGCAAAAAACAGTTGTTTCTACACGGCATTTTGTAAAAAAAGAGCCTGCTTTACAGGAGAAATTAAAGGAAATTACCATGAAAACGATTTATCGCTAAAAATACGAAAAATAGAAGAATTTTCGATTTAAATGTGGTATAATCAGTAAGAATGTTAAAAGGAAAAGGAGCAAAAACCAAATGAAACGTATTGCTGTTTTGACCAGTGGTGGAGACGCCCCTGGTATGAATGCTGCCATCCGTGCAGTAGTTCGCCAAGCAATCTCAGAAGGAATGGAAGTTTTCGGTATCTATGATGGGTATGCAGGTATGGTTGCCGGCGAAATTTATCCACTTGATGCTGCTTCAGTAGGAGACATCATTTCCCGTGGTGGTACTTTCCTTCACTCTGCTCGTTACCCTGAGTTTGCACAACTTGAAGGTCAACTTAAAGGGATTGAGCAGTTGAAAAAACACGGTATCGAAGGTGTCGTTGTTATCGGTGGTGACGGTTCTTATCACGGAGCTATGCGCTTGACTGAGCATGGATTCCCTGCTATCGGACTTCCAGGTACAATCGATAACGATATCGTAGGTACTGACTTCACAATCGGATTTGATACTGCAGTTACTACTGCAATGGATGCAATCGATAAGATTCGTGATACATCATCAAGTCACCGTCGTACTTTCGTTGTTGAAGTAATGGGACGTAATGCTGGCGATATCGCACTTTGGGCAGGTATTGCAACTGGTGCTGATGAAATCATTATCCCTGAAGAAGGCTTCAAGATGGAAGATATCGTAGCTAGTATCAAAGCTGGTTATGAATGTGGTAAAAAACACAACATCATCGTTTTGGCCGAGGGGGTTATGTCTGCCGATGAATTTGGTAAGAAACTAAAGGAAGCAGGAGATACTAGTGACCTTCGTGTGACTGAGCTTGGACATATCCAACGTGGTGGTTCACCAACCGCTCGTGACCGTGTATTAGCGTCACGTATGGGAGCACACGCTGTTAAACTTCTCAAACAAGGAATCGGTGGTGTCGCTGTTGGTATCCGTAACGAAAAAATGGTTGAAAACCCAATTCTTGGAACAGCAGAAGAAGGAGCCTTGTTCAGCCTAACAGCTGATGGCAAAATCGTTGTTAACAACCCTCACAAAGCTGACCTTGAACTTGCTAGCTTGAATAAGAGTTTGTCATAATCAACTTTAACTAATCTGGTAAAATGACCATAAAAGGTCAAATTATATAAAGGAGTCACAAATCATGAATAAACGTGTAAAAATCGTTGCAACTTTGGGTCCTGCGGTTGAAATCCGTGGTGGAAAGAAATTCGGTGATGACGGATACTGGGGTGAAAAACTTGACGTTGAAGCTTCAGCAAAAAACATTGCTAAATTGATTGAAGCGGGAGCTAACACTTTCCGTTTCAACTTCTCACACGGTGACCACCAAGAACAAGGTGAACGTATGGCAACTGTTAAACTTGCAGAAAAACTTGCAGGTAAAAAAGTTGGTTTCCTTCTTGATACTAAAGGACCAGAAATCCGTACTGAGTTGTTCGAAGGTGAAGCTAAAGAGTACTCATACAAAACTGGTGAAAAAATCCGTGTCGCAACTAAACAAGGAATCAAATCAACTCGTGAAGTGATTGCTTTGAACGTTGCTGGTGCTCTTGACATCTATGATGACGTTGAAGTTGGTCGCCAAGTATTGGTTGACGATGGTAAACTTGGTCTTCGCGTTGTAGAAAAAGACGATGCAACTCGTGAATTTGTAGTTGAAGTGGAAAATGACGGTGTTATCGCTAAACAAAAAGGTGTAAACATCCCTAACACTAAAATTCCTTTCCCAGCTCTTGCTGAACGTGATAACGATGATATCCGCTTTGGTCTTGAACAAGGTATTAACTTCATCGCGATTTCATTCGTCCGTACTGCAAAAGACGTTAACGAAGTTCGTGCAATCTGTGAAGAAACTGGTAACGGTCACGTTCAATTGTTCGCTAAAATCGAAAACCAACAAGGTATTGACAACTTGGATGAAATCATTGAAGCTGCTGACGGTATCATGATTGCTCGTGGTGACATGGGTATTGAAGTACCATTCGAAATGGTTCCAGTTTACCAAAAAATGATTATTACAAAAGTAAATGCAGCTGGTAAAGTCGCTATCACAGCAACAAACATGCTTGAAACTATGACTGAAAAACCACGTGCAACGCGTTCAGAAGTATCAGATGTGTTTAACGCTGTTATCGACGGAACCGATGCTACAATGCTTTCAGGTGAGTCTGCAAATGGTAAATATCCACTTGAGTCAGTTACTACGATGGCAACTATTGACAAAAATGCTCAAACTCTTTTAAAAGAATACGGTCGCTTGTCATCTGTTAACTTGTCACGTAATTCTAAGACTGAGGTTATGGCTTCAGCTGTTAAGGATGCGACAAATTCTATGAATATCAAGTTGGTGGTTACTCTTACTAAGACAGGTCACACTGCTCGTTTGATTTCTAAATACCGTCCAGATGCTGATATCTTGGCAATCACTTTCGATGAATTGACTCAGCGTGGTTTGATGCTTAACTGGGGAGTTATTCCAGTAACAACTGATCGCCCATCAAACACTGATGATATGTTTGATCTCGCTGAAAGAATTGCAGTTGAGCAAGGTTTGGTAGAATCTGGTGATGATATTGTTATCGTTGCAGGTGTACCACTTGGCGAAGCTATCCGTACAAACACAATGCGTATCCGTACAGTACGTTAATCTAACATTACAAAGCCTGTCATATCAAGCTTTATCGCTTGTGTGATAGGCTTTTTTTATTGAAATGGAATGTTTAATCAATAGGAATGGGAAAAAAATGAAAATTATGGTATAATAGAACGAAAAGACCTTTTTAGTAAATTTTGAAAGAGTATAACATGAGAAAAATTGTCATCAATGGTGGACATCCATTGCAAGGTGAGATCACCATTAGCGGTGCTAAAAATAGTGTTGTAGCGCTTATTCCAGCTATTATCTTATCAGATGATATTGTCACTTTAGATTGTGTTCCAGATATTTCAGACGTTGCTAGTCTTGTCGAAATCATGGAAATTATGGGGGCGACTGTTAAGCGTTATGATGATGTCTTGGAGATTGATCCAAGAGGCGTTCAAAACATTCCAATGCCATATGGCAAAATTAATAGTTTGCGTGCTTCTTATTATTTCTACGGAAGTCTCTTAGGTCGCTTTGGTGAAGCTACAGTTGGACTTCCTGGTGGATGTGATCTGGGGCCTCGTCCGATTGATCTTCACTTAAAAGCCTTTGAGGCCATGGGTGCTAAAGTTAGCTATGAGGGAGATAATATGAATTTATCTGCCCAAGGTAAGGGACTTCATGGCGCAAGTATTTACATGGATACCGTCAGCGTTGGTGCAACGATTAACACCATGATTGCTGCGGTCAAAGCTAAGGGGCGTACTGTCATTGAAAATGCGGCTCGTGAACCGGAAATTATCGATGTTGCTACCCTTTTGAACAATATGGGCGCTCACATTCGTGGTGCAGGGACTGATATTATCATTATTGATGGTGTTGAGAAACTTCATGGAACGCGTCACCAAGTCATTCCAGACCGTATCGAAGCTGGAACCTATATTTCACTTGCTGCAGCGGTAGGAAAAGGAATCCGTATTAACAACGTTCTCTACGAGCACTTAGAAGGTTTTATCGCCAAACTAGAGGAAATGGGCGTTCATATGACGGTCTCAGAAGACAGTATCTTCGTTGAAGAGCAGTCTGATTTGAAGGCCATCAATATCAAAACAGCTCCTTATCCTGGATTTGCAACCGATTTGCAACAGCCAATAACTCCGCTATTGCTGACTGCTCAAGGTCGTGGAACCATTATTGATACGATTTATGAAAAACGTGTTAACCATGTTTTTGAATTAGCAAAAATGGATGCGGATATTACGACTACAAATGATCATATTATCTACAATGGTGGTCGTAGATTGCACGGGGCAAGCGTAAAAGCTACAGACTTGCGAGCTGGTGCTGCACTTGTCATTGCTGGCTTGATGGCTGAAGGTAAAACTGAAATTACAAATATTGAGTTTATCTTGCGTGGCTACTCAGATATTATTGAGAAATTACGTAGTCTCGGAGCGGATATTACACTCGTTGAAGACTAAACCGTTGAGGTGATTATGAATATTTGGACCAAATTAGCAATGTTTTCTTTTTTTGAAACGGAGCGCTTATATTTGCGTCCTTTCTTTTTTAGTGACAGTCAAGCATTTTACGAGATTGCTTCCAATCCTGAAAATTTGCAGTTTATTTTTCCTAGTCAATCAAGTTTAGAAGAAAGTCAATACGCGCTTGCCAACTATTTTATGAAGGCTCCTCTAGGTGTTTGGGCCATTTGTCTCCAAGGAAATCAGGAAATGATTGGCTCTATTAAATTTGAAAAGATTGATGAAATCAAAAAAGAAGCAGAAATTGGTTATTTCTTAAAAAAAGATTCTTGGTCACAAGGTTATATGACAGAAGTAGTTACCAAACTTTGTCAGCTTTCCTTTGAAGAATTTGGTTTAAAACAATTATCCATCATCACTCATCTGGAGAATCAGGCTAGTCAAAAAGTAGCCTTAAAATCGGGATTTAGTCTCGTCCGACAGTTTAAGGGGAGCGACCGCTATACACGAAAAATGAGAGACTATCTTGAATTTCGATATATAAAAGGAGAATTCAATGAGTAAACACCAGGAAATCTTGTCCTATCTGGAAGAGTTGCCAATTGGGAAAAGAGTTAGTGTTCGCAGTATCTCTAATCATCTAGGTGTTAGTGACGGAACCGCCTACCGAGCTATCAAAGAAGCTGAAAATCGTGGCATCGTTGAAACTCGGCCACGTAGTGGAACCATACGAGTTAAGCCAAAGAAAGTGGCCATTGAACGGCTAACCTATGCTGAAATCGCTGAAGTCACCTCCTCTGAAGTTTTAGCCGGCCAGGAAGGGCTAGAGAGAGAGTTTAGCAAATTTTCCATTGGGGCCATGACAGAGCAGAATATCCTGTCCTATCTCCATGATGGTGGTCTTGTGATCGTAGGTGACCGCACTCGCATTCAACTTTTAGCCTTGGAAAATGAAAATGCGGTCCTCGTTACAGGTGGTTTTCATGTTCAGGATGATGTTCTTGAGTTGGCCAATAAAAAAAATATTCCAGTCCTGAGAAGTAAACATGATACTTTTACAGTAGCGACCATGATTAACAAAGCTCTCTCAAATGTTCAAATCAAAACCGATATTCTGACGGTCGAGAAGCTCTATCGTCCCAGTCACGAGTATGGTTTTTTGAGAGAAACGGATACAGTCAAAGACTATCTAGACTTGGTTCGTAAGAACAGAAGTAGCCGTTTTCCAGTCGTTAATCAATACCAAGTGGTTGTTGGGGTTGTTACTATGCGTGACGCAGGAGACAAGTCTCCCAGCACAACGATTGACAAGGTGATGACGCGGAGCATCTTCGTAACAGGTTTAGCGACGAATATTGCCAATGTCAGTCAACGAATGATAGCCGAAGACTTTGAGATGGTTCCCGTTGTTCGAAGTAACCAGACTCTACTTGGTGTCGTAACACGAAGAGATGTCATGGAAAAAATGAGTCGTTCTCAAGTATCAGCTTTGCCAACTTTTTCAGAGCAAATCGGGCAGAAACTATCTTATCATCACGATGAAGTAGTCATTACTGTTGAGCCGTTCATGTTGGAGAAAAATGGTGTACTTGCTAATGGTGTCTTGGCTGAAATCCTTAATCATATGACCCAAGACCTTGTTGTCAATAGCGGGCGCAATCTTATCATAGAGCAGATGTTGATTTATTTCTTGCAGGCTGTTCAGATTGATGATACTCTGCGAATTCAGGCTCGCATTATTCATCACACAAGGCGCTCGGCTATTATTGATTATGATATTTATCATGGTCATCAGATTGTATCAAAAGCAAATGTTACAGTGAAAATCAATTAGAATCTAGGAGAAAAAATGATAACTTTAAAATCAGCACGTGAAATCGAAGCCATGGACAAGGCTGGTGATTTCCTAGCAAGTATCCATATCGGCTTACGTGATTTGATTAAGCCAGGCGTGGATATGTGGGAAGTGGAAGAATATGTTCGTCGACGTTGTAAAGAGGAGAATTTCCTTCCTTTACAGATTGGCGTGGATGGTGCAGTTATGGATTACCCCTATGCCACTTGTTGCTCTCTCAACGACGAAGTAGCTCACGCTTTTCCACGTCATTACATCTTGAAAGATGGCGATTTGCTCAAGGTTGACATGGTATTGGGCGGTCCAATTGCCAAATCCGATCTCAATGTATCTAAACTCAACTTCAACAATGTTGATCAAATGAAAAAATACACCCAAAGTTATACTGGTGGTTTAGCAGACTCATGCTGGGCTTATGCGGTTGGTACACCGTCTGAAGAAGTGAAAAACCTGATGGACGTGACCAAGGAAGCTATGTATAAAGGGATTGAGCAAGCAGTTGTTGGCAATCGTATCGGTGATATCGGTGCTGCAATTCAAGAATATGCTGAAAGTCGTGGTTATGGTGTAGTGCGTGATTTGGTTGGTCACGGAGTTGGTCCAACTATGCACGAGGAGCCAATGGTCCCTAACTATGGTGTCGCTGGTCGTGGTCTCCGTCTCCGTGAAGGAATGGTCCTGACCATTGAACCCATGATCAATACTGGGAATTGGGAAATTGATACAGATATGAAAACTGGCTGGGCTCATAAAACCATCGATGGCGGCCTATCTTGTCAATATGAACACCAGTTTGTGATTACAAAAGACGGTCCTGTTATCTTGACAAGTCAAGGTGAAGAAGGAACGTATTAAAACGAAAGGAGCTTAGCTCCTTTTTTTGTGTCAAATTTAGTCAAAATAAATAAGCGTAGCAAAGTTGTCACAAATTTTTTCTTTTGTAGTAAAATAAGATTAGAATTTTTTGAAAGTAGGTAATTCGTTGGAGTCGATTATATTTCTAGTATCCGTTTTTTTAGCAGGTATTCTGTCCTTCTTTTCACCCTGCATCTTTCCTTTGCTACCTGTCTATGCTGGCATTTTACTGGATGATCAGGGAAATTCGAAAAGCTTTCGCTTTTTTGGAAGAAACGTTGCATGGTCAGGCTTAATCCGGACCTTGTGCTTTGTTGCAGGAATCTCCCTCATTTTCTTTATTTTGGGATTTGGAGCGGGATTCCTAGGGCATATGCTCTATGCTGACTGGTTTCGTTATGTTATGGGAGCAGTCATTATCCTCTTGGGCCTTCACCAGATGGAAATCTTGCATTTCAATAAACTGGAAGTTCAAAAGACAGTCACCTTCAAACAATCCAAGTCGAATCACTATCTGTCAGCCTTTTTACTTGGGATAACCTTTAGTTTTGGTTGGACCCCTTGTATCGGACCAGTCTTAAGTTCAGTCTTGGCCCTAGCAGCTTCAGGTGGCAATGGTGCTTGGCAAGGAGCCGTGTTAACATTAGTATACACATTGGGAATGGCCCTTCCTTTCATTGTTTTGGCCTTGGCTTCGGGCTGGATTATGCCCTATTTTAGTAAATTAAAACCCCATATGATTCTACTAAAGAAAATCGGGGGAGCTTTGATTATTTTGATGGGATTATTATTAATGCTAGGGCAGTTAAATGCCTTGTCAGGAATTCTTGGATAAAAGGAGAAAAAGATGAAAAAAATTATTTTTACAGGATTGAGCCTCATGTCTCTATTCTTGTTGATTGCCTGTGGTGAAAAAGAAACCAAACAGACAAGCAGTCCAAAACAACCTGCTGTACAACAAATCGCAGTCGGTAAGGATGCGCCAGACTTCACCTTGCAGTCTATGGATGGCAAAGAAGTGAAGTTATCAGACTATAAAGGGAAAAAGGTTTATTTGAAATTCTGGGCTTCTTGGTGTGGACCATGTAAAAAAAGCATGCCTGAGTTGATGGAATTAGCTGCCGAACAAGATCGAGACTTTGAAATCTTGAGTGTCATTGCACCAGGTCTACAAGGTGAAAAAACAGTTCAAGACTTTCCAAAATGGTACCAAGAACAAGGCTACAAGGATATTCCAGTTCTATATGATACGCAAGCAACTACCTTCCAAGCCTACCAAATTCGTAGTATTCCAACGGAATACTTGATTGACAGTCAAGGTAAAATCGGGAAAATTCAGTTCGGTGCTATTAGCAATGCAGATGCGGAAGCAGCATTTAAAGAAATGAAATAAAATAAAGAAAAAATCGCGATTGTTCGCGATTTTTTTATAGTTTTTCATTGATAAAGCGGATGAATTGATTCCACCAAACTTTTAAGAAGAAGGCTTTTTCAACTTTCTTTTCAGAGACCATTTCAAAAGATGGTTTTTCTGAAGTGAGGTAGCCTTGACCCACCAAATCTTGGTCATCATAGGTTAGAGTACCGACAACCTTGTCTTCTTCCAGTGGGGCTATTTCTGATTTTGGTGTGAATTGAAGAGCTGATGTTGTTTCACTTCCAACTCGTTGGACGATTGCAATATCTGACTTAGCAATTGCAGCTACCTTATCTTCTTTCCCATCAAGGACTGTCACTTTACTATCTTTATAGGTTTCGCCTTTCTGAACGACAGTTTTTAAAGCAAAGTTCGCAGAAACATAATCTAAAAGTGAAGAAGTTGCAGTAAAACGTGCATAAGGGTTGCTATCTTGCTGGTCTGCATTTAAAACAACCGTAATGATACGCATCCCTTTCTCAACAGTTGTTCCAACGAAAGAAGCACCGGCTTTGTCGGTAGTACCTGTTTTCAAACCGTCGACACCACCACGATAGGCTGGCATTCCTTCCAACATATAGTTGGTTGAGTGGATTTCAAGTCCTGCAAAGGTAGAAGTTGGCTTTTTGGTGATTTCCAAAACTTGAGGATAATCTCGGATGAGATTACGAGCGACGATTGCAACGTCGTAGGCACTCAACTTGTTTTCATCATCTTTTTTAGAACCGGGATAGATATTATCACCAAGGGTCTCATTATTTAAACCAGTTGTATTTACAATAGTTGCATCTTGAATTCCCCATTCAAGAAGTTTAGCCCTCATTTTATCAACGAAATCTTTCTCAGAACCAGCAATTTTTTCTGCTAGCGCAATCGCAGCACTGTTTGCACTGGATACCATTGTAGCCTCTAATAATTGTTCAACAGTATAATTTCGAGCTTCCATAGGGACGTTACTCGCCTCAGAATTGGTCGTAAGTTTGTAAGGATAGTCCGAAATATCAACAGGTGTAGATAGGCTGATAGTTCCTTGTTCCAGAGCTTCATAGACCAAATAAACTGTAACCAGTTTGGTAATAGAAGCAATTTCTACAGGCTGATTTGCATCTTTTTCGTAGAGGATTTTTCCAGTTGTAGCCTCGACAGCAATGGCATGTTTAGCAGCAACATCAAACTCCTGAGCAGAAACAGTAGAAACTGTTCCAAAAACAAAAAGTGTTATAAAAGATAGAATTATTTTTTTCATATTAGCTTTATTTTATCATAAAGAAAAAAAATATTCTCGATTTTATACTAAAGCCATCTTATCTTTTGAAGAAATATGATAAAATAAATAGAGGAGGATGCCTATGTTCCGTAGAAACAAATTATTTTTTTGGACAGCTGAAATTTTATTATTAACACTGATTTTCTATCTTTGGAGAGAGATGGGAGCGATTATTACTCCTTTCGTGACGGTTGTGAATACCATCATGATTCCATTTTTGTTAGGTGGATTTTTTTACTACATTACCAATCCAATCGTTACCTTTTTGGAAAAGAGATGTAAGATTAATCGTCTAATTGGTGTCTTGGTCACTCTCTGTGCTTTAATTGGTGCCATCGTTGTAGGTGTTGTTTATCTCTTACCGATTTTGATTAATCAGTTGACAAGCTTGATTATTTCTAGTCAAAACATCTATAGTAGACTACAAGATTTGATCATTGATTTGTCCATGAATCCAGTCTTCCAAAATATTGATATTCAACAAACCATTCAACAACTTAATCTCTCCTATGTGGATATCCTACAGAATATTCTGAATAGCGTCAGCAACAGTTTAGGAAGCGTCCTTTCAGCCTTGTTTAGTACAGTTCTGATTCTCATTATGACCCCCGTCTTCTTGATTTATTTCTTGTTAGATGGACGTAAGTTGCTGCCTATGTTGGAACGAACTGTCTTAAAACATGACAAATTAAATCTCTCTAGCCTCTTAACCAATCTCAATGCAACTATAGCGCGCTACATCAGTGGAATTGCAATTGATGCCGTTATTATCGGATGTTTAGCCTATATTGGTTATAGCGTTATCGGCTTAAAGTACGCTCTTGTTTTTGCTATTTTCTCTGGAATCGCAAATTTGATTCCTTATGTTGGTCCAAGTATAGGCTTGATTCCGATGGTGATTGCCAATGTGTTCACGGATCCTCATCGTATGTTGATTGCGGTTGCTTATATGCTTATTATTCAACAGATTGATGGAAATGTTCTCTATCCACGTATCGTTGGAGGGGTTATGAAAGTACACCCGATTACGATTTTGGTACTCCTCTTACTGTCAAGTAATATCTACGGCGTCATAGGGATGATTGTAGCAGTGCCAACCTATTCTATTCTCAAAGAAATCACTAAGTTCTTGGCGAAATTATATGAAAATCATAAGGAAGCTAAAGAACTGGAAAAATCAGAATCTATTTAGAATCAGGGGAACCTGATTTTTTTGTGAGCATAATACCGCTAGAATGAAATAAGCTTGAATTGTATAAAGAAGCAGAAGAACAGCACTTTGTAAGATTCAGATTAATTCATAAAATATGGGTAAAACACTTGCAATTTAGCAGAAATTTGATAAAATAGTAAGGAAAGTTAGACTGTATTGCCTACTGTCTATCTATAAAATATATTTTATTGGAGGCTTTTACTCAAATGGCAAAAGAAAAATACGATCGTAGTAAACCACACGTTAACATTGGTACTATCGGACACGTTGACCACGGTAAAACTACTTTGACTGCAGCTATCACAACTGTTTTGGCACGTCGCTTGCCTTCAGCAGTTAACCAACCTAAAGACTATGCGTCTATCGATGCTGCTCCAGAAGAACGCGAACGCGGTATCACTATCAACACTGCGCACGTTGAGTATGAAACTGCAAAACGTCACTATGCTCACATCGACGCTCCAGGACACGCGGACTACGTTAAAAACATGATCACTGGTGCCGCTCAAATGGACGGAGCTATCCTTGTAGTAGCTTCAACTGACGGACCAATGCCACAAACTCGTGAACACATCCTTCTTTCACGTCAAGTTGGTGTTAAACACCTTATCGTCTTCATGAACAAAATTGACTTGGTAGACGACGAAGAATTGCTTGAATTGGTTGAAATGGAAATCCGTGACCTCTTGTCAGAATACGACTTCCCAGGCGACGATCTTCCAGTTATCCAAGGTTCAGCTCTTAAAGCACTTGAAGGTGATACTAAATACGAAGACATCATCATGGAATTGATGGATACTGTTGATGAGTACATCCCAGAACCAGAACGTGATACAGATAAACCATTGCTTCTCCCAGTCGAAGACGTATTCTCAATCACTGGACGTGGTACTGTTGCTTCAGGACGTATCGACCGCGGTACTGTTCGTGTCAACGACGAAATCGAAATCGTTGGTATCAAAGACGAAACTAAAAAAGCAGTTGTTACTGGTGTTGAAATGTTCCGTAAACAACTTGATGAAGGTCTTGCCGGAGATAACGTAGGTGTACTTCTTCGTGGTATTCAACGTGACGAAATCGAACGTGGACAAGTTATCGCTAAACCAGGTTCAATCAACCCACACACTAAATTCAAAGGTGAAGTCTACATCCTTACTAAAGAAGAAGGTGGACGTCACACTCCATTCTTCAACAACTACCGCCCACAATTCTACTTCCGTACTACTGACGTTACAGGTTCAATCGAACTTCCAGCAGGTACTGAAATGGTAATGCCTGGTGATAACGTGACTATCGACGTTGAGTTGATCCACCCAATCGCCGTAGAACAAGGTACTACATTCTCTATCCGTGAGGGTGGACGTACTGTTGGTTCAGGTATGGTTACAGAAATCGAAGCTTAATTCGATTAAGTTCCCAGAAGAACAATTATTTAAGTCAGACATTAAAAGAATCTTGCTTTGCAAGGTTCTTTTTTTAGTTCTTGATTTATTTAAAGTGCTCCTACTCTAGCAGTATAATCGTTTTTTTGGTATAATAAAAGTTATGGAAATCGAAAAAACCAATCGCATGAATGCGCTTTTTGAATTTTATGCTGCGCTTTTGACAGACAAGCAGATGAACTATATTGAACTCTACTATGCTGATGACTACAGTCTTGCTGAGATTGCTGAAGAGTTCGGTGTCAGTCGTCAAGCTGTTTATGATAATATCAAGCGGACGGAAAAGATTCTAGAAGATTACGAGATGAAATTGCACATGTATTCGGACTATATTGTCCGCAGTCAGATTTTTGACCAGATCTTGGAGCGTTATCCCAAGGATGACTTTCTGCAGGAGCAGATAGAAGTTTTAACAAGCATTGATAATAGAGAATAAGTGTGGGAAGTATAGTCATCTACAAAGGTATACCCTGTACACTATTAGCTGCTGAGGACCCTTTTCCCATAAGACTACAAATCCTCTCACCTGATTCTATCTCCCGAGCTCTTCAAGAGGGATTTAGCTGTTGGGGATATCCAAATGGGATAATGAAAGAAGTCACTCCAGAAGAACTTGTTTGTTTACAAGATTTTGGACGTTTTCCACCGAATTAATGAAACATAGGAGAAAAAAATGGCATTTGAAAGTTTAACAGAACGTTTGCAGAACGTCTTTAAAAATCTACGTAAAAAGGGAAAAATTTCTGAGGCTGATGTCCAAGAAGCAACCAAAGAGATTCGTTTGGCCTTGCTGGAAGCTGACGTTGCCTTGCCTGTTGTAAAGGATTTTATCAAGAAGGTTCGTGAGCGTGCAGTAGGGCACGACGTCATTGATACCCTTAATCCAGCACAACAGATTATCAAAATCGTTGATGAGGAACTGACGGCTGTTTTAGGTTCCGATACGGCAGAGATTATCAAGTCACCAAAAATTCCAACCATTATCATGATGGTCGGTTTGCAGGGGGCTGGTAAAACGACATTTGCTGGTAAGCTGGCTAATAAACTCAAGAAGGAAGAAAATGCTCGTCCTTTGATGATTGCGGCAGATATTTATCGTCCAGCAGCCATCGATCAGCTGAAAACACTTGGACAACAGATTGATGTTCCTGTCTTTGCACTTGGAACAGAGGTTCCAGCTGTTGAGATTGTTCGTCAAGGTTTGGAGCAAGCACAAGCCAATCATAACGACTATGTCTTGATCGATACGGCAGGTCGTTTACAGATTGATGAACTTCTCATGAATGAGCTTCGTGACGTAAAAGCATTGGCCCAACCAAACGAAATTCTACTTGTAGTGGACGCCATGATTGGTCAGGAAGCGGCTAATGTTGCCCGTGAGTTTAATGCTCAGTTAGAAGTGACTGGTGTTATCCTTACCAAGATTGATGGGGATACTCGTGGTGGTGCGGCTTTGTCTGTTCGCCACATCACTGGTAAACCTATCAAGTTCACTGGTACGGGTGAAAAGATTACAGATATCGAAACCTTCCACCCAGACCGTATGTCAAGCCGTATCCTTGGTATGGGGGATATGCTGACCTTGATTGAAAAAGCTTCTCAGGAATACGATGAGCAAAAAGCCCTTGAAATGGCTGAGAAGATGCGTGAAAACACCTTTGATTTCAATGATTTCATCGATCAATTGGATCAGGTGCAAAACATGGGGCCGATGGAAGACTTGCTCAAGATGATTCCAGGGATGGCTAACAATCCAGCTCTTCAAAATATGAAGGTGGATGAGCGCCAGATTGCGCGCAAACGTGCCATCGTGTCTTCTATGACTCCTGAGGAACGTGAAAATCCTGATTTGTTAAATCCAAGTCGTCGCCGTCGTATCGCAGCAGGTTCTGGAAATACCTTTGTCGAAGTCAATAAATTCATTAAGGACTTTAATCAGGCCAAACAGCTCATGCAAGGGGTCATGTCTGGTGATATGAACAAGATGATGAAGCAAATGGGAATCAATCCAAATAACCTTCCTAAAAATATGCCAAATATGGGAGGAATGGATATGTCTGCCCTTGAAGGCATGATGGGACAAGGTGGAATGCCGGATATGTCGGGTCTCGGAGGAGCAGGCATGCCAGATATGAGCCAGATGTTTGGTGGAGGACTTAAAGGTAAAATTGGCGAATTTGCCATGAAACAGTCTATAAAACGTATGGCCAACAAAATGAAAAAAGCGAAGAAGAAACGCAAATAAAAAAGGAAAGCAGAAGTGCTTTCCTTATTATTATGTGACTATTAGTCCGTCTCGCTCCGTAAGGTGCGAGACAAATAAACCACCCGTTAGACATTATAGAGTATATTATTGTTGTTTAGGTAGAATAAAACAGAGGCGGAAAATATAAATACTTATTTTCATTTTATTGAAGTATATTATCTTAGTTACACAATATATAAGTAATTTTACATTTACTAAATTAAAATATTGTTTTAGTGTCAAATAGTCATTGTTGATGGTATAATTTAAGAGAAGTTTATATAAGGGAGTTTTTATTATGGTTATTAATAATATTAATTTAGTTATACCCAACGATATTCAAAAGGGCTTAGAATTAGGTATATACAAACAATTTGGTTCTGTTATCAGAAATAATAAGGGACAGATTATTAAACATCTCAAAGCTGTAGATTTTTCTAAAGATACTGCAAATAAATTGATCGGCAATAAGGCTATAAAAGTTGGACTAATAGGTGCAGGAGTTTTAGCTGTAGGAGGAGTTGGTTATTACGGGTATCGTAGTATTCAGATGAATAGTGTATCAAAATCTTTAATAAAGAGGTTAACTCAGTATTTAATTACCGCTCAAAAAGGTGAATTGACTGAGAAAGATATTGATAAGTTTTTAAATTTCTTAAATAAAAATGAATCTCTGCTAAAGAAATTAGAATTAGATACCTCTCTTGATGAATTATTTGAATTGGTTAAGACTTATACAGAGAAGTTCGCTGAAGCAAACAACTATATATATCATAATGAAACTAAAAGAAAAACTAATCGTAACGACAAAATTATTAATCTAAAAGAATATCTTAAAGTACAAAAGAACATATACAGTTCAGAAGTAATTTAGTTATTTTAATTCTATAATTTGAGATGCTAAAAAAGTTTCAAATCTAATTTCTGAAAATAATTTTTAAAAAAGTATTTTCATTCAAATCATATTTTTTCAATTATAAATGATTTATCAGAATACGAAGTGGTGGAAAAAATATTAGAGTTCTGGTTAAGAAATATTCTGATGCAGTAATTAAATTAGCTGATAAATTCGGCTATTTAAAATATGAGTTAGAAGAGCTTACAAATTGGGCTTCTATTAAAGTTGATGGATCGTTTTAGACAAGCGTTCACCGATGCAGCAACGCAGTTAAGTAAAGAAAAACAATATTACGAGTTTTCTTGGGATGATGAAGCTTTTGGGTTGACATAGCCCTCAATGCATGGTAGGAAAACAGATAAATGAATATTGTCAAAGAATATGTGTCTGAGTGGGGACTAGATAGTTAACGATTTGCCAAATCACTAAAAGCCTATGACTTAAAAAAATTGGATGAAATTCCCTTTCGTGAAGATCTCGTAAAAACACTTGATGCAACTAAAGCAACAAATCAATCTGCCGGAGCAAATTTAAACTCAACATAGAAATTAATAAAATTTTTCCAAGTTAGATGCAAGAAGTGAAATTAAAATTTAAGTAATAGTGTCAATATCAAGGTGATTTTTGATTTCTTTTTAGAATCAAAATAATAGACTTAAGTTATAAAGGTGGAAAAATATAAATTCTTCCACGTTTTGAAGGAAACATGTAGAATTCAAAAGAACATTTAGAGCGTCTCATCTCTATCTATACTATGATAAGGTTTTTCATTACTGGTAACACTTTTCAAAACACCAACATTAGATTGCAAGAAATACAATTTAGTTCTACTAATGTCTCTTTGAAAATATTGTTGGAAAATGTCAGAGTGTCGTTTACTATGACAAATAGTTTTTTGATATTAGTTTCTCTTAAATTTTTTATGTGACTATAATAATAAAATAACGAATAGTTGAGCTTAAAAATTCTAAAAGTTAATTAATAGTATGCAAATGGTTGTGAGAAGAAGGTTTCAAATGAATTAAGTTTCTAATTTGCCAAAATAGCTAACTATTCGGACTAAATATATTCAGAAAGATGCTATTTGTATCCAAATTCTTTCAGGGCTTTTTTTACGCATCGCTATTTTTTGTAGTATTCATATTTTACTCCACTAATATCGGCAGTGAACACACCCTCTTTAAATGTTCTATTTAGCATTTGTGATCCCATTAGTTCTATTGTTCCATTTTTGAGGATTAATAACAAAATTATCAGCTTCACCACTATTAATTGTTCTTATATTTCCTGAAATAGTAAACGCTCGTTCATTTCTATTTTTATTAATCCCGTAATATTCACCATCTAATGCTTGATTGTTTTCACTAAAACATAATGCAAGTAATACAATTGAAAACAGTAAAAATAACACGGCAATAAATTTTTCATATTCTATCCTCCTTAATTGAAGGTATTATAACAAAATAGCATTACATAATTGCTGCAGATAAATGTCTGTTATAACAGCAAGAATTTCACTTAATACAGTTGACAAAGTTTAATTGTTAAATTATTATTTGAGTATATTTAAAAAATTACTTAAGATGTTTATTATTAGTAAGTTAGCATTTTTAATATAAATTGGAAGGACTTAGGTCATGTTTTTAAAAAAAGTAGAGTACTGGAACTTTCGTAAGTATAAGTCACTAGATGATTCACCAGGGTTAACTGTAACATTTCATAAGGGGATGAATTTAATAGTTGGTGAGAACGATGCTGGGAAGACAGCAATCATTGATGGTTTGAAATTATTGCTAGGTACTTTGAGTGATGAGTACGATAAAATTTTAGATACAGATTTCTATACGCAAGATGGTAAAGATTTTAATGAAGATTTTAAAATAATAGCTTATTTTACTGATCTCTCAGATAAAGAATCTGCTGCATTTTTAGAGTGGCTTTCATTCGATGAAGGTAATACACCTCAATTAAAAGTGACTCTAAAAGTTAATAAAAAGAAGGGTTCTAACGGTAACAATTATTTTGAACGGAAAATTTATGGAGGAGATAATCATTCAGAGACTATTATAGATAGTGATGCAAGACAACTTCTAAAAGCTATCTATTTAAAACCATTAAGAGATGCTCAAAAGGAATTACGTCCAGGTAAGTATTCTCGACTAACTAATATTCTTTCTGCTCATCCTAAAATTAATGAAAGTGGGAAGCGAGAACTTTTGGCTATTGTTGGTAATGCAAATGACGAAGTGAAAAAATTTTTCTCCGATGAAAATCATAATGTTGTTGAGTCAATCATTGATCAGTTGGAAAAATTTTATGATAGAAATGATGTTGAAAAAAGTAAGGTAGCATTTAATATGTCGGAGTCTAATATTGCTTCCATACTATCTCGTCTAAGTTTGGATACTGAGAGTGTCAATTTAGGATTAGGGAATTCCAATCTATTATATATTGCGGTTGAATTGCTTTTGATGCACGATGGTGATGATTATATTGGTCCTAGAATTGCTTTAATCGAAGAAATTGAGGCACACCTACATACTCAAGCACAAATTCGGTTGATTAAACATATGGAGAAAAATACCCAGACTCAATTTATTTTAACTACTCATAGCAACAATCTAGCTTCTTCTATTAATCCTAAGAATCTAATCTTACTGCATAACAATAAAGCTTTTTCGATGGCAGAGACAGAAACTATGTTACAGAGCGAAGATTATGAATTTTTGGAAAGATTTTTAGACGCGACAAAAAGCAATCTGTTTTTTGCTAAAGGATTGATCCTTGTGGAGGGGGATGCAGAAAATTTGCTTTTACCTGCGTTAGCTGAATTAATTGGATACCCTTTACATGAGTACGGTATTTCAATAGTAAATATTGGTAACACTGCATTTGAAAGGTATATCAAACTATTCTCAAGAAAGAATAGAGATAGGATTGATTTACCTATTTCTATTGTTACTGATGTAGATGTTAGACCGATTGAATATTATAATGATAAAGGTGAAGACAATCAAATATATGTTATAAGTGACGAGGAAGAATTGAAACATATTTTGTCAGACTTTAACACGACCTCTGATTTAGAGATAGACGAACCGCCATTTGGAAAGTTATTTTCTACATACAATAATTTAATTAAAGAATTTGATTTTCTGAAAAATATAGATAAAAATAAATTAGAATCAAAAGTATGTAAGGAGCTTGATGAAGATATTATTAAAAGTTTGGTAGAAATGAAGAGGGGAAGTATTATCAATAAATATGAAAGCTATAATTCTCATCATAAAGTATTTATTACACCTGAATGGACGCTGGAGTATAGTTTAGCAAAAAGTCCTCTTGTGAAATTACTCTGGAAATCAATTCATGAAACAAGATACAAGAACCCTTACAGCACTGTTAATCAAAATAAGTTTGATGAGATAAATAATCAGCTTACCACTAGTGATGATATAATCAGTTCCGAACTAGCTTATGATATCTTTAAACCTTTAAATGATAAGAAGGTCTCTAAAGCAATTGTTGCTCAAAAATTAGCGATTGAAATTGGGAAATTAGCCAGTGAGGATAAAGAGCAACTTAAAACAAAAGTGCTTTCCAATGACTACACTCAATATCTAGTGAATGCGATTAAACATGCTTCTCAAATCAATGAAGAAGAGGGAGGGACTGATGAATGAATTAATAGCATTAATTGAGAAAAGTTTACTACCATCTGGATGTCATTTTTCCGAGGAACAAAAGGATGTCATTTTACACAACGATACAATGGACGTTGTCGCTGGACCTGGAACTGGAAAAACAACAGTATTAACTGCACGTGTTAAAATATTACTTGAACAATTGAAGGATTCAGGACAAGGAATTTGTGTACTTACTCACACTAATGTTGCTGTGGATGAAATAAAATCAAGTTTAAGAAAACTCGGGATTGAAGACATAAAAAATCCTCACTTTATTGGAACTATTCAAGATTTTTTCAATACATTTTTTGCTAAGAAAGCGTTTCATTTAATTCTTGGTGATAAAAAAATGCGAGTACTTGATGATGATATATTTCGTGAGAGATTTGATAAGCAATTTGAATTCAGAAAACCAGATTCTTACCAAGATGACTGGACGTATCCTAATCCTGGGAATTGGGAGATAAGATGGAATTTTGATAATTTAGACCAGGTAGCTTCAATGATTGAGCGAAAAATGTATAACAAAGCTTTTAATGATAGCATTATTTGGCTTTTTAAGCAAGGGATAGTCACAAATCATTGTTGCCTAGAACTGTCTAAATGGTATATTGAACAGCATAATGAGATATTTAGAAATATAATCTCAAAAAGATTCACTTATTTATTATTGGATGAAGTGCAAGATACTAGTCAATTTCAATTTGAATTAGTCCAATCGTTATTTGATAAAACTTCTGTGACCATTCAAAAATTTGGGGATCCATATCAAGCGATATATAATATTTGGGATGGTGATACGGAATTAGCTTGGGAAATCGATGACTCTAAGGAAAAGCGTATTTCAAAAACATCGCGATTTGGCGAGTCTATTGTAAATATAGTGAAAAATGTTTGTGTGAAGAAGTATGATGATTTGGAATCAGATTCTAAGAATAATTCCTTCCCTCCATATTTTATTGTATATGATAATGGCGATGATTTAATTAATAAATATTGTTCACTGATTGATAGATTAGAAAAAGGAAATGAAACTTTTAAGAACTCACCAAAGTCTAAAGTTATTGTCTCAGCACAGCACAAGGATTTGGAAAATATTTTTGGTGAAAGATACCAACGTGTTGTTGTAAAGGATCTAAATTACAGGGGTGATTTAGACTTATTTTTGGATATATGCTTAAAAGAATTATCAAGAAATTTTGAAGATAACTTTGAAGATAGATTGAAAGAAGATGGTTTTAGAATAAAGATATTTAAAATTATTAAAAATCTGAGAAATGAAGATGATGAGAAAATAATCGATGGATTGAGTGCACTTCTTGATGAACTCATAGATGATGAGGGATTATTTCAAAATAAAAATACCTTATGTAATGAGATTAAGAATAAGTTGCAAAATAATTTTTCTAAAAACATACAAATTCAAACTAATGTGTCGGTAGATAATGCAGGTAAAGACATAAGATTGGGGACTATCCATTCGGTAAAAGGGGAAACTCACAAAGCAACTTTACTGATGTTGAATTCAAAATTTACTACTGGGTATGCGGATACCTCACCTAGCTACTCTATACTTCAATTGCTCGAAAAATATTTGAGTAAGAATTATGTAGAACTACCGGAAGATAAAAATGATGAGGAGAAGGAAACGGAAAAAGCTCTTAAACTCGCATATGTTGCACTAAGTAGACCAACTCACTTAGTCTGTATCGGAATTCCAAACAATCAAATTGAGAATGAACCAACTTTAATACAAGATTTATTAGATGCCGGATGGAAACAATATATAGATCAAGATGTGATTTAATATCAAAATTTAACAGAGCATCTTGTATAATACGAGGGTCTTTTTAAGTTATCGAATTACAGTTTCGTGAAAATATAAATATTTTGGGAAGTCAAGATCTTGTTGTTATTTATGATATATTTATACTGTAATTATATCCTTTGGATGTCCAACAGGTTCATGAACATTCTAACGATTTCTTGAGACGCAATGGACTTCCAAAGAAGATGGATTTCAGTGGACTTTCTCAAACATTCTTACATCTCTAGCTGATAAGAGAATTCGAATCTCAAGTAAATTCTTGAACAACAAAACTCCCTATCAAGTTTTTCTGAGCTAGGTAAAATTGTCTAACTTAATTTGATAAATGATGAATGATAAAGGAATAGTAATGAAACTAATTTATAGGACAAAAACTCATAAACCCAATAATTACGAACGCTTTCACAATGAATATTATCAAAAGGGAGATATCATTGAAAAATATACCATTTCAAGCACACGAGTACCAGGTCGTCTAGAAAAAGGTGAAACCAGAAGAATAGATGGTGAAAAGTTGAGTGCGTCTTGGCATATCCAAGATCCTAATATGCCACAATGGCTGAAACAATATATATTCAATACATCAAAAACTCATATTGAGGACCTGATAAATGAATTACAGAAAGATGGATATCGTGTGCATGCATGTGATGATGAGCCTTTACTTATCTTTAAAGAAAAGATTGTTAAAGTTTTCATTGATCAGGTATGGATAGATATTATTCCTTTGATAAAACTATATTATAATAGGAAAAAAGTCTCAGACAAATTACTCGAACAGTTTGAGAAAGATTGGCTTGATCTTAATGTCTCTTATCAACAACTGTTAGATAAACAAGAGGAAGCGAACTTACTCAAAAAAAACGAGAAATACGATAAATTTTATCAAAAATACTATGAATCCTACAACTCAGAAAAAGCAGCTGGTGAATTAAATAGATTTTTGTTAGGTATTATTTCTAATACAGAGGGTACTGAGAAGGAATATTTTTCACAATTACTGGAGAAGGTTCAAAAACAAGACTTAACGCCTGAACTTTATGCTGATATCTTAGCAACTATATTTTCTCGAGAAAAATCTAAGATTCACTAAAATGGTGTATTTCTATTTTAAGTATATATACTATCGTCACTCCTAAATAAATTTTGCTTCTACATCTTTAAAACAAAAAAACCCCACCAGAACATTCTATTTCTGGTGGGATTCTTGGTGGGGAACCAATCAATTTTGATTAATTTTTAACCTTTTATAATAACTGAAAATGCTGTTAAATCAACCATTTCACTTCAAATCATGTTTATAAATCATTCCCACTCAACAGTTGCAGGTGGTTTACTTGTAATGTCGTAGACGATACGGTTAACGTGATCCACTTCGTTTACGATACGTACAGAAATTTTTTGAAGGACTTCCCAAGGAATCTTGGCAAAGTCTGCTGTCATACCATCGATAGAAGTGATTGCACGAATGGCGATGGTGTAGTCATAAGTACGACCATCACCCATAACACCGACTGAACGAACGCCTGTGTTGACAGTGAAGTATTGCCAGATATCGCGGTCAAGACCAGCTTTAGCGATTTCTTCACGAAGGATAGCATCTGACTCACGAACAGTTTCTAGTTTTTCTTCAGTGATTTCACCCATGACACGGATAGCAAGTCCTGGTCCCGGGAATGGTTGGCGCCATACGATGTGGTCCGGCATACCAAGTTCTGTACCAAGGGCACGGACTTCGTCTTTATAAAGAGTGTTCAATGGCTCAATCAATTCAAACTGCATGTCTTCTGGAAGACCACCAACGTTGTGGTGTGACTTGATGGTTTGGGCTGTATCTGTACCAGACTCAATCACGTCAGTGTAAAGCGTTCCCTGAGCAAGGAATTTTACATCTTTTAGCTTGCTTGCTTCGTCATCAAAGACATAAACAAATTCGTTACCAATGATTTTCCGTTTTTGCTCAGGATCAGAAACGCCAGCAAGTTTATCAAGGAAGCGTTTTGAAGCATCGGCTTTGACAATATTCAAACCAAACTTACCACCAAGCATGTCCATAACTTGGTCAGCTTCTCCCTTACGGAGAAGACCGTGATCTACAAAGATACAGATTAATTGATCACCGATTGCTTTTTGAAGAAGAACCCCAACAACAGAAGAGTCAACACCACCTGATAGACCTAGAAGAACACGCTTGTCACCTACAGTTTCACGGATTTTCTTGATCTGCATGTCGATGAAGTTGTCCATTGACCAGTCGCCTTTAGCCTTACAGATGTTAAGGGCAAAGTTGCGAAGGATATCATTTCCGTATACAGAATGGCGCACTTCTGGGTGGAATTGGATACCGTAAATGTGCTTTTCTGGGTTTTCAATAGCTGCATAAGGACAGTCAGCAGAAGTGCCAGTACGAACAAAATCAGCTGGAATCTCTGTAACAGCATCGCCATGGCTCATCAAAACAATCTGTTCTTCAGGAGTCCCTTCAAAGAGGGCAGAAGTAGTATGAGTAAGTGGTGATTGGCCATACTCTCGGTTACCAGCATCACCTGCAGGAACAACTTTTCCTCCAAGTTTATGAGTTAAAAGTTGCATACCATAGCAGATTCCCAAAATTGGAATGCCAAGTTCAAAAATTTCTGGGTCAATATCAAATGAACCATCTTCGTATACAGAGTTTGGTCCACCAGAGAGGATGATCCCTACAGGGTTAATCGCACGAACCTCTGCAGCTGAGATTTTGTGACTTTTTAGCTCAGAAAAAACACCAATTTCACGAATACGGCGTGAAATCAGCTGGTTGTATTGGCTACCATAGTCCAGCACGATGATTTTTTCGACATCTTGCAAATCAGTTGAAATGTTGCTCATCTTTTTCCTTTCTCAAAAGAAATATCTTTTTCAATATTCTATCACAAATAGGGGCGAATTACCAACTAAACAAGGCAAAGTTTGACTTTTTCTAATTAAATACGGTACAATAGAGAAAATAAAGAAAAGAAGTGAAAAGCATGTTACCAGCTTATATGAAAATCCACGATCAGATCAAGAAGGATATAGATGAGCATCATTGGAAAATCGGAGAGAGACTTCCAAGTGAGCGAGATTTAGCGGAACAGTTTCAGGTTAGTCGGATGACCTTGCGACAAGCTATCTCTCTCTTGGTTGAGGAAGGAGTTTTGGAGCGTCGTGTAGGAAGTGGGACTTTTGTCTCTAGCACTCGTGTCCAAGAAAAAATGAGAGGGACGACCAGTTTTACGGAGATTGTCAAATCTCAGGGCAAAGTTCCTTCCAGTCAGCTGATTTCTTACAGAAGAACCATTCCAAATGAGCAAGAGGTCGCAAAGCTAGGGATTACTCCGACAGAGAATATTATCCGCATGGAACGGGTACGTTACGCTGACCAAATTCCGCTAGTCTATGAAGTCGCATCCATTCCTGAGAATTTTATTAAGGATTTCAAAAAAGAAGAAATCACCAGTCACTTCTTTCAAACCTTGCAGCAGTATGGCTACCGGATTGGCAAATCCCAACAGACCATTTATGCGAAGTTGGCTAAGGAAAAAATTGCTCATTACCTAGAAATCGAAAAGGGGCATGCGATTCTAGCCTTGACTCAGGTCTCTTATCTTGAAGATGGGACGGCTTTTGAATATGTAAAGAGTCAATACGTGGGTGAACGTTTTGAATTTTATCTTGAAAACAACTAGTCTCAGCAGACTAGTTTTTAGTTTTTAAAAAAGATTAGAATTGTCAAAACAATCTGTCTAGGCTTGATTTTATCCATTATTTACTATAAAATGAGAAGGAAAACGTCAAACTTTTATATTGCAAATAGGAGAAAAAATGACAAAAACATTAAAACGTCCTGAGGTTTTATCGCCTGCAGGGACTTTAGAGAAGCTGAAAGTGGCTGTTCGGTATGGAGCTGATGCTGTTTTTATAGGTGGACAAGCTTATGGTCTTCGTAGCCGTGCAGGAAACTTCACCTTTGAACAGATGGAAGAAGGCGTGCAGTTCGCTGCCAAGTATGGTGCCAAGGTCTATGTAGCTGCCAACATGGTTATGCACGAAGGAAATGAAGCTGGGGCTGGTGAGTGGTTCCGTAAGTTGCGTGACATTGGGATTGCGGCAGTTATCGTGTCAGATCCGGCCTTGATTATGATTGCAGCAACAGAAGCACCAGGTCTTGAAATCCACCTCTCTACCCAAGCCAGTGCGACGAACTATGAAACGCTTGAATTTTGGAAAGAACTGGGCTTGACTCGTGTCGTTTTGGCGCGTGAGGTTTCAATGGAAGAATTGGCAGAGATTCGCAAACGCACTGATGTAGAAATTGAAGCCTTTGTTCACGGAGCTATGTGTATTTCCTACTCAGGTCGCTGTACGCTATCAAACCACATGAGTATGCGTGATGCCAACCGTGGTGGTTGTTCGCAGTCTTGCCGTTGGAAATACGACCTTTACGACATGCCTTTTGGTCAAGAACGCAAGAGTCTTAAAGGTGAAATTCCTGAAGAATTTTCGATGTCAGCCGTTGACATGTCCATGATTGATCATATTCCAGATATGATTGAAAATGATGTGGATAGTCTAAAAATTGAAGGTCGTATGAAGTCAATCCACTATGTTTCAACTGTGACCAACTGTTACAAGGCGGCTGTGGATGCTTACCTTGAAAGCCCAGAAAAATTTGAAGCTATTAAACAAGACCTGGTAGATGAGATGTGGAAGGTTGCCCAACGTGAATTGGCAACAGGTTTCTACTATAGCACACCTACAGAAAATGAACAGTTGTTTGGTGCACGTCGTAAAATCCCTGAATACAAGTTTGTCGCTGAGGTGGTTTCTTATGATGATGCAACCCAGACAGCAACCATTCGTCAACGGAATGTTATCAATGAAGGAGATCAAGTTGAGTTTTATGGACCTGGTTTCCGTCATTTTGAAACCTATATCGAAAATCTTCACGATTCTAAAGGCAATAAAATCGACCGTGCTCCAAATCCAATGGAACTCTTGACCATTAAGGTTCCTCAACCTGTGCAAGCTGGGGATATGGTTCGAGCTCTCAAAGAAGGTCTTATCAATCTCTATAAGGAAGACGGGACAAGTGTCACAGTTCGTGCCTAGATAAGGAAAAGTGAATGATTCAAGTGCAAGGATTGTTGGTAGATAATGAAAGCAGATGTGTTCACTATCATGGTGAAAAGGATATTATTTCCCTCCAGTGCTATGAGTGTAAAAAATACTATGCTTGCTATCAGTGCCACAATGCTATAGAAACGCATTTGTTTTCACCTTACCCCTTGACGCTTGCGGAGGATCGACCGATTTTATGTGGGGCTTGTATGAGGACAATAACATTTCAAGAATATCAAAAACAAATAGCCTGCCCTTATTGCAAATCTCCATTTAATCCAGGGTGTAAACAACACTATTCCTACTATTTCAAATAAAATGAATCTATCCAAGTTCTAAACTTGGATTTTTCAATTTATTTCGGAAAATATAGAAAAAGTGGAAACACATTTCATCATAAAATGAGAAACTTATCTATACAGTGGTATAAAAATAGCAAAAATAGAAATAAATCATCTGAAACGCTTCCAACGTAAGTAAAAAGTTGACAAAAACAAATTTTAGGACTAAACTAAGTAAGTAAATTTTAAATAAAAGGAGAATTCATCATGAATTTAACATTTTTCGGTCTATGTCTTGCCTGTATGGGTGTATCTCTTGCAGAAGGATTTTTGATGAACGGTTTGTTCAAGTCTGCAGCACGCCAACCAGACATCATCCCACAATTGCGTAGTTTGATGATCATGGGGATTGCCTTTATCGAAGGAACATTCTTTGTAACTCTCGTATTTTCATTTATCATCAAATAAAGAGAAGTATAAAATGGAAAAGGGAGGATTCTAGATGGAAGAAAGTATCAATCCAACCATCAATATTGGTCCTGTTACCTTTGATTTAACCTTGACAGCATTGACTTTGTTGTCTGTGGCACTGATTTTTGGCTTTATCTATTGGGCAAGTCGTAATATGACTGTGAAACCCAAAGGAAAGCAAAATGTACTAGAGTATCTCTATGACTTTGTAGTCGGATTTACAGAACCCAACGTAGGTTCTCGGTACATGAAAGATTACTCACTCTTTTACTTGTGTTTATTTCTTTTTATGGTTATCGCAAACAATCTTGGTTTGATGGCGAAACTTCAAACTACAGATGGGACAAACCTTTGGACATCGCCAACTGCAAATCTCCAGTTTGACTTGGCTTTGTCATTTGGAATTATCCTGATGACCCATATAGAAGGAATTCGTCGCCGTGGTGTTAAAAAGTATCTGAAAGGCTTTGTTACCCCAGGTTTTATGACACCGATGAATCTCCTTGAAGAAGTCACGAATTTCCTATCACTTGCTTTGCGGGTGTTTGGGAATATCTTTGCCGGAGAAGTGATGGCAAGCTTGCTTATTACTCTTTCTCATCAGGCTCTTTATTGGTATCCAGTCGCATTTGTTACCAATCTTGTCTGGACGGCATTCTCTGTGTTTATTTCCTGTGTTCAGGCCTATGTATTCACAGTCTTGTCTTCAATGTATCTAGGAAATAAAATTAATGATGAAGAGTAGAAAGGAGTAAATGATGCACGTAACAGTAGGTGAATTGATTGGTAACTTTATTTTAATCGCTGGCTCTTTTATCCTTTTGGTCGTCCTAGTCAAAAAATACGCATGGTCAAACTTGACGAGTATCTTTGAAGAACGAGCTGAAAAGATTGCTGCTGATATTGATGGCGCTGAACAAGCTCGTCAAAAAGCAGAGACTCTTGCTCAAAAGCGCGAAGATGAATTGGCAGGTAGTCGTAGTGAAGCTAAAACTATCATTGAAAATGCTAAAGAGACAGCTGAAAAGAGTAAATCAGATATTTTGGCTGAAGCTAAGCTAGAAGCTGGTCGCTTGAAAGAAAAAGCTAACCAAGAAATTGCGCAAAACAAAGCTGAGGCTTTACAAAGTGTTAAGGGCGAGGTGGCAGATTTGACAGTTAGTCTAGCTGGGAAAATCATCTCACAAAACCTTGACAGTCATGCCCATAAGGAACTCATTGATCAGTATATCGATCAGCTAGGAGAAGCCTAATGGACAAGAAAACAGCAAAGGTCATTGAAAAGTACAGCATGCCTTTTGTCCAATTAGTGATTGAAAAAGGAGAAGAGGACCGGATTTTTTCAGACTTGGATCAAATCAAGCAAGTCGCAGAAGAAACGGGCTTACCTTCTTTTTTAGCTCAGGTGGCAGTCGATGAGTCAGATAAGGAAAAAACAGTTGGTTTCTTTCAAGACTCTGTCTCACCTTTAATGCAAAACTTTATTCAAGTTCTGGTTTACAATCACAGAGCAAATCTTTTTTATGAAGTAATTGCAGATTGTTTGAATCGCCTTGAAAAAGAGACCAATCGTTTTGTAGTAACTATTTCTTCAGCCCATCCTTTAACAGATGAACAGAAGGAACGTCTGCTCCCATTGATAGAGAAAAAAATGTCTCTGAAAGTGCGGAGCGTCAAAGAACAAATTGATGAAGGACTCATTGGTGGTTTTGTCATTTTTGCTAATCACAAGACAATTGATGTGAGTATTAAACAACAACTTCGAGTTGTTAAAGAAAATTTGAAATAGAAAGTGGTGTTCTTTTGGCAATTAACGCACAAGAAATCAGCGCTTTAATTAAGCAACAAATTGAAAATTTCAAACCCAATTTTGATCTATCTGAAACAGGTGTTGTAACCTATATCGGGGACGGAATTGCGCGTGCTCACGGCCTTGAAAATGCCATGAGTGGAGAGCTGTTGATTTTTGAAAACGGCTCTTATGGAATGGCGCAAAACTTGGAGTCAACAGACGTTGGGATTATCATCCTAGGTGACTTTACAGATATTCGTGAAGGCGATACAATTCGTCGTACAGGTAAAATCATGGAAGTTCCTGTTGGTGAGAGCCTTATTGGACGTGTTGTGGATCCACTTGGTCGTCCAGTTGACGGTCTTGGAGAAATCCATACTGATAAGTCTCGTCCAGTAGAAGCGTCGGCTCCTGGTGTTATGCAACGTAAGTCTGTATCAGAACCATTGCAAACAGGTTTGAAAGCTATTGATGCCCTTGTTCCGATTGGTCGTGGTCAACGTGAGTTGATTATCGGTGACCGTCAGACAGGGAAAACAACCATCGCTATTGATGCTATTTTGAACCAAAAAGGTCAAGATATGATCTGTATCTATGTAGCGATTGGACAAAAAGAGTCAACTGTTCGTACGCAAGTTGAAACACTTCGTCAGTACGGTGCCTTGGACTACACAATCGTTGTGACAGCTTCTGCTTCACAACCTTCTCCATTGCTCTTCCTAGCTCCTTATGCTGGGGTTGCCATGGCAGAAGAGTTTATGTACCAAGGGAAGCATGTTTTGATCGTTTATGATGATCTTTCAAAACAAGCGGTCGCTTATCGTGAACTCTCCCTCTTGCTTCGTCGTCCACCAGGTCGTGAAGCCTTCCCTGGGGATGTTTTCTACCTTCATAGCCGTTTGCTTGAGCGTTCAGCTAAGGTTTCTGATGAACTTGGTGGTGGTTCAATCACAGCTCTACCATTTATCGAGACACAAGCAGGAGATATCTCTGCTTATATCGCAACCAACGTGATTTCAATCACAGATGGTCAAATCTTCCTTGGCGATGGTCTCTTCAATGCGGGTATTCGTCCAGCTATTGATGCGGGTTCATCTGTATCTCGTGTAGGTGGTTCTGCACAAATCAAAGCTATGAAGAAGGTTGCTGGTACACTTCGTATCGACCTTGCTTCATATCGTGAGTTGGAAGCCTTCACTAAGTTTGGTTCTGATTTGGATGCGGCTACTCAAGCTAAGTTAAATCGTGGACGTCGTACCGTTGAAGTTCTGAAACAACCAGTTCATAAACCATTACCTGTTGAGAAACAAGTAACCATTCTTTATGCTTTGACACATGGTTTCTTGGATACGATTCCTGTAGATGACATTGTTCGTTTTGAGGAAGAGTTTCATGATTTCTTTGATGCACAACATCCAGAGATTTTGGAAACTATTCGTGAAACAAAAGACTTGCCAGAAGAAGCAGTCTTGGATGCTGCGATTACAGAGTTTCTCAATCAATCCAGCTTCCAATAAGAATAGAGGTGTCAAATGGCAGTATCTCTAAATGATATTAAAACAAAAATCGCCTCAACAAAAAATACTAGTCAAATCACCAATGCCATGCAAATGGTATCGGCTGCCAAGTTAGGTCGCTCTGAAGAAGCAGCACGCAACTTTCAAGTTTATGCTCAGAAGGTTCGTAAGCTTTTGACGGATATTCTGCATGGTAACGGATCTGGTGGTTCTACCAATCCGATGCTCATTAGTCGCCCAGTTAAGAAAACAGGCTATATCGTTATTACTTCAGACCGTGGCTTGGTTGGAGGTTATAATGCTTCCATCCTTAAAGCTGTGATGGAGCTGAAAGAAGAATACCATCCAGATGGTACAGGTTTTGAGATAATCTGTATTGGTGGTATGGGAGCTGATTTCTTTAAGGCTCGTGGCATTCAACCAATCTATGAACTACGTGGCTTGGCTGACCAACCAAGTTTTGATGAAGTTCGTAAAATTATTTCAAAAACGATTGAAATGTATCAAAATGAACTTTTTGATGAATTATACGTCTGCTACAATCATCATGTCAATACTCTCACAAGTCAAATGCGTGTGGAACAAATGCTGCCGATTGTTGACTTAGATCCAAATGAAGCGGATGAAGAGTATAGCTTGACCTTTGAGTTGGAAACGAGTCGTGATGAGATTCTAGAGCAGTTGTTACCTCAGTTTGCAGAAAGTATGATATACGGGGCTATCATCGATGCCAAGACAGCTGAGAATGCTGCAGGTATGACAGCCATGCAAACGGCGACTGATAATGCCAAGAAAGTCATCAATGATTTGACAATCCAGTATAACCGTGCCAGACAGGCGGCGATTACACAAGAAATTACAGAAATTGTAGCGGGGGCTAGTGCCTTAGAATAAGGCTTTGCCTCCCTCATATCAAAATGAACTTAGGCCCTAGGTGAACTAGGAACCGACAGTATCTTATATAGAATAGGAGAAGGAGATGAGTTCAGGTAAAATTGCTCAGGTTATTGGACCCGTTGTCGACGTCTTGTTCGCAGCAGGGGAAACACTTCCTGAGATTAATAATGCACTTGTCGTCTACAAAAATGACGAAAGAAAAACAAAAATCGTCCTTGAAGTAGCCTTGGAGTTGGGTGATGGTATGGTTCGTACGATCGCCATGGAATCAACAGATGGTTTGACTCGTGGAATGGAAGTTTTGGACACAGGCCGTCCAATCTCTGTGCCAGTAGGTAAAGAAACTTTGGGACGTGTCTTCAATGTTTTGGGAGATACCATTGACTTGGATGCTCCTTTCGCTGAAGACGCTGAGCGTCAGCCAATTCATAAGAAAGCTCCAACTTTTGATGAATTGTCTACCTCATCTGAAATCTTGGAAACAGGGATCAAGGTTATCGACCTTCTTGCCCCTTACCTAAAAGGTGGTAAAGTTGGACTCTTCGGTGGTGCCGGAGTTGGTAAAACTGTCCTGATTCAAGAATTGATTCACAATATTGCCCAAGAACACGGTGGTATTTCCGTATTTACCGGTGTTGGGGAACGTACTCGTGAGGGGAACGACCTTTACTGGGAAATGAAAGAATCAGGCGTTATCGAGAAAACAGCCATGGTATTTGGTCAGATGAATGAACCACCTGGAGCACGTATGCGTGTTGCCCTTACTGGTTTGACAATTGCTGAATACTTCCGTGATGTAGAAGGCCAAGATGTGCTTCTCTTTATCGATAATATCTTCCGTTTTACTCAAGCTGGTTCAGAAGTATCTGCCCTTTTGGGTCGGATGCCTTCAGCCGTTGGTTACCAACCAACCCTTGCTACGGAAATGGGTCAATTGCAAGAGCGTATCACTTCAACTAAGAAGGGTTCTGTAACTTCTATCCAGGCTATCTATGTGCCAGCGGATGACTATACTGACCCTGCGCCAGCAACGGCCTTCGCTCACTTGGATTCAACAACTAACTTGGAACGTAAGTTGGTACAGTTGGGGATTTACCCAGCCGTTGACCCACTTGCTTCAAGCTCTCGTGCCTTGGCACCTGAGATTGTTGGTGAGGAGCACTATGCAGTTGCTGCTGAAGTCAAACGTGTCCTTCAACGTTACCATGAATTGCAAGATATCATTGCTATCCTTGGTATGGATGAACTCTCTGATGAAGAAAAGACCTTGGTTGCCCGTGCCCGTCGTATCCAGTTCTTCTTGTCTCAAAACTTCAACGTTGCCGAACAATTTACTGGTCAACCTGGTTCTTATGTACCAGTAGCGGAAACAGTTCGCGGCTTTAAGGAAATCCTTGAAGGAAAACATGACCATCTACCGGAAGATGCCTTCCGTGGTGTCGGTTCAATCGAAGACGTCATTGCTAAGGCTGAGAAAATGGGATTTTAAGAGGTGATCTATGGCTCATTTAACTGTCCAGATCGTGACACCAGATGGCCTCGTCTATGATCACCATGCCAGCTTTGTATCGGTACGAACTCTGGATGGTGAGATGGGGATCTTGCCACGACATGAAAATATGATTGCGGTTTTAGCGGTTGATGAAGTAAAGGTAAAACGAATCGATGACGATACTCATGTGAACTGGATTGCAGTGAACGGAGGAATTATCGAGATTGCCAATGACATCATTACTATTGTAGCAGACTCAGCAGAACGTGCTCGTGATATCGATATTAGCCGTGCCCAACGTGCTAAACTTCGTGCTGAACGTGAGATTGAAGAAGCACAAGATAAACACTTGATTGACCAAGAACGGCGAGCTAAGGTTGCTTTGCAACGTGCCATTAACCGTATCAATGTCGGAAATAAATTATAAAATAAAAATGAACTTGCTTAGGTGTATTATCACCCAGCAGTCGGATTTTATATTTATAAATGAGTAGTTATCAGCTACTCATTTTCTTTGTTTACATTTCCAATAAAGTTGTAATGAATATCAATTTTAATAATTCGGTTACGTTTCGTGCCTTCTGGTTTATGAATCACAATTTTATCAATCAAAACATTCAAAATCTCGGTCGTCAGTTTATCGATATGCGTGAATTTCCGAATCCGCTTAATAAATTGCTCAATATTCTGGCTATCGGCTTCATTTTTGCTCAATTCGGATTTTAAGTTACTTAAAACTTGATCTAGTTCGTTTTGTTCTGCTTCATAATTTTGCGTCATTTTCATAAAGCGTTCATCAGATACTTTGCCCAAAACATTGTCTTCATAGAGTTTTTGGATGAGCTGGTCAATTTCTTCACAGCGTTTTTCCTTTTCCAAAACGACTTTTCGTTGTTGGGCAGTTTTTCGGCTGGATTCTATTTCGAATCTCTTTTGAAGTGAGTTAAAAAATCCTGTTTCATCTATTTGAATCTCCTCAATCAAGTCATTTAACTCTCGAAGAACTAAAGCTTCCAGTTCAACTTTTCGAATATAATGGGGATTTTCACAGCGGTCGAAGGTTTTGGCATATTTCGAACACTTGTAATGGTCTAAGTTTCGTCCATTTTTATCGTGAGCACAGAAGTAATGCTTCGAACCACAAGTGCCGCAAAATACCAATCCTGCAAAGAAATTTTCGTGCCCTTTTTCAAAGCGTGGCTTGGATAAAATGCGTTTGTGTTGTCGCATTTTTTGCACAATATCGAAGGTTACTTGGTCGATAATCGCTTCGTGGGTGTTTTCAAAGATAAGCCAGTTTTCTTTGGGATTGTAAATTTTCCTTTTATCTTTAAAAGAAATCTTAGAAGTGCGGTGATTTACGGTGTGCCCCAGATATTCGGGGCGTTGTAGGATTTTTTCAATAGTTGCAACTTGCCACGCATAGCGACTATAGCTAATGACATTAGTTTTATCTCCTACACTTAATCTGCGATAAGATGGTGTCTCAACCTTGTCGTGTTCTAAACCTCGAGCAATTTGTTTTAAAGATTTACCCAATTTAACCTCTTCGAAAATTCGCTTTACAATTTCTGCACCAACTGGGTCAATCAGCCACTCTTTTGGATTGTCGGGATTTTTTCGATAACCGTATATTGCCACAGTGGTTAATCGTTCTCCAGCCTGTGCCTTGGCTTTTTGTACGGCACGAATCTTCTTAGAAGTATCTCTCGCAAACCATTCATTAAACAGGTTGCGAAGAGGGAGTAGGTTGGCGTCATTATCGCTTTGCTTTAGGCTGTCGTAGCTATCATTTACCGCAATACACCGAACATTGTTTTCAGGAAAAGTCATCTCTAACAACTGTCCAGAAAACAGATAGTTTCGAGCAATCCGAGATAAATCCTTGGCGACAAAATTGCGAACTTTACCAGATTCAACTAGCTCCAGAGCCTTTTGGATGGCTGGACGGTTGAGAGTCACTCCACTAATTCCATCATCAATGAAGTAAATAGGGTTCGGCAGGTGTTCTGCTTCGGCGGTATTTTTCAAAACCATTTTTTGGTTAATAATTGAGTTGCTATCTCCGAGATTACCATCATCTTGGCTAAGCCTGCAATACAAAACGCTAATGTCGGTTAAGCCCTCAAACTTCACCTCCGTCCAATCTGGAATCTGCCTTATTAATGTGCTGTTTGTCATCGTGTCTCCTTTCAATACACTCTAACCCATGGACAGGATACCTCGAAAGGGCGAAGAAGTCCAGTGTTTGGGGGTTATTTTTCCTGCAAAATCAGCTTTTCTAGCAGCTCTTTCAAACTTTTCGAACCGCCAAACTTTCGGCTAATCATAAATGTTACTCGCCCAATTTTGGTAATTCGTTCTTTTTTGCTACTCATCTGTTCGTCCTCCAATCCATTCACTAAATTCCTCCAATGTCAACACTTGAAACATTGGCTGAAAATTATTCAGCTTGCTTTCTATTTTCTTCGAAATCGCCTCTTTGCGTTTGTCGTGTGGCACAATCCACAGCACCAGTGGAAACACACCGTCTTGCTCTCGCTGCTCGATGCCTGTTTGGTAGTAAGCGATGTACTTTTTACACTGGTTAACCACGCGGTTCAGGCTTTCGGTCGCCATATCGATTTCGCAAAAATAACTGTCCTCGTATTCGCCCAAAACCAGCTGGGCAAAAGCATCAGGTTTCATAAAAATCTTCTTGCCCGAAAAGGTGGCGTAGGTGCGGTGGCAGGTGGGTTCAAAATTGAACCGTTCCAGCTGGATTTTGCCAGCTTCTTCCAACAATTTCAGAAAAACATACGCTTGTGTCACCGCCAGCGTGTGTTCCAAGTGGTGGGCGGTGGGTTCATACTTATTTTTAAAGCGTTGTGGATGATGTAATGCTTTTAACCCTTTTATCGTGATGTACCAAACGAAACTGCCTGAACCTGCTCGCACACCACCGATTCGCCGTTCGAGGTGATTGATGAGTTGGCGATTTTTGATATGGTTTAAAAGCAAGTTAGCTCTTCGGAAAGCAGTTCGCGAATGCTGGCTATCCTGAAAATAGAGGGCGACAATCTGCTTGGTGGTCGCATAACGGCACTGGGCGAGTAGGGTTAAAATCTTTCGTTCTTTTTCCATTAGTTCAATTTTCTCCATTTTGTCCTCCTCGCTTTTTCCGTCCTAAGTTTGCGGGCGGAATTTCATCTTTCTTGTTTTGCGGTGGGGTAATTATTTCAAAATCTCCTAAATCATCGCCATATCGTCCCAAACTTTCGATGTAAAGATCGTCAATTGATTGCTTAATCTTCGAAAGAGGTAAACTTTTGCCTGAAACCCACTTAAAATTATTGTAAAAAATGGGCATCTGAGCATAAAAGTGAAAAGGTGCAAGGCTCATAAAATCCTCAGCGACGAGGTCAAGGGCTTGAGCTGCTAGCTCTTTAGCTTCGTGGTGTTCCAGCGTGAAAATGATTTTACTGCGACAATTACTCAAAATACTGGTACGGAGAGTTGGTGGTAGTTGCGTTAGGTGCTGGCTGACAAGAATGTAGCCCACTTTCATCGAACGAGACACCGCGAGGGCATCCTCCAAATCCACAGGGAGCTTAAGGAATTGCCCCAGCTCATCAATGTAAATGGGCAGGAAAGGGCGATTTTCAGGGGAGAGACGGGCTTGGTGGAGGGTTAGCTGGTAGATGTAGTTGGTGATAAGCGACCCTATAAATTTAGCGTTTGTCACCCCAATCTGCCCTCGGTTAAGGTTCACCAGCACCACCTTTTTACTCGTGAATAGCTCAATCAAATTAAACTTTTTTGAAGTGGAGGCAAGCATGGCTCGCAGTTCTTTTCGCAATAATAGCTGACGAACTTTGTTCAGAACGGGCGAGATTAACACTTCACGGTTGGCGTCGCTTAGCTGGTTGTAGCCCTGCCAGAAATCCAAGAGAAAGGGGTCGGAAATCTGCGAAAGTATCTGATGGCGAAAGGCAAGGTTGGTTAAAAATTGAGGCAGTTGGGATAAATTAGAATTTTCAACTTGTGCCATCACGGTTAAGGCGTGGCTGAGCACATCAACCGTGCGAATACCCCAGTTGTCGCTGAAAAGTTCTTGGAAAAGATTAAGCAACATATCCGCCACCAGCTCAGGCGAGGTGTAGCGAGTGAGATTAAAAGGATTGAGTCCGATAATTTTGTTGCTGGAGCTGGGATCAATGATAACCAAATCAGCCTGCCGTTCTTTTGGAAAATGAGCCAAAACTTCTTGCACTAAGTCGCCTTTGGGATCGATTAACAGCGTGCTTCTGCCTGCCTGAATATCTGCCAAAATGAGTTGGGCGAGCAAGGTAGATTTTCCAACACCCGTTCCACCCAAAACCAAGAGGTGCTGGGTGGCATCTCGGGGTAAAATTTGGAGTGGTTCGTTTTTAAGGCTTTCACCGAATTTTCGAACAGGCACATCTGGCACTTTATAGCCCAAAGGCAGGCGGAGAATTTTGGGGTGAATATTGGCAACCCCAGACAGCTCGCCTTCGCCAATCGGGGCAAGCCAAAAACTGGCAAGTTCCTGCGAAGAAAGGGTGAGTGGAAAAGACCACGGAATTTGAACTTTATTCACTTTCTCGCTGGAAATTGGGTTGAGAAAAAGTTCGACACCGCTGGATTCTAACATTCGAAAGGCTCCTAAAACGGTATGGTATAGCTCATTCTTACGAAAATGGCTATCACCTCGCACGCCAATCCGTACATCTGCTTGAAACTGGGCGTGGCATAGCTTCTCCCGAATCAGCTTATCGGCGTCTTTGGAAAGCTTTGGGATATTCCCTGAAATCCACTGCCACCAAGTGGCGTTAAGATGCGACAAATCTCGAGCCAGCGGTTTTGGCGAACGAGACTTGCCTACCACAACCTGCACGCAGATTTCCTCTAATGGTTTGAGGTGATGGCATAGTGCTAAAAAGGAACGAGTGAAATTTTCAACGCCATCTGTTTTGAGGCTAAAATGGTTGCGTTTGATAGCTACACGCCACGCTTTTTCAGATGTTTTTCTCTCTTTAGGGCGAAGTTTCGAAAACTGAATGTCATTGGAAACCTGCAACATTTTATGTAAATAGGGCGTGTCTAGTGGGCTACTGAGAAGTAAATATCGCACCTCATTTTTCGTTAAACGAATCTCCAAAACGAAGGGCTGGCGTCTGGTGTAGCCTGAGAGTCGCACCATCAAATCCAGTATATCTTGAAATTCCACGGGGCGAGTGTAATCCATCTCGAACGCTTCAAAATTTGTTGGGCGTTTCATCGGTTCACCTCCAATCTCTTTTGTTTTTCCAATAGCGAAAGGAAAGCATTCCGCCACCAAGTAATACGGCAAGCAGGCTTAAGGGTAGGGCAATTTCGATTAGCCAGTGAACCGCCCGATTGACCAAATAAGCTAGCAGAATGAAAAGCAAGATATAGCCAACTATTTTTCGCACACTTCATCATCTGCCTTTCTGTAGTCAATGGGATTTTTAGAATATTGAGGAACGGGATAGTGAGAGATGATAATATCACTTTCAACTTCTTCTCCCCAGATTGCCCATTTTTTATTAGAAGATACAGGTCTCCGTGCAAATAGTTCCAGATAGTCTGGCTCAGAACAACGTTCAATAATGGCAAAGAGTTCTTCAGGCTTGTGGCTATGGTCTTGTTTTGGGAAGAATCCCCAATTCATTTGCCCCCTGAACTTAATTGGTGCTTTTCCGCGAGTGGCGAAAATGACATGCTCGGTGGAATTTCGTAGATAAGTTCCCAAACCCAGCGTTGGTTTAACCCAAGTAAAAATACTTTTAGGCTCAAAGCCCCACGCTCGAATGATGTCGTAGGAATCCTCGATGTAAGAGTTGGAAGTCCAAAACCAGAGGTGAGCGTTGTCGTCAGCAATGTCCTTGATGGGCATATTGCGGATATCCTCGTGGCTCATCAGGTTGTAATGCTTGCAGGCTCCGTAGTTTCCTGTTTGGTTTTTCATATAGGGAACATCAGCGAGGATGGTTTTGAATTTCTTTGGTTGTGTAGTATTTGTCATTATGTAATCCTTTCTGTTTTGTGACGCTCCGAGCATACCAGAAACTACTAGTAAAAGGGAGCATAAGCAGTTTATGGATTGGGAGCGATGTGAATGGGACTAAATCTGTTAAAGTGCTAAAATATTCCTGTTTTGTTTGATGATGTAAAAATTACTTCACTTTCGAAGTTCTTTGAGTAATTCCGCCTGAGCTGAGAGAAATGCCTCGTTGATGGCTTGCCTTTTTTCAAGAAATTGAGCTAGTTCAATTTCTTCTTTAGTGTAAACAGGAAGAAGATTTTTGTTTTTCTCTTTGACAGGTTGTTTTTTAGATTGAGAATCAAGATATACCAACAAGGCAATAACGCCAGCCACAAATCCAAGAGAAACGGCAAAAATTATGGGCAAGATAAGTTCATTCATAGGGAACCTCCTATCTTATCTGCTGAGAGGCGACCAAAGCAAAAGTCTTGATGATGAAATCTGTGCGTTCCTTAGCATGGGGAGTTTTTGCCAGAATATCTGCCTCGAGCTTCGAAAGGTCGCCTACTTTGTTAAGAATGTCTGCTGTCAGAAGCTGATTCTTTTGAAGTACCGCCATCTCCTTTGAAAGTGATTTGGCAACTTCAAGCTGAAATGGATTCGCCAGTTGTGGTGTAGTGTCAGTTTGGTTTTGAGTATTTGATGGGAACATAGTTTTTCTCCTTAATAGCCCCATAGAGGCAGGTTTATATTAGTGGGGCTTACATAACTTAATATAAACCTGTAGTCAATTATTTTCTAGACCTTTTATTTGTGAAATATATCGCAACAGCTGAGGTTAGAAGATACGGCAAAAAGATAAGTATTGTTAGCAAGAGATTTTTCCTCCTTAAAAGAGTATAATGAAAGTAAAAGGTTTATCAGAGGGGGAAGTCGACTTATTCCTTTGATGATTTTAGTATAATACTAATCGCATTCCTGAACTATCACCTAAAAACAACAAAAACAACAGAATGGAGACAAAATCATGTATCATCTATGCTTTGCGACATTTATGGATATGCTCATGTTAAATCAAAATCATAGAAGTTATATTGGTAGGACGACTTTCGTAAAAGAATTTTTGGTATGTTTTGAAGACAGTCTTGGAGACTATTCGAAAAATGTTATTGGTTATTTAATGAGCCGGAGTAGGAATCCGTCTAAAATATTAATGAAAAAATTAAAGGTTGGAAAAATGGAAAATTCAATAGATAATGTAAATTACTTTGCTAAGAAACGATTAGTTGAAGATAGCAGGGAAGTTAAAGCGAGTATAATCAGCTTAATAAATAATTCGGAAAATATTAGTTGTAAAGATAAGGATAAACTAATAGATATTATTACTAATGACATTACGTATAACTTTTTAAAAGAGGTGTTCTATTTCACTATAGAAAATACTGTTAATATTGATTTGAAAATTAAGACTCTCGAAGATTTGCAAAAAGCCATTATTAACACTGATAATAACGCTAAACTTGAAAAATTATGCTTGATAGCTTTTGATATGAAAAACGAAAGTGCCATGAATTTATGCTTTGAAAAGATGACAAATTCTGTTCATATCAGTAGAGTGATTGAGTATGCTGTTGAAAGTGGATTCCACAATGATGAAATTATGCAAGACTTTATCGATAAAATGATTTCTAAAATAAGTAATAATGTTTATTTAGATAGAATTTTTAAAATATATTTGTCTAAAGAAGAAATATCAAATGACGATAAGATTCAATTTATCGACAAGCATATTCGTCAAATTACTAATAATAAATATCTATTTGATATTTTGAAATTTTTATATGAGAATAATTTTAAAACACAGGCAATTGAGTATATGAGTAAATTAACTAATGATACTTATACTACTCGATTTCAAGAGTTTATAGGTTCTATTGACAAAATATAAATATTAGTGTATAATTAAACTGTAGAATTTAATATTTTCGCACTTTTCAGACTTTACTTCTGATTTGTAGCCCTTGCACTTGGTAGGAAATAAGTATACCTACCGAGCAAGCGGTGGGTAAAATTTGGAGGTAAAATATATGTTTCAAAATCGTGTTCCTGACAGAATTAAACAAATAATCTGGAACGATACCGCTGATGACCCATATTCAAAAGAGAGTGTGGCAAGAAGATTATTAATTCACTTTGATTACATGCCATTTATGTCTGATGGTCGAGAAATTGTTGAAAAAATTACAGGATATACTTTCAAACAACAGGTTAAGTTATCTGAAAAGAATGAAAAAACAATTGACAATGTAATGAGGTATATATCTAAAACAGATGGTTCGTCTAAACTTTTGTATGAAAGGGGCTCTGTTGAACAACGGGAACTCCAAGATACTATTGAGTATATCATGCAGGAAATTCTTGGGTTGACGAATGATCAATATTTGCTTTTAAAAGAAGGGTTGAAAGATAGCAACATTTGATTTTTTGAGACCTCTCTGAATGAGAGGTCTTTTCTAATCCCTCAATCCATAGTAAAATATCCCCCTGAATCAACATAACAGGAGGATTTTTTATGTCTCAAAATACCATCAACATTGGCTATGCCAGAGTTTCCACCCACAAGCAAGACTTAGGCTTAGAGGTGCAAATTGAGGCTCTCAAACACTGTGACCAGCTCTTTATCGAAAAAGAATCAGGCTCATATAATGCTCGCCCTGAACTTGAAAAGGCTCTAAACTTAGCTAAAAGTTTTTCGAAAAATGGCAAGCAAGTCACTTTCACTATCTATAAGCTTGACAGACTCACTCGCTCTATGTTCAAGCTATTAGAGATTATCGAACAGCTTAACAAACATCATATCCAGCTCGTTAGTTTGCACGAAAAGTTGGAAACTGACTCGCTTATTGGCAGGTTGCTTTGTATGATCTTAGGTTTTGTGGCAGAGAGCGAGCTAGAAAACTTACGGTTTCGTACCCGTGAAGGGCTTCGAAAAGCCAAGGAAAAAGGCATTCGGTTGGGTGCCAAGCGGATAGAAAAAGCAAAAGAAGAGCGCATCCTTGATCTTTATCTCTACACAAATACGAGCATACGGAATATTGCAAAAGCAGAACGAATCTCCACTTCAACCGTATATAAGGTGTTGGAACGAAACAAGGTGACGAATAATCGCAAAAAAGTTTTGCAAAATACTTGCCAAAAGCAGGACAAAATGGTAGAATGAGTGCGTAAATTTGTTTCGATTAACGACCATTTGGCGAAACATTCAAAATAACAATGTGAATATTTTAGAAAATGCGAATTTAACAAGGTTTTGAGTCTGTGTTAGATTGGCATTTTTTGTTTTTTTTAAGTGTATCGTTTAACGGTCGTTATCCGATACGCCTAAAGCCTTGTCTCGCAAGGGACTAGGAGATTTTATACAAACAAAAAGGAAAGCAAATGGAACTTAAAAAACTTACTAAGTTAGGCATTGGTGTTTTAATTTTGGCTTGCTTATGCAGCTGTTCGAATTCTACAGTAGCACAGAAGAATAGTGCTAATAACCCAGTTAGTTCAGATAATCATAATCAAAGCGAAACAGCCAATCTTCGAATCAAAACGTCTGATGACTTAAAGAAAGTGCTATCTGATAAAGATTTAGGCGAAATTATGTTGCAGTATGGAATCAGTAATGTGAAAATAGACCCTAAAATGTCCTGGGACTATGATGAACTCCAGAAGAGTGTTCCTATTCAATATCTATTCTTTGATAAAGATAATAATCAGGTGGGAGGAATGAGGTTAGAAGCTAATTTATATGACCATACAGGAATTGAGATTCACGGTGCATATGAACAAGGAGATTTTAAATTCCACATTCAGAATTCTGGACAAGCCCAAGAGTTATTAGAAAGTTATTTAAACTCAGATTATTACCAAAAAGCTGCTCTTCCAAATGAGGAAAGAGGTCGAGCTACTAACCAGATGGAAAGTTACGTTCCTTTTGTAGACTTAAGGATAGAAAATGGAGCTTTTATCTATGACCAGTATGATACTAAGGAACAAAGCACTTTTAGTAGTAAGATTTTTCTAAATGGAAGTCAAGTTTTATCTATGGATTTGTTATTCGAACCTAATGGTAGTCATTCTATGGAGGAAAGAAAAGTGTCTCCTGCTATTTTAGAAACAATATTAGCTAAAATGGCAGATAATATTCAAAAATAGGAGGATAGCGAGTGATGAAAAAATCCCTATTATCTTTAATTATTATAGCGTTAGCCTCACTCCTTCTTTGTGCTTGTACTAAAAAGAACTTCACAGGCAAATGGAAGACCGATATCTTCGACCAAGGAAGTGTTAGAGAAGATGGAGCGAAAATCGCAGGCAAAGCAACTGGACAAGCCGACCTTGCTTCAATTATCTCTAAATATATTCACTGGAATGCTACTATGGAGATAAAAAAAGACGGAACTTTAACAATGGACAACGGCGAAACTTTCTCCGCTAAATGGCATCAAAAAGGTGACAAAATTGTAATTGAAGGAAAAAATATTTCCGGAATTGCAACCCTGTCCGATGACCAAAAGACTTTATATTTCGAAAATAAGCCATTGAATGATAATTCTGGTAACCAGAATGGTTTTATGATTGGAGAAAATTCGTTAAAGTTTGAATTTAAAAAGGTAGAATAATGATGAAAAAATTAGGAATGGTGATTACATGTTTAGTGATGATTTTGTTACTTGTTTCTTGCGCAAATAAGAGAAACGATTTAGTTTTATCGAATTTTCCAAGTATTCAGAATGAGCTAACCGAAAAAGACTTGCTTAAGGCGGTTGGAACACCACACGAGAAGTCTTCTTCTCTTAGCGATGTTACCCAGCTATATGAAAAATTACTAAAAATGGACTTATCCAGTGGTGAATCAATCCTGTCTCAGAAATCAAATTGGACTGTGGGAATAAATGGTATCATTACAGACTACTACGTTTACAAATTAAAAGACGGTAAATCAGTGATTGCTTTTCTTAGTAAAGAAAAGGTCGTTGCGATAACAAGAAAAGGTATTGATTATAAGTAATGTGAAAGGTGGATTAATATGAAAAATAGCATTAAAATTCGATTGGCAATTATAACAATAGCCATCATTGGATTTCTATTTTATGGATTTAGAGATAATGGTTCGGTACTTTATTACGGGCAAAGCTATACAGCAGGTTCTGTATTTAAACCTGATTCATATCTCTCAGCTGGGCTATTTAAATCCGCAGGCAAAGAGATAAACAAACTGGTTTCGAAAAAGCGTGGAAGTAGCCTTACAGGTGTGATGGTCTCTGTTGTGGTTGGTGGAATTACTTTTTTCACACTTTGGCAAGATGACGATTTTAAAGATATTTTAGTAGAGGCAAGAAAACAAGGAGAAAATAATTAAAATGGCTAATTTGGATAATTACTTGATTTTGGTTTTTATTGTAGCAACTGGAATTCTTATCGCTATTCAATTCGCAGGCGACCGTTTAGCAGATTGGCTGACAGATCTAGCCCAGCAATTCTTTTCGAAAAGCTTGGATAAGCACGAAGAAAAACGTAAGGTGGAAAAAGAAGAAAAATAAGTTGAGGATTTACAGTCTGGTTATACTGCCAGATAAAACTAAGATCATCTTCTCTTATTCAAATCTAAGGTATCTAACTCAAAAGAACCAATATTTATATTTGACGAATAATAGAAAAAAGACGGCTCATTTTTTGAACCGTCTTTTAATTCACTCATAAGATATGTGAACTCAGATTGCTTTTAGACTGCTGAGCGTCAGATTGTCAGAAGCTTAGATGTTTTATGTTCGCTTCGCCTTTCGGTTCGGGTTGATTAACTTTGCACTAACACCGCCGTTTCTGCCCAATTTTGGCACACGACTTATTGTATTTTTACACAATATTAGTCTGTGTAGAGGAGGGCGGAGGAGTCTTCAAGAAAATATTCTAAGCTTTTTATTTCCTTTTTTTGCTTCTGTTGTGATGGATTACCTTTCGAAAATCTCCAGCAGTTGAGCTTTTCACAACTCCACATTCTCACAAAAATACCAGCAAAAAATCTTAATTTTAGCCCAAATACTGATGTAAATTAAACTCAAAAACAGGCTGGACTTCCGTGCCAAAGAGAGTTATGATTGACAGGTAAAAGAAAGAAACAGATAGGAGTGATATGTATATCGATTTAGAAACCGAAATGTATCTACAAAAATTAGAAGGTGATATTCGTAGCCAGCTATACTGGGGCGTAGTGCCAGAAATACCAATTGAATGGCAACCAAACCAATTAGGATTTTACCTCAGCGACCCGATATCTTTGCCCGCATTTTTAACGAAACTACGAGTGCTCGAAAAAGGTTTTGCCTTCGATTATGTTGAAACTAATGTTTTTAAACGCAAAATAACAGTTTTTGCCATTAACGAAAGCAAAGAAAAGTTTATTGCGAAAATCGAAAAGTTGCTTACTTGCCAAAGTAGAGGCGAGATGTGCGAAATTTTGCTATACATTTTGGCAACGCCAGTAACTTATATCAATGAAGCGATTTGTTAGCCTAAAATTACAACAAAATTGCCCCAGTTTTGTGACTGGGGCGTTTGTTTCGAATTGAGAATATATAGAAAAGTTTCTTAAAAATTTTCTAATACAGTGTAAAAATGTCAGAAAAATTAAAAACAGTTACAAATAATATACTACTATTGACAAAGTGTAAGAATATGGTTTATATTAGTAACACTGAAGGTTTCTTATTTTATCCAATCAACATCATTTTTAATGAAAGTGAGGACGGTACAGATAAAAAAACAAATTTTATTTCAATGCTTATAGGTGCTGGAGGAACTGGGAGTGTGTATGGCTTCATTCAACCAATGCCTTTTTGGAATCTTGTTGTGATAGTTGTAGGAGTTATTATAGCTATTTCTATTATTTCATATAGCATACACGCCATTCTTAATTCTGATAAAAAATCCAGAAACTTAGATGGGATTATATCTGCTGGGGCTGGGAGGAAAAACAACCACCTTAAACCTAAAAATAAAGCCTCACCAAATGAAAGAAAAAATCACCACTAAGAAGTGGTGAGAAACCGTAAATCAGTCTTGTCGTTCTCTTGTTGGTTAACTATAAGGCTGATAACTAAAAATAAGAAATCTTCTTCCCAGTGATACTAGAACTATCATTGGGATTTTCTTTATCTCAAAAGCATATATTTTATAGCTATCTGAGATAACTTAATCTATTATACAGACTTTAAGTAATTGTGTCAACAGTTTTGTTGAAAAATGATTGAAATTTATCATTAGTTTTGGCTTTATTCAAAATATCAACTTTCTCTTCGTGAAGTTTCGATCTCTACACCACAAGCTCTTTTAAATTTTTCATCCGACGATCAATTGCATAATATTCATCAGCAAACGTTGGATTGAGAAAGCTACTGGTGCAAGCCCAAGAATCTTAATCTGTAATTGAGAATTTAATTCAAAATTGGAGCTTAAAAATATATCATCCACTGTATAATCTCGTAATTTATCAAAAGTTTTGAGGTAAATGGTTTCGATTTTCAGGAGAGTTGATTTGTTTTCATGATCTTTGATTAAATTTTTCCATCGGAGTCTCCTTTGTTATATTGGGGGCACTCATCATAATTCTCTGCAAGGGAAAGTTAAGCATTTTGTAAAAAACCAGTGATGTAAAATATAGGGCTTTACTTTTAGGACGCTATGCATTATTAAAACAGGAAATTTAGACACTTCCTGTTTTTGAGTATTGGGTTATAGGGTGTATTGATATTTGGACTATTTTGGGGGCTATGATATAATTGGGTTATAAAAAATATACAATATGTGGCATAAGTACTATTAGACTTGGAGTTAGTGAAAACAAGTATGCTAAAAATATCGAAAAACGCTAAGGATACCGTAAAGGGACTTATTGAGTTACCAGATGTAATTCTTTTTAAGAATGAATCTAGGGCGGTAACATTGAAACTTTTCATGCCAAGACTGAACGGATATGAATTTGACTATTTAGGATTACAAGATAATTTATCTGAAGTTGTAATTGATTTTGCGCTAAGTAGAAAAACTGTTGAACAATATATAGCAGATAGAAAATTTTCTCGACTAAATACAGAGGCTAAATCTAAATTTAAAGATCACCTGCATAATAAGGGAGAGCTAGGTGAATTGTTACTCTATATGATGTTAGAGGGATATCTGTCGGCTCCGCAAATTCTATCAAAAATGGCACTGAAAACTAATTCTGAGGATTACGTAAAAGGTGCTGATGGTATTCATTTTGTTAAAGTTCCAAATAGTGAACGTTATCATCTTATTTATGGTGAATCGAAATTATATGATGATGTTACAGACGCTTTTAGGGAAGCGTTTAGCTCTATTAGTAGATTTACAGATAACGAGAATAAAGATGTTAGAGCATTTGAATTAGCATTGATTAGTTCTCAAATCGAAAACGAAGTGATTGATGATAAGGATAAAGTCTTAATTTCCCAGATTATCTATCCTTCTAGAAATCCCTCATCATTTTCTGTTTCAGATGCATTTGGAATCTTTATAGGTTTTAACCTTAATATTCCAGAAGATTTTTCTAAAAAAAACGAAGACGATTTCGAGAATGCGATAAAAGAAGAAGTATATAATATTGTCAATAATAGAGTGGCTACAATCGAACAGCATATTATTAAGCGGGAATTAAAAGCAAAAAATTTCTATGTTTTTCTTATACCCTTTACTGATCTTAATAAAACGCGAGAAGAGCTTATTAAAGGAATAACAAAATGATGGAAACTATAATTCAAAGGTTAAATAAACAGGCTATTAACGATGATTACCTCTATGAGCTTTTAAAGAAAATACAATTTAATTTTGGAAAGAAAATTTTTGGTGAGAATGTAGATAGCTTAAATAAACAAGAGCTAATTGATATATTGCGTTTTTCAGATATATTATCTCGCTCTAGCGATTCTTTTAATAGGAATATATCTTTAAAAATAGTATCAACTTTATTTGATGAATATAAGGATAATAGGATTTATCAGCTGTTTGCTCAAAATGTGATGGTGAAGTTAGGAAATTTTCCGTCTTTAGAGATATTAGAGTACTATGGCGGTACAATCAATAATGATGAGATTGAAATCGATAAATTAATTAAACAAGTATTTCAAGGGACTTCAATTAAAAATAGGTACTTCACCGACTCTCAATATGAAGTAATTCAATCTATAAAGAATTCCAATCACTATAGTTTTTCTGCTGGGACTTCATTTGGCAAATCTTTCCTATTTGCTGAGTATATTAATTGGCTGATTGAAGAAAAAAATTCGAGTGAAAACATCGCATTCTTAGTCCCAACTCGCGCTTTAATTACGTAGGTGGTACGTGACTTAACAAATTTTTTATCGAATGAAAAATACCGTATTGTTGATAATCCAGAGATACCAGCACTATATAGGAATAAAAAATTTATCTTTGTTTTTACTCCTGAAAGATTGATATCATATTTTTCAAATAAAAAGAATCCAAATATTTCGGCAATGATTATTGATGAAGCGCAAAACATTATTGCAGAAGATGAACGTTCGCCGATGTTTTATCATGCAATAACATTAGCACAACAAAAATCTGTAAATTTATATTTTGCTTCACCAAACATACCAAACCCTAGTATATTCCTTGAACTAGTCGGCAGTTCAACTGAAGAATCTCAACGGATAACTGATGTTAATGTTGTTCAAAATAAATTTTTTGTTGATTTTATAGAGCATAAAGCTACGATTTATTACGACTATTTAAAAAATGATAAAAGCTACGAACTTCCTTTTAATAGATATTCATTTGAAGAATTTATACTATTAACAACTAAAGGAAACCAGTCCATTATTTATTGCAATACGGTAAATGATACTGTTCGAGAAGCACAGAAACTAATTTCGCAACTTAAACAGGTAAACGATACCGATCTGATAGAGTTATCGAAATTTATCCAAGATACAATTCACGAAGATTATTTTCTTGCAGAATTGGTTAAATATCAGATTGGCTTTCATTTTGGTGCATTACCGCAAGTTGTAAGAGAAAGAATAGAGTCTGAGTTTAAGCAAGGACATCTGAAATATTTATTTACGACATCAACTTTGTTACAGGGGGTTAATTTACCAGCAAAAAATTTATTTATTCTTAGTGAGAAATTAGGTCAATCCAAGCTAACTTCATTAGATTTTAAAAATCTTGCGGGTCGAGCCGGAAGGTTGTCTGAGGAGCTGTATGGTAATATATTTATCGTAAGGCTTGAAGAAAAACGATGGTCGGGGCGTGCGATTGATTTAATAGGGGATAGTGATCTACCTAAAGTTGAAAGTATGCTTCTAACAGGTAAAAACAATTTTTACAAAAATATTGGCAATACTTTAATAGAGCGCCCTTTAACTAATAAAAGTATGTCAAGAAAGAACAAGAGGATTATCTCGGATTATGCCTCTATTCTTGCTTTTCAACATAAAAAGGGAGTGACGTCACAGTTAAGTGAGAAATTTAGTCAAAAAAATTCTGAACGTCAAAAAATATATAAATTAATTACTGATTTTACAGTTCCTGAAGATATTTTAATGATGTCAACAACTATAAAACCTAAGTATCAGGAAATGATATATAAAGATAACAATCCTTATATTTTTAATGATGGTTATGATTATAATGATTGCTTAAAAATTTTAAGCATCCTTACTTTAAAATACGATTGGAAAAATGAAGAAGATAAAAGACAGCTAGGGAATGCGAAGAAAATAGCGTACTATGCACTTTTAATGAGCGATTGGATAAAATCAAGACCATTAAATGTTATGATTGTAAGAACAATAGATTTCTTGGATAAAAATCGCTATGAGATTGAAATCAATCACGACCCTAATAAGAGAGTCACTTTTTCTAGACAAAATATACATCATGTCAATCAGATCATAAACGAATTATTGAGAGATATTGAGAATGTAATAAGATTTAAAATAAAAAATTATGTTACAAACTATTTGATGCTTACAAATCAAGATGATGGTGAATGGCATAATTATCTTGAATATGGGACCAATGATAAAACAACAATCGAGCTTCAAAAAATAGGTTTCGAACGCCAAGTTTCTATTGAACTTAAAAAATATACAGACTGCTTTGAATTAAATTCTAATGAAGAAATTATAGCTATAGATAAAAGTAAACTTCTAAAAAAAGAAATAAATAAGGTGACAAAAGCTCAAATTGAAATTTTACTTTGATATAAATTATGGATTTAGCAAAGATATCTTATATGTTTTTGTTTATCTCTTCTAAAAAATTTAATGATAATATGCAAGCGTTCCTGAATAAAGTATTTAAATCGTTGGTTGAACATATCAATGAGTAAAAGAACTTACATGATTGATTTCGAGTATGCTTAGAATTGCACATCATATTGAAAATAATTAGGAATTACCATCTGCAGTGGAAAATAGTAGCTTTTCTTTAGCAAATAATATGTCAATAGAGAATAATGTAATAGAAAAAACTTTGTTCAGATGTTTTAGATGAACTTATAATTTCATCAAGTAATCCAAGAAAGATAAAAGTCAATAGAACTTAGTTTCAATATAGTAATTCCGCCTAGAATACCAACTGGAATAGTCATAGCAATCTAATTAACAGAGTTGTATTAAACAGTATTTAAGTCTATTTTAGTAAGGGGGGGAAGTTGTAAATTGAAAAAATAATATCCGAGAATAAGTGATTTATGGTGTTAGAGGTTGTTTAGTTATTGGACTGTTGGGTGAGGTGTGTTATAATTTTCAATAAATTGTGTTTGCTGGATCTTCTTTCGAAAGTTTGCCCAGCTCACAACTCACCCGAAGCATCTCATTGAGCGTCCACACCGAAACATCGTGAAGATATTGACTGTCTGAATATTGTCGTTCCAGTGTGGCAATTCTGCCCACTATCTTTGCGACTGTGGCGATTTCATCGTCTCAGGTGGTATCTGCGTTTTCGAAACTATGAATATGCCTAATGCGGTCTTGAAGCGACAGCTCGCTTATTTCAAACTGATTATGTTGAATATTTTTATTGGTAAATTTTTCCATCTAAATCTCTTTTTCTTTATTGGTGTATACATCATAACTCTCCGTGGAGGAAGAGTTAAACACTGTTTTTACGAAAACCCCAGCGACTCGGAATCGCTGGGTTTAAGGGGTTAGAGTGGGTTTGGTATTGGACTGCTGGGTGACAACACAATATTAAGCAAGTTCATTTTTATTTTATATTAATGTTTAAATGTGATGCAAACGGCTTCGGGAACTCGGAAATCGTTAGAAAGCTCAGCTAATCGACCAGTTTCAGGATTACGTTTAAAGACGGTTGCATTATCTGAATCTTGGTGAACTGCAATTAGAAATTCTTGGTCAGGAGTTAGGTCGAAATCACGTGGTGTTTTACCATGACTTGGAACAATCTCTAATAATTCCAAACTACCATCAGCTAGGATGCTAAATACAGCAATGGAATCATGACCTCGGTTGGATGCATAGAGGTATTTGCCGTCTTTTGAAAGACGAATGGCAGCAGTAGCATTAAATTCCTCATATCCATCTGGCAAAGTCGAAATGACTTGCATGCGTTCAAATTCACCAACACCATCGTAAATCAAGACTTCAATGGTACTGTTGAGTTCACAGATGAGGTAGGCAATCTTATAATGATGATGGAAAACGATGTGGCGAGCACCTGCTCCAGCTTGGCTGTGATAAGTGTAGAGTTTACTTAGTTTTCCTTCTGGGCTAACATCGTAGGTCGTTACTTCATCCGTTCCTAGATCACATGTGACGAGATACTGGTCAGGTGTTAGATCCGTAAAGTGTACATGTGGGGAAGATTGGTTTTCATGAGGACCTTGTCCGCTATGCTGATCTAGATCTGTTTGGATGAGTCTACCATCCGATTGACGTTTATAAACTAGAACTTGACCTTTATGATAGTTGGCCCCATAAACGAGACCACGTTTTTCATCTACTGTCACATAACAATGAGGAGCGCCTTCTTCCACCACATGATTTAACAAAGTGCCGTCGGTCTTGTAAGCAGCGATTCCACCCAAGCCATCCTGGCTCCCTACGGTGTATAAGTGTTGCTGTTGGTCAAAGGCAAGGTAGGTCGGACTTGGTTCAGCAGCAAAGAGTTCAAGATTTTCAAGCTGGCCTGTTTCTGTATTAAAATCAGCTTTGTAAATCCCTTTAGATAAGCGACGAGTGTAAGTTCCAAAATAAACAGTTTCTTTCATGTCCATACCTCTTAATAATGATAAGTTCATTATACCACAAAATGAAATTCTTAACTGACTTTCATCATTTTTTGAAAATTACAGAAAACATCTTAGGGAGATTTATTTAGTTTTTACCTTGCTTTCAAAAATCAAAGTGATATAATAATGATATATTTGATTTAAAGGAGTGTCTTATGAAAAAACGTATTTTTCTAACGGCTGCAGTAGCAGTGTTGTCATCAGCACTACTAGCAGCTTGTTCGTCTGGTGGTAAAAACGCCAACCAACCTGTGACTTATACTTATGTCTTCTCATCGGATCCTGCAACTTTGGACTATACAGTTTCTGGAAATTCCAGTACCAAACAGGTGACTGGGAATGTCATCGATGGTTTGCTTGAGAATGACCAATATGGAAATCTTGTGCCGTCTGTAGCAGAGGACTGGAGTGTTTCTAAAGATGGTTTGACTTACACCTATAAAATCCGGAAAGGGATTAAGTGGTACACTAATGAAGGCGAGGAATATGGTGAAGTAAAGGCTCAGGATTTCGTGACAGGTTTGAAACATGCTGTCGCTAAGAAATCACAAGCCCTCTATCTTGTACAGGATTCAATCAAAGGGTTAGATGATTATATTAACGGGAAAACAAATGATTTTTCTACTGTTGGAATTAAGGCGACAGATGATTATACTCTTGTTTATACGCTTAATAATCCTGAATCTTTCTGGAATTCCAAGACAACGATGGGTGTTTTAGCACCAATCAATGAAGACTTTTTAGCCTCTAAGGGGGATGATTTTGGTAAACCTACTGATGTTACAAGTATTCTATACAATGGTCCTTACCTTCTGAAAGGTCTCACATCGAAATCTTCAATCGAGATGACAAAAAACCAAAACTATTGGGATAAAGGAAATGTCTTTATTGATGATATAAAATTAACCTTCTTTGATGGTCAAGATGCAGACTCTCTTGGTCGTGGTTTTGATGAAGGCCACTACCCAGCAGCTCCTCTCTTTAAGAATTCTGCAAACTATGAGCGATTCAAAGAAAAATACAAAGACAACATTGTGTATGGTCAACAAAGAGGAGGTAGCTACTACATTTCAACTAATATTGACCGTGTAGCCTATAACCATACTTCTAAAACAACGGACGAAGAAAAGACATCTACTAAGAAAGCTTTGTTGAACAAAGATTTCCGCCAAGCCTTGGCTTTTGGAGCAGATCGTAAGGCTGCTGTCTCTCAAGTATTTGGTGATGAAGTTGCCCCTCGTAAATTACGTACTAGCTTTACACCTCCAACGTTTGTTCAAATTGGAGATCAATCTTTTGGTCAAGTAACAAAAGCAGAACTTGACAAGTTGGATACTGCTTGGAGCGATGTTAGCCTAGATGATGCACAAGATTCACTTCATAATGTAGAGAAAGCTAAAACCAAACTTGAAGCGGCTAAGAAAACTCTTCAAGCCGACGGTGTTCAGTTCCCTATTCATTTGGACTTGCCAGTTTCCTCTACTCAAACGGATTTTGTACGTCAAGCTCAATCGTATAAACAATCAATAGAGGAAGCTCTTGGAGTTGAAAATGTAGTGGTTGATATCCAACAAGTTTCTGATGATGAATTGGGAAGTATGACCGTTCTTGCAACTTCAAAAGACAATATCGACTGGGATATCAATCCAAACAGTGGATGGAGCCCAGACTATGCAGATCCATCAACCTATCTTGATGCATTTGATCCAACATCTGGACCAACTCTTCTTGGAGCACTTGGTATTGCACCAGGATCAGATAGTTCAGCCATTAAGGCAGTAGGATTGGATAAATACAAAGAATTACTTGATGATGCTAACAGTGAGAAAACAGATCTCGAAAAACGTTATTCAAAATATGCTAAAGCTCAAGCATGGTTGACAGATAGTGCTCTAGTTATTCCTGTACACTCAGACGGTGCCCAAATGCTTGTTACAAAGAAAGTTCCAGGAACAGGAGCAGATGGTTGGGTCGGTGATAAAACAGGCGAAAACAGTTATAAATATCTGAAGATTCAAGATAAGATTGTGACAAGTAAAGAAATGGAAGAATTTCGCAAGAAATTTGCTGAAGAAAAAGCAAAATCAAACGAAGAATACCAAAAACAACTATCAAGTCATATTAAAGATTAAATAAATCTCCTCAATTGAGGAGATTTTTCTTTTTGTCTATCTATGTAAGCACTTAAAAAAAGAGTTATTTTAGTCTAAAAATGGTATAATGAGAGAATGACAGAAAGGATGTATTTATGGAACATAAAGAGAAACATTTTAGCCTATCTTGGTTTTTTAAGTGGTTTTTAGATAATAAAGCTATTACTGTATTCTTAGTGACCTTGTTACTGGGCTTGAATCTTTTCATTCTAAGTAAGATTAGTTTTATCTTTTTACCGGTTTTGGATTTTCTAGGAGTTGTCATGTTGCCAGTTATTTTATCTGGTTTACTTTATTACCTCCTCAATCCGATTGTTGACTGGATGGAGAAGCACAAGATCAATCGTGTCCTTGCTATTAGTATTGTTTTTGTTATTATTGGACTCTTTATCATTTGGGGATTGGCAGTCGCAATTCCTAATCTGCAACGCCAAGTCTTAAATTTTGCGAAGAATGTGCCGACATATCTCGAAGATGCTGATAAGGTGATCAATGACCTGGTAACCAAACGTTTGCCAGATGATTTTAGACCGCAGTTGGAGCAGGTTCTTGCGAATATTTCTACTGAGGCGACGATGTGGGCGAGCAAAATCTCTTCCCAAGCCGTTAACTGGGTGAGCGCCTTTATCAGTAGTGTTTCTCAGGTGATTGTAGCGGTCATTATCGTACCCTTTATGCTCTTCTATCTCTTGCGTGATGGAAAAGGCTTGCGAGATTACCTAACTAAATTCATCCCAAACAAGTTAAAAGAACCTGTTGGACAAGTTTTGTCAGATGTTAATAAACAGTTATCAAACTACGTTAGAGGGCAGGTTACAGTTGCTATTATCGTGGCAATTATGTTTATTATCTTCTTTAAGATTATTGGTCTCAGATATGCTGTGACTCTGGGGATCACGGCTGGTGTCCTCAATCTAGTACCTTACCTAGGTAGTTTTCTAGCCATGCTTCCTGCCCTTGTTTTAGGTTTAATCGCAGGACCTGTCATGCTCTTGAAAGTAGTCATTGTCTTTATCGTGGAACAAACGATTGAAGGACGCTTCGTATCGCCTCTTATTTTAGGTAGTCAGCTCAATATTCATCCCATCAATGTCCTCTTTGTTCTCCTAACTTCAGGTTCTATGTTTGGTATTTGGGGAGTTTTGCTGGGAATTCCTGTCTATGCCTCTGCCAAGGTTGTTATCTCAGCTATCTTTAACTGGTATAAAGAAGTCAGCGGTTTGTATGAGGAAGAAGGAGAGGAAATCAAGAGTGAACAATAGTCAACGCATGCTCCAAGCTTTGGATGAACAGGATTTAACCAAAGCGGATCAGTATTTTCACAAAGCCCTCGAAACAGATTCGAGTGAAGTTCTTTATGAACTAGCAAGCTATCTAGAGGGAATTGGCTTTTATCCTCAAGCAAAAGAAATTTACCAAAATATCGTTACAGAATTTCCAGAAGTGAATCTGAACTTAGCAAGCATTGCTAGCGAGGATGGCAATGTTGAGGAAGCTTTTGCTTACCTTGAGGAAATCACATCCGAAAGTGACTGGTACGTATCGGCCTTGGCCTTGAAGGCGGACCTCTATCAGTTGGAAGGATTGACAGATGTAGCACGTGAAAAGTTACTGGAAGCCTTAAATTACTCAGATGATGCCTTATTAGTTTTTGGTTTGGCTGAGTTGGATAGTGAGTTAGGAAATTATCAGGAAGCGATTCAGGGCTATGCTCAATTAGACAATCGCTCCATCTATGAGCAAACGGGCGTATCAACCTATCAACGAATTGGCTACGCTTATGCCCAGTTAGGCAAGTTTGAAGCTGCAACTGAATTCTTAGAAAAAGCTTTAGAATTAGAATACGATGACCAAACTGCCTTTGAACTGGCTAGTCTTTACTTTGATCAAGAAGAGTATCAAAAATCTGTTCTTTACTTTAAGCAGATTGATACCATTTCACCAGATTTTGAAGGATATGAGTATGGTTATAGTCAAGCCTTGCATAAGGAACATCAGGTGGAAGAGGCCCTTCGTATCGTTAAAAAAGGACTGCAGAAAAATCCATTTGAAACCCGTCTCTTGCTAGCTGCTTCTCAGTTTTCGTATGAATTGCATGATCCTAGTGCTGCAGAGCAGTTTCTCCTTACTGCTAAAGAAGATGCAGAGGATACAGAAGAAATTTTTCTTCGCCTCGCAACCATTTATATGGAACAAGAGCGGTATGAAGATATCATTGCTCTCCAAAGTCAAGAACCTGAAAACCTCTTGACCAAGTGGATGATTGCACGCTCTTACCAGGAAATCGAGGATTTAGATAAGGCCTATGAGCTCTATCAAGAACTGTCATCTGACCTCAAGGACAATCCCGAGTTTTTAGAGCAATATACTTATCTCCTGCGTGAATTAGGATATTTTGAAGAGGCCAAGATACAAGCTGAAGCCTATTTAAAACTCGTTCCAGATGATGTTCAGATGCAAGAACTCTTAGAAACACTTTAAAAGTTATCTCTCTAAAAACGTATCCGTCAATTTGGCAGATACGTTTTTTTGGAAGAAATAGAATTTTTTTACAATTACTCTTGCTAAATTGTTTATTTATGCTATAATAGGAACAATTATTTTTAGGAGGTGCAGTATGTCTTATATGTTTGAGATATTACCCAGTTTATTGAACGGTGCAAGTATGACTCTTCAAGTCTTTGCTCTGGTTTTAATTTTTTCAATTCCTTTAGGTATTGTCGTTGCCTTTGCTTTACAAGTCCGCTGGAAACCCCTCCATTATCTCATTGACCTTTATATTTGGGTAATGCGAGGGACTCCTTTGCTCTTGCAATTAATCTTTATTTACTATGTTCTTCCTAGCATTGGGATACGTTTAGATCGTTTGCCTGCTGCTGTGATTGCTTTTGTATTGAACTATGCAGCCTACTTTGCAGAAATCTTTCGTGGTGGGATTGAAACCATTCCCAAAGGGCAGTATGAAGCTGCAAAAGTGTTAAAATTTGGCTCCTTTGATACAGTTCGCTATATCATCCTTCCTCAGGTGACAAAGATTGTCTTACCGAGTGTCTTTAATGAAATTATGAGTTTGGTCAAGGATACTTCTTTGGTTTATGCCCTTGGGATCTCAGATTTGATCTTAGCTAGTCGGACAGCAGCTAATCGGGACGCCAGTCTTGTTCCTATGTTTTTAGCTGGAGCGATTTATTTGATTATGATTGGTCTTGTAACCATTGTAGCGAAAAAACTTGAGAAGAAGTACAGTTATTACAGATAGGAGGATTGCTATGTTAGAATTACGAAATATCAATAAAGCCTTTGGTGGCAAACAAATCTTAACCAACTTTAGCCTATCTATTCCCGAAAAGCAAATCCTTGCAATCGTAGGTCCATCAGGAGGCGGCAAGACCACCTTGTTACGTATGCTAGCTGGATTGGAAACCATCGATTCAGGGGAAATCTACTATAACGGAGAATCGCTAGCTATAGACGAACTAGAAAAGCGCAATCTTCTGGGATTTGTTTTCCAAGATTTTCAACTCTTTCCGCATTTGTCAGTTCTAGATAACTTAACCTTGTCGCCCATAAAAACCATGAGCATGGAGAAGGAAGTTGCTGAGAAGAAGGCGCGTGGTTTGTTAGAACAACTTGGGTTAGCTGGGCATGCAGATGCCTTTCCTTTCTCATTATCTGGTGGGCAAAAACAACGGGTGGCCTTAGCACGCGCTATGATGATAAACCCAGAAATTATTGGATATGATGAACCTACATCGGCCTTAGACCCAGAATTGCGATTAGAAGTAGAAAAACTTATCCTTCAAAATAAAGAGCGTGGGATGACCCAGATTGTTGTGACGCACGACCTTCAGTTTGCAGAAAATATTGCTGATCAGATCCTTAAGGTTGATCCAAAGTAGGAGGTGTCTATGAAGAGAAAGAAAATTGCCCTTGTACTTGCTCTGTTCTTTAGCTTCTTCCTGACGGCTTGTACTCAGAAGGTAAGTGATCCAAATCAGGATAACTGGGCCAAATATCAAAAGCAGGGTAGCATTACCATTGGCTTTGACAATACCTTTGTTCCCATGGGATTTGAGGAAAAGAATGGCAAGTACGCGGGCTTTGATATTGACCTAGCCCAATCTGTCTCTGAAAAGCTAGGAATTCAGATTAAATTTCAACCCATCGACTGGGATATGAAAGAAACCGAACTACAAAATGGTACCATTGATGCCATCTGGAATGGCTATACAGCTACAGATGAACGGAAAGAGAAGGTTGCCTTTACTATTCCTTACATGGAAAATCAACAAGTTTTGGTCTCTAAAAAGTCTCAAAATATCCACTCAATTCAGGATATGACAGACAAAATTTTAGGGGCCCAGGCTGGATCTTCTGGCTATTTGAATTTTGAAGGACAACCCGAACTACTCAAGAACCGAGTGAAAGACCAGAAGGCTAATCAATACCAAAGTTTCAATGAAGCCTTAATTGATTTGAAAAATGACCGGATTGATGCCTTGTTGATTGACCGGGTATATGCTAATTATTATCTCCAGTCTGAAGGGATATTAAATGACTACAATATCTTTTCAGCAGGGTTTGAAAGTGAAGCTTTTGCAGTTGGTGTAAGACCTGCTGATAAAACTTTGTTAGCCGCTTTGAACCAAGCCTTTGTTGCACTATACAAAGAAGGAAAGTTCCAGGAAATCAGCCAGAAATGGTTTGGAGAAGATGTAGCTACCAGTCAAGTTAAAAATCAAGAATAAGAAAAGAGATTGAGGAGAAACTCAATCTCTTTTTGCATCAAAAAATCCTCTGGCAAGTACCAGAGGATAAGAGTTTATACTCAATGAAAATCAAAGAGCAAACTAGGAAGCTAGCCGCAGGCTGCTCAAAACACTGTTTTGAGGTTGTAGATAAGACTGACAAAGTCAGGAACATATATCTACGGCAAGGTAACGCTGACGTGGTTTGAAGAGATCTTCGAAGAGTATTATTTCATTGTTGGGAAGAGCAATACATCACGGATAGTAGTTGTATCAGTGAGGAGCATGCAGAGACGGTCGATACCGATACCCAAACCACCTGTTGGTGGCATACCGTATTCAAGAGCCTCGATGTAGTCGTAATCGATACCTGTTGCTTCATCGTCCCCAAGTTCTTTAGCTTTGGCTTGAGCTTCGAAACGGCTAAGTTGATCGATTGGATCATTCAACTCAGAATAGGCATTTCCGTATTCTTTGGTCATAATGAAGAGCTCGAAACGGTCAGTAAAGCGTTCATCTTCAGGGTTTTTCTTAGCGAGTGGAGATACAGCTACTGGATGTCCATAAACGAAGGTTGGTTGGATCAATGTTTCTTCGACAAATTCTTCAAAGAAGGCATTGATGATGTGACCAACTTCAGTGTAATGCTTTTCAACAGGTACATGTTTTTCATTGGCAAGAGCTACGGCTTCTTCGAAAGTTAAATCTTGCCAGAAGTCAACACCAGTAATTTCCTTGATAGCATCCACCATGTGAACACGTTTAAATGGTTCATTAATCTTGATTTCAGTGCCTTGATAGTTTACTGGACCATCTCCTTTGACAGCCTTTGCAGCATGCTGGATAATACCTTCTGTCAAATCCATAATATCATGGAAATCGGCATAGGCTTGGTAAACCTCAATCATAGTAAATTCAGGATTATGAGTTGCATCCATTCCTTCGTTACGGAAGATACGGCCAATCTCATAGACGCGTTCCATACCACCGACAATTAGACGTTTGAGATGAAGTTCTAGAGCTATCCGAAGCACCATATCAATATTTTGAGCATTGTGGTGTGTAATAAATGGTTTGGCAGCAGCACCACCGGCCTCGTTGTGAAGTACAGGTGTTTCCACTTCAAGAAAATCATGTCCATCTAGATAACGACGAATTTCAGAGATGATTTTTGAACGAGTGACAAAGCGTTCAAAACTTTCGCGATTTGAAATTAAATCAAGGTAACGTTTACGGTAGATAGTTTCAACGTCAGTCAAACCATGGAATTTCTCTGGAAGTGGGCGAAGTGCTTTAGACAAGTGTGTAATATGAGTTGCCTTGATAGAGAGCTCTCCCATATCTGTCCGCATGACTTCACCTTCGACACCGAGGAAGTCTCCTAGGTCAGCCTTCTTAAAGATTTCGTAGTTTTCTTCACCCACAGCATCTTTACGAACATAGATTTGGATTTGGCCATCACGGTCTTGTAAATGAGCAAAGCCGACTTTCCCTTTCCCACGTTTACTAACTAAACGTCCAGCGATAGTAGCAGTTTCGTTTAATTCATGTAATTGTTCTTTATCGAGTTCTGCAAATTTGTCTTTTAGTTCTTGAGAGTTAGCAGTACGTTCAAAACGTTTACCGAAAGGATCAATTCCTTGTTCACGGAGCGCAGCCATTTTTTCACGGCGAACGATCTGCTGGTCATTTAGTTCTTCCATATGTTCTGTAGACATGGGTTCCTCCTAATTTTTAATCAAATTTTGAAATAATAAATCAATTTTTCACGATACTCCCATTTTATCATAAATAGCAGAGAAATTCACGGATATTCTTTGAAAACTAAAAAGAACTTGAATATTAAGATCAAGTTCCATTATTTTCTTTGATAGGAAGTGTCATTCCATCTTTCCAGAGTGAAAGTTTCAAAATCCTCAGTGTCCAAAATTGTCAAACTAGCATTGGCCAAGCCCCCATCTTTGCGAAGGTGAGCCTCTTTATAACCTAGAAGTGTCCGTAGGCTAGCAGTCAGATTTGCACCATGACCCACAATCAGGATTCTTTCAGCCTTGCTTCCTTTTAGCGATTTGATAAATTGAATGGTTCGCTGAGTCGTAGAGTAGAGAGATTCGGCTTCAAACATCCTCGTATCAAACTGAGCCAGATTAGAGCGAAAGGCCTTTATTTGTTGAGGGTAGATGGCATTGAGAGTTGCGATTTTTAAACCTTCAAGTTTCCCAAGATGCCATTCACGCAGGTCAGGAATAGTCTCTAAAGGACATTGCGTCTGGAGTTGACTTTGGATAATTACAGCAGATTTGACCGCTCTTGGTAAGTCACTTGAATAAATCTCATCGAAAGGAATATTGCTGAGATATTGACCGAGAGCCTTTAAGGTATCAATAGACTCAGGAAGAAGAGGTGAGTCCCCTCCGGCACCTTGGAAACGTCCTTCAAGATTCCAGATAGTTCGGCCATGACGCACAAAATAGAGTTTCATCAGTTGTTTTCCTCCAAGATATCTGCAAAATCTGCTTTCACAAAGCTAGCCAAGTCTTGTGGAGCAATGATAATACTATGCCCGACTTCCCCAGCAGAGACGATCATCTTGTCCAAATCTAAAGCTGTTTTATCAATAAAAATAGGATAGTTGTGTTTTTGGCGAATGCCGACGGGGTTATTTGCCCCATGAATATAGCCTGTCGTTTTTTCTAGGTCTTTTTGTGGAATCATACTCACTTTTTTATTACCAGAAACCTTTGCTAATTTTTTTTCAGCGAGGTGTTCTGTTATGGGGACGATTCCGATGATTGGGCCTGTCTTGTCCCCCAGCAGAGCCAAGGTTTTAAAGATATGTGTTCGATCATATTCCGAAGGAAGTTCTCCCTCAAGCGCATTGATTTGAATCCCTGTGTGCTCAATTCCTGCTTTGGTTAAGATTTGCTCGACAAGAGTTTTTTTAATTTTTACTTTTTTTGCCATTATTTATACTTATCCTCCAATTGACTCATCCAGATACCAAGCCAAATGCCAAGCGCAAAGAAGAAGGCGATGAGAACATAGCTCACGATGGAAAGCCCAGTGTATTGGATACTTTCAGCACTTCCAGCATTTGGAATCAAAATCAAAAGAGTGCTTGATAGCACAATTCCAATAATAAAGTGATAAACACGGGAGTGGTAATTGTTCAAGGCATGGTCCATTAATTTTGAAAAGATAATGAGAGTTGCTCCTGCACCAATCCCGATAGGAAGGAAGGTACCAAATAAATCAAAGGTCTTAAAGCCAGTTAGCATTGGAGCGTACAGTCCTAAAATCAAGAGTAGATTTGATGGACTTAAACCAGGCACCAAGACACCAAGAGCTAAAAGAACACCTGCCAAGATGAAACTAGCGAAACTGGCGCTGAGAGATCCAACAACAAAGTTTAGCGCGTAGAGCCCTAGACCTGAAAGGATAAAGGTAGTCCAGAACCAGACTAGGTCAATCTTGTCACGATCAGATTCTCGAGTAGATTCTCTAAGGAGGCTAGGAACTGTACCGATGATAGCTCCAGCAAAGCTCCATAAAACATAGACTTGGTAATTTTCTAGCAAATACTCAATCGGATAGGAAAACAAACCAATACCTAGCAACATCCCGATGGCTACTGGGATAAAGTATAGGACATTCTCTTTAAAATCCTTAAAGGGATGAGCAAGAAAGCCAATTATTCGCTCGTAGATCCCCAAAATCGCTGCCAGAACACCACCAGAAATTCCAGGTAGGATAAATCCTAAGGCGATGACGATTCCTTTAATAACTCTTGCAATCCATGAAAACATATTAGACTCCTCAATTTCATAAATTTCTTTCTCTGTCTTATCAATTATAACACAGACAGCAAAAAAATGAAAAAGCAAGTGAAAAAGTTGCGACTTTCACTTGCTTTACGGTCTTAAAAATAGCTTTCTGAAGGTTTCTTCTTTTTCCTTATCAGTAGAAATGAGATTGATGTCTAGGTGATGTTCAAATCCTGCAATTTTTCCTTTGGAAGTATACTGATGGAGGTCATAGTCTAAATCAGTATTGGGTGTGGACTCAAAGTAGCCTGAATCTGTCCCATAAGAAGGAATCCAGACGGCAGAGAAATTTTCCGTATTGATGCTATGTTCTTGCATGAAATAGACACCAATGTAAATCCCGATATTTTTAGCGCCCAGCGATTCAAGTTTAGCTCGAAAAGCTTCGACTCCGTCATTCATATCTGCCATTGTTTTTTTCTCAACGTCAAGCCAGTAATAACTAGGGTTGTATGGAGAAGCAGAATTGTAGAAAACTTCAGCCGCTTTTTCCATTTCTTCTTTGTTTGTACCAGCTAGATAAGCATAGACGGCTACGGGAACATTGCGCTTTTGAAATTCTGAAATGTGATTTTTATAGGCTTTATCGACCCCGTTGATAAAGGCTGCATCATTTGCTTCCGTGTGTTGAGTACCACTGTGTACGCGAACAATAGCTCCAGAAATATTTTGAGATAAAATATCGTAGTTTATCTCCTCCGGTCTTTGCCAACCAGAAATGTCAATAATAGGTTTATCAAGATTATGCAAGGCCTGGTTTTCAACTTGGACAGTGTTGCTTTTTGACTTGACCGAATGGTCTTCATAAGCTGGTTTATTAAAGATTAAAATAGCTATAACAATGGTGAATAGACTAAAAATAATAGCTGGATGAATCTCTTTTCTCATATCTAATTAGTTTAACGTAAATAGATAAAAAAATCAAAGAAAACGTTGAAAAGATGAATGAACTAGCATGTTTTCCCCTATTTCTCTGTTTGTTTACTCCTAAGGAAGTAAATTATGGTATAATATAAGGGAATTTTTACAGAAAAGAGAATAGTATGTCAAATTATGCCATTATCTTAGCAGCGGGTAAAGGTACTCGCATGAAATCAGATCTTCCAAAGGTACTTCATAAAGTAGCAGGAATTTCGATGTTGGAGCATGTTTTTCGTAGTGTTGGTGCTATTCAACCTGAAAAAACAGTCACTGTTGTGGGACACAAGGCGGAGTTAGTTGAGCAAGTATTGGCTGGTCAGACAGACTTTGTCACTCAATCGGAACAACTAGGAACTGGGCATGCCGTTATGATGGCAGAGCCCGTTCTCCAAAATCGCTCTGGGCACACCTTGGTTATCGCTGGAGATACTCCTCTGATTACAGGTGAAAGCTTGAAAAATCTCTTGGATTTCCATATCAATCACAAAAATGTGGCGACTATTTTAACGGCTGAAGCAGCAGATCCTTTTGGGTATGGTCGTATCGTCCGTAACGATAATGCTGAAGTTCTTCGCATTGTGGAGCAGAAAGACGCCACAAACTTTGAAAAGCAAATTAAGGAAATCAATACAGGAACATATGTATTTGACAATGAACGTCTTTTTGAGGCCCTTAAAAACATCAACACCAACAATGCCCAAGGTGAATACTATATTACTGATGTGATTGGTATTTTCCGTAATGCAGGTGAGAAGGTTGGCGCCTATACTCTCAAGGATTTTGATGAAAGTCTTGGGGTAAATGACCGTGTGGCTCTTGCGACTGCGGAAGCAGTGATGCGCCGTCGTATCAATCAAAAGCATATGGTTAATGGTGTCAGCTTTGTCAATCCAGAAGCAACTTACATTGATATTGATGTCGAGATTGCACCTGAAGTTCAAATCGAAGCCAACGTTACCTTGAAAGGTCAAACGAAGATTGGGGCGGAAACTGTTTTAACAAATGGAACTTATATCGTGGATAGCGCTATCGGAGCTGGAGCTGTGATTACGAATTCCATGATTGAGGAAAGTACAGTTGCAGATGGTGTGACAGTCGGTCCGTATGCTCATATTCGTCCATGCTCAAGTCTTGCTTCTCAAGTTCACATTGGAAACTTTGTTGAAGTAAAAGGATCTTCAATCGGTGAAAATACCAAGGCAGGTCATTTAACCTATATCGGAAACTGTGAAGTGGGTAGCCATGTTAACTTTGGTGCAGGTACGATTACAGTTAACTACGACGGGAAGAATAAGTACAAGACTGTCATTGGCAACAATGTCTTTGTTGGATCAAACTCAACCATCATTGCTCCAGTAGAACTTGGTGATAATTCACTAGTTGGAGCTGGTTCAACGATTACAAAAGATGTTCCAGCTGACGCCATTGCTATTGGACGTGGACGTCAAGTTAATAAAGATGAATATGCACTACGTTTGCCTCATCATCCTAAGAATCAGTAGGAGTCTATCATGGAATTTGAAGAAAAAACGATTATCCGGAAGGAAATCTACCAAGGTCCTATTTTTAAGCTAGTGCAAGATCAGGTGGAACTACCAGAAGGGAAGGGAACTGCCCAACGTGATCTGATTTTTCACAATGGAGGCGTATGTGTTCTAGCTGTAACAGCTGAGGACAAAATCGTCCTTGTTAAGCAATACAGAAAAGCTATTGAAGCTATCTCTTATGAAATTCCTGCTGGTAAACTGGAAATTGGTGAAAATGCAGATCCCATGTCGGCGGCCCTTCGTGAATTGGAGGAGGAGGTTGCCTATACGGGTAAGTTAGAGCTTCTATATGATTTCTACTCTGCTATTGGTTTTTGTAACGAAAAATTAAAACTCTACCTCGCAAGAGATTTAACTAAGGTAGAAAATCCTCGTCCGCAAGATGATGATGAAACCTTGGAAGTTCTAGAGGTCAGCCTTGAAGAAGCAAAAAACTTAATTCAGTCTGGCTATATCTGTGATGCCAAGACGATTATGGCAATCCAGTACTGGGAATTGCAAAAGAAATAGAGGAGTAGCCCATGGGAAAACCTTTGTTAACAGATGAAATAATCGAACGTGCCAATCGTGGGGAGAAAATCTCTGGGCCACCTCTTCAAGATGACGAGGAAACTAAAATTTTATCAACTTCTTCACAAAACTTTGGTTATTCACGTTCTAGAGACTATAATTCTATTCAAGATACTTTAACAATCGAAGTAGAGCCAACGATTCATAAGAGCCGTCGCATTGAGAATACCAAGAGAAATGTTTTTAACTCGAAATTAAACAGAATCTTATTTACAGTCATCCTACTCTTGATTTTACTTGTGTTGGCGATGAAACTTTTGTAATAGAAAAGGAAATAAAATGAAAATTGGAATCATTGCAGCAATGCCAGAAGAGCTCGTACACTTGACTCAGAATTTAGATCGAGCACAAGAAGTCCAAGTCCTCGGAAATACTTACTACACTGGCACTGTTGGCAAGACAGAAGTTGTTCTAGTTCAGAGTGGGATTGGAAAGGTCATGTCAGCTATGAGTGTAGCGGTGTTAGCTGACCATTTCCAAGTAGATGCCGTTATCAATACAGGATCGGCAGGTGCAGTTGCAGAAGGTATTGCCGTTGGAGATGTAGTGATTGCGGATAAGTTGGCTTACCATGATGTGGATGTAACTGCTTTTGGCTATGCTTATGGTCAGATGGCTGGTCAACCTCTTTACTTTGAATCCGATAAGAACTTTATCGCTAGGATTAAAGAAAACTTATCTCAGTTAGAACAGACCTGGCACCTAGGCTTGATTGCTACAGGAGACAGTTTTATAGCTGGGGAGGATAAGATTGCTAGTATCAAATCCCACTTTCCAGATGTTTTAGCCGTTGAGATGGAAGGGACAGCGATTGCACAGGCAGCTCAGGCTCTTGGCCTACCTTTCTTAGTCATTCGTGCCATGAGCGACAATGCCAATCACGAAGCTTCTATCTCTTTTGATGAGTTTATCATTGAAGCTGGACGTCGTTCTGCCCAAGTTTTACTGGCCTTTTTAAAGGCTATGGATTAAGCGGAAATTTGACAGTTTATCTAGCTTATGATAAGATTTAAGTAAAGAAAAGCTAGAAAACGTTTCAGAGGATATTATGAGTATTGAAATGACCGTCAGTGAGATTGCAGAGGTCCTAGGACTTTCTCGTCAAGCAATCAACAATCGTGTCAAAGAACTTCCAGAAGAGGACACGAAAAAAAATGACAAAGGTGTAACTGTAGTTACTCGAAGTGGCTTGATTAAGCTAGAAGAAATCTACAAAAAAACGATTTTTGAAGATGAACCAGTCAGTGATGATGTCAAACAACGTGAACTTATGGAAATCTTGGTCGATGAGAAAAACGCTGAAATTCTTCGATTGTACGAGCAACTTAAGGCTAAAGACCAGCAGTTAGCAGAAAAGGATGAACAGATGCGTGTTAAAGATCGACAGATTGCTGAAAAGGACAAACAATTGGACCAACAGCAACAATTAACTCTTCAAGCCATGAAGGATCAAGAAAGTTTGAAACTAGAGTTGGACCAAGCAAAAGAAGAAGTTCAAGCTACCAAAAAAGGCTTTTTTGCTCGCTTATTTGGAGGAAAATAAAGAAGCTGTTTGGGTTATTTACTAACCTGATAGCTTCTTTTATTATTTATGGTTTAAATCGAGTCGGAACTGAGGTAAAAGATGGAAAAATTAAGAGATTATATTGCCTTTGATTTAGAGTTCAATCAATACGAAGGGGCTACCCATTTAATTCAAGTATCAGCAGTTCGCTTTCAAAATGGTCAAGAAATAGGTGCCTTTGATTCTTATGTTCATACTACAGCGCCTTTGAAGAGTTTTATCAATGGTTTGACTGGAATCACAGCTGAAACCTTGAAAGATGCGCCAATGGTGGAACAAGTTTTAAGAGATTTTCAGACCTTTGCTGGTAATTTACCTATGGTTGGTTACAATGCGTCCAAGAGTGATATGCCTATTCTCTTGGAGCACGGTATCGATTATCGTGACCAGTATAAGGTTGATCTATATGATGAAGCTTTTGAACGGCGTAGTTCTGACCTACACGGGATAGCTAATCTTAAATTACAAACTGTCGCGAATTTTTTAGGTTTTCACGGGAAGTCTCATAACAGTTTAGAGGATGCCCGCATGACGGCGCGTGTTTACGAAGCCTTTTTAGAATCGGATGAAGGAAAGCTATTAATAGAAGACCAGAGTAGTTTTTCTCTGAATAATCCTTTCGGTGGCTTAGATTTATCTCAATTTTTAGACTAGGAGTGCCTATGAAACCTGAAAAACCTAAAAAGCTAGGTTTTAGGAAGATATACTATAACCTAGATAAAATACTATTTCTATTTTTCTTGATTTTCATGATGGTAGAGTTTGTTTGGTTGCCATTGAATTCATGGATAGCTGGCATACTTCTAAGACAAACAGGTTACTTGTTTATCTCCTACAATAACTTTTGGGCGATTATACAAGGCTCGCCTTTTGTCAGTTTAGCCTTTCTCATTTTAATAGCGATCAATCTTTTAGTGGCTTATTTTCAAATCTGTCTTTTGTTCATTGGGGCGCGTCACCTTCTCTATCATGAAAAGAGAACCTTGATTGAATATAGTCGAAAAGTCTTTCACCAGAGCTTTCTATTTGTCAAACGATTGAGCTTTTGTAAGATGGCCTTTGTCTTCTTTTATGTAGCTCTACTTTTTCCTTTTATTAGGAAAATTTTAAAAATCTACTATCTCAATAAGATTATTATCCCTGATTTTATCGTTACATACCTAGAAGATAAGAACTGGCTGGTAGGGCTGTTGATCATAGCATCCGCTTGGATCTTTCTCTACATTTCTGTTCGCTTCATGTTTGCCCTTCCTAAGATACTCTTTGAAAGAAAGACAGTAAGAGAAAGTGTGAAATATAGTCTGCTAAAGACAAAAAAACACGTTCTCTTCTATGCTTGGAACTTGCTACTCATTATCATTAAAACCTATCTCTTCTTCTTTGTCTTGTTAATTCCCTTGCTCTTTGCTCAGGCGGTAATGGATAACTTTACTCAAAAAGAATCCTTGATTCTTGGTGTGATTAATTTTATCTTGATTAAAAACCTCCATTACATGACTCTGACTTATTTCCTAGTGAAGTTTGTTTCCTTCCTGACGGGAGAAGAGTTGGAGATCATGCCAAGGCGAAAAAAAGATCATCTGATGAGATGGGGTGTCATGGGGTGTGCAAGTATCTTCTTTGCTTTAGAAGGTTACATCTATTTGGAGTCTCCGGATACCAATACACCTTTAGTGATTTCGCACAGAGGAGTAAGTAATAAAAATGGTGTTCAAAATACTGTGCAGTCTTTGGAAAAAACAGCTCAACTAAAACCAGATCTCATTGAAATGGATGTTCAGGAAACGAAAGACGGTCAGTTCGTGATGATGCACGATGCTAACCTTAAATCGCTAGCAAGAATTAATGCTACACCGCAAGACTTAACTCTGGATGAATTAACAAATACAGATATTTACGAGAATGGTTATCAAACAAAGATTTCAAGTTTTGATGCCTATTTAGAGCGAGCAAATGCTTTAAACCAAAAATTGTTGATTGAGATTAAAACCAGTAAAAAAGATAGCCCACAAATGATGGACCATTTCCTTGAAAAGTATGGAACGACGATCAAGAAATATGGCCACCAGATGCAGTCACTAGACTATCATGTGATTGATAAGGTCTTGGCTTACGATCCTGAAATTCCAGTGTACTTCATTCTGCCATATAATAGTGTGTTTCCGAGAACCAAGGCGACTGGTTATACCATGGAATATTCAACTTTGGATGAATACTTTGTCAATAAACTTTGGACAACAGATCAGAAACTATATGTTTGGACTGTGAATAGTTCTGAGTCCTTTGATAAGGCAGTCAGACTTGGAGCAGATGGCATGATAACGGATGATCTTGAAATGGTCCAGTCACAAGTCACAATGGCTCAAGATGATCCGGAATACACGGAATTACTCTTAAAGAAAGCAATGGAATTCTTTGATTTCTAAGAAAAAAAGAGAAACAGATGTTTCTCTTTTTTTGTGGATTAGAAAGGCAATTTTCCAGCGAAAGCACCGAGTTTCTTCTTAGTCGTTTCATCAATTTGTTCAAGTGCAGCGTTAATCGCTTGAACAGTCATGTCAGAAAGGGTTTCAAGATCTTCTGGATCTACAACTGCTGGGTTAAAGTCAATGCTGACCACTTTCTTATCACCAGTTAGAGTTGCTTGGACAAGGTCTTGAGCTGATTTTCCAACAAATTCCATGGCAGCGAGTTCTGCTTGACTTTGTTCCATTTGTTTTTGAAGTTTTTGTGCTTGGCGCATCATGTTCTGCATGTTCATCATAGCGGTTTATAGTTTCCTTTTTCTATTATTTTCTTTTTTATTTTACCAATTTTAGGAGCAAAAGTCTAACAATAGTTTAAAACATCGTAGAGATTGCTTTCTTAAATTTACAAAAATGGATGCCACAATTTTCCTAGCTTTTCTTTGTATTTCTAAAAATATGTTTAAGTTTTCTTTAAGGTTTCTATTATATTCTAAAGAACTATATATTAACCGAACGTTGAATGAGGGGTATAGAGAATAACCTAAATTTATTTCTTAATTTATTATAATTTTTCAGACTTTGTTGAATATTGTTCATTTTTCATCCTAAATAATGAGCCGATTCACATGGTGGTTCTTTATCTTTTCTTCATGATAGGCATATATTGTGATATAATAGATAGTAATGAGTTTTTTAGAATAAACTAAAGGAGAATATAAATGATCTATGCAGGAATCCTAGCCGGAGGAACTGGCACACGCATGGGAATCAGTAATTTACCAAAACAATTCTTGGAGTTGGGTGATCGACCTATTTTGATCCACACAATCGAAAAATTTGTTTTGGAACCAAGTATTGAAAAAATTGTAGTTGGAGTTCATGGAGACTGGGTGTCACACGCTGAGGACCTAGTTGACAAGTATCTTTCTCTTCACAAGGATCGCATCATCATTACCAAGGGTGGTGCTGATCGCAATACCAGTATTGAGAAGATTATAGAAGCCATTGATGCCTATCGTCCAATTACTCCAGAAGATATCGTGATTACGCACGATTCTGTTCGTCCCTTTATCACACTTCGCATGATCCAAGACAATATCAAGCTAGCTCAAAATCATGATGCAGTTGATACAGTAGTAGAAGCAGTTGATACCATTGTTGAAAGCACCAATGGTCAGTTTATCACGGATATTCCAAACCGTGCTCACCTCTATCAAGGTCAGACACCTCAAACCTTCCGCTGCAAGGATTTCATGGATTTGTATGGTTCCCTATCTGATCAAGAAAAGGAAATCCTAACGGATGCATGTAAGATTTTTGTTATCAAAGGGAAGGATGTTGCCTTAGCCAAAGGTGAGTATTCAAACCTTAAAATTACAACTGTAACAGACTTGAAAATCGCGAAAAGCATGATTGAGAAAGACTAAGGCTATGATTAATCAAATTTATCAACTGACAAAACCAAAGTTTATCAATGTAAAATACCAAGAAGAGGACATTGATCAGGAAAATCATATCCTTATTCGCCCGAATTATATGGCAGTTTGCCATGCAGATCAACGTTACTATCAAGGAAAACGCGATCCAAAGATATTGGCTAAAAAGTTTCCTATGGCTATGATACATGAGTCTTGTGGAACTGTTATTTCAGATCCGACTGGGACTTATGAAGTCGGTCAAAAGGTGGTCATGATTCCAAATCAACCGCCTATGCAGAGTGACAAGGAGTTCTACGAGAACTACATGACAGGAACCTACTTCCTATCTAGTGGCTATGATGGCTTTATGAGAGAGTTTGTTTCTCTTCCGAAAGATCGTGTTGTGTCTTATAATGACATCGAGGACACAGTTGCCGCCATTACCGAGTTTGTGAGTGTCGGTATGCATGCCATGGATCGATTCCTACTTCTTGCTCATAGCAAGCGAGAGCGCATCGCAGTTATCGGAGATGGTAGTTTGGCCTTTGTGGTTGCAAATATTATCAATTATACCTTGCCAGAAGCAGAGATTATCGTCATTGGTCGCCATTGGGAAAAGCTGGAGCTCTTCTCTTTTGCAAAAGAGTGCTACATTACGGATAATATCCCAGAGGATTTGACCTTTGATCATGGATTTGAGTGTTGTGGTGGCGATGGTACAGGTCCAGCTATCAATGACTTGATTCGTTATATTCGTCCACAGGGAACGATTCTCATGATGGGAGTAAGCGAGTACAAGGTTAATATCAATACACGAGATGCTTTGGAAAAAGGATTGTTATTAGTAGGCTCATCTCGCTCAGGACGCGTCGATTTTGAGAAGGCCATTCAAATGATGGAAGTTAAAAAGTTTGCGAATCGTCTGAAGAATATCCTTTATGTTGAAGAACCCGTGAGAGAAATCAAGGACATTCACCGTGTCTTTGCTACAGACCTTAATACTGCTTTTAAAACGGTATTTAAGTGGGAAGTGTAGAAGATGGAGGTTATTTGTGGAGAAACTCATCAAAGAAAAAATTTCTTCTTTACTATCTGATGAAGAGGAAGTACTCAGTGTTGAACAGCTGGGAGGCATGACCAACCAAAACTATTTGGTCAAAACAACCAACAAACAGTATATTGTGAAATTTTTTGGTAAAGGGACTGAAAAACTCATCAATCGTCAAAATGAAAAGTACAATCTTGAGCTTTTAGAGGATTTAGATTTAGATGTCAAAAATTACCTCTTTGATATTGAGTCAGGGATTAAAGTAAATGAATACATCGAATCGGCAGTAACTCTTGATTCAACATCTATCAAGTCCAAGTTTGAAAAGATTGCACCAATTTTACAAACCATCCATGCTTCAGGGAAAGAATTAAGAGGAGAGTTTGCTCCTTTTGAGGAAATCAGAAAATATGAATCCTTGATTGAGGGATCTATCCCTTATGAAAACTATGAAGCTGTTAGAAAAGATGTGTTTTCACTCGAAAAGAGATTGGCTGATTTGGGTGTTGATAGAAAGTCCTGTCATATCGATTTGGTACCAGAAAACTTTATCGAGTCACCCCAAGGTCGTTTGTATTTGATTGACTGGGAATACTCTTCTATGAATGACCCGATGTGGGATTTGGCAGCTCTTTTCTTAGAGTCTGAATTTACAAAGCAAGAGGAAGATGATTTCCTTTCCTACTATGAAAGTGATAAAACGCCTGTATCACGTGAGAAGATTCGTATCTATAAAATCTTGCAAGATACTATCTGGAGTTTGTGGACAGTGTATAAAGAAGCTCAAGGAGCTGATTTTGGAGATTATGGTATCAACCGTTACCAAAGAGCTGTTGAAGGTTTGACTTATTATGGAGGTTAGGATGAAGAATAAAAATGGTGTTTCCTTTGGTCTGCTCTCTGGTATCTTCTGGGGATTAGGTCTAACGATTAGTGCTTATATCTTTTCAATTTTTACAAATCTTTCACCCTTTGTGGTGGCTGCTGCTCATGATTTCTTGAGTATCTTTATCTTGTTAGCTTTTCTTTTGGTAAAAGAAGGAAAAGTTCGCCTCTCGATTTTCTTAAATATTCGAAATGTAAGTGTAATTATCGGAGCTTTACTAGCAGGACCAATAGGTATGCAGGCCAATCTTTATGCGGTTAAATATATCGGTAGTTCTCTAGCTTCATCTGTATCGGCTATTTACCCAGCAGTTTCAGTTTTGCTCGCCTTCTTCATTTTGAAACACAAGGTTTCAAAGAATACAGTATTCGGTGTTTTCTTGATTATTGCAGCGATCATTGCACAAACCTACAAGGTTGAACAAGTAAACTCGTTTTACATTGGAATTCTTTGCGCCCTTATCTGTGCCATTGCCTGGGGGAGTGAAAGTGTTCTTAGTTCCTACGCCATGGAAAGTGACTTGAGTGAAATCGAAGCACTATTAATCCGCCAAGTAACCTCATTCTTGTCCTATCTTGTGATTGTGCTCTTTTCTCACCATTCATTTGCAGAAGTGGCAGATGGGCAATTACTAGGCCTCTTGATTGTCTTTGCAGCCTTTGATATGATTTCCTACTTAGCTTATTATATCGCTATTAATCGTTTGCAACCTGCGAAAGCGACAGGTTTGAATGTGAGCTATGTAGTTTGGACTGTCTTATTTGCAGCTATTTTCTTAGGTGCACCGCTAGATATGCTGACAATTATCACTTCACTTATTGTTATGGCTGGTGTTTATATTATTATTAAAGAATAAAGGAGATTCATGTGAAAGCGATTATTTTAGCAGCGGGATTAGGAACTCGTCTGCGCCCTATGACTGAAAATACCCCAAAAGCTTTGGTTAAGGTTAATCAAAAACCTTTGGTAGAATACCAAATCGAGTTTTTGAAAGAGAGAGGAATTGATGAGATTATCATCGTTGTCGGTTACCTCAAAGAACAATTTGACTACCTAAAAGAAAAATATGGTGTCCGTTTAGTCTTTAACGACAAGTATGCTGATTACAATAACTTTTACTCACTTTATCTAGTAAAAGAAGATTTGGCTAACAGCTACGTCATCGATGCAGATAACTATCTTTTCAAAAATATGTTTCGAAACGATCTTAAACGTTCTACCTATTTTAGCGTTTATCGTGAAGACTGTACGAACGAGTGGTTCTTGGTTTACGGTGGTGACTACAAGGTTAAAGATATTATTGTTGACAGCAAAGCTGGTCGCATTCTGAGCGGAGTTTCATTCTGGGATGCACCAACTGCTGAGAAGATTGTTGGCTTTATTGACAAAGCTTACGAAAGTGGTGAATTTGTTGATCTCTACTGGGACAATATGGTTAAGGATAATATCAAAGAATTGGATGTGTATGTTGAAGAATTAGAAGACAATAGCATTTATGAAATTGATAGTGTAAAAGATTACCATAAGTTAGAAGAGATTTTATCTACTATTGAGTAAGGAAAGAGAAGAAGGCTTGAGCCTTCTTTTTTTGTAGATTTTAAAACAGAAATGTTTGATATTGATTATATTCTTGAAACAAAACAAAAATTACAAAAAATGAACAAAATGAAACAAAAAATATTGACAACGATTTCATATAGTGTTATACTTATACCATAAAAGATAATTGAAAGAAGGGAAAAGGTTATGGGATTAGATCATTTCTTTGACAAAAACCTGGTGTTTTGCTTAGAAGCGGATAATCAAGAACAACTTTTTAATCAGGTGGCAACCTTATTGGAAGAACGAGAAATCGTTACTCAAACTTATCGTGAAGCCTTGATCGCGCGTGAGAAGTCATTTCCAACTGGTTTAGATATGGAATTTTTGGGGAAAGATTTACCAAATGTGGCTATTCCTCATACAGATATTGTTCATAATCTAGCTGAGAAAGTAGTGGTTGTTCGATTAGAAAAACCAGTAACTTTTCACAACATGATTGCTCCTGATAGAGAGGTTGAAGTTTCACTGCTCTTCTTTATCATTAACAACTCAAGTTCAAGTCAAACGAATATTCTGGCTCAGTTGATGGATTTCTTTACAGGGAAGGATCATCTAGAAGATTTATCAAAAATTTCTGAACCAGAAAAACTTTATGCTTATATTGCTGAAGCAACAGCTTAATCTTGTCTATTAAAATATAAAATCGGAGGAAATCCAAATGATTAAAATTCTTGCTGCCTGCGGTGCAGGTGTTAACTCAAGTCACCAAATTAAAAGTGCTCTAGAAGAAGAACTCTCAAATCGTGGTTATGACGTTCACTGTGATGCAGTCATGGTGAAAGATGTAAACGAAGACCTTATCAAGGGCTACGATATCTTTACTCCAATCGCTGCAACTGACCTTGGTTTTGAACCAGGAATTCCAGTAATTGAAGCTGGACCAATCTTGTTCCGTATTCCAGCGATGAGTGCTCCAGTATTTGACAATATTGAAGCAGCTATCAAAGAACATGGACTAAGCTAATTCATTCTTTATCTTGTTAACATTCATATAACTTAGAAAAACGGGAGGAACTATTATGGATGTCATTATCAATCTGGCCAACGATATCTTCAAACCTATCTTGGCTATGGGTGGCCCTATCATCATGCTGATCATTTTGACAGTATTGGCCCTACTTTTTGGAGTTAAATTCTCCAAAGCACTTGAAGGTGGTATCAAGCTTGCCATCGCCCTTACAGGTATCGGTGCCATCATCGGTATGCTCAACGGAGCTTTCTCAGCTTCACTTGCGAAATTCGTTGAAAATACTGGTATCCAATTGAACATCACCGACGTTGGTTGGGCACCACTTGCAACCATCACTTGGGGATCTGCTTGGACACTTTACTTCTTGCTTGTAATGTTGATTGTCAACGTTGTGATGCTTGCTATGAAGAAAACGGACACACTTGACGTCGATATCTTCGATATCTGGCACTTGTCAATCACTGGTCTTTTGATCAAATGGTATGCTGACAACAACGGTGTAAGCCAAGGGGTTTCACTCTTCATCGCGACAGCAGCAGTTGTACTTGTTGGTATTTTGAAGATTATCAACTCTGACTTGATGAAACCAACTTTCGACGACCTTCTTAACGCACCAAGTTCATCACCAATGACTTCGACTCACATGAACTACATGATGAACCCAGTTATCATGGTTTTGGATAAGATCTTTGATAAAGTATTACCTGGTCTTGATAAATACGACTTTGACGCTGCAAAATTGAATAAAAAAATCGGTTTCTGGGGATCTAAATTCTTCATCGGTTTCATCCTTGGTATTGTTATCGGTTTGATGGGAACTCCACATCCAGTTGCTGGAGTAGAAGAAGCAGCATCTTGGGAACTTGTTATTAAAGGTTGGTTGAGCCTTGGTTTGACTGCCGGTGTCTGTTTGGAGCTCTTCTCACTTATCGGATCATGGTTCATCGCAGCCGTAGAACCACTTTCACAAGGTATTACAAACGTTGCTACTAAACGTCTTCAAGGACGTAAATTTAACATCGGTCTTGACTGGCCTTTCATCGCTGGTCGTGCTGAAATCTGGGCTTGTGCCAACGTACTTGCTCCAATCATGCTAGTAGAAGCTGTACTTCTTTCTAAAGTCGGCAATGGTATCTTGCCACTTGCAGGTATCATCGCAATGGGTGTAACTCCAGCTCTCTTGGTAGTTACTCGTGGTAAATTGCTCCGTATGATCATCTTCGGAACTCTCTTGTTGCCACTCTTCCTTCTTTCAGGTACACTTATTGCACCATTTGCAACTGAGCTTGCTAAAGGTGTGGGTGCCTTCCCAGAAGGTGTGAGTCAAACTCAATTGATTACTCACTCAACTCTTGAAGGACCAATCGAAAAACTTCTTGGTTGGGCAATTGGTAATGCCACAACAGGTGATATTAAAGCAATCCTTGGCGCAGTAGTCTTCCTTGTATTCTATGTAGGTATCTTTGCTTGGTATAGAAAACAAATGATTAAACGTAATGAAGAATACGCAGCAAATGCTAAATAATTCGCTCCTATAAAATGTAAATTGTGAAAACTAGGTTGTCAGTTTCCTAATGTGGAGTGACAGCCTAGTTTTTTATAAACTATCAAGAAATCGGAGAAAATAATGGTAATTGAAATCAAATCAGACCAGTTAACGGTCCAATTTAAAACTTTTGGTGGTGCCTTGTCGTCGATCAAGGATCGAGATGACGTTGAGTACTTGTGGCAAGGAGATGCCACCTATTGGAGTGGGCAAGCTCCAGTACTTTTTCCAATCTGTGGCTCTTTAAGAGAGGATACAGCCTTCTACAGTCACGGAGATGGAACGGAGACGAAAGGAACTATTCCTCGACATGGTTTGGTTCGCAAAAAAGAATTTGAATTAGTTGATCAAACTGAAAATAGTGTAACCTTCGCTATCGAAGATGATGAGAATACTTATCAAAACTATCCTTATCATTTTCGACTTGAAATCACTTATAAGGTTACTGGCAAGACCGTTCGTACCCAATACAAAGTCTTTAATAAAGAAACTAGCAAAGTCATGCCATTCTTTATAGGAGGACATCCAGGCTTTAATTGTCCTCTGCTAGATGGCGAAACTTATGAAGATTACTATTTAGAGTTTGAGAAGGAAGAGACTTGCTCTGTTCCGCGTCCATTCCCAGAAACAGGTATGTTGGATTTTCAGGATAGAAGTCCATGGTTGGATTCACAAAAGGAAGTGGATCTCAGTTACGATCTGTTTCGTGTTGATGCAGTGACTTTGGATGAGTTGCAATCTAAAACAATTGCCCTTCGTTCTCGTAAGAATGAGAAGGGATTAAAAGTACACTTCCAAGAGTTCTCAAATCTCATCATTTGGTCAACTTTGAATAAGGGACCTTTCATCGCTTTTGAACCCTGGTCAGGCTTATCAACTTCACTTGAAGAAGGAGATCATCTAGAAGATAAGAAGAATGTTCGGCTCTTGGAACCAGGCCAATTCGATCAGATTGGTTTTGATATTGAAATCTTTTAGATTAAAAAATAAAACACAAAAACAAACATTAAGTGTTGACTTTTTCTAAAAATAGGAGTATATTATGTTTGTAAACAACAAATGATGTTTATAACAAACAAAAAATCACTTGTTATATTCTCTTTCGAGGAGAAAGTTTGTTTCTAGGAACTTGATTTCCTGGACTTGGATAAGGTGTTATTCATCTCATTCAATCAAATTTGTCACTAAACTGCTAGAAAGTCTTTTATAGGTTATAAAAGTCTTTACTAGCCTAGAAAAGTAAAAAGGAGTAAACAATATGTCTATTGTTATCGGTGCAGATGCTGCAGGTTTGAGATTGAAAGAAGTTGTGAAAGACTTCTTGGAAAAAGAAAACTTCCACGTTGTGGATGTTACAGCTGAAGGTCAAGACTTTGTTGATGTGACTCTTGCTGTTGCTGCAGAAGTAAACAAAGAAGAACAAAACCTTGGTATCGTGATTGATGCTTATGGTGCTGGTCCATTCATGGTCGCAACTAAAATCAAAGGAATGGTTGCTGCTGAAGTTTCAGATGAACGTTCAGCCTATATGACTCGTGGACACAACAACTCACGTATGATCACTATGGGTGCACAACTTGTTGGTGATGAATTGGCTAAGAATATTGCTAAAGGTTTTGTTAACGGTAAATACGACGGTGGCCGTCACCAAATTCGGGTTGATATGTTGAACAAAATGTGCTAATACTCTTCAAAAATCAAGATAATCTGTCGTCAGCTCACTTTAGCTAACCTCAGTTATGCTCGCAGCTTGCTTCCTAAGCTGATCTTGATTTTTCTTGAGTAAGGATAAATGATATTAGATTTATATAATTAATCGGAGGGAATAACTAATGAGAATTGCAATTGGATGTGACCACATCGTAACAGATGAAAAAATGGCGGTTTCAGAATTTTTGAAATCAAAAGGATATGAAGTCATCGACTTTGGTACCTATGACCACACACGTACTCACTACCCAATCTTTGGTAAAAAAGTTGGTGAAGCCGTTACAAGCGGTCAAGCTGATCTTGGGGTATGTATCTGTGGTACTGGTGTTGGTATCAACAACGCTGTAAATAAAGTTCCAGGAGTTCGTTCTGCCTTGGTTCGTGATATGACAACAGCTCTTTATGCCAAAGAACAATTGAACGCCAACGTTATTGGTTTTGGTGGTAAAATCACTGGTGAATTGCTCATGTGTGATATCATTGAAGCTTTCATCAATGCTGAATACAAACCATCAGAAGAAAACAAAAAATTGATTGCGAAAATTGAGCACGTTGAAACTCACAATGCTCATCAAGCAGATGCAAACTTCTTTACAGAATTCCTTGAAAAATGGGATCGCGGTGAATACCACGACTAAGAGGTGACGCATGATTTTAACAGTCACAATGAATCCATCCATTGATATTTCTTATCCTTTGGATGAATTGAAAATTGATACTGTCAACCGTGTGGTGGACGTGACCAAGACAGCTGGTGGTAAAGGGCTCAATGTTACACGAGTTCTTTCAGAATTTGGTGATTCTGTTGTTGCTACTGGTTTGGTCGGTGGCAAATTTGGTGAGTTTTTAGTAGGGCATATCGATGATAAAGTAACGAAACGTTTCTTCTCGATTCAAGGAGAGACTCGTAACTGTATCGCCATTCTACATGGTGACAACCAAACAGAAATTCTTGAGAAAGGGCCTGAAGTTCTGGAACAAGAAGGGCAAGATTTCTTGGCTCATTTCGAGAATCTTCTTGACACTGTAGAAGTAGTAGCTATTTCAGGTAGTCTTCCAGCTGGCCTTCCAGTTGATTATTATGCGAGATTGGTAGAACTTGCTAATAAAGCAGAGAAACCAGTTGTTCTGGATTGCTCAGGTGCTGCCCTTCAGGCGGTCCTTGAATCACCACACAAACCAACAGTAATCAAACCAAATAACGAAGAATTGTCTCAGCTTCTTGGAAAAGAAGTTTCTGAGGATTTGAATGAATTAAAAGAAGTTCTTCAAGAGCCTCTATTTGCAGGGATTGAGTGGATTATCGTTTCACTTGGTGCAAATGGTGCTTTTGCAAAACATGGTGATACTTTCTACAAGGTAGATATTCCAAGAATTCAGGTAGTCAATCCTGTCGGATCTGGAGATTCTACTGTTGCAGGTATTTCATCAGGTCTTCTTCATAAGGAATCGGATGCAGAACTCCTCATCAAGGCCAATGTCCTTGGTATGCTCAATGCTCAAGAAAAGATGACAGGTCATGTCAATATGGCCAACTATCAAGCTCTATATGATCAATTAATAGTAAAAGAGGTATAAAATGGCTTTAACAGAACAAAAACGTGCACGCTTAGAAAAACTTTCAGATGAAAATGGAATCATTTCAGCTCTTGCCTTTGACCAACGTGGTGCTTTGAAACGCCTCATGGCTCAATACCAAACGGAAGAGCCAACAGTAGCTCAAATGGAAGAACTCAAAGTCTTGGTTGCAGATGAATTGACTAAATACGCTTCTTCTATGCTTCTTGACCCAGAGTATGGACTTCCAGCTACAAAAGCGCTTGATCCAAATGCTGGTCTTCTCCTTGCTTATGAGAAAACTGGTTACGATACAACAAGCACCAAACGCTTGCCTGACTGCTTGGATGTTTGGTCTGCAAAACGTATCAAGGAGCAAGGTGCAGACGCTGTGAAGTTCTTGCTTTACTATGACGTAGACAGCGCTGACGAACTCAACCAAGAAAAACAAGCCTACATCGAACGTATTGGTTCTGAGTGTGTGGCTGAAGATATCCCATTCTTCCTTGAAATCCTCGCTTACGATGAAAAAATTGCTGACGCAGGTTCTGCAGAATACGCCAAAGTAAAACCACACAAGGTTATTGGTGCTATGAAGGTCTTCTCAGACCCACGCTTTAACATCGATGTCTTGAAAGTAGAAGTTCCTGTTAACATTAAATATGTTGAAGGCTTCGCTGAAGGTGAAGTAGTATATACACGTGAAGAAGCTGCAGCCTTCTTCAAAGCACAAGATGAAGCGACTAACTTGCCATACATCTACTTGAGTGCTGGTGTATCAGCTAAACTTTTCCAAGATACTCTTGTATTTGCTCATGAATCAGGCGCAAACTTCAACGGAGTTCTTTGTGGCCGTGCTACATGGGCTGGATCAGTTGAAGCCTACATCAAAGACGGTGAAGCAGCAGCTCGTGAGTGGTTGCGTACAACTGGATTTGAGAACATTGACGAACTCAACAAGGTTCTTCAAACAACAGCGACTTCATGGAAAGAACGCGTGTAAAATCTTTCTCCTAGTTTAGGAACATGAATCTAAAAAAATTTTTAAAAAAAGTTACATGTAAAGGTTTACAAAATAACTTACTTGTGCTATACTTAAATCACAAGTTAATACAAGGTGAGTGTTACTAAGTAATATTAGGCATGATCACAGGTGGATTAGAAATCAAAGGATTTTCTAGTTCATTTGTGGTCATTTTTTGTACTTATATACCTTTAATATATAAAAGGAGGTTGACATGTATCGAATTCTAAATCCAATGAATCACAATGTTTCACTTGTCAGAAATGATAAAGGAGAAGAGGTGATTGTAATTGGTAAAGGGATTACATTTGGAAAGAAGAAGGGGGATTTGATTGCTGAAAATCAGGTTGAGAAAATTTTTCGGATGAAGACCGAAGAGTCCAGAGAAAACTTTATGGCTCTTCTCAAAGATGTTCCGCTTGATTTTATCACAGTGACCTACGAGATCATTGATAATCTTTCTAAGAAATATCACTATCCGATTCAAGAATATCTCTATGTGACCTTGACAGATCATATTTACTGTTCCTATCAAGCTCTAACACAAGGAAGGTACAAGGATAGCAATCTACCAGATATTTCCACTAAGTATCCTGTCGCTTTTCAAATCGCAAAGGAAGCCTTTGAAATCTATCGTCAGAAGTTGACAGATCATTTCCCTGAGGATGAAATTATTCGGATTGCTTATCATTTCATCAATGCCGAAGGTGAAAATGAAGTGGAACTTGTGGAGTCGATTGATAAGAGGAAAGAAATTCTCAGGAATGTCGAAGAAGTGCTAAAGGGTTATGCAATTCAACGAACCAAAGAGAATAATCATTTCTATGATCGTTTTATGATTCATTTGAATTATTTCTTGGATTATTTAGACAGATCTAGAGATGATAACCAATCACTTCTGGATATGGAAGATCATATTAAACAATCCTATCCAAAAGCGTTCGAGATTGGTTCCAAGATCTATGATGTGATTACGCAACATACGGGTCTTGATCTGTATAAAAGTGAACGAGTTTATCTAGTTCTACATATCCAACGTTTATTGTCATAAAAATTTAATTAAAAATACATAAGGAGAATTCTATCATGAATAGAGAAGAAGTAACATTGTTAGGTTTTGAAATCGTAGCCTATGCTGGCGATGCTCGTTCAAAACTATTGGAAGCCTTGAAGGCTGCTGAAGCTGGCGATTTTGCGAAAGCAGATAGCTTAGTCGAGGAAGCTGGTTCTTGCATTGCAGAGGCTCACCACGCGCAAACAAGTCTATTAACTAAGGAAGCTTCAGGTGAGGACTTAGCTTATAGTGTAACCATGATGCATGGCCAAGACCACTTGATGACAACTATCTTGTTAAAAGATTTGATGCACCATTTAATCGAACTCTATAAGAGAGGAGTTAAGTAATGAATAAATTAATTGCATTTATTGAGAAAGGAAAACCTTTCTTTGAGAAATTATCTCGTAATATCTATCTTCGTGCTATTCGTGATGGTTTCATTGCAGGTATGCCTGTTATTCTCTTCTCAAGTATCTTTATCTTGATTGCTTTTGTACCAAACTCATGGGGCTTTAAATGGTCTGATGATGTTGTTAATCTCCTCATGAAACCTTATAGCTATTCAATGGGGATTCTAGCTCTCTTGGTAGCTGGTACAACAGCTAAGTCATTGACCGACTCAGTAAACCGTAGCATGGAGAAAACCAATCAAATCAACTATATGTCAACATTGTTGGCAGCAATTGTTGGTTTGTTGATGTTGGCAGCTGATCCTATCGAAAATGGCCTAGCTACTGGATTCTTGGGGACAAAAGGTTTGCTTTCAGCCTTCCTTGCTGCCTTTGTTACTGTAGCCATCTATAAGGTTTGTGTTAAGAACAACGTCACTATTCGTATGCCTGACGAAGTTCCACCAAATATCTCACAAGTCTTTAAAGATGTGATTCCATTCACTCTATCAGTGGTTTCTCTTTATGCTCTTGATTTACTAGCTCGTCATTTTGTTGGTGCAAGCGTAGCTGAATCAATCGGTAAATTCTTTGCACCATTATTCTCTGCTGCTGATGGTTATCTAGGTATTACGATTATCTTTGGTGCCTTTGCCTTCTTCTGGTTTGTTGGTATCCACGGTCCTTCAATCGTCGAGCCAGCAATCGCAGCTATTACCTATGCAAATGCCGAAGTCAACTTGAACCTTCTCCAACAAGGTATGCACGCTGACAAGATTCTTACTTCTGGTACACAAATGTTTATCGTTACCATGGGTGGTACTGGTGCGACACTGGTTGTTCCATTCATGTTCATGTGGTTGACCAAATCGAAACGAAACCGTGCAATCGGACGTGCGTCAGTAGTACCAACCTTCTTCGGTGTGAACGAACCAATCCTGTTTGGTGCTCCGCTAGTCTTGAACCCAATCTTCTTTATTCCTTTCATCTTTGCGCCAATTGCCAACGTATGGATCTTTAAATTCTTCATTGAGACGCTTGGCATGAACTCATTTACAGCCAACCTTCCTTGGACAACACCAGGTCCGCTCGGTATTGTTCTCGGTACAAACTTCCAATTCTTGTCATTTGTACTTGCTGCTTTGTTAATCCTTGTTGACGTAGCCATCTACTATCCATTCCTCAAGGTTTATGATGAACAAATTCTTGAAGAAGAGCGTTCAGGTAAAGCCAATGATGAATTGAAAGAAAAAGTAGCCGCAAACTTTAATACTGCCAAAGCAGATGCTATTCTTGAAAAAGCAGGTGTAGAAGCAGCGCAAAACACAATCACAGAAGAAACAAATGTTCTCGTTCTCTGTGCAGGAGGAGGTACAAGTGGTCTCCTTGCAAATGCTCTAAACAAGGCAGCTGCAGAGTACAAAGTTCCTGTTAAAGCAGCAGCTGGTGGCTATGGTGCTCACCGTGAAATGTTGCCTGAGTTTGATCTGGTTATCCTTGCTCCTCAAGTTGCTTCTAACTTTGAAGATATGAAAGCAGAGACCGACAAACTTGGTATCAAACTTGCCAAGACAGAAGGTGGCCAATACATTAAATTGACTCGTGATGGAAAAGGAGCTCTTGCCTTTGTTCAAGCGCAGTTCGAAGAATAAAATGTAAATAGCGAAGAAGTGAGATGGAGGAACTCCTCCCAACTATACCCCCATCTCATTTCTATTTCTTGAAAGGTGAATCAAATGACAAAAACACTTCCAAAAGACTTTATTTTTGGCGGAGCAACAGCAGCCTACCAAGCAGAAGGTGCTACACATACTGATGGTAAAGGGCCAGTCGCCTGGGACAAATACCTCAAAGATAACTACTGGTACACTGCTGAACCAGCCAGTGATTTCTATCACAAATACCCAGTTGACCTCAAACTTGCAGAAGAGTATGGTGTCAATGGTATCCGTATTTCAATCGCTTGGTCACGTATCTTTCCAACGGGTTATGGGAAGGTTAATGACAAGGGGGTTGAGTTCTATCATAATCTATTTGCAGAGTGCCACAAACGGCATGTTGAGCCCTTCGTGACCCTCCATCACTTTGACACACCAGAGGCGCTTCATTCTAACGGGGATTTTCTAAACAGAGAAAACATTGATCACTTTGTGGATTATGCAGCCTTCTGTTTTGAAGAATTTCCTGAAGTTAACTTTTGGACAACCTTTAATGAAATTGGGCCGATAGGGGATGGCCAGTATTTGGTTGGGAAATTCCCTCCGGGTATTCAGTACGACCTTGCCAAAGTCTTCCAATCTCATCACAATATGATGGTGTCGCATGCGCGTGCAGTAAAACTTTTCAAGGATAAGGGATATAAGGGTGAAATTGGTGTGGTTCATGCCCTGCCTACTAAGTATCCTCTGGATCCAGATAATCCAGCAGATGTTCGTGCAGCCGAGTTAGAAGATATCATTCACAATAAATTTATTTTGGATGCGACTTATCTAGGACGATATTCCGAAGAAACAATGGAAGGTGTCAACCATATCTTAGCAGTCAATGGTGGAAGTTTAGATCTGCGTGAAGAAGACTTCGCTGTGCTAGAAGCTGCAAAAGACCTGAATGACTTCCTTGGAATTAACTACTACATGAGTGATTGGATGCAAGCCTTTGATGGCGAAACAGAAATCATTCATAACGGTAAGGGTGAAAAAGGAAGCTCTAAGTATCAGATTAAGGGAGTTGGACGTCGAGTGGCGCCTGACTATGTCCCACGTACGGACTGGGACTGGATTATCTATCCTCAAGGTTTGTATGATCAAATCATGCGCGTGAAGAAAGATTACCCAAATTACAAGAAAATCTACATCACAGAGAATGGTCTCGGATACAAAGATGAGTTTGTGGATGGGACAGTCTACGATGATGGACGGATTGATTATGTTAAGAAACATATGGAAGTGATTGCAGATGCAATCTCTGATGGAGCCAATGTCAAAGGTTACTTTATCTGGTCTCTGATGGATGTCTTTTCTTGGTCAAATGGTTACGAAAAGCGTTACGGCCTCTTCTATGTTGATTTTGAAACCCAGGAGCGCTATCCAAAGAAATCGGCTCACTGGTACAAGAAACTAGCTGAGACACAACTTATTGATTAAAATTCAACAAAAATTCCCCGCCAAAAGGCAGGGGAATTTTTATGGTTTTGATAAAAGAATGGTTGTTTGTTTCGACAGATCTTCAAATGTCTCCTGACTCAGTTTGGCATCTGAAACGATAGTATCAATCTCTGAGATATTGTAGAAAGTGTAAAAATCAAACTTATTAAACTTGCTGTGGTCTGCCAGTAAGTATTTTTTATTAGCATTATTCAGGGCGATTCGTTGTACCTCGCCCTCTTCTTCACTGAAAGTAGCAATTGCCTTATCCTTAATACCATTACAGCTGACAAAAGCTTTAGAAAACTGAAGGTTTGTCAAATCCTGCAAGGTAAGTGTCCCTACAAAAGCACCAGTGATAGAGCGATAATTTCCGCCAATCAAGATCAAATCTGTTAGTTTTCGTTCGTTTAGGATTAGAAAAACTGGAAGACTGTTTGTTACAACACGAATGTTATCGATCGGGAGCTCACGAGCAAAACATTCTAAGGTTGTTCCTGGCCCGATAAAAATAGTTTCACCTTCGTCAATCAAATGACCAGCAAAACGGCTAATTTCTTGTTTTTCAGCAATCTGCAAGCCTTGTTTCTCAACATTTGAGCGTTCGTTGTTTAAGAGAGAACCTGTACGAAGTTTTTCAGCGCCACCGTGCACACGAACCAGCAAATCCTTATCTGCCAATTCTTGTAAGTAGCGGCGAGCTGTCATATCTGACACATCAAGACTCTCCATAATCTCTTTTACAGTAATAGTGCCTTTTGTGTTTACTGCTTCTAGAATACTATCTAGTTTTTCTTGCTTTAGCATCCTTATCACCTCGATTTCTACTATTATTATCTTACCATAAAACGCTCAATCAATCAAATATAAAAAAACAAAATAAAACAAAAACAAAAATACCATGGTTGTTTTAAACAAACCATGATATTTTGAATGATTGGTCAAATTAGTCTAAACCGTAGTTGTAATCCTCGTCTTGCATGGCTTCAACTTCACCAAGGAGGTAACCATTTCCGACTTGAGAGAAGAAGTCGTGGTTAGAAGTTCCTGTTGAAATACCGTTCATGACGATAGGATTGACATCATCAGCTGAATCTGGGAAGAGTGGATCTTGTCCTAGGTTCATAAGGGCTTTATTGGCATTGTAGCGAAGGAAGGTTTTAACTTCTTCGGTCCAACCAACACCGTCATAGAGACTTTCAGTATAACCTTCTTCGTTCTCGTAGAGAGTGTAGAGCAGGTCGTACATCCATTCTTTAAGTTTTTCTTGCTCTTCTTCAGGCAATTCGTTAAAACCAAGTTGGAATTTGTAACCAATGTAGGTTCCGTGAACAGACTCATCACGGATGATCAGTTTGATGATTTCCGCAACGTTGGCCAGCTTGTTATTGCCAAGATAGTAAAGGGGAGTAAAGAAACCAGAGTAGAAGAGGAAGGTTTCAAGAAAGACGCTGGCAACCTTCTTTTCAAGGGGGCTACCATTGAGGTAGATTTCATTGATAATTTCTGCTTTTCTTTGTAGGTATGGGTTTGTGTTAGTCCATTCAAAGATCTCTTCGATTTCAGCCTTGGTATTCAAGGTAGAAAAGATAGAAGAGTAAGATTTTGCGTGGACAGATTCCATAAATTGGATGTTGTTGAAAACAGCTTCCTCATGCGGTGTACGGATGTCTGAACGAAGAGCCTGAACCCCTGTTTCAGATTGCATGGTGTCCAGAAGGGTCAAACCACCAAAGACTTTTCCAACCAAGTCTTTTTCTTTATTTGACAGTTTTCTCCAGTCGTCTAGGTCATTTGATAAGGGGATACGAGTGTCGAGCCAGAATTGCTCCGTCAGCTTTTCCCAAGTTGATTTGTCGATGACATCTTCGATGGCATTCCAGTTAATGGCTTTGTAGTAAGTTTCCATAAGGTGTATTTCTCCAATGTAATAGTAATTATTATGTAGCCTTGCTTAGTTTTATAGAACCCATTTCAATGGTATCATATTTTTTATTGCGGAGTGAGCAATAAATGTTAGGGGGCCAAGAACAAGTATAGCGTAAACTGGTCCCCATTTACTATTTAAACAAGTAGTAAAAATTTTTCCCATTAAATCACACAACTTTCACATTGGTTAGCACCGACTTCCCCACCGTCGTCTGTAAAGGTACGGACGTAGTAGATTGACTTGATGCCCTTGTTAAAGGCGTAGTTACGAAGGATAGACAAGTCACGTGTGGTTTGTTTGTTTTCTTTCTTCCATTCGTAAAGACCTTTTGGAATGTCACTACGCATGAAGAGAGTGAGTGAAAGTCCTTGGTCCACGTGTTCAGTTGCAGCCGCGTAAACATCAATCACCTTACGCATATCCATGTCGTAGGCAGAAGTGTAGTAAGGAATGGTTTCTGTTGACAAACCTGCAGCAGGATAGTAGATCTTACCGATTTTCTTCTCTTGGCGTTCTTCGATACGTTGCGTAATCGGGTGGATTGAAGCAGAAACATCGTTGATGTAGCTGATAGAACCATTTGGAGCAACAGCTAGACGGTTTTGGTGGTAAAGTCCATCTGCTTGAACCTTTTCGCGAAGTTCAGCCCAGTCAGCAGCGCTTGGAATAAAGACATCTTTAAAGAGTTCTTTAACACGGTCTGATTTTGGAACAAATTCGCCTGTTACATACTTGTCGAAGTAGCTACCGTTAGCATAGTCTGATTTTTCAAAGTTGTGGAAGGTGATACCGCGTTCACGCGCGATGTTATTAGATTCTACCAAGGTCCAGTAGTTCATAAGCATAAAGTAGATGCTTGTAAATTCAATTGACTCAGGTGATCCGTACTCAATCAGTTGTTGGGCAAGGTAACTATGAAGTCCCATGGCACCAAGACCAAAGGTGTGGGCTAAGCTATTTCCGTGGTCGATAGTAGGGACAGCTACGATGTGTGAACTATCTGTAACGAAAGTAAGGGCACGAACCATCGCGCGGATAGAACGACCAAAGTCAGGTGAAGTCATCATGTTGACTACGTTAGTTGAACCAAGGTTACATGAAACGTCTGTTCCCATTTGAAGGAATTCTTGAGCATCGTTGATCAAGCTTGGTTTTTGAACTTGAAGAATCTCAGAACACAAGTTACTCATGATAATCTTACCATCTACTGGATTAGCACGGTTGGCTGTATCAATGTTGACTACATAAGGGTAACCAGATTCTTGTTGCAATTTAGAGATTTCAGTTTCCAAATCACGCGCCTTGATTTTTGTCTTGCGGATATTTGGATTTGCGACTAATTCATCGTATTTTTCAGTGATGTCGATGTAGTTGAATGGTACACCGTACTCAAGCTCTACAGAGTAAGGGCTAAAGAGATACATTTCTTCATTTTTACGAGCTAATTCGTAGAATTTATCTGGTACCACAACTCCAAGTGAGAGGGTCTTAACACGAACCTTTTCATCGGCATTTTCTTTCTTAGTTGAAAGGAAAGCGATGATATCTGGGTGAAAGACGTTGAGGTAGACAACCCCGGCACCTTGACGTTGCCCGAGTTGGTTTGAGTAAGAGAAGCTGTCTTCAAAAAGCTTCATAACTGGTACGACACCAGAAGCAGCACCTTCATAACCTTTGATAGGAGCTCCAGCTTCACGAAGGTTGCTGAGGGAAATTCCCACACCACCACCGATACGTGAAAGTTGAAGAGCAGAGTTGATAGAACGTCCGATAGAGTTCATGTCATCAGTTACTTGAATCAAGAAACAAGAGACCAACTCCCCACGACGAGCACGGCCTGCATTCAAAAAGGAAGGAGTAGCTGGTTGGTAGCGTTGGTGGATGATTTCATTAGCAATGTCAGTCGCGATCGCCTCATCCCCATCAGCAAAATAAAGCGCATTAAAGAAGACACGGTCTTCCATGCTTTCAAGATAGTATTCCCCGTCGTTAGTTTTCAAGGCATATTGATTATAGAACTTATAGGCAGCCATGAAAGATTTGAATTGGAAGTTTTGATCCTTGATAAATTGATGCAGTTCTTCCAAAAACTCTGGACGGTATTTCTTGAGAAAGGCAGTTTCGATGTAGTTGTGTTTAATGAGGTAGTTGATTTTATCAGTGATCGAATCAAAAACCATGGTATTTGGAACCACATTTTCTTTAAAGAAGGCATCCAAGGCTTCTTTGTCTTTATGAAGCATGATTTGTCCATTGACAGGACGGTTGATTTCGTTATTGAGACGGAAGTAAGTTACGTCCTCAAGATGTTTTAATCCCATAAAATTTTCCTTATCTAACCTGATTACAAAAGAAAGGCCTCTAAGTTAGCCCTAGAAGCAATTTCTTCTGGATGATGTACTAAGATTATGCTAATTGTTTCAGTTTTCCTGGTTGGAAGCCTGAAAAGACTTCAGTTGGTGTTTGGATAACAGGAGCAGCGCTGAAACCGAGCTCTTTAACTTGATCGATGTACTCTGGTTGCTCGTCGAGATTGATCTCACGATAAGCGACATTGTTGCTGTCCAAGAAACGCTTGGTCATCTTACATTGGACACAGTTGTTTTTAGAATAAACGGTTACCATTTTCGTAACTCCTCTTTCAAAATAGATTACTTTCTTAGTATATCAGAAAAAAAAACTTTGTCAAACTTTTTAAACTAAATCTTGTGCTAAAAAGTTACAGTTTTAAAATTAAAACACAAGATGTAGTGTTTTCAAAAACATAAATTTTGATTTCCGTTGAACTGTCAAACTTTCTCAAAATAAAAAAACTACATACTGTATATTGGCAATATAAATAGAAGATTTTCAGCAAGTTATCAGAAAGGAAAACGAAGAAAATAGCAAAAATCGTAAGAACAGGAATAAGTCTAGCTGAGACAATGCTTTAACAAAACAGAAACTGTGATATTTACGAAAAAAGAAATTTTCTACACAAGATGTCCCAATATTTTGTATTAGAATATCTAAAATATAACAAAAGTGGAAATGACAGATTATGCTGTATTCATAAAAATGGATCATTGGTTAATTTTATATAGGATACTTATGAGTTTCGTATCCTTTTATAAGGAGTATATAAATACAATGTTTGAGAAAGTTCATTTTATGTGATATAGTATCTGTGATTATAAGATTAGGAAATGGATATCTGGATGCTTTTGCTTGATAGAGAATGTTATCAGATTATAATTAGATTAAATGAATGAAAGAACACAGAATTAGGAGGCGCGTGGTGAAAGAAAATGATGTTATTTTAAAACGGCAATCAACTCAAATATTTTTTAAGAATGGTGATACGGATTTTTTCTTTAATTGGTTGTTAGGAATCGGTGAAATTTTTGGTTTCTCTCATGGAGAGCTTTATTATCTTGCTCAAAGATTGGGGAACTCACCAAAGCCTGATGACTGGAAAAATGTATTTTTATCGCATGTAAACTACCTTGAACAAGAAGCAAGTAATTCAGGATTGAGTGAACAAACAAAGGCGCAGTATTATCTTGCACAGACCTACTCACTTCGCTCGGCAATTCAGTTTACCGATCCATTTTCTGACGAGTATTTACCGACCGTTCGTCAAATGGAGAAGGTGTTTTCTAGTGCAATTCATTCACTAGGTGCACCGATTGAAAAACTAACTATTCCCTATCAGGGTTCTTACTTGCCTGGGTATTATCTTCATAGCGGTGATAATTGTCCAACGCTAATCATGATTGGTGGAGGTGATACTTATCGCGAAGATTTATTTTACTTTGCAGGATATCCTGGATGGATACGAAATTATAATGTTTTAATGGTTGATCTTCCTGGTCAAGGGAGCAATCCTAGTAGAGGGCTGGTCTTTGATGTGGATGCTTCTATTCCAATTTCATTATGCATAGACTGGTTGGAAAATAGAAATCCTAAACTAAATTATTTAGCTATTTATGGTGTCAGCGGAGGGGGATATTTTACCGCACAAGCTGTCGAAAAGGATCCAAGAATTCATGCTTGGATTGCTAGTACCCCTATTTACGATGTTGCAGAACTTTTCAGAAAAGAATTTGGATCAAGTTTGAAAGCACCTAGTTGGTTAATAAATGCCATTTTAAAATTAGCTGGAAATTTGAATGAATCAGCAAATTTAAATCTTAAAAAGTATGCATGGCAGTTTGGTACTTCTGATTTTAAGAGTGCTATTGATGATGTATTTAACCATGCAAAGATTGTGGATTATCAAAAAATTCAATGCCCATGCCTTTTTATCATGGGAAAGGGTGAGGGTGCTGAACTGCAGCATCAAACTAAGGTAATTTATGAAGCACTTAAATCTAAAAATCAACAAACTAAACTTCAAGTATTTGAGGCGGAAAGTGGTGCGGACGCTCATTGCCAAGTCAATAATCTAAGACTCGCCCATAATGTCGTTTTTGATTGGTTGGATACTTTATTTGAATGGAATCAATCAAAGTTTTAGCTCTACTTATACCACTTAGATATATCTACCTTTTTACTGTTAGGGGCTACAAACTTATTTTACTTTAAGTAGCAAATTGGATAAATTCTCTACTGTTGATGGTAAGAGTAGGTTTTAGAATTTCAGTATTTAGTATTTGATGAAGTCTTTTCAAATAATAGATTTACTGGGTTATATTAATTATAGTTAAATAGTATTATTTCATTATTTACTAGGATTGTCCTCTGATTGGTATTAAGGGAAAATAGCTTTGAAAATTGGAATTTTGAAGGTAATATTCTTTTAATAATTAGTGCCTAAATTTCCCATAGTACCTGTATGATAGAAAAAAGAAGCAATTTCATTTTCAGTAAAAGTCCATAAAATACTTGAAAAATTATCTAGAAGGTGATATAATACAGTCTTGTAAGGGTTATCACATATAATCCAAAAAAGAAATAACTAAAGGAGAGTCAAACTATGGCTTCTAAAGATTTCCACGTAGTGGCAGAAACAGGTATTCACGCACGTCCAGCAACATTGTTGGTTCAAACAGCTAGCAAATTTGCTTCAGATATCACTCTTGAATACAAAGGTAAATCAGTAAACCTTAAATCTATCATGGGTGTTATGAGTCTTGGTGTTGGCCAAGGTGCTGACGTTACAATTTCAGCTGAAGGTGCAGATGCTGACGACGCAATCGCTGCTATCACTGAAACTATGGAAAAAGAAGGATTGGCATAAGGAAAATGACAGAAATGCTTAAAGGAATCGCAGCATCAGACGGTGTTGCAGTTGCAAAAGCATATCTACTCGTTCAACCGGATTTGTCATTTGAGACTATTACAGTCGAAGATACAAACGCAGAAGAAGCTCGCCTTGATGCCGCTCTAAAAGCATCACAAGACGAGCTTTCTGTTATTCGTGAGAAAGCAGTAGGTACGCTCGGTGAAGAAGCTGCTCAAGTTTTTGACGCTCACTTAATGGTTCTTGCTGACCCAGAAATGATCAGCCAAATTAAGGAAACAATCCGTGCGAAGAAAGTGAATGCAGAAGCAGGTCTGAAAGAAGTGACAGACATGTTTATCACTATCTTTGAAGGTATGGAAGACAACCCATACATGCAAGAACGTGCAGCGGATATCCGTGACGTGACAAAACGTGTATTGGCAAATCTCCTTGGTAAGAAATTGCCAAACCCAGCTTCTATCAATGAAGAAGTGATCGTGATTGCGCATGACTTGACTCCTTCAGATACAGCTCAATTGGACAAAAACTTTGTAAAAGCTTTTGTAACCAACATCGGTGGACGTACAAGCCACTCAGCTATCATGGCGCGTACACTTGAAATTGCTGCTGTATTGGGTACAAACAACATCACTGAAATCGTTAAAGATGGTGACATCCTTGCCGTTAACGGTATCACTGGTGAGGTTATTATCAACCCAACTGATGAGCAAGCAGCAGAATTCAAGGCAGCTGGTGAAGCTTATGCGAAGCAAAAAGCTGAATGGGCGCTCTTGAAAGATGCACAAACAGTGACTGCAGATGGTAAGCACTTTGAATTGGCTGCCAACATCGGTACTCCAAAAGACGTTGAAGGTGTCAATGACAACGGTGCTGAAGCTGTTGGTCTTTACCGTACAGAGTTCTTGTACATGGATTCTCAAGACTTCCCAACAGAAGACGAGCAGTACGAAGCTTACAAAGCTGTACTTGAAGGAATGAACGGTAAACCTGTTGTCGTTCGTACAATGGATATCGGTGGAGATAAGGAACTTCCTTACTTCGATATGCCTCACGAAATGAACCCATTCCTTGGATTCCGTGCCCTTCGTATCTCTATCTCTGGGACTGGAGATGCTATGTTCCGCACACAAATCCGTGCCCTTCTTCGTGCGTCTGTTCACGGTCAATTGCGTATCATGTTCCCAATGGTTGCGCTCTTGAAAGAATTCCGTGCAGCAAAAGCGGTCTTTGACGAAGAAAAAGCAAACCTTCTTGCTGAAGGAGTTGCAGTTGCGGATAATATCCAAGTTGGTATCATGATTGAAATCCCAGCAGCAGCAATGCTTGCAGACCAATTTGCTAAAGAAGTTGACTTCTTCTCAATTGGTACAAACGACTTGATCCAATACACAATGGCAGCAGACCGTATGAACGAGCAAGTTTCATACCTTTACCAACCATACAACCCATCAATCCTACGTTTGATTAACAATGTTATCAAGGCAGCTCACGCTGAAGGTAAATGGGCTGGTATGTGTGGTGAGATGGCTGGTGACCAACAAGCTGTTCCACTTCTTGTCGGAATGGGCTTGGATGAGTTCTCTATGTCAGCAACATCTGTACTTCGTACACGTAGCTTGATGAAGAAACTCGATACAGCTAAGATGCAAGAGTACGCTAATCGTGCCCTTACAGAATGCTCAACAATGGAAGAAGTTCTTGAACTTCAAAAAGAATACGTTAATTTTGATTAATTGAAAAATCTTTGCAACTGTGTTGCAGGGATTTTTTTAAAGAATTTTCAAGAAAATCTTTCTTATATAAAGTCCATTCTAGAGAAAGTAGCGGTGAAGAATAAAAAAATACTTAACTGGTTCATAAAATTCTTGACAAGTTGCAAATTTAGGAGTAAACTATTAACCAGTTAAGTAATAGAGAGGAGTTTCTGCAATTTAGGAATGAATTGCAACTAGAAATATCAAAAAGAAAGAGAGTTTCGATGAAAATTAATAAAAAATATCTAGCTGGTTCTGCGGCTGCCTTGATTTTAAGTGTTTGTTCTTATGAGTTGGGATTGTATCAAGCTAGAACAGTCAAGGAAAATAATCGTGTGTCTTACGTTGATGGTAAACAAGCAACGCAAAAAACGGAGAATCTGACTCCTGATGAGGTTAGCAAGCGTGAAGGAATCAATGCGGAGCAAATCGTCATCAAGATAACAGACCAAGGTTATGTCACTTCACATGGCGACCACTATCATTATTACAATGGGAAGGTCCCTTATGACGCTATCATCAGTGAAGAGTTGCTCATGAAAGATCCAAACTACCAGCTCAAGGACGAGGATATTGTCAGTGAAATCAAGGGTGGTTATGTCATCAAGGTAGATGGAAAATACTATGTCTACCTTAAGGATGCAGCCCATGCAGATAATGTCCGTACGAAAGAAGAAATCAATCGACAAAAACAAGAGCATAGTCAGCATCGCGAAGGAAGAACTTCAGCAAATGATAGCGCTGTTGCCTTGGCACGTTCACAGGGACGCTACACCACAGATGATGGTTATATCTTTAATGCATCCGATATCATTGAAGATACTGGTGATGCTTATATCGTTCCTCATGGCGACCATTTCCATTACATTCCTAAGAATGAGTTATCAGCTAGTGAATTGGCTGCTGCAGAAGCCTTCCTATCAGGTCGGGGAAGTTTGTCAAGTTCAAGAACCTATCGCCGACAAAATAGCGATAGCAGCCCAAGAACTAACTGGGTCCCTTCTGAAAGCAATCAGGGAAGTACCAATACTAACACAAGCAACAACAGCAATACTGACAGTCAAGCAAGTCAAAGTGATGACATTGATAGTCTTTTGAAACAGCTCTACAAACTGCCTTTGAGCCAACGACATGTGGAATCTGATGGCCTTGTTTTCGACCCAGCACAAATCACAAGTCGCACAGCCAGAGGTGTAGCTGTCCCTCATGGTAACCATTACCACTTTATCCCTTATGAACAAATGTCTGAATTGGAAGAACGAATCGCTCGTATTATTCCTCTTCGTTATCGTTCGAACCATTGGGTACCAGATTCAAGGCCAGAAGAACCAAGTCCACAACCGACTCCAGAACCTAGTCCAAGTCCGCAACCTACACCAAATCCTCAATCAGCTCCAAGCAATCCAATTGATAAAAAGTTGGTCAAACAAGCGATTCGAAAAGTAGCTGATGGCTATGTATTTGAGGAGAATGGAGCCTCACGTTATATTTCTGCCAAGGAACTTTCAGCAGAAACAGCAGCAGCCATTGATAGTAAACTAGCCAAGCAAGAAAGTTTGTCTCATAAGCTAGGAGCTAGGAAAACCAACCTCCCATCTGGTGATCAAGGATTTTACAATAAGGCTTATGATTTACTAGCAACAGTTCATCAAGACTTACTTGATAATAAAGGGCGCCAAGCTGATTTTGACGCTTTGGATAAACTCTTGGAACGTCTCAATGATGCCTCAAGTGATAAAATCAAGTTGGTGGATGATATTCTTACCTTCCTAGCACCGATTCGTCATCCAGAACGTTTAGGAAAACCAAATGCGCAAATTGCTTATACTGATGATGAGATTCAAGTAGCCAAGTTGGCAGGCAAGTACACAACAGAAGACGGTTATATCTTTGATCCTCGTGATATCACCAGTGATGAGGGGGATGCCTATGTAACTCCACATATGACCCATAGTCATTGGATTAAAAAAGATAGTTTGTCTGAAGCCGAAAGAGCGGCGGCCCAGGCTTATGCTAAAGAGAAAGGTTTAACGCCTCCTTCGACAGACTATCAGAATTCAGGAAATAGTGAGGCTAAGGGAGCAGAAGCTATCTACAATCGAGTGAAAGCAGCCAAGAAGGTGCCACTTGATCGTATGCCTTACAATCTTCAACATACTGTGGAAGTCAAAAACGGTAGTTTAATCATACCTCATTATGACCATTACCATAACATCAAATTTGAGTGGTTTGACGAAGGTCTTTATGAGGCACCTAAAGGTTATAGTCTAGAAGATCTCTTTGCGACTGTGAAGTACTATGTTGAACATCCAAACGAACGTCCACATTCAGATAGTGGATGGGGCAATGCAAGCGACCATGTTCAAAGAAACCAAAATGGTCAAGCAGATAACAATCATACGGAAAAACCATCAGAGGAGAAACCTCGGACAGAAAAAACTGAGGAAGAAAAACCGCGCGAAGAGAAGCCGCAGAGTGAGAAACCAGAGTCTCCAAAACCAACAGAGGAACCTGAGGAAGAATCACCAGAGGAGCCAGAAGAAACTCAGGTTGAGACTGAAAAGGTTGAAGCGAAGTTGAGAGAGGCTGAAGATTTACTTGCAAAAATCCAAGATCCCATTATCAAGTCTAATGCCAAAGAAACTCTCACGGGATTAAAAAATAACCTGCTATTTGGCGCTCAGGACAACAATACCATTATGGCAGAAGCTGAAAAACTATTGGCTTTGTTAAGGGAGAGTAAGTAGTTGTAACAACATTTTCTAACTCCTAAAAACAGGATAGGAGAGCTAGAAAAGATAAAATCGAAAAATGAGAGCAGAATGTGAGTTCTAGTTCTCATTTTTTTCATGAAAATATGTAAAATATCTTGACATATAGTGTAAATAAAGATAAACTATTTACTAGTTAATTGAATGGTTAAATACTAGTTAAGGAGTAATGATGAAAAAAAGAACAATACTATTATTGATGGCCAGTGTGTTGGCTCTTGTCTTAGGAGCATGTGGTCAAAAAGAAAAACAAGAAGCAAAAGGAATGAAGATTGTAACAAGTTTTTACCCAATCTATGCCATGGTCAAAGAGGTATCAGGTGACTTGAATGACGTGCGGATGATTCAGTCAAGTAGTGGGATTCACTCCTTTGAACCGTCAGCAAATGACATTGCTGCCATTTATGACGCCGATGTCTTTGTCTACCATTCTCATACGCTCGAATCTTGGGCGGGAAGTTTGGATCCAAACTTGAAAAACTCAAAAGTTAAGGTTTTAGAAGCTTCTGAAGGAATGACGTTGGAGCGTGTACCGGGCTTAGAAGATGTAGAAGCTGGTGACGGCATCGATGAAAAAACACTCTACGACCCTCACACTTGGTTAGATCCAGAAAAAGCAGGTGAAGAAGCTCAGATTATCGCTGACAAACTTTCGGAGATTGATAGTGCTAATAAGGAAAAGTATCAAAAGAATGCTAAAAACTTTATCGCTAAAGCACAAGAATTGACTAAGAAGTACCAGCCTATTTTTGAAAAAGCGAGCCAAAAGACTTTTGTTACACAACACACAGCTTTTTCTTATCTCGCTAAACGTTTTGGATTGAAACAACTTGGTATTGCAGGGATTTCCCCTGAACAAGAGCCAAGTCCGAGACAGTTGACAGAAATCCAAGAATTTGTCAAAACTTATAATGTCAAAACCATCTTTACTGAGAGCAACGCTTCTTCTAAAGTCGCTGAGACCTTGGTCAAATCAACAGGAGTTAGTTTGAAAACACTGAATCCTTTGGAAGCAGATCCTGAAAATGACAAAACTTACTTAGAAAATCTAGAAGAAAATATGAATGTTCTTGCAGAAGAATTAAAATGAGGAGATTATGAAAATTAAGAAAAAGTATCTTGCGGCGGGTTCGGCTTTAGTCCTTTCCCTAAGTCTTTGCATCTATGCACTGAACCAACACCAGGTAGAAGACAAAAAAGATACAAATCGTGTATCTTATGTTGATGGGAAACAAGACTCTCAAAAAACAGAGACTCAGACACCAGATCAAGTTAGCAAAAAAGAAGATATTCAGGCTGAGCAAATTGTCGTGAAAATTACCGATCAAGGTTATGTGACATCACACGGTGATCATTTCCATTATTACAATGGTAAAGTCCCTTTTGATGCGATTTTCAGTGAAGAACTGTTGATGAAAGATGCCAATTATCAACTTAAAGACGCTGATATTGTCAATGAAATCAAAGGTGGCTACATTATCAAGGTGGATGGTAAGTATTATGTTTACCTTAAGGATGTGGCGCATGCAGATAACGTTCGTACGAAGGACGAAATTGAACGCCAAAAACAAGGTCATACTCACGATGCACCAACTTCTAACAGTGCAGTGACACTTGCACGATCACAAGGACGCTATACTACCGATGATGGATACATCTTTAATCCATCGGATATTATAGAAGATACTGGTGATGCTTATATCGTTCCTCACGGTGGACATTACCACTACATTCCAAAGAGTTCCTTATCTGCTAGCGAATTAGCAGCTGCTCAAGCCTACCTATCTGGAACTAGAAAACAACCGAGTGTGACTGACTATCGTCCAAGTCAAAATGGAACTAGTCAAACCACTAATCCTAGTCAACAAACTGAAACACCAAGCAATCCAGAAGAGAGCTTACAGAGTCTATTGCAGCAACTCTATGCACTTCCAAGTAATCAACGTTATGCAGAATCTGATGGCTTGATTTTTGACCCTGCTAAGATTTCAAGCAGAACGCCAAGTGGCGTAGCGATTCCTCATGGAAATCACTATCATTTCATCCCATATACAAAGCTTTCTGCCTTGGAAGAAAAGATTGCGCGAATGATTCCTTTATCTAGCGACAGTGGGAAACCAACACCTTTGGAAAATCCAAGCAAACCAGCAGAGCATCCAGCTCAATCGGATCATCATCATGACCAAGACGGTGACCATGGAAGTCAGGATACCAACCATGAAGATCATGACCATGATGGAGAGGAGCATGACCACCATCACGGTGAAGAACATGATCATGGTTTTGCAGCTGACCGTGTCATCAGTGAGGATGAGCAAGGGTTTGTAGTTTCTCATGGAGATCACGCTCATTATTTCTTTAAGAAAGACTTGACTGCAGCTCAAATCAAAACTGCCCAAGATCACTTGAAAGAAAATCATCAGTCTGAGCCGGTTCAACCACTTGCAAAGACTGTGGAAAGTTTCTCAAGAGATGCTAGTGATGAAGAAAAAATCAAGTATATCTCACAGACCTACGGGGTTCCGCTCGAAGCGATTCGCATTTCAAATGGATTCTTTGTCTTTGGGAATCCGGATCAAGCCTATGATCCTACCCATATCCATCCTTATGCTGTTCGAAAAGAACATGTTCGTATTCCTCTCCAAACTGGGAATCCGGAACTGGATTTCCTAAATGAACTTTATACGACTGCCCTACGTGATGGGGTGTCTCCTTATAGTTTGCAGGTTGAAAATGGTAGCTTTGTCATTCCACATGGTGATCACAATCACTATATCAAGGTCCAAACTAAGGGCTATGAAGTGGCTTTGAAAAACAAGATTCCAGCCCTACAATCGACCTATCAACCTGGAGCATTTGATGAACAAACTGTTCTATCTAAAGTGGATCAACTTTTAGCAGATAGCAGAAGTCTCTACAAAGACCAGCCAATCATGCAGAGACGTGTTGAACTTGCTTTGGGGCAGTTCACCGAAAATATGAAAAAACTGGCAACAAACTCAACTGCTGGATATCTAGCAGCCTTGGATCTCTTTGATAAGCAGTATATCCATGTGGATCAAAGTGTGGCACCAGTTGAAACTTCACCTTTAGATAAGAAGTACCAAGCCCTAGTAGATAAGATCAATACATTGGATACGGACACTTATGGCTTACCTAAGAAAGATCTTTTGGTACATTTACAGGAAGCGAAACTAGCACAGGATGAGACAGAGTTGGCTGCCATTGAAGCGAAACTTCAGGCTTTGCAAGATTTCCGAGATCGGACAGGAGTCACAACAGTAGAGTACATCAAGTATTTCTATGAACATGTATCTGATGGTCGTTTGAGAGAAGAACTTCGGAACCGTGTTGCCAAGTTGACATGGGAACTTTACCAGTCACAATCTTTCCTCAAAGCAACCGACTTGAACAAGTTATTCCCAACAATTTACCAAACTAAGCTAGAAGTAGAAGAAGCTCTCAAAGAAGAACCCGTTTCTACAAAAGCTGGTAAGACTATTCTAGATACGGAAAAAGTAGATAGTCAAACCGCTAAGACAGCCATCTATGAATTCCTAAAAGAACTCTACGGTGATTTTATGCCAGAAGAGCGGGTTAGCCATGTTAAGAAGGAAGAAGTGGATGCTCTCCTAACTAAAGTTGCCCAACTCCTAGCACGTGTTAAAGAGGATGGTGTCAAACAATCCCTAGCTGAAGAAGCTGCTAATATCAAAGCGGCTACTGAAAAGGAAAATGCAGACCTTGACGAAGCTAAAACACAACTTGAGGATCTTTTAAATCGTATTGCAGCGACTATCCAACGAGAGGAAAAAGAAGCAGAAAAAGATCCACAAACTGTGATCATCTACCAAAAACTCTATAATGTCTTGCTCTCTCTTCACAAGTACTTAGAGGATAACAAAGGATCCGATGCTGACTTTGAACGTGTTGATGCCCTATTTGATCAACTTGCAGCCAAAAGCAGCGATAAAGAAGGTCTCCTCACTCTAGCTAAAGAGATCATTAGCTTGAACCAGGAACTCCGTTCAAAAGCAAGTGAAACTGATAGCCAATCTAAGTCTGAGAAAGACGGTGAAACAGCTACTTCTCAAGCGACAGAAAAGCAAGTGCAAAGCGAGTCTGAGCCAAGTACTCAACCAAACGACTAAAAAGAAAGGCGAAGTAGCTGAGCTACCTCGTCTTTTTTAGTCTTTATAAGATACAATGCCAATGATGGTATCCACCGCACGCTCCATTGTCTGAAGGCTGACGTATTCAAAACGTCCATGCATGTTTTCACCACCAGCAAAGATATTTGGAGTTGGAATGCCCATAAAGGAAATCTTAGCCCCATCTGTTCCACCACGGATTGGTTCGATAATTGGCGTGATCCCTAAATCTTCCATAACAGCCTTAGCAATGGTAACAGGCATCATGTCTTTCTCAATGACTTCCTTCATATTGTAGTACTGGTCTGTCAGAGTCAAGCTAACGCGATCATTCCCAAGCTCTTGATTCATCTTATCAGCAATAGACTGCATAGCTGCTTTACGAGCTTCAAAGGCATCTTTTTCAAAGTCTCGAATGATATAGCTTGCACGCGCCTCCTCGACACTACCTGACACATCCATAAGATGATAGAAACCTTGGTAACCATCTGTCAGTTCTGGTCGGTCATTCTCAGGAAGTTGATTATGAAAATCAATCGCCAGCTGAAGGGCATTGACCATCTGTCCTTTGGCAGTACCAGGGTGGACATTACGCCCTTGGAAATGAAGCTCAGCACCAGCTGCTGAGAAAGTCTCGTACTGAAGTTCTCCGAGAGGTCCTCCATCAACAGTATAGGCAAAGTCAACGTCAAAATCTTCTGCATCAAACTTATTAGCACCGACACCGATTTCTTCATCTGGTCCAAAACCGACACGGATTTCACAATGCTTGATTTCGGGATGAGCAGTCAGGTATTCGATAGCAGTCATAATTTCAGCAATTCCAGACTTGTCATCAGCACCTAGCAAGGTCGTGCCATCTGTTGTGATAAGCGTTTGACCTGGATATTTCTCAAGACTCTTAAAGTCAGCTGGATCCAGTTTAAATCCAGAATTACCTAAGTCGATAGCTCCGCCATCGTAGTTTTCAATCACCTGTGGATTAACGCCCTCAGCATTAAAATCAGCTGTATCCATGTGGGAGATAAATCCAATCTTACGTGTCAGGCTGGGATCATTAGCTGGTAAGGTACCAATGGCAAAACCATTTGGTAGGTAGTAAACATTTTGCAGGCCAACACGTTTCATCTCAGGAAGAAGCACATTGGTCGCAAAATCTACCTGGCTCTGCGTACTTGGAGTAGTAGTAGAGTGTTCATCAGAACGCGTGTTGACCTTAACGTAGGTAAGAAAACGTTCCAAAAGGTTCGGATAAGACATAAAAACTCCTTTTTTATCATTTTTTTCATTGTATCATAGAATGGAGAGAAAGACAAAGAGAAGTAAATAAAAATAAAATGAATGAAAGCGTTTATTTATGATATATTTCATGGTAGAATGGTAATTGAAAAAAATATCACAAGGACATATCGATGAAAAAAGCAATTTTAATGATGACATTCGGTTCGCCAGAAGAGATTACCTTTGAGAGTGTGGCGGATTTTTTTACCAATATTCGTCGTGGAGTTAGACCCAAAGATCACGAGATTCAGACTCTCTATGACAATTATGTTCGTATCGGTGGTACGCCCTTGCAGCAGATTACAAGGGAAGAAGTTGCTTTAGTAAGAGAACGTATAGGGGAGGAGTACGGTATCTACTTTGCCAATAAGTTTTCTCGTCCCTTTATCCCAGATGTGATCAAGCAGATGGAAGCTGATGGCGTTGAAGAGTGTATTTGTTTGATTTTAGAACCCCATTATTCCTTCTACTCGGTTATGGGGTATGAGAAGTTTCTGGAAAGCCAGCAGATCCGGTTTTTAGTCATTAAGGACTGGTATCAGCAACAGCATTTGCTGGACTTCTGGACAGATGAGATTAGCAAAATTTTACGAAATGAGGTGGGAGAAGAATCTTTCAAGGTAATCTTTTCAGCACACAGTGTTCCCATTTTTGCCTTAGACTATGGAGATCCATATATCGATCAGATTTTCGATAATAGCAGGCTTATTGCTGAACAACTCGGCCTAACAGCCGACCAGTATACCAATACTTGGCAGAGCGAAAGTGATATAGGGATTCCTTGGATCAAGCCAGATGTTTTAGAATATTTACGAGAACAAAAGCAACATCCAGAACATTATATTTTTATCCCGATAAGTTTTATCAGTGAGCACATCGAAGTCTTGTTCGATAATGATGTGGAATGTTATGATTTGTGTCAAGAATTAGGTGTCACCTATCATCGTCCACCTATGCCAAACACAGACTCTCGTTTAATTGACGCTTTAGTTGCTACTGTAAGAGCCAACGAACACAAAGAATTTAAAGCTTTTCTCCCAGAAGAAGAAACCTTTGATGAGTTAGCGCCTTCGGCAACTACCAAGGACATCATGAAAGAGACAGACGACCTTCAGATGCCAGAATTTGTCAAAAAACTCATTGAGAAAAAAGGTCGTGAAAATGTGAAGATGCCGTACTTAATTAAGAAAATGCTAGAAAAGGCTGGGAAGTTACCAAAAGAGTAAAGAAAAAAGGATTTAGCTTTAAGCTAGATCCTTTATCTGTTTTATTTTTTCTCAAGAAGAGCTTTGATTTCTTGAAGAACTTCAAGTTCAGTTGGAGCAGCAGGTGTATCTTCAGCTGGTTCTTCTTTCTTTGTAAGACTTTGAGATTTTTCAACTGCCTTGATAACGAAGAAGAGAACTGTACCCACAACAAGGAAGTTGATAACAGCGCTCAAGAAGCTACCGTAACCAACACCATTCCATGAAAGTTCAGCAATACGTTCAACGTTCGCAGCTTTCAAAGCTGGGTTCAAGATAAGTGGAGTGATGATATCGTTAACGAGTGAAGTCACGATAGCACCAAAAGCAGAGGCGATGATTACACCGACAGCAAGGTCAACGACATTGCCACGAAGCAAAAATTCTTTAAGATCTTTTAACATTTTCATAATTTCCTTTCAAAAACTAATCTTAATTGTACCTGAAATACCTAAATATTACAACCTTAATACTTACTGATACCTATTTCATTTATAAAAAACGTATACTTTACTAAAAATATAGTTAAGAATGATAATCAAAACCTGCGCAATTAGAGTTTCGATGGCATTAACCTGATCTAGTTGATCGTTGACAAATTGCCCGATAACATTAGGAAAGGTTGTAACGAAGATATAAGTTAAAAGAACGTCAAGTCCAAGTGTTGAGAGACGAGCTAAGAAAAACTTAGCCAGGCGAGTTGGCCAATTTCTTCTCTCTTGTTTAAAGACGATTGTATCATTTGTAAAAAAGGCAAAGAGAATCCCGGTAAGATTTGCGAGTACGGTTGCTAGGATTTCCTGGTGGCTGATGTGGTAAATAACCAAGCGCGATAAAATAGAAACCAGAGTAGTAGCAGCACCGAAAAATAGGTAGGAGAGGATTTCGTTATCGAAGAATGCCTTTATTATTCTTTTCATGATTTTAGTATAGCATAATGTCCTATATTGTGCTATACTGGTAAGGTTGATAATCTCAACCCTTGGTGCTTAGCTTCTTTCACCAAGCATATTTTACGCGGGAAACCGCCAAAGGAGAAAAAATGAAAAAATTAACTGTTCGTGACATGGCAGATATTGCCATTGTTGCTGCTATCTATGTGGTTTTAACCATTACCCCACCACTGAATGCCATTAGCTACGGTGCTTACCAGTTCCGTATTTCTGAGATGATGAATTTTTTGGCTTTTTACAATCCTAAATATATCATCGGTGTGACGATTGGTTGTATGATTGCTAATTTCTTTAGTTTTGGCATAATTGATGTCTTTGTCGGCGGAGGATCTACTCTAATTTTCCTTAGTCTAGGTGTTTGGCTCTTTAGCAAGTATAAGAAAGACTATTTGTTCAATGGTTTGATTCGAAAAGATCATTTCTTCTTTTCAATCCTCTTCTCTATTTCAATGATTACCATTGCAGCAGAACTTCATATCGTTGCTGAAGCTCCATTCTTCTTTACTTGGTTTTCTACAGGGATTGGAGAGTTTGCATCGCTTATCGTTGGTGCTATTTTAATCGGAAAATTAGGACGCCGAATCGATCTAACAAGATAAGAAGTTTATAAGCTAGATTCTTGCTCAATCTAGCTTTTTCCATTCCATAAAATTAAAAGAGAGCGCTTGACAAGAACATAGAACTATAGTATACTTTTTAGGTAAGCTGATTTAGCTCAGTTGGCAGAGCGCATCCATGGTAAGGATGAGGTCGCCGGTTCAATCCCGGCAATTAGCATGATAGAAACGAAATAACCTTGGGAAACCAAGGTTTTTCTTGTACACTTGTATAAATGAAGCGAAGAGTTTTGGCAGTTGACAAAAGTGACTCTATCTAGTAGAATAGTAGTTGCGATGAGTCGATAGGTAGTCTTCGAACTACTATTGAGCATAAGGAGGTCATAACGCAGGAGCGGACCTTGATGAGTTGTGTGAACCTGCTCATCACATGAAGATGCCTCTTAGTCCCTGGTCAAATGGCTAGGGATTTTTAGTTTTCAGAAAATATAGTCTAAAAGTGCTTTTCAATTTCTGGAAAAAGTAGTATAATACATCTATTATAGAAATTTTTAGAAAATTCCGAAAGAGGTTATTTATGGGATATACAGTTGCTGTAGTCGGCGCGACAGGTGCTGTCGGAGCTCAGATGATAAAAATGTTGGAAGAATCAACACTTCCAATCGATAAAATCCGTTACCTTGCTTCTGCACGTTCAGCAGGCAAGACTTTGAAATTTAAAGACCAAGATATTACGATTGAAGAAACAACTGAGACAGCTTTTGAGGGTGTTGATATTGCACTCTTCTCAGCAGGTGGTTCGACATCAGCTAAGTATGCACCATACGCAGTTCAAGCTGGAGCTGTAGTAGTGGATAACACATCTTATTTCCGTCAAAATCCAGATGTTCCTTTGGTTGTTCCAGAGGTCAATGCTCATGCACTTGATGCCCACAACGGGATTATTGCCTGCCCTAACTGTTCAACAATCCAAATGATGGTGGCTCTTGAGCCGGTCCGCCAAAAATGGGGCTTGGACCGCATCATCGTTTCAACTTACCAAGCAGTCTCTGGTGCTGGTATGGGTGCGATTCTTGAAACACAACGTGAACTTCGTGAAGTCTTGAATGATGGTGTGAATCCACGTGATTTGCATGCGGAAATCTTGCCTTCAGGTGGTGACAAGAAACACTATCCTATCGCCTTTAACGCTCTTCCACAAATCGATGTCTTCACTGACAATGATTACACTTACGAAGAGATGAAGATGACTAAGGAAACTAAGAAAATCATGGAAGATGATAGCATCTCAGTATCTGCAACCTGTGTACGTATTCCAGTCTTGTCAGCTCACTCTGAGTCAGTTTATATCGAAACAAAAGAAGTGGCACCAATCGAAGAAGTCAAAGCAGCCATCGCAGCCTTTCCAGGTGCTGTTCTTGAGGATGACGTAGCGCACCAAATCTATCCTCAAGCTGTCAATGCAGTGGGTTCGCGTGATACTTTTGTTGGTCGTATCCGTAAAGACCTAGATGCAGAAAAAGGAATCCACATGTGGGTTGTTTCAGACAACCTTCTCAAAGGTGCTGCTTGGAACTCAGTTCAGATTGCAGAAACGCTTCACGAACGTGGATTGGTTCGTCCAACAGCTGAATTGAAATTTGAATTAAAATAGTCATATCGTTTAGGAGTTCAGATGAACTCCTTCTTTGAAATAGAGAGGTGTTTTCATGTCTTATCAAGATTTAAAAGAGTGTAAAATCATCACGGCCTTCATTACCCCTTTCCACGAGGATGGTTCCATCAACTTTGATGCCATTCCAGCCTTGATTGAGCATTTATTGGCCCATCATACAGATGGAATTCTTCTAGCTGGGACGACTGCTGAGAGTCCAACTTTGACTCACGATGAAGAGTTGGAACTCTTTGCAGCTGTACAAAAGATTGTCAATGGACGCGTTCCTTTGATTGCGGGTGTAGGTACCAATGATACGCGTGACTCTATCGAGTTTGTCAAAGAAGTAGCAGAATTTGGTGGTTTTGCAGCTGGGCTTGCAATCGTACCTTACTATAATAAACCTTCTCAAGAAGGGATGTATCAGCATTTCAAGGCTATTGCTGATGCCTCAGATTTGCCTATTATTATTTATAACATTCCAGGTCGTGTGGTTGTCGAATTGACTCCAGAAACTATGCTTCGTTTGGCAGACCACCCAAATATCATTGGTGTCAAAGAATGTACTAGCTTGGCTAATATGGCTTACTTGATTGAGCACAAGCCAGAAGAGTTCTTGATTTATACTGGTGAGGATGGAGATGCCTTCCATGCCATGAACCTTGGTGCAGACGGGGTTATTTCTGTTGCATCTCATACAAATGGAGATGAAATGCACGAGATGTTGACTGCTATTGCAGAAAGCGATATGAAAAAAGCAGCAGCTATTCAACGTAAATTCATTCCTAAGGTTAACGCCCTCTTCTCTTATCCAAGTCCTGCTCCAGTTAAGGCAATCCTTAACTATATGGGATTTGAAGCTGGACCAACTCGTCTACCTCTAGTTCCAGCACCAGAAGAAGATGCCAAACGCATTATCAAGGTTGTCGTAGATGGTGACTACGAAGCAACTAAGGCAACTGTAACTGGTGTTTTAAGACCAGATTACTAATAAAGACAATAAAATCCATGACCGAACGATCATGGATTATTCTTATTTTCCTAAACAGAATTGGCTAAAGAGTTGGGTAATGAGTTCATCTGGAGCAGCATCTCCAGTGATTTCTCCGAGAATTTCCCAAGTACGGGTCAAGTCAACTTGAAGCAAATCAACTGGCATCCCTAGTTCAAGACCTTCATTAACTGCTTGTAGGCTTTCAACGGCCTTTTCAATCAAGGAAATATGACGGGCATTTGACAAGTAAGTGGCATCTTGCTCAACCAAACCAGCATTTTCAAAGAAGAGGTTGTTGATTCTCTCTTCAATCTTATCGATATTTTGGTTTTTAAGAACTGAAATACGGATAACATCTTCAGGGAGTTCCGAAGTTTCAATTGTTTCTGGTAGGTCAGTTTTATTGAGTAGAATAATGCGGTTGGTATCCTGACTGATTTCTAAGAGTTGTCTGTCTTGTGCTGTTAGTGGCTCGCTAGCATTTAGCACTAGTAGAACCAAGTCAGCTTCCTTGAGGGCTTTTTTCGAACGCTCGACACCGATTTGTTCGACGATGTCATCTGTTTCACGGATACCCGCTGTATCAATTAATTTAAGCGGAACACCATTGATGTTGACGTATTCTTCGATGACATCACGAGTAGTACCAGCAATGTCTGTTACGATAGCCTTGTCTTCACGAAGGAGATTGTTGAGAAGACTGGATTTCCCAACGTTGGGGCGTCCGATGATGGCAGTAGAAATTCCCTCACGAAGGATTTTACCGCGACGGGCTGTCCTAAGGAGATTGGTTAGCAATTGCTCAAACTCCATAGTCTTCTCGCGGACAACAGCAGTAGTAGCTTCCTCAACATCATCATACTCAGGATAGTCGATATTGACCTCGACTTGCGCAAGTGTGTTGAGGATTTCTTGCCGAGTATGGTTAATGAGATCAGAAAGAGAACCGTCCAATTGTTTGACGGCGATATTCATAGCCTTGTCAGTCTTGGAACGGATGATGTCCATCACCGCCTCAGCCTGTGTCAAGTCCACACGACCGTTTAGAAAGGCGCGTTTGGTAAATTCACCAGGTTCTGCTAACCGAGCTCCTTCACGAATAGCTAGCTGGAGAATTTCATTGGTTACTGCAATCCCACCGTGGGTGTTAATCTCGATAATATCTTCACGAGTGAAGGTTTTTGGAGACTTCATAGCCCCAACCATAACCTCGTCCATAACCTTACCAGTTTGAGGGTCAACAATGTGACCATAGTTGAGAGTGTGGCTAGCCACCTGACTCAAGTCTTTTCCTTTGAAAATCTTTTGCGCAATGGCAAAACTGTCAGTTCCACTCAGGCGGACAATACCAATGGCTCCTTCACCTAGTGGAGTAGAGATAGCAGCGATGGTATCAAATTCACGTGTAATCATACTAATTCCTTTTGTATTTCTTTTCTTAGGATGTAGTTTCCAAGTATCTTTTCAAATTGTAACAAATTTAGGCTATTTCTTCAATGGATGCTACTTGGAGATTGAAAAAGCCTAAGCAATTCTGCTTAAGCTAGTTTATTTGGTGCGCATTTCACCTTGAGGGAAGTAAGTTCCTTCAGGCATGTCATTGATAATGACATGGACAGCAGACTGAGGGGCTCCAGTGTTACGAACAACAGCTTCTGTTACTTCCTTAGCAAGAGCTTTCTTTTGCTCTAAGGTGCGTCCTTCAAATAAATCGATGCGTACAAATGGCATAATAGCTTCCTCCACTAGTTTTTGATTTCTTCTATTTTACCACATTTTGCCGTTTAAAGCTTAAGAAAATTATGATATACTAGAATGTAGCAAAAATTTAGAAATGGACGTGAAATAGAAGCATGGCACAGTTGTATTATCGTTATGGGACCATGAACTCTGGTAAGACGATTGAGATTCTCAAGGTGGCCTATAACTACGAGGAGCAAGGAAAGGGAGTTGTGATTATGACTTCGGCTCTGGATACGCGTGACGGTGTTGGCTATGTGTCGAGTCGAATTGGCATGAAACGCCCAGCCATTGCGATTGAGGAAACGACGGATATCTTTGGTTATATCCGAGACTTACCTGAAAAACCTTACTGTGTGTTGGTCGATGAGGCCCAGTTTCTCAAGCGTCACCATGTTTATGACCTAGCTCGTGTTGTTGATGAGCTAGACATACCTGTCATGGCTTTTGGTTTGAAGAATGACTTTCGCAATGACTTGTTCGAAGGTTCAAAATACCTCTTGCTCTTAGCAGACAAGATTGAAGAAATCAAGACCATCTGTCAGTACTGTAAGAAAAAGGCGACTATGGTGTTGCGTACGCACGATGGTGTGCCAGTCTATGATGGCGAACAAATTCAAATTGGTGGCAATGAAACCTATATCTCAGTCTGCCGTAAACATTATTTTGCCCCTGAAATCAATAAGGAGAATAAAGAAAAATGAACATCTATGATCAACTACAAGCTGTAGAGGACCGTTATGAAGAATTAGGAGAATTGCTGAGTGACCCTGATGTGGTATCTGATACCAAACGTTTCATGGAATTGTCCAAAGAAGAGGCTTCTACTCGTGATACGGTAACTGCCTACCGTGAGTACAAACAAGTCCTTCAAAACATCGTTGATGCTGAGGAGATGATTAAGGAATCAGGCGGAGATGCGGACTTGGAAGAAATGGCCAAGCAAGAGCTCAAAGATGCCAAGGCTGAAAAAGAAGAATACGAAGAAAAATTAAAAATCTTGCTTCTTCCAAAAGATCCTAATGATGACAAGAATATCATCCTTGAAATCCGTGGAGCGGCTGGTGGTGACGAAGCGGCACTTTTCGCCGGAGACCTTCTAACTATGTACCAAAAGTATGCGGAAGCCCAAGGTTGGCGCTTTGAAGTCATGGAGGCTTCTATGAATGGTGTCGGTGGTTTCAAAGAAGTCGTTGCCATGGTTTCAGGTCAGTCTGTTTACTCTAAACTCAAGTATGAATCTGGTGCCCACCGTGTGCAACGTGTTCCTGTGACAGAAAGTCAAGGTCGTGTTCATACCTCGACTGCAACTGTCCTTGTCATGCCTGAAGTAGAAGAAGTAGAATACGATATTGATCCAAAAGACCTTCGTGTTGACATCTACCACGCATCTGGTGCTGGTGGACAGAACGTCAATAAGGTTGCGACTGCTGTTCGTATCGTTCACTTGCCAACCAATATCAAGGTTGAAATGCAGGAAGAACGTACCCAGCAGAAAAACCGTGAGAAGGCTATGAAGATCATTCGTGCGCGTGTTGCTGACCATTTTGCTCAGATTGCTCAAGATGAACAAGACGCTGAACGTAAGTCTACTATCGGTACTGGTGACCGTTCTGAACGTATCCGTACTTATAACTTCCCACAAAACCGTGTCACAGACCACCGTATTGGCTTGACTCTCCAAAAACTAGATACCATTTTGTCTGGTAAATTGGATGAAGTTGTGGATGCCTTGGTTCTTTATGACCAAACACAAAAATTAGAAGAATTAAACAAATAATGAAATTAGCTCAATTATTTTCAGATTTTGAAGAAGAGTTGATAAGACAAGGAGAGGAAGCAGAAAGCCTCTCTTTTGTCTATCGTAGCTTAAAAAATCTCTCTTTTACGGACTTTGTCTTTGCTCTTCAACAAGAGGTAACAGAGGAAGAAAAACAATTTGTAGAAGAAATTTACCAGCAGTTAGTGGCTCACAAACCGGCACAGTACATCATTGGTCACGCAGATTTTTTTGGAATGCAGTTAAAAGTAGATGAGCGGGTTTTGATTCCTCGTCCAGAAACAGAAGAGTTGGTGGAACTCATCCTAGCCGAAAATCTTGAGACGAACCTTTCAGTTCTTGATATCGGAACAGGTAGTGGCGCCATAGCTCTTGGATTAGCAAAAAACAGACCAGGTTGGTCAGTGACAGCAGCAGATATTTCCCAAGATGCCTTAGAGGTTGCATCAGAGAATGCTAGAAATCAAAATCTTAATATATTTTTTAAAAAATCTGATTGTTTTGCAGAAATTTCTGAAAAATATGATATAATTGTATCCAATCCACCCTATATCTCTCGTGAAGATGAGTCAGAGGTTGGTTTGAATGTTTTACATTCGGAGCCTCATCTAGCTCTCTTTGCAGATGAGGATGGCCTAGCTATTTACCGTAGAATTGCGGAAGATGCAAAAGACTATCTCACAGATGGTGGTAAGATTTACCTTGAAATTGGATACAGGCAAGGTCAAAGTGTTCCTGCGCTTTTTAAGAAACATTTTCCTGAAAAACGAGCACGAATACTCAAGGACCAATTTGGTCAAGATAGGATGGTTGTAGTTGATGATGGACAGGATTAGACAAGAGTTAGAAAAGGGCGGAGCAGTCGTTTTACCTACCGAGACAGTTTATGGTCTCTTTGCTAAGGCCTTAGATGAAAAAGCTGTCGACCATGTTTACCAACTCAAACGTCGTCCCAGAGATAAGGCACTCAATCTTAATGTCGCTTCTCTAGAGGACATCTTACACTTTTCAAAGAATCAGCCAACTTATCTAGAAAAACTTGTAGAGACCTTTTTACCAGGTCCCTTGACCATTATCCTCGAAGCCAATGACCGAGTTCCCTATTGGGTCAACTCTGGTCTTGCAACGGTGGGATTTCGGATGCCGAGTCACCCCATTACACTTGATTTGATTCGAGAGACAGGACCCTTGATTGGGCCGTCTGCCAATATCTCGGGTCAGGCGAGTGGAGTGACCTTTGCTCAAATTCTAGAGGATTTTGACCAAGAGGTTCTGGGTCTGGAGGACGACGTTTTTCTAACTGGACAGGATTCGACGATTTTGGATTTGTCTGGAGACAAGGTGAAAATCTTACGCCAGGGGGCGATTAAGCGAGAGGATATTCTTGCACAGTTGCCAGAGATTTCTTTTGAGGAGGAATGAGATGCTAAGAGATTTGCAAGAAACAGATGTAAAAGCTATTTGTGATATCAACCAAGAGGTTCTGGGTTATTCTTTTAGTCCAGAGGACACGGCTGGTCAACTAGCTAGACTGTCTCACGATTCCCATCATTTCCTACTTGGCTATGAGGATGCAGCCAGTCATGTCCTACTTGGCTATGTCCACGCTGAGGTTTATGAATCTCTTTATTCCAAAGCAGGATTTAATATCTTAGCCTTAGCAGTTTTACCTCAAGCACAAGGGCAAGGTATTGGTAAAAGCTTACTGCAAGGGTTGGATCAAGAAGCAAAAAGACGGGGTTATGGGTTTATCCGCTTAAACTCTGCTGATCATCGTCTGGGAGCTCATGCATTTTATGAAAAAGTTGGTTATACTTGTGATAAAGTGCAGAAACGGTTTATTCGCATCTTTTAGTATATTTTCTTAAACTAAAGGACCAGTCACACTATAAAGGAGAAGACCTATGATTTTTGACAAAGATGATTTTAAAGCATACGATGCTGATCTATGGAATGCTATTGCCAAAGAAGAAGAACGCCAACAAAACAACATTGAGTTGATTGCTTCCGAAAACGTGGTTTCCAAGGCTGTTATGGCAGCTCAAGGGTCTATCTTGACAAACAAATATGCCGAGGGTTACCCAGGACGCCGTTATTATGGTGGAACTGATGTAGTAGACGTGGTAGAAACTCTAGCTATTGAACGTGCAAAAGAAATTTTCGGTGCTAAATTTGCCAATGTCCAACCTCACTCAGGAAGCCAAGCCAACTGTGCGGCTTACATGGCCTTGATTGATCCAGGTGATACCGTTATGGGGATGGATTTGGCAGCAGGTGGACACTTGACCCACGGAGCTCCAGTTAGCTTCTCTGGTCAAACCTACAACTTTGTTTCTTATAGTGTGGATCCTGAAACGGAACTCTTGGACTTTGATGCTATCTTGAAACAAGCCCAAGAAGTAAAACCAAAACTAATTGTAGCGGGTGCTTCAGCCTATTCTCAAATTATCGACTTCTCAAAATTCCGTGAAATCGCAGATGCTGTTGGGGCTAAGCTAATGGTGGACATGGCCCATATCGCTGGTTTGGTGGCAGCTGGTCTTCATCCAAGCCCAGTGCCATACGCTCATATCACGACAACAACGACCCACAAAACCCTTCGTGGACCGCGTGGTGGCTTGATCTTGACCAATGATGAAGACCTAGCTAAGAAAATCAACTCAGCTATTTTCCCTGGTATCCAAGGTGGACCTTTGGAGCACGTTATCGCTGCTAAGGCGGTGTCATTCAAAGAAGTTTTGGATCCAGCTTTCAAGGAATATGCTGCTAATGTCATCAAAAACAGCAAGGCTATGGCAGCTGTCTTCTTGCAAGACCCTGACTTCCGTATCATTTCTGGTGGTACTGAAAACCACCTCTTCCTTGTTGATGTAACCAAGGTTGTTGAAAACGGAAAAGTTGCCCAAAACTTGCTGGATGAAGTCAATATAACCCTAAATAAAAACTCAATCCCTTACGAAACTTTGTCGCCATTCAAGACAAGTGGAATTCGTATCGGAGCAGCAGCCATCACTGCACGTGGATTTGGTGAAGAAGAAAGCCGTAAAGTTGCTGAACTTATCATTAAAACCCTTAAGAATGCAGAAAATGAAGCTGTCTTAGAAGAAGTGAGAAGCGAAGTCAAAGCATTGACAGATGCCTTCCCACTATACGAGGACTAATACTTTTATGGACATTTATATTAAGAAAGCTATTATCCATCAGTTCAGCCCAGACGATACTGAGCTGTTTCTAGCGGATAAATTTCTCAATATCACTCCAAAAATCGAAGAATACCTGCGCAAAAAAATCGAACGTGTGTATTCAGATGAAGCCAAGACTGGGATTTTCGAAGAAGAAAATCCCTTCTTCAATCACATCACAGATGATTTGTTGGAGACATCAGTAACACTGGCTAATCTTTGGAAAGAGGAATTCAGTATTTCTGAAAACCTCAAGACCAATGACTTGGTTTTTGTACAATTTTCTAAAGAAGGTGTAGAGCATTTTGCTTTCTTACGAATTGCCCTGCGGGAAACCTTGACCCACCTCGGAGGAGAAGTTGATAATCCAATCAAGCTAACTCAGAATAATCTACCTGGATTTGGAACGGGGGCTGACGAGGCCTTGGTGGTTAATCTACAGAGTCGCAAGTACCACCTCATCGAAAAACGTATCAAGTACAATGGGACTTTCTTGAACTACTTTTCAGAAAATCTCTTAAGTGTTGCTCCTAAGATTTCTCCCAAGAAATCCATCAGGGAATTGGAAAAAACAGCCCAGAGAATTGCTGAAACTTTTAACACAGATGATTTTCAATTTCAATCCAAGGTCAAATCAGCAATTTTTAACAATCTGGAAGAAAGCAATGAACTGTCACCCGAGAAATTAGCTAACGACCTTTTTGATAACAATCTGACGGCTCGTTTGAGCTTTATTGACCAAGTCAAAGAAGCTGTACCAGAACCAGTCCAGTTCGATGAAATTGATGCCAGTCGTCAGCTCAAGAAATTTGAAAACCAAAAACTTTCCTTGTCAAATGGAATTGAACTCATCGTTCCCAATAATGTTTACCAAGATGCGGAGTCTGTTGAGTTTATCCAAAATGACAATGGAACCTATTCTATCTTAATCAAAAATATCGAGGATATTCAAAGTAAATAATGTTTAAATTACTACGAAGAGTGCTAGTGCTAGCAGTCTTCCTTTTCGCTGTCTATAAAGTCTATCATATCCATCAAGATGTCAAGCAAGTCATGACTTATCAACCTATGGTTCGAGAAATCTTGAGTGAAAAAGATACTCTAGCCAATGAAGAGCTTGTGCTCGCCATGATTTATACCGAAACGAAGGGAAAAGAAGGGGATGTTATGCAGTCTAGTGAGTCTGCAAGTGGCTCAACCAACACTATCAATGATAATGCCTCCAGTATTCGTCAAGGTATTCAAACTCTAACAGATAACCTCTATCTAGCTCAGAGCAAGGGGGTAGATGTCTGGACCGCTGTTCAAGCCTATAATTTTGGACCTGCCTATATAGACTTTATCGCTCAGAATGGCAAGAAAAATACACTAGCACTGGCCAAGCGTTATTCCCGAGAAACAGTCGCTCCAATCCTTGGGAATACCACGGGGAAGACCTATAGTTATATTCACCCTATTTCTATCTTTCACGGAGCTGAACTCTATGTAAATGGTGGAAACTATTACTATTCTAGACAGGTACAACTAAACCTTTATATCATCAAATGTTTCACTTTCTTTTCAACATCTGGCTAGACCAGGTGTTTTTTGCTATAAGTTTTCTTTAAGATTGTTTTATTACCCTAGAAAGGTAAAGGAGGGAATATCCCATGAGAAAGAAATTCTTTCTAACAAGTGCTGCAGTTTTGTGGGTCGCAACAGCTATGACGAGTGTCCACGCAGCAACCGATGTTCAAAAAGTAATCGATGAAACCTATGTACAACCAGAATATGTCCTAGGTTCTTCTCTATCTGAAGACCAGAAAAACCAAACTCTTAGCAAACTTGGCTATGATGCATCAAAAGACACCAAAGATATCAAAACTATGACACCTGATATCTATTCGAAAATCATGAATGTGGCTAATGACGCTAGCCTACAGCTCTATTCGTCAGCTAAGATTCAAAAGTTAGGTGATAAGTCGCCTCTAGAAGTCAAGATTGAAACGCCTGAAAATATCACCAAGGTGACGCAGGATATGTACCGTAACGCAGCAGTGACCTTGGGAGTGGAGCATGCCAAAATCACAGTTGCAGCTCCTATTCCAGTTACAGGTGAGAGCGCCCTAGCAGGGATTTACTACTCGTTAGAGGCCAATGGTGCTAAAGTACCGCAATCCAATAAAGACCTAGCCCAAGAAGAACTAAAAGCCTTGTCCGATATCAATGCTGAAAACAAGGACAAGTCAGGTTATGATGCCAATAAACTCAATGCGGCTATGACAGATATCAAGGCAGGAATCGCAAAGGCAAAAGAAGCCAAAGGAAGTCTGACAGAAGAAGATGTCCGCAAAATTGTTGAAGACACCTTGAAAAACTACAAACTTGATCAGGTTATAACAGGAAACCAGGTCAATATCATCATCAATTTTGCCCTCAATCTCTCAAAGAGTGACATTTTGAACAATGCTGATTTCACTAAAACCCTAAATGACCTCAAGGAAAGCATTGTGTCCCAAGCTGGAGATAGTTTTAAAAACATCAATCTCAACTTTGATGCCAATAAAGCGCTAGAAGACGGGGGCAACTTCTTTAGCTCCCTATGGCAAGCTATTGTCAACTTTTTCAAGAGTTTTGGTGCTTAGGTCATTTCATGATATAATAGATGGTAACAGAAATGTTGCCGTCTTTTTTTGTCGGCCGATAGAAAGTGAAAAATATGTTAAAGAAAAATGATATTGTAGAAGTTGAAATTGTTGATTTGACCCATGAAGGTGCTGGGGTTGCTAAGGTGGATGGTTTGGTTTTCTTTGTAGAAAATGCTCTACCAACTGAGAAAATTCTCATGCGTGTCCTTAAGGTCAATAAAAAGATTGGCTATGGAAAAGTTGAAGAATACCTTACTTACTCTTCACATCGTAACCAAGACCTTGACCTAGCTTATCTACGATCAGGAATTGCTGACTTGGGGCATCTTGCCTATCCAGAGCAGCTCAAGTTTAAAACCAAGCAAGTCAAAGATAGTCTCTATAAGATTGCTGGTATTACCGATGTAGATGTTGCTGAAACGCTCGGTATGGAAAATCCTGTCAAGTACCGAAATAAGGCTCAGGCGCCCGTTCGTCGAGTGAATGGTATCTTGGAAACGGGCTTTTTCCGTAAGAATTCGCATGATCTCATGCCACTCAAAGATTTCTTTATCCAAGATCCGGTGATTGATGAGGTAGTAGTAGCCCTACGTGACTTACTCCGTCGTTATGATTTGAAACCCTATGATGAGAAGGAACAGTCTGGCTTGATTCGTAACCTCGTTGTGCGTCGTGGGCACTATTCAGGACAAATCATGGTTATTCTGGTGACCACTCGTCCGAAAGTTTTTCGTGTTGACCAATTGATTGAACAACTAATCAAGCAGTTCCCAGAGATTGTCTCTGTCATGCAAAATATCAACGACCAGAATACCAATGCGATTTTTGGTAAGGAATGGAAGACTCTTTATGGTCAAGACTATATTACGGATCAGATGTTGGGCAATGATTTCCAAATCGCTGGCCCAGCCTTTTACCAAGTCAATACTGAAATGGCGGAGAAACTCTATCAAACAGCCATTGACTTTGCGGAGTTAAAAGAAGATGACGTGGTGATCGATGCTTATTCGGGTATTGGAACGATTGGATTGTCTGTTGCAAAGCATGTCAAGGAAGTCTACGGTGTTGAAGTGATTCCAGAAGCAGTAAAGAATAGCCAGAAGAATGCTGTATTAAACAATATCACCAACGCCCACTATGTTTGTGACACGGCTGAAAATGCCATGAAGAATTGGCTCAAGGAAGGCATCCAACCAACCGTTATCTTGGTTGATCCTCCACGCAAGGGCTTGACCGAAAGCTTTATTAAAGCAAGTAGCCAAACTGGAGCTGACCGCATCGTCTATATTTCCTGCAATGTCGCAACCATGGCGCGTGATATCAAACTCTACCAAGAATTGGGATATGAGTTGAGGAAAGTCAAGCCGGTGGACTTGTTTCCTCAAACGCATCACGTCGAGACGGTAGCGTTATTGTCCAAACTTGATGTCGACAAACATATAGATGTTGAAATTAAGCTTGATGAGCTTGATTTGACAAGTGCTGAAAGTAAAGCGACTTATGCACAAATCAAGGAATATATATTGGAAAAATTTGATTTAAAGGTTTCGACACTCTATATTGCACAGATTAAAAAGAAATGTGGAATTGTACTGAGGGAGCATTATAATAAATCAAAAAAAGAGAAACAGGCTATTCCACAATGCACACTGGAAAAAGAGGAAGCTATTATGGATGCGTTAAAGCATTTTAAAATGATTTAGTAGAAATGGAGGGTATTTATGAGATGGATAATAAAAATAATCTTATTTCCAATCAGCTTGCTGCTGAGTATCCTTACTGCCTTTCTGACATTTATACTTGGCATAGGAACAACTATTCTGTATTTCTTAATGCTGATGTGTATAGTTGCTGCAATAGGATCATTTATGCAAAAAGATATATCACTTGGCATTGAGGCATTGGTATTAGGATTTTTGTTAAGTCCTTATGGAATACCGATGGTCGGAGCAGCTGTTATAGCATTCCTTCAGGGAATCAATGAAGCAATAAAATCAATCTAAAAAAATTCATACAAATGGTTACCAAAGGCGATAGAAGAAAAACTATCGTCTTTTTCTTTGCCAATTTTTTGGGGAGGAGGTGAAGCGATGGACTTTGACTATTTCTATAACAGAGAAGCAGAAAGATTTAACTTTCTAAAAGTACCTGAAATATTGGTAGACGGAGAAGAATTTAAGGGACTGTCTGCTGAAGCAATTATCCTTTATTCTATGCTTTTGAAACGAACAGGAATGTCCTTTAAGAATAATTGGGTGGACAAGGAAGGCAGAGTATTTATCTATTTCACAGTCGAAGAAATTATGAGAAGAAGAAATATCTCAAAGCCGACAGCTATAAAAACATTAGATGAACTCGATATGAAAAAAGGAATCGGACTGATTGAAAGAGTAAGGCTTGGGCTTGGTAAGCCGAATGTCATATATGTTAAAGACTTTATGAGCATATTAGCGGTAAAAGAAAATGACTTTCAGAAGTCAAAAAACTTAACTTCAGAAGTAAAAGATTTTAACCTCAGAAGTAAAGAAAATGAACTTCAGGAAGTTCAAAATCTTGACTCTAACTATATAGAGAATAATAAGAGTAAGTATAGTAAGAGAGAATATAGTTTTGGTGTAAACGGACTTGGAACATTTCAAAATGTATTTTTAGCTGCTGAAGATATATCCGATTTACAAATCATAATGAACTCACAGCTTGATAATTACATTGAGAGATTATCTGCATATATCAAAAGCACCGGAAAGACATATAAAGACCATAAAGCAACAATCCTTTCTTGGTTCTATAAAGATCAGGGGAGAGGAAAAGAAGTGAAAACATCAAATATACTGACATGGGAAGAATATGATAAAGGAGAACACCTATGATGAAAGAATTGGAAAAAGTAATGATAGAGGATGTAGAGTACTCTTATGATCCTGAAAAAGAGTATATCAAAGATGGACACGCCTATTGCAAAGTCTGCCATGAAAGAAAAGACGGAAAAGTGATGGAGTTCTTTGATAACAAGATGATATTTAAGATTTCTTGTAAATGCGATAGAAATAGAGAAGCAAAAGAAAAAGAAAGACAAAAGCAGATGGAGATTGAACGATTAAAGAGTAGCTGCTTTAACTCGATTATTCAGTGGTCATACACATTTGAAAATTATCAGGGAGAAGAAAATCAAAGCCTTATCATTGCAAAGAACTTTGTAAAAAAATATGAGGAAATGAAAAAAGAAAACATCGGACTCCTTTTTTATGGCTCAGTAGGTAGCGGAAAGACCTATCTTGCCTGCTCCATTGCAAATAGCCTTATTGAACAGTATCGAATAAGCGTTAAAATAAGAAATTTTTCACAGATTATCAATGAACTGCAAAAGGGAGGATTTGATTTTGACAAGAACGCATATATAGAATCGCTTGTGAATACGTCTGTTCTTATCTTGGATGATTTAGGAATTGAAAGAGATACAAGCTATGCTAAAGAGCAGGTATATAACATTGTGAATAACAGGTATTTAAAACAGAAACCGACTATTTTCACCACAAACCTTTCTTACGACACAATTGTAAATTGTACAGAAAGTGTGGAGTATCAGAGGATTTATTCACGAATTATAGAGATGTGTATTCCTGTTATGGTTGTAGGAGAAGATTTTAGAAAGGCTATTCAAAAGGATAAGCTGGCTCGTAATAAAGAGAGGTTACTGAACGGAGGTGAGAGAACTTGATCAATGAAGAAATAGCAAGAAAAACGCTGAATATGGAAGTAAGAGCTGCTAAAGTAACAGGAAAGCTAATTCTGAACTTATTAAAGAAACTGATGAAAGAAGCAGAAAAGCTTGGAGGATTTGAAAAACTTGTAAATAGCAACGGAAATGAAGTAAAGCTAAAAGATATGGTTAAAAAGGGACAGCTTGAAGAAATTCCGGTTGAAGAAGCAGAGCTTAAGGAACTGAAAAAAGAACTTAATCGGTATGGCGTAAAGTTTTCAGTCATGAAAGATAAGGAGAGTGGGAAATATTCAGTATTCTTTCAAGCTAAAGATATGAAGGTTATGGAGAAAGCCTTTAAGCATGCCCTGTCAGAATCGGAAAAGAAAACGGAAAGAAAAGAATCTATCCATAAGAATATTGAAAAGTTCAAGGAAATGGCTAAAAACTCTGTTTCCAAAGATAAAATCAAGAATAAACAAAAGGAGCAGAGCCTATGATAGATAAGATATTAAAGGACATCAAAGGCTTATTTAAGGTGCAGGATAAGGTAAAGTTTCTAAAGCAGAATATTCCCTATCTTGCATTTTTCTATTTAGGAAACATCTTTTCAAATCATGTAAGAAGCTATGTTGGAGGAGATGTGATAGATAAAATATTTCAGGGGATATTGGAGCTTAACACAATGAGCTTTCTTCCGAGTATTCATCCGGCGGATATTTTAATAGGTATAGGAGTGGCTGCTTTAATCAAATTCATTGTCTATACAAAAGGGAAAAACGCTAAAAAGTTTAGGCAGGGAAAAGAGTATGGATCGGCAAGATGGGGAACTAAAAAAGATATAGAGCCATATATGGATGAAAAGTTTCAAAATAATATTTTGCTTACACAAACTGAGCGATTAACAATGAATGGTAGACCGGCTAATCCAAAGTATGCGAGAAATAAAAATGTGCTTGTTATCGGTGGTTCAGGAAGTGGAAAAACCCGATTTTATGTAAAACCAAACCTTATGCAAATGCACAGTAGTTATTGCGTAACCGATCCGAAAGGAACGATAGTCCTTGAGTGCGGCAAGATGCTTGAGAATAATGGCTATGAGATTAAAATCTTAAATACCATTAACTTCAAAAAGTCCATGAAATACAATCCCTTTGCCTATATCCGTTCTGAGAAAGACATTCTGAAATTGGTGCAGACAATCATAGCAAATACGAAAGGAGAGGGCGAAAAAGCAGGTGAAGATTTTTGGGTCAAAGCTGAAAAGCTCTACTATACAGCCCTTATCGGCTACATCTTCTATGAAGCTCCAAGAGAAGAAAAGAACTTTGCAACACTTCTCGATATGATAGACGCTTCAGAAGTTAGAGAAGATGATGAAACCTATATGAATCCGATAGACAGACTCTTTGAAGCACTGGAAAAGAAAGAGCCTACACACTTTGCAGTGAAGCAATATAAAAAGTACAAATTGGCTGCCGGAAAAACAGCAAAGTCTATTCTTATTTCATGTGGTGCAAGACTTGCTCCCTTTGATATTAGGGAACTTAGGGACTTGATGAAAGAAGATGAACTTGAGCTTGATACCCTCGGAGATAGAAAGTCAGCACTATTTGTTATCATCTCTGATACAGACGATACTTTTAACTTTGTAGTTTCCATTATGTACTCACAACTTTTTAATCTCTTATGTGATAAGGCAGATGATGTATATGGCGGACGATTACCTGTCCATGTGAGATGCTTGCTTGATGAATTTGCAAACATCGGCTTAATTCCAAAGTTTGAGAAACTTATAGCAACAATCCGTTCCAGAGAAATATCAGCAAGTATCATACTTCAAGCACAATCTCAGTTAAAGGCAATCTATAAGGATAATGCCGATACAATCGTAGGTAACTGTGATAGTACCTTGTTTCTTGGTGGCAAGGAGAAAACGACACTAAAAGAATTGTCTGAAACACTGGGAAAAGAAACGATAGATTTATATAACACATCGGAAACAAGGTCAAATCAAAAGAGCTTTGGTTTAAATTATCAAAAGACAGGTAAGGAACTGATGAGCCAAGATGAGATTACTGTAATGGACGGTAGTAAATGTATTTTTCAGCTTAGAGGTGTAAGACCTTTTCTTTCAGATAAATTCGACATCACAAAGCATAAGAACTATAAGTTCTTAGAAGATTATGACAAGAAGAATGTGTTTGATATTGAAGAATATATAAAGAGAAAAGGCAAGGTTAAGCTTAATAGAAATACGGTAATTACAAGATTGTAAGATTTACTGTTATAACTATATGGTCGAGGGTATATTTGATATAATAAAGCTAGATAAATTTGAATTTGTGGAGGTTTTCTATGAAGTATGAAGAAATTAAATTAAATATTTCAAATGATAAAATTAGCAATTACAAAGTATTTAAAGGGATGAAGCTGTATTCTGAAATATTTAAATCCGAAGATGAAAAGAAGTTAATAAATAAAAGAGTATTTGTAACTCCAAAGGGAAACTATGTTTATTATGAAAGGACAGATATAAATTGGAACTATTGGTCAGATAAAACAAGATATGATTCGAGTTTTGAATTAAGTGATATAAAACATAATATAGTATTTGAAGTATCAACAGAATTGACTAAGTTTACAAAATATTTAGGAGAAGAAGTGGTCAAAAAAATTATGTTTAAAGAAAAAAATGGAGAAATAGTAGAAGTACTGGATATTTAGTACATCTTGAACTCCCTATTTATTAGATTAAGTAAATTTGGAATTTTGGAGGTATCCGTTTATGAAATGGTATAATTATACGGCTAAACAAGAAAAAAGAAATTTTCAAAAAGTAATTGCTGTATGAGTAGTAGGTGCAATTTTAATTCTACTTATTCGTATAGTTTTTCATACTATTTTGTAAGTAAAATATAAATCCTAGTTTATTGAACTGAAAAATTGAATACTAAATGCGTAAGACGATAGAAAAGAAAAAAATCTATCGTCTTTTTTCATACCTATTTTCAATTTATATTGCGATCAATAAATAGGGGAAACTCGCTAATTAGCGGACTAGTTTTTCAAGTACCTTTCACTAATATATACACGACAAAATGCTAATTCCCTTAAATATGTTAAAGACAATAAAGGAGATAAGATGATAAGGATCAGAAGTCCCACTAAGAAAAAACTAAATAGTAAGAGTATCAGCGATTGGAAAAGTAATACTTCTGGTCGCTTTTTTTATTGAATTGAAAAGGAGAAATTTAAAAAGATGAAACAAGAAATGATTAACATCAACGCCAACTTAGTGGCGGAACCTACTTTCTCAAACTTTGAAAAAGACGGAGAAACGGTAGAAGTTGCAAATTTTACGCTTGTAAAAAAGTACGGAAAGGGAAAGGAGTACATCAACTGTGCAGCCTATGGAGAAAAAGCTGAGAAAGCAAAGGACTTTGAAAAAGGTGATTTAATCCACATCTTTGGTTACTTTAAGAAGCGTGAAAAAGAGGGAAAGACTTACAAAAACTTTGTAGTGAAGTCATATAACAAGATTGAAAAGAAAGAAGAAAACGAGGAGGAATAACTTATGGCATTTTTTACACAGGCAGTTAATGTATTAAAGATTTTGGTTATGGCAGTAGGTGCAGGACTTGGAGCATGGGGCGTTATCAACTTGATGGAAGGATATGGTAATGACAATCCCGGTGCTAAGAGCCAAGGTATTAAGCAGCTTATGGCTGGAGGAGGTATCGTTCTTATCGGACTTAAGCTCATTCCACTACTTGCCAATGTACTTAATTAAGAAGAAAAGGAGAGCTTAGATGTTTGGAATATTCGACAAGATAGAAGAATTCTTTAAGGAGCTTCTACTGGGCGGTATTCAAGCAAACTTAGAGTCCATGTTTCTTGACATCAACGATAAAGTTGGTGCAGTTGCAACAGATGTAGGAAAAACTCCTATGGGATGGAACGGAGATGTATTTGCCTTTATCAAAAGCATTAACGATTCCGTTATCATTCCAATAGCGGGACTAATCATCACAGCAGTTCTTTGTATCGAGCTTATCAATATGGTAATGCAAAAGAACAATATGCACGATACAGATACCTTTGAATTTTTCAAGTACATCATCAAGATGTGGATCGCTGTATGGTTAGTATCCCATGCCTTTGAGTTTTCAATGGCAGTTTTTGATGTGGCACAGCACATGGTAAATAAGGCGGCAGGGGTGATAAATACCTCTGCCACCGTTTCCGGAGATCAGATAGTGGCAATGATGGATACCCTAAAAGAAAAGGGACTTGGAGAACTTGTCATGATTCTCTTTGAAACCTCACTCATAAAGGTTGCTATACAGGTAATATCCGTTGTGATTATGCTTGTAGTTTATGGAAGAATGTTTGAGATTTATGTTTACTCATCAGTTTCAGCCATTCCATTTGCCACAATGGGAAACAAGGAGTGGGGACAGATTGGAACAAACTACATCAAAGGACTATTTGCACTTGGACTACAGGGACTCTTTTTAATGGTTTGTCTTGGAATATACGCAGTATTAGTTAAGACAATTAAGATAACAGATATACACACAAGCACCATGACGATACTTGGCTATGCGGTTTTGCTGGGGTTAATGATGCTAAAGAGCGGAACACTGGCCAAAAGCGTATTAAATGCACACTAAAAGAAAGGAATGATAGGATGAACAAAAGAAAAACAACATTTACAGCAGTAATAATTGGAGCAGGTATTATGGCGATAATTGATAGAATCAGGCTTCATAACAAGGTAAAAGAATTGGAAGAAAGAACAGATGACATCGGTCGCTGCCATAATGATTTTTGCTTAATGCAGGAAAGATATAACAAAAGTACGAATGAACAGATAGAGAGTATTCAGGAAGAAATCGGCTCTGTATATGAACACTTTGAGGAGCTGTCAAAGGGTAAAGAAGATGGGAGGTAAGATATGGCGTATGTACCAATCCCTAAAGACTTAAATAGGGTAAAGACAAAGGTTGCTTTTAACCTAACGAAAAGGCAGCTCATAGGCTTCACACTTGCAGGACTGGTTGGAATACCAGTATATTTATTTATGAGGAAGCTTGTGCCAAATGACATAGCTGTCATATTCCTTATCGTGTCCACGCTTCCTATCTTTTTCATCACACTATTTGAAAAGGACGGACTGACCTTTGAGAAATATTTTAAGCATATCTACCTTCATAAGTTTTATCAGCCAAAAAAGAGAGTGAGAAAGGAGGTTTACCTTGAACAAGAAAAGAAAAATTCAGCAAATAAAACTCATGCAAAACGAAAAGGCATTGAGAAGTCAAAAGCGGGACTTAAAGAAAAGTAATTGCAAGTCAAAAAAAGATAAGGGAGGAATCCTTGACCTTATCTTTAAGAAAGAACCGAAAAGATATACGGTAGAAGATACCATTCCCTATCTAAGGCTTCTAAAAAGCGGAATATGCCAGCTTGATGAAAAGCACTTCAGTAAAAGTATAGCCTTTCAGGACATTAACTATCAGCTTGCTTTAGATGAAGATAGGGACTTGATTTTTAATCAGTTTGCAAACTTCCTAAACTCTTTCGATCCAAGCATCAGCATTGAGTTTTCATATATCAATCAGCTCGGACGAAACGAAGAAATGAAGTCGGCAATTCAGATACCGGATAAAAAGGACGGTTTTGACGATATACGCTTTGAATTTAGAGAGATGCTTAAAAGCCAGATTGTAAAGGGAAATAACGGACTTAAAAAATCAAAGTATGTAACCTTTACAGTGGAAGCGGATAATTTAGAGCAGGCAACATCAAAACTTGAAAGACTGGAGATGGATATATTATCTAATCTAAAGAGCATGGGTGTGAGAGCAGAAAGCCTAAACGGAGAAGAAAGGCTAAAGATACTTCATGATGTTTTAAATCCAAATAAAACATTTGAATTTTCCTACAAAGATTTAAAGAAAAAAGAAGGTACCAAAACATATATCGTGCCGGATGAATTTAATTTTATGCCAAGCAGATACTTTAAGTTTGGAAAATTCATCGGTGCAACAAGTCATTTTCAAATCCTTGCCAGTGAACTGTCCGACCGTATGCTTTCGGAGTTTTTGGATATTGATGATAACATCAATATCTCTTTTCATATAAGGGCGATTGACCAGTCTGAAGCCATCAAGATGGTAAAAAGAAAAAACACTGATATTGATAAGATGAGGATTGAAGAAAACAAAAAGGCGGTTCGCTCAGGTTATGATATGGATATTCTCCCAAGTGATTTAATTACCTATGGAGAAGATGTAAAGAGCCTCTTAAAAGATTTGCAGACAAGAGATGAGCGTATGTTTGTGGTAAGTATTGTTTTTATGAACTTTGCAAAGACAGTGCAAAAGCTTGATAACACTATCGTTCAGATAAGCTCTATTGCCAATAAGCACAACTGTAAAATAAAAAGGCTTGACCATACGCAGGAACAAGGTTTAGTGAGTGTGCTGCCTCTTGGAGTAAATAAGATTGAAATAGACAGAGGACTGACAAGTTCATCAACAGCAGTCTTTATGCCCTTTACCACAGAGGAACTTTTTATCAACTCAAGTAACAGTCTGTACTATGGACTAAATGCTTTGAGCCATAACCTCATTATGGCGGACAGAAAGAAACTTAAAAACCCGAACGGCTTAATTTTAGGAACTCCGGGTAGTGGTAAGTCCTTTAGTGCCAAAAGAGAGATGGCAAATGCGATTTTAGTAACGGATGATGATGTGATTATCTGCGATCCGGAAGGAGAGTACGGAAACCTTGTAAGACAATTTAAGGGAGAAGTGATAAAAGTCAGCAGTAAATCAAAAGACTACTTAAATCCCCTTGATATAAATATGAACTACGGTGATGGGGACGCACCTCTTAAAGACAAGGCAAATTTCATTATGTCTATGCTTGAGCTTGTAGTTGGCGGTAGTGGGCTTACAGCAGAAGAAAAGTCCGTTATAGATAGATGTCTGCCTAAAATTTATGAAAAGTATTTTGAAAACCCAGAGCCTTGTAATATGCCAATACTACAAGACCTATACGATATGTTAAAAGGACAGGAGGAAAAGGTTGGTAAGAAGCTGGCAACAGAGATGGAAATATATGTATCAGGTTCTCTTAATGTCTTTAATCACAGGTCAAATGTGGACTTAAATAAGAAGCTCCTTTGCTTTGATATTAAAGAACTTGGAAGTCAGCTAAAGAAAATAGGAATGCTTGTTATTCAGGATCAGGTGTGGAATAAGGTGTCACAAAACAGAGGAAACAAGGCTACAAGGTACTATATCGATGAGTTCCATTTGCTTTTAAAAGATGAGCAGACAGCATCCTATTCCGTAGAGATTTGGAAAAGATTTCGTAAATGGGGAGGTATTCCAACAGGTATTACGCAGAATGTCAAAGACCTACTTATGAGTAATGAGATAGAAAATATCTTTGACAATACAGACTTTGTCTTAATGCTTAATCAAGCATCAGGAGATAGAGAGATACTTGCAAGAAAACTTAAAATCTCACTTCCACAGCTCAGATATGTTACTAATTCAAATGAAGGTGAGGGACTACTTTTCTTTGGAAATACCATTGTGCCTTTCCTTGATAAGTTTCCGAAAGATACAATTTTATATCAGAAGATGACTACCAAGCCGGAAGAAGTGAGGTAGCCTATGGGAAAGAAGCTGAAAAAGGATTTCAAGGAAAGGCATAAGGCAAGTATTGAAAGGGAAATTCTCCATAGTGAAACTGGCATTACACCTGAAGAAAGTAAACTAAAGCATAACGATGATTATAGGGGGAAGATAGTCCACGATAAAGAGAGATTTCAGGATAAAGTTCATAAAAAGACAAGTAAGATAAATGACGATGATAATCCTTTAGGAAAAGACCTTGATAATGATGGGATTATAGACAGATACGACAATGACTTTAGGGATAGCGACTATTTTGAGTCAACCTATGATGTCGAGGATAATCTTCATCATAAAGCAGAAAATACAAATAGCTTCTCAAAAAGCCAAAAAGCTCAAAAGAGAAATTATAAGAGAAAAAACTATACCGAAAGCCTTTATACAAGGAAAAAGGATGATGTGTTAAAGGAGAATAAACCTGAAGATAAAAAGACTGGAAAAGATACTGCAAGCAAAAAAGTTCATAGCAGTATTTATAAAGAGCAGAAGAAAAAGCTAAAGAAAGATATGGTAAAAGTATCTGCACTTTCTGGACTTGCCAAAGGAAGTGAAACGGTAAGAGATTATTTATCTCATGGAAGTGATGAAAATAAAGGGGTAGAAGCAGGAGAAAAGACAGCGGACGCAAGCTCTAAACTAATTCATGGCATAAAGAATTACTCAAATAGGAAAAGAGCGAAAAAAGGCTGTGACCTTACAAAAAAGGATTACAAAATAAGGAAGCGTAAATCAAAACTTGAATTTCGTGATGCCAAAGAGAATCTTAAAAAGACAGATGAGTATAAAAGAGCAAGTGCCTATAAAAGAATTCAAAAGAAAAATCAAGTAAAGGCAGCGATTCGTCGGGAGAATAAGTCAAGGATTAGAGATAGAATTAAAGAGGGACTTATCGGAACACTGAAAAGCTCAAAGGAATTTATAGTAAGAAAAGCAAAGGGACTTATGATTATTTTCATAGGTCTTATTATTTTGGGAACTTTCTTTATTAATTTTGCAGGAACAGGAATGACAGGCTTTACGAACTCTACAAGTTCAGTTCTTACAACAAGCTATTTGTCAAAGCCGAATGTTCTAAGTGAAATCAATCAGAACTTTTCTGCTATGGAAAAGGAACTTCAAAATGAAGTTGATAATGTTAAAAGTAACCATCCCGGCTATGATGAGTACATCTTAAATAACACAGAGTACATCGGTCATAATGTCCATGAGCTTTTATCCTACATTACATCAAGGTGCGGAGAAGTAAAAGAAGCTTTTGAAGTAAATTCCATACTAAAAGAATTGTTTGAATCCATGTATGACCTTGAGTACAGGGAAGAAGTAGAAATCAGGTACAGAACAGTTACAAAAACTTATACCGATAAAAATGGGAATGAACATACCGAAAGCCATGAAGAACCTTATAAGTATAAAAAGCTTATTGTAACACTTCATAAAAAAGAGATGGATAGCATTATCCGAAAGGTATTTGCAAACCATCCTGATAATCTAAAGCATTATGAAGCGTTATTTGTTGCACAAGGAAACATGAGAGAGGCATTTGGAAATAGCGACTTAAGTGCTTCAAATGGAGGTGTTGGTGGAGGTAAAGAATATGAGGCATCTGATGAAGTTCAAAAGAAAATAGTAAGAGCAGCATACATTACGCCATCTCCGGGTGCAGGCTGGTGTGCCATGTGGGTATCTCAGGTTTATCAAAATGCAGGACTTGGATATATAGGCGGAAATGCCTATGATATGTATCGAAACTATACCTTTACGTCAGACAGGTCAAAACTAAAGGTTGGAATGCTTGTAGCAGTGGAAAGCAGTAGCAGTGGAGGCAGTGCAGGACTTACCTATGGTCATGTCGGGATCTATATCGGGGATGGTAAGGTCATTGATAACATTGGACGAATAAGAGTAACCACTTTAGATGATTGGATTGCAACATTTTGTAAACATCATCCTGTAGGTTTCGGTTTTCCGCCAAATGTAAGAAGATAAGGAGGGAATAATGTGAAAAAAGAACTCACAACAGTTAAAAATAAAATAAAGAAGTTAAAGGATAAAAAGGCTCTGATTGATAAAGAATTGGAGTCTTTGTTTATTCGTGAAGAAGAACTTGAAAATGAAGAAATCATTACGATTTGCAGAAAAAATAACATCACAATCAGTGATTTGATGGCAAAAGTAAACAGACAAAAAGTAGAAATGAAAAAGGAGAAAACAAATGAAAACCAGTTTGAAAAAGAATAATAAGTTTTGGACGGTAGCACTTGCGGTAATTGTAAGTATTAGTTGTATTTTAGGTCTTTGGACGGTTGTTTATGCACAGGAGCAAAAATCTGAAGCTCCAACAAAAAACGAAGCTGTTCAAACGGAAGTTGAAGTAAATGTAAGGTATATCTTTGAAGATGAAAAGGTCTTTAAGGAAGAAAAGATAAAGGCTGAGAAAGGACAACTTATTGATAGCGGAGATCTTCCAATGCTCCCAGATGATATGAAATTCATTGATGAATTTCTGTTTTATGAGGTAAAGGGAGATGGAAAAGATGAGATTATCCGTAAGGTAGCAAAGATAGAGGTTAAGGATAAGGGAACGCAGACAGAGCTTTCTAAAGACGATGTTTCAAAAATAGAAAAAGAGGCAAAAGAGCTTCAGGATAAACTTGATAAGTTAAATTGCGAACTTAAGGATAAAGACAAATTAAGTGATAAGCAAAAGAATAAAATTAAAGATCTTGAAGATGAAATTGATAGCCTGAAAGAAAAAATGAAAAAAGATAAGGGAAATAAGGACTTATCAGAAGATATGAAAAAGGAAATAGATAAGCTGACGGAAAAGGTGAAAGAGCTTGAGAAAAAGGCAACTGAAACAAATAAAGCTCCTGTAACATCACAATCAGTTACACCGATTAGTCCTATTTCCGGAATTAAGACAAGTTCAGGTATTTCTCATCAAACACCACAGACTTCTGTAAGTAGTACCGGTAAAGGCTCATCGGATTCGGTAAGCTCAGGTAATACTACAAAGGATACCGACAAAGGCAAAACGGAAGTAAAGGAGAAAGAAAAGGAAGTTCGCTATCCCAATAAGTTGACGGCAAAAGCTCCTGCGAATAACAGTCAGGATTCATCAATGGATGGTACGAGTAAGAGCGTAAACACCAATAAGGGTGTGGCTTCATCTCCGTCAAAGACGAGAGCATCCGTTACGGAGAATAAAGATAATGCAAATAAGGAGTATCCGATTCATCATGGAGATAGCAGCGATAACAAAGAAACGGATCAGTATTCGGCAGATGCAAGGCAGTTTATTACCTTTCAAACGAAAAACGGTAAGACCTTTTATTTAATCATCAATCATGATGAAGATAGTGAGAATGTAATGCTTCTTACGGAAGTATCTGAAGATGATTTGATTAACATGGTGGAGAAAAAAGAAGCACCAAAGCAGGAAGTAGTAAAAGAAGAACCTGTTAAGGAAGAAGTAAAGCCTGAGAAGAAGGACGAAAAGGGTAATTTAGGAACCTATATTATTTTGCTTCTTGTAGTAGGTGGTGCATTAGGAGCAGGCTACTATTTTAAGGTTGTGAAAAAGAAAGAAGATAAAGAACTTGAAGCCTTAGAGGAGGAAGATGATGATTTCTTTTCTGAAGCTGAAAGCGAGGAAGAAATAAATGATGCAGATGAAGTAGAAGATGAAGAATAAACGCACCTAAAAACATATTATTTTGAGTGCAAAGTTAGGGCGGGAGAGTAACATCTTTCGCCCTATTTTGATTTATAACAGGAGGAAAACACAGATGAAGTTAGTTATTGCAGAGAAACCAAGTGTTGCAATCTCCATTGCAAAGGTTATTGGAGCAAATAAAAAGAAAGACGGATATTATGAAGGAAACGGATATAGGGTGAGCTGGTGTGTTGGACATTTAATTCAAATGGCAAATCCGGATGCTTATGATGAAAAGTACGCCAAGTGGAATATGGCTGATTTACCGATTATTCCGAGCGACTACAAGTATGAAGTAGCAAAAGCAACCAAGAAGCAGTTTAACATCCTTAAAAAGCTGATGAATGATAAGGAGGTTGATACGGTTATCAATGCCTGCGACGCAGGTCGTGAGGGAGAAAGTATTTTTAGGCTTGTATATAATCAAGTGAATTGTAAAAAGAAGATGAAACGCCTTTGGATTTCTTCAATGGAAGATAGTGCCATTAAAGAGGGCTTTGATAATCTAAAAGACGGAAAGGACTATGATAATCTCTTTGAATCGGCACAGGCAAGAGCGATTGCGGATTGGTTAGTCGGAATGAATATTAGTAGGCTCTACTCTTGTCTGTATCAGCAAAATTACAGTGTTGGCAGAGTGCAGACACCTACTCTTGCCATGATCGTAAAAAGAGATGATGAGATAGCAAATTATCAGAAAGAAAAATATTACACAGTAGAGCTTTCTACAAATGGTTTTACACTATCAACGGATAGAATTGATGATGAAGTTGCTGCTGAACAGCTCTTAAATTTAGTAGGCGATAAGATTGAAATAACCGATGTCATTCAGAAAGAAAAGATTACTAAACCTGATTTACCTTTTGACCTTACAACACTTCAAAGAGAGTGCAATAAGTATTTCGGATATAGTGCTAAACAGACACTTGATTATGCCCAAAGCCTTTATGAGAAAAAGCTCATCACCTATCCAAGAACAGACAGCAGATGTTTAACGGAAGATATGATTGTAAGTACGGTTAATAACATTTTAGGTAAGAATGACTTTGACACAGGGCGTATTAAGGTAGTATTTGATTCTAAAAAGGTTACGGATCATCATGCGATTATTCCGACAATCAGTTCATTAAAGGAAGATGTTTCGGAGCTTCCTCCAAGCGAAGCAAAAGTTTATTTCCTTATATCCGATAAATTTCACGCAAGTGTAGGCTATCCACTCATTGAAAATATAACGAAGATAGTAGCTGAATTTGACGGCTTTGAATTTACAAGTTCAGGAAAGGTAATTAAAGACGAGGGGTTTACAAAATATCTTAAAGAGTATAAGTCCAAGAAGAATGAGGATGTAGAACTTCCTAATGTAAATGTTGATGATGCTTTAAGCATTGAAAATAAAGAGATTAAAGAAAAATTTACCCAACCTCCCAAGCACTTTACAGAAGATACGCTTCTAAAGTCTATGGAGATTGCAGGAAATGACGCACTTGAAAAAGGTGTAGAAGTGGAAAGAAAAGGGCTTGGCACTCCGGCAACAAGGGCAGGAATTATTGAAAATCTAATCTTTAAGGGCTTTGTAGAAAGGGATAAGAAAAATCTTGTAGCCACGCATAAAGGGATTAGCCTTGTAACAATATTATCCGATACCTTTAAATCAGCAGAAACAACCGCAAAATGGGAAATGGAATTATCGGATATTGCTCAGGGAAAATCTTCAAAGGAAGAATTTTTAGAAGCGATTGAAAATGAGCTAAAAGAGGCTGTTCTGACATACGCAAAGTAAGAGGTAACTAATTTCAGAGTGGAAAAAATCCTCTAAAAATGCTATAATATAAGCAATTTATTTGTAATTGTTAGGAGAATTAAGATGGCAATAAAAAATCAAGATTATATAAAAAATTTAATCAGAGAGTTGATTTCTTTGCCAAGTGAAACAGAATGGGTTGAATTTAAGCATAATAACGATGAACCTCAGATGATAGGTGAGTATATTTCTGCTTTAGGCAATTCTGCAACTTTATGGGGAAGACCTAAAGCATATTTACTCTGGGGTATTGATGATAATACACATAAAATTGTAGGAACTACATTTGATTATAGGGAGAGTAAAAAAGGTTCGGAAGAACTTGAAGCATGGTTATCTCGAATGACAAATCCAAGAATAGACTTCAGATTTTATAAAACAGAAATTGAGGATAAAAATGTAGTATTACTCGAAATTCCATGTGCAGAAAAGCAGCCAATTAAGTTTTCAGGTGAAGAGTATATTAGAATTGGAACAAATAAGAAGAAGTTGAAAGAATATCCTGATAAAGAGAGATCTCTATGGGCAGCTTTTGATACAACTCCGTTTGAATTAAGAAATGCAAAAGATAATATTTCGTTTCATGAGGTGTTAGATGTACTGAATGTAGCGGGATATTATGAAAAGATGGGGGTTGCATTACCACAAAATAACAATAAAATATTGGATGATTTTACTAATGAAAAGTTTATAAAAAGAAATGATTCCGGAAGCTATGATATTACTAATTTAGGAGCATTACTTATTTCAAAAGATTTAAAGAATTTTGAGAGTTTAGCTCATAAATCTATAAGAGTAATTTGGTATAAAGAGAACAATAGACTTGACACGATACGGGAAAAAGTATTTAGTGAAGGTTATGCTATTTCATATGAGGAAATTGTAGATTATGTTTTGACTGTCATTCCACAGGAAGAGATAATTGAAGACTCTATAAGAAAAACTAAGTTGGGTTATCCGGAGATAGCCATTCGTGAGTTAATTGCCAATATCATGATTCATCAAGCTATTGAACAAAAAGGGACAAGTCCTATGGTTGAGTTATTCAAAGATAGGATAGAATTTTCAAATGCAGGTTCGCCATTGGTTTCGATAGACCGCATTGTTGATACAGTTCCGATTTCAAGAAATGAAAATCTTGCAGGATTTATGCACAAATGTGGGATTTGTGAAGAAAGAGGAAGTGGTTTTGATAAGATAGTATATGCGACAAGTAAGAATTCTATGCTTGCTCCTAAAATCGAAAATCAAAGTGATAAATTCACAAAAGTAACTCTCTATTTGAAAGCTCCTTTTGACTTGATTAGTAAAGAAGATAGAATAAGAACTTGTTATATGCAGGCTTGCTTTGTCTATGTCAATGGAGAGAGCATAACGAATAATTCACTCAGAGAATTATTTGATATAAGTGATAAAGATAAATATAAAGCATCGAGGATAATTAAAGATACATTAGAAGCCAAACTTATTAAGCCAGTTGATGAAAATACAGCTCCGAGATATATGAAGTATATTCCTTTTTGGGCTTGATTTAAGTTGCAGTAAGTTGCAAAATCGTGATTTATGCAGTATGAATGGGAGATAAAACCTAGTAAAATAAGGATTTTTAGTAAGTCAAAACAGAAAAATTAAGTTGCAGTAAGTTGCAGCACATAGAATTTAAAGGTGATTAGAGTAAAATCTAACCACCTTTTTGTTTGGAAAAAAGAAGGAGGTAAAAATGCGAATAAATGATTTTCATAACATTTTGGAGCTTGTAAAACAAGATGTGCTTCAAAGTGAAGCAGAATATCTGAAGCTACTAAAGGTTGTCGGAAACAATCAGAGATATGACTTTAGAAGTCAGCTTAGTATCTATGATAGAAATCCTGAAGCGACAGCCTGTGCAAAGTTCGACTATTGGAGGGAACGATTTAACCGTACCGTTATGAGAGGTAAAAAGGGTATCCCAATTTTGGAGGACTACGGCACATACAAGAAGGTGGACTATATCTTTGATATAAGCCAGACGGTTTCAAGAAACAGGGATGTCAATGAGGTCAATCTTTGGAGATTTGATAAGGAAGCTCATAGGGATGTCTTAAAGGAAATGATAAAAAATGAGGGCTATGAGGAAAGTGAAAGCACCTTAGAAAATATCTTTTCTTTAAGCAGGCTTTACGGAGATGAAAAGATAGACAGTCTTATGAACGAACTTAGAGTAGCGGATGAGGATAGAATACCCTTTACCAAGTTTGTAAGGGACTCGGTAAGCTATGCGGTAGCGTCAAGATTTAAGTTAGATTATTCGATAGATTATGAGCTTTTAAGAGAGAATTTTCAAAGACTTGACAGCATATCTCTAATGAGTCTTGGTGAAAGCGTATCGGATATTAGCGGAAAGATTATTGATGCGACCATTCAGAAAAGTAAAGAGCTTGACAAAGAAGTTTTAAGAGGTAAAGAAGCAGGATATAATAAGATTAGAGAAGAAATTGAGGAGGTAGAAGAAAATGTACTTCGACGAGATGATCAGAAAAGAAATGAAAACGAGCGAGTTCTCCGAAATGGAGAGTACGGACGAGATAATAGAGAAAATCAGGGAGAATACACTAAACAGCTTGGAGGAACAGACGGATTTCATGAAAGAATTCCCGAATCCGATTTACGCAGTGATGAGACTCACTTATCTTTCAGAGAGCGAGGAGCAGAGCCATTTCGAGATGTTAGTGGATCTATACAAGGAGAAGAAGCTGACAGGACACCTGATGGATATTCAAAAACAAGCGATAGACTTTATGAGAGCGGAGAAGCCGAAACTGATGGCAGCTTGGAAGATAGAGGACGAAAACAACCCGCAGTATGGGGCAATGATTTCGGCTCTCAAAGAAGTGACCATAAAGGAAGTAGTGGAAATCTAAAAGAAAATACTGAAATAGAGATAAGAGAAGCTGATAAGGCTTCTTTTTCTTTGCCTGAAAATTCTTATGGACAGATGAGGCTTACTATTCCTCTTAATCAGAAAGATATAGACACTATCCTTATTAACGGAGGAAACCATGATGGCGGCAGACTTCCTATCATTGCTGAGTTTTCCAAAGAAAAAACAGTAGAAGAATTGGGAGAATACCTCAAAGATACCTTTAGAGGAGGAAACGGATTTTACATTGATGAAAGAGAAGTATCTTCCTGGTATTCGGATAAAGGTATTCATTTAGCTTATGGAACATCGGCAAGAGAGGATAATACACAAATTTTAAGCTGGCGTGATGCAGCAAGCAGAATAAAAGAGCTTCTTAATAGCGGTGAGTTTGCTACAAATGTAGAACTTTTAGAGGCACAGGACTATGAAAGGGATAGAATTTCAGAATCCTTATGGTATCTAACGCACGATTTAAGCGAAGAAGGAATAGAGCAAGGATATTTCAACTCTTTTGAAAGAGGTGGTGGCTTTCCGCAAGAAACGAAAAGATTATCTGAAGCATTAAAAAATCCTGAATATCTGAAAGAAACAATCAGGGAATACGAAAGATTTTTAGATGGATACAAAGAAAACAGAGATGTACTAAGGTTTCATTATCACAAGGTTGATAGCCTTTATCAAAGACTCAAGGAACTTGAGCTGCCACGAAAGGAATACAGTACCAATCTGACAGAACTTACGAAGGTAAAGCCTTTTATTACAGAAGATGAAGTCCTTGAAAGCCTTTCAAGAGGAAGCGGCGTTGATAGAGGAAAAGAACGAATCACCAAGTTTTTTAAAGAAAATCATACTTTGCAGGAAAAAGCCAATTTCCTAAAAGACGAATATGGAATCGGAGGACATTCCCATGCAATTTCAGGGGCAATGGGAAGTGATGAATGGCACGATGCAAAGGGACTTAAATTACAGAAAAATGATTGTAATGATGTGTTTCTTACTTGGACAAGTGTTGCAAAGCATATCGATGAGCGGCTTTCTAAAAATCTCTATCTTGAAGAAAAAGAAACAGAAAATAAGGCAGAAATAGAAAAAACAAAAGAACCACAATATTATTCCAAAGATTATCCTGAAAACTTAATGACAGATGAAATGCTTGAAAGAGTACCGGAGCTTTACGCACAGGAGGATGTAGCTTTAGCGGATAAGCAGGTTCATGCCGCATATATTATTCCCTTTAGAAGTAACTGGACTTGGTATATGACGGAGTATGACAGGGAAAGCGGCGATGCCTTTGGACTTGTGCTTGGGATTGAGCCTGAATGGGGATATTTTAATCTTGATGAGTTGAAAGAACTAAACGCACAAAGGCTCATTTTAGAAGATTTTCCAAAGACCTTTAGAGAACTTAAAGATACAGAGCTTATAAAACAAATGGATGAGCAGGAGCTTCAGTTTGTCTTTAATGGAGAACTTAGCTTTGAAGATAAAGTAGGGCTTGAAGCACCTGAAGAAACAGAAGAAGCTACAAAGCGTGGCACAGTTCAAGCTACCTTATTTGATTACCTCAAAGAAAGAGAAGAAGTAGAGCTGAATGAAAAAGAGGACAGACTTTTAGAAGAGTTTGCAGTTAAAGCAGGCGATACCGTCTATTTTAATCATGAAGAATATAAAGTCAGAGAAATTTCTAAAAATGAAATCATAGGAAGATATGATTTGTGGCTTGATCCTAATAGATCCGGCAATCATCAGATACCAATTGTAGCTTTTGAAGATAATGAGGACTTGCTGAATAAAATAAGTCTTGAAAGACCGCACTTTATTGTCGGTGATGAAGTTAAATACAAGGACAAAGATCATACCATCACACGCTTTGATGATATGGGAAAGAACCTAAATACGGTAACGGTGAAGGACAACACCGAGTATTTTGGCGGGATGATAACAGGCTCCGATGTCATTCCTTATCGTATGGAAAGCGACCTTGAGAGGGTATTTGAAAACCTGACATATAAACTGCCAGAGCAGACTACTGAAGAAACTCAAATAAGGAAAGCGGAAGCTCATAACTTTAAAATTACAGAAGAAACGCTCCCTGAAAAGTTATCTCCAAGCGAAAGACTGAATAGCAACCTTGAAGCAATCTCTATGTTAAATAGAATTGAAAGAGGTGAGAGAGATTTAGATATTAACGCTCAGGAAGTCCTTTCAAAGTATGTCGGCTGGGGCGGACTTGCTGATGTGTTTGATGAGAGCAAGGAGGGACAGTGGAAAGAAGCAAGAAGTTTCTTAAAGGAAAATTTATCACCATCTGAATATGAAGCTGCAAGAGAGTCTACCCTAACAGCTTTTTACACACCGAAAACAGTGATTGACAGCGTATATAAGACGCTTGCAGGTATGGGATTTAAGAGCGGTAATATATTAGAGCCAAGTATGGGAGTTGGAAACTTTATCGGAAATCTTCCTGATGAAATGAGTAAGTCAAAGTTTTACGGTGTTGAACTTGACTCTGCAAGCGGTCGAATTGGAAAGCTGTTATACCCTGAAAGTGATATACAGATTAAGGGGTTTGAAGAAACTTCCTTTTCCAATAACTTCTTTGATGCGATTATCGGCAATGTACCCTTTGGAGAATACAAGGTAAATGACAGGGAGTATAACAAAAATAACTTCCTTATCCATGATTATTTCTTTGCCAAGTCCATTGATAAAGTAAGAAACGGCGGTATTATTGCCTTTATTACATCAAGCGGAACGATGGATAAAAAGGACGAAAGTGTAAGACGCTACCTTGCAGCAAGAGCAGAGTTTTTAGGGGCAATCAGACTTCCAAATGATACCTTTAAGGGAGTTGCCGGAACGGAAGTAACATCGGACATTATTTTCCTAAAGAAAAGAGATAGTATCAGAGAAAGGGATGAGGACTGGATACACCTTGCTGAAGATGAAAATGGTCTTACCTATAACAAATATTTTGTAGATCATCCTGAACAGGTACTCGGCACAACGCGTGAAGTTTCAGGAAGATTTGGAAACACCCTTGCTTGTCTACCGAAAGAAAATGCCGACTTAAAAGAGCTTCTGACAAAAGCAAGCGAAGAAATCTCTAAAGAGGCAAAGTATGAAGAAATAGAGCTTTTAGATGATGAAATTACTTCAGTTCCTGCAACGGATGATGTCAAAAACTTTTCCTATACCGTTATTGATGATGAAGTCTATTACAGAGAAAACTCCCTATTTGTAAAGAAAGAAGTAACGGAGAAAAATAAGGAAAAGATTAAGGACTATCTTGAACTGAATACTGCCCTTAAAGATGTTATCTACAAGCAGAAAGAGGACTATTCCGATGATGAGGTAAAGAAAGCTCAAGAAAAGCTCAATGAAGTCTATGACAACTTTTCAAAGAAGCATGGCTTTATAAATAATTTAAGCAATACCAGAGCCTTAAAAGAGGATAGCAATTTCCCTCTTGTATCTTCCATTGAAATTCTTGATGAAGAAGAAAACTTTAAGGCTAAGGGAGATATTTTTTCAAAAAGAACAATCACAAAGGCAAAAGTTATCGACCATGTGGACACTTCCCTTGAAGCTCTTGTCTTATCAGTATCTGAAAAAGGCTATGTGGATTTTGAGTATATGGAAAGCCTTACAGGTAAAGACAGACCAACTTTGATAGAAGAACTTAGAGGAGAAATTTATCTAAATATCAGAGAAGAACAAAACTTTTATAGACCATTATCCTTTAACCCCGAAGATGGAGATTTGCCTTTCGCTTGTGCAAACGGTAGTAATTCATATAAGTACGGCTATGTAACAAAGGATGAGTACCTAAGCGGAAATATTAGAGATAAGATTGCCATTGTAGACAGCTACCTTGCAAAGCTTAGACAAACGGAAAGAGAGCTACCTCATCTTGGATATGCGGAAGATGGCAAAGAAAAAGAGCTGATAAGCTATGAGATGAACCGTTTAGAATACCAAAAGGCAGAGCTTGTAAAAGTTTTACCAAAGGAGCTTGAAGCAAATGAAATCAATGTAAGACTTGGTGCTACTTGGATACCGATTAAAGATATTGAGAAATTCATCTTTGAAACACTGAAAACTCCGGGCTGGGCAAGATGGGATATTAAGGTTAAGTTTTCAAATCTTACAAGCGAATGGAATATTGAAGGAAAAAGCAAAGACAGAGGAAATGACCTTGCTGAAATGACCTACGGTACAAGTAGAGTAAGTGCCTATAAGCTGATTGAAGATGCCCTAAATTTAAAAGAAACAAAGGTATTTGACCAGATTGTAAATTCGGACGGCTCCAAAACTTCTGTGCTAAACAAAAAAGAAACGCTTCTTGCAGGGCAGAAACAAGAACTTCTAAAGGAAGAATTTAAGAACTGGATATTTAATGATCAGGAAAGAAGAAGCAGACTTGTAAAACTGTATAATGAGCGTTTTAACTCCATCCGTAACAGAGAATATGACGGAAGTAACCTTTCTTTTGAGGAAATGACCACAGAAATTGATTTAAGATCTCATCAAAGAAATGCCATAGCAAGAAGCCTTTATGGAGGAAATACCCTCCTTGCTCACGTGGTAGGAAGCGGTAAGACCTTTGAGATGGTGGCTTCCGCAATGGAAAGTAAAAGACTTGGAATGTGCAGTAAATCTCTTTTTGTCGTTCCGAATCACTTGACAGGGCAAATCGGCAGAGAGTTTATGCAGCTATATCCATCCGCTAATATTATGGTGGCAGATAAGAAAGATTTTGAGCCGAAAAACAGAAAAAGATTTATCGGCAAAATTGCCACAGGAGAGTATGATGCCGTTGTCATCGGGCATACGCAGTTTGAAAAAATCCCGATGAGTAAGGAATATCAAGAGAAGCATATTCAGGATCAGATTGATGAAATCATAAATTATGTTGAGGAATATAAGCATGACAGAAATCAGAACTTTACGGTAAAACAGCTTGAAAAGACAAAGAAAAAGTTGGAAACAAGGCTTGAAAAATTAAATGATGATTTTAAGAAAGATGATGTCATTACCTTTGAGGAACTGGGTGTAGATAAGCTATTTGTGGATGAAGCACACAATTACAAAAATCTCTATCTATACACAAAAATGAGGAATGTAGCAGGTATCGGTCAAAGTGAAGCATTTAAGTCCTCCGATATGTTTATGAAGTGTAGATATATGGATGAAATGACGGGTGGAAAAGGTATTGTATTTGCCACAGGAACGCCTGTATCAAATTCTATGACGGAGCTTTATACTATGCAGCGTTATCTTCAGTACGAAAGTCTTAAAAAGAATAATTTAGAGCATTTTGACTCTTGGGCTTCTACCTTTGGGGAAACACAGTCTGCCTTTGAACTTTCTCCTGAAGGTACAGGGTATAGAGTAAAGACAAGATTTTCCAAGTTCTATAACCTTCCGGAGCTTATGTCTATGTTCAAGGAGGTTGCAGATATTCAGACAGCAGATATGCTCAATCTTCCAACACCTGAAGCACACTATGAAGTTATTAAAACTTTGCCAAGTGAGGAGCAAAAGGAAATCCTAAAGAGCCTTTCTGAAAGAGCTGATGATGTAAGAAATAGGGTGGTTGAGCCGGATGAAGATAATATGCTTAAAATCACGAATGACGGTAAGAAACTTGCTTTAGATCAGCGTTTAATCAATCCCCTACTTCCTGATAATCCTGACAGTAAGGTTAATGTATGTGTAAAAAATGTGTTTGCCATTTGGGATAAGACAAAAGAAGATAGGTCCACACAGCTACTATTTTCCGATATGTCCACACCAAAGGGTGATGATAGTTTTAACATTTATGATGATATTAGAGATAAACTTGTAGATTTAGGGATACCAAAGGAAGAAATTGCCTTTATCCATGAAGCAAACTCCGACAAACAAAAAGATGAACTCTTTGCAAAGGTAAGAAAAGGAGATGTGAGGATATTACTCGGCTCTACTCAGAAGATGGGAGCAGGTACGAATGTCCAAAACAAGTTGATTGCACTTCATGACCTCGATGTCCCTTGGCGTCCTGCCGATTTAGAGCAGCGTGCAGGTAGAATTGTAAGACAGGGCAATGAAAATAAAGAGGTTAATATCTATCGTTATGTTACAGAGAATACCTTTGATGCTTATCTTTGGCAGACCATAGAAAATAAGCAGAAATTCATTTCTCAGATTATGACCAGTAAAACACCTGTCAGAGTGGCAGAAGATGTGGATGAAAGCAGTCTTAACTATGCAGAGATTAAGGCACTTGCAACAGGTGATCCAAAAATCAAGGAAAAGATGGATCTGGATAATGAGGTTACAAAACTTAAAATGCTGGAAGCAAACTTCAAGTCCAATCGTTACAGGTTAGAGGATAAGGTCGCAAAAAACTATCCGGAAGAAATCGCAAGGACGGAAAAACTCATTGAAGCTGTAAAGAAAGATATGGCAAATGTAGAACCTAAAGCAGAGGGTGAGGAAAAGTTTACTTCGATTACCATAAAAGACGAGAGAATATTTGATAAAAAGATTGCAGGAGAAAAGCTACTTGAAGCTATCAAGACCGTAAAAATCAATGAAAGTAAGATGATAGGCAAGTATAGAAATATGGATTTAGAGGTAAGCTATAACTTCTTTACCAATGAACATAACTTTAGCCTAAACGGTGCTGCAAAGCATTCAGGAGAGCTTGGAACAAGTGCGGACGGTAACATTACAAGACTTGATAACGCTCTTGAGAAAATGCCTGAGAAATTAAACAGGCTTGAAGAAAAACTTATCAGTACAAAGGAACAACTGGAAAATGCCAAAGAAGAATTAAAAAAGCCTTTTGAAAAAGCAGATGAGCTAAAAACTAAGGTATTAAGACTTGCAGAACTGAATAAGCTCCTTGATATGGGAGAAGTGGAAGAAAAGAGAAATGATAATCTGCTTGTAGAAGATGTAAAAAGGGCAATCATTGATTTCTGCAACAGAGAGTACGAAGAAAATCATAGCTATGATGAATTTAATACCTTGTATCCTGATTTGAAGCATATCGGCATCGCCTATACCAATACACCGGATGAAAGGCATGGTATTCAATATGAGCTTGATTTAGAGGAGAAAACTTGGACGCAGTACATTGATGATACACCTATCAAAACAGAGAGCTTTGATTACGAGAATAAAGGAGGAAACGAAGCTCTAAGGAACATGAAAAATGAAATGGAAATGTCCTCTTTTAGTGATTTAGTTTATGTTGATTCCGAAGATTTAAGAGCAGCAACGGGACTCGATATTGATGATGAAGGAAACTTCTATGATCCACTTGCAAAAGACCTCGATAATGACGGTATTCCGGATAGATATGATAATGACTTTAAGGACAGTGATTATTTTGAGTCAACTTATGATGTGGAAGATAACTTGCATACCAAAGAGGAAGCCACGCAGAAAACGGGTGATAAACCATCTATCTTAGGACAGATAAGAGCTTATCAAAGCGAGAGTAAGGCAGAAGAAAAACAAACAACAAAAGAACAGGAATATGTACGATAAGGGAGCGAAAAGCTCCCTTTTACCATGAAAGGAGATAAAAACATGGATTACAAAGCAATGAGAAATCAAATAGAAGATATGGTAAATAACCACAAGGACTTTGTAAAGGCGATTATAAGCATGGAAAAAGGCATCAATGATGAAAGTGCTTTGGACAAGCTATATGACGCTTATATGGACAATGACACCGTTAATTTACTGCATGAGGAATTTGATTACATGATTGAAGATTTAAGAGAACAGGGGCAGATTAAAGATCTTCCTTATGTTCAAGAGGAGAAAGATAACCTTGTCAATATCGTTGGAAATATTGTAGAAAAGGTCGATATAGTTGAAAGGGAGAATAAGAACGGAGAAACCTTTAAGGTGGCGAATTTCTCCGTTGTTTCAAAAAATGATGAAGGAGATAAAGTATATCATAATTGTTCTGCATACGGAGAAAAGAGTGATATTCCAAAGGACTTTAAGCAGGGAGATTTTGTTAAGCTTTTTGGACAAATCAGAACTTCTGTTGATGACAACGGTAAAGAACATACCAACATCAGGGTACTTTCTTCAAAGCTCTTAAAGGCAAAAGAACAGATGAAAGGGCAAGAAGAAAAGAAAGGGTCTGTACTTGGAGCTATCAAAAAATATCAGGCTGAAGATAAGGAAAAGCCTAAAGAAAAGAAAGAAACATCAAAAGAAGCTGAGAGATAAACTTATGGTCGGTGTGGTCTTGGGACTGCACCGACACTTTTTTTATTTGCGAAAAAAGGAGATAAAGATTATCTCTCCATCTCCTTACCCATATAAATTCCGTAATTTTTTCGTATCTTATAAAGCTCGTCCATAGTGGATTTTGAGGAAGAATACTCTTGCATAAGGCTATTCTTTTTTTCTTGTAATTTATCAAGCTCAGCTAAAATATCCTTTGAATTTGGGAGCTTGGAATAAGATTTTTTAAGCTCTGAGAGAGCACTTTCATATAGGGTAATCTGAGCTTTGTACTCTTCAAAAAATGCCTTGTCAGATGGATTTACTTTATGTTCCTTGTAGTATTCTCGATGCTTTTTGACAGTATAAACTTGCTCCATAGTTGCAGAAAGCTCCTGCATTTCCTTATCAATGGACTTGATTTTATCTTGTAGACCTTGCCTTTCATCAACAGTTTTCTGAATGTATTCATCAAGTTGCTTAACGGTTTTAATTCCTTGCTCTCTAAGAAAGATAACAGACTCAGCCATTGTATTAAGGTTGTGTTTAGTTGCCTAATATTCATAGCCTTTGCTTTCTTTTACTTTAACATTTGTGTTCATATCAATAACATTGCCAATGCGTTTTTTGACAGCAGGGGTTTTAATAGATGATATTTCTGCAATGCGTTCTTTTAACCTTTCTTCAGTATAATCTTCTCCGATTGTTTTAGATCTTGTAAATCTCGGCTTATCTTTCGGTTTAAAAGCAATGTGTTTACCATACTTAATTTCATAGCTAAGATCAGCCATTTTCTTTAGAAAATCGTCCCAATCCTTAGACTGTTTAATCATTCTGTCAATGTCAAATTGAAGTCTACTTTTCCAAGAAGTACCACGCTTTGCCTGTTCATTCTCATACCAAGATTTACCGTTTGTTTTGTATTTTTTCTTATAACTTTCGTAAAACTCATCAATGACAGATAGGTTGTTTTCTTTGCATAGCTTATCGCTTTGATACCTGATTTGATGATAGCTTTTCTTGTTGGATTGGTAGCATCTACTCGTTACCATATTTACATTATTGAAGATGATGTGATTGTGAATATGTCCTTTGTCTATGTGAGTAGATAAGACAAATTCATACTCATTTTTTAATATCTTTTTACACAGCTCCATGCCGATCTGGTGTGCTATTTCAGGCGTAGTTTCTCCCGGTAAAAAGGATTGAATAAGATGCCTTGCAAGAACATTCCCCTTTGTTCCTGCATCATTTCGTGTCCTTAAAAATTGTGTATGGGCAGTTTCTTGATGGCATTTATGAGTGCTGACTAAAATCTGCTCATCTGTTTTATCTCCATTTACAATGTAGTCGATAGCAAGATTAAGAGTAGATTTTATTGGGTGTATTTTTGTAATAGCCATAAAAACTAATCACCTCCTGAAGTCTTGTTAAGCAGCAGGGAATGAATTTGCCATAGCTCTTTTGAGAAATGTTCAATCTGCTCTTTCATAGCATTTATATCATCCTTATAGATTACACCTGTCGAATTTACTCGCTTTGCAATTTGATTGATGTTGTTTGTTGCGTTGGAAAGCAAGCCCTGTAAATCTCTAAACGGTTCTAAATCTATTTGATAAATTTCTTTTTTTAAAACGCATTTGCGGATAAAGTGACTCATATTTCTACATTTTGCAAGTTTTCTTTTCTCTTCAAAAAGAGCCTTTTCTTCTTCAGTTAGTTTAATTTCAAGTCTTTCGTTTCGTATTCTATTTGCCATAGGTATTTCCTCCTTTAGGTGTATTTCGGGGTCTTAGGGTTCTCCCTAACAAGCTAAAAATTGATAAAAAAAGAAGCAGATCCCAAAGGGCTGCTTCGTCAATTTTTTCGTAAGTGTCCGTACACTTACTGTGCTTGTTACATAAGAATGAATTAGATAGCAAGCGTTAAGCAAGTTTTGAATTTACTACTAAATTATACCATAAGGACGCCATGATTTCCACATGTAACTTGACAAATATTGAATTATAATTTATTATTAAATAAAGATTCAGTATTGGAATAGAAAGAGGTGTGCTATGGCACAAGTATTAAAAGAAGAAGTTAGAAATAGAATACTAGAAGCAGCAGAAAAAGTATTTTATGAAAAGGACTATAGAGGTGCCAAATTAACAGAAATTGCAAAAGAAGCAGATATTCCTGTGGCACTAATTTATACCTATTTCAAAAATAAGGAAGTTTTGTTTGATGCAGTAGTAAGTTCAGTTTATATAAATTTCGAGTCAGCCTTTGATGAGGAAGAGTCTTTGGAAAAAGGTTCTGCTTCTGAAAGGTTTGATGAAGTTGGAGAAAATTATATTCATGAACTTTTAAAAGAGCGTAAGAAGTTAATTATTTTAATGGATAAGAGCTCAGGTACAAAGCATACAGAAGCAAAACAAAAACTCATATCTCAAATGCAGGCTCATATTGAAGTAAGTTTAAAAAGACAATCGAAAGAGGAATATGATCCAATGCTTGCCCATATTTTAGCCAGTAACTTTACAGAGGGGCTTCTTGAAATAGCAAGGCACTATCAAAGTGAAAAGTGGGCAAAAGATATGCTAAAACTTATTGCAAGGTGTTATTACAAGGGAGTGGAATCCCTGTAATCAGCACTAAAAAATAGACTTTGCGTAATCAGCAAAGTCTTACTTTAAACCTTAATACTGAATTAAAATTCAATATTATTCAATTTTGAAAGGAGCGTTGTTCATGCCGGAAAAAGAATTAAGAAAAAAAGTGATTGGAAAAAATGGCTTATCCAATTTACTTCTTGCTTTAAAAATAGTATGTGATTTGATACCACAAATCTTACTCGTATATTTGATTAGTTCTTTAATTACAAACAATATTAGCGAAGATAATTTGAAATATATTTTCTTAGGAATCTTTATATCATTTGCATTAAAAGGTGTGTTTTATTATTTTGCAACAAAGGTTGCCCATGAAAAAGCCTATGAAAAATTGACAGAACTTAGGTTAGATATTATCGGTCATTTAAAAAAACTAAGTTTAGGATTTTTCAAAGAACATAATACAGGAGAGCTTACCAATATCGTTCAACATGATGTAGAGCAAGTGGAAGTATACCTTGCCCATGGTCTTCCGGAAATAATGTCAGTTACACTTCTGCCTACCATTATTTTTGTAGCTATGATTTTTGTGGATTGGCGTCTTGCACTTGGTATGATTGCCGGAGTTCCACTCATGTATTTGGTAAAAGTTCTTTCACAGAAAACAATGGATAAAAACTTTGCTATTTACTTTAACCATGAAAACAAGATGAGAGAAGAGCTAATGGAATATGTAAAAAATATTTCTGTTATTAAGGCTTTTGCTAAAGAAGAGGAGATTAGTGAAAGAACATTAAAAACGGCAAGAGAATATATTTACTGGGTTAAAAAGAGCATGGGAGCAATTACAATTCCAATGGGACTCATTGACATATTTATAGAAATTGGAGTGGTAATTGTCATGATTTTGGGAAGTATCTTTCTTTATCAGGGGAATATTACAACGCCTAATTTTATCCTTGCAATTATTTTATCATCTGCGTTTACTGCATCTATAAGTAAGACAGCTACATTGCAACATTTTTCTATTGTATTTAAGGAGGCATTAAAGGCGATTGGAAAAGTTTTAACAGTTCCACTTCCAAACAAAAAGATAGAACAAGGTTTAGAATTTGGAAACATAGAATTTAAAGATGTGAATTTTGCATACGGAAAAGATGGATTTGAGCTTAAAAATATCAATTTGACTTTTAAGAAAAATAGTTTGAATGCCTTTGTAGGAGCAAGTGGTTGTGGGAAAAGTACTGTATCTAATTTGCTTATGGGATTTTGGGATGCTGACAGCGGACGAATAGAAATAAATGGGAAAGATATAAAGGATTACAGTCAGGAAAATATTTCAAATCTTATTGGAAGTGTGCAACAGGAGGTCATCCTTTTCGATTTAAGTATTTTTGACAATATTGCAATCGGGAAACTTAATGCGACAAAAGAAGAAGTCATAGAAGCTGCCAAAAAAGCGAGATGTCATGACTTTATTTCAGCATTGCCAAATGGATATGAAACACGAGTAGGTGAAATGGGAGTTAAGTTATCCGGTGGAGAAAAACAAAGAATCTCTATTGCAAGAATGATACTGAAAAATGCACCGATTTTAATATTAGATGAGGCAATGGCAGCTGTTGATAGTGAAAATGAAAGACTAATCGGTGAAGCGATTGATGATTTAAGTAAGGATAAAACCATCATTACAATTGCTCATCATCTAAATACGATTAGAGATTCAGACCAAATTATAGTTATGGATAAGGGTGTTGTTCTTGATGCAGGAAGCCATGAAGAGTTGATGAAAAGATGTGATTTTTATAAGGATATGGTTGATGCACAGAACAAAGTTGATAGATGGAATTTGAAAGATAATAGTCTTTCACGAGCAAGGAACGGAGTGGATTGCGAGTGTACGGAGGTGGTAACAGAAAATGTTTAGAGAAATGTTAAAACTACTTACAAAAACCGGCAAGAGAGATTTGATTATATCAAGTGTCTTCTTTGCCCTTTATGGACTAAGCTCCATAGCCATGATTGTTATCGTATTTTCTATACTGTTTCAGATATTTGATGGGACGAGTTTAGATATGCTTTATAAATATTTTATTGCGATTGGATTACTTGTAGTCTTCAAAGGTATTTGTAATATGGTCGCAGATATGAAAAAGCATAGTGCAGGTTTTGATATTGTTCAGCAAATAAGAGAACGCATGATTATCAAATTAAAGAAATTCAGTTTGGGATTTTATACCAATGAAAGACTGGGAGAGATCAATACAATTTTACACAAAGATGTTGATAATATGTCCCTTGTTGTAGGACACGTGTGGTCGAGAATGTTTGGTGATTTTTTGATAGGTGCAGTCGTATTTGTTGGTCTTGCAAGTATTGATTTCAAACTTTCTATTATTATGGCTGTATCTGTTCCGATTGCACTTATCTTTCTATATCTGACAATTAAGCAATCTGAAAAAATAGAAAATCAGAACAACTCAGCACTTCTTGATATGGTTAGCTTATTTGTTGAATATGTTAGAGGAATACCTGTATTAAAGAGTTTTTCAAACAATAAGAGCTTGGATAATGAGCTTATGAATAAGACAAAAAAGTTTGGAGAAACAAGCAAAGTAGCTTCAAGATTCAAGGCAAAACAGCTATCTATATTTGGGTTTTTACTGGATATTGGATATTTAGTTCTTTTAATTGCAGGAGCAATACTTGTTACAAAGGGAAGTCTTGATGTACTTCATTTTATTATCTTTGCAGTAATTTCAAAAGAGTTTTATAAGCCGTTCGCTTCTATGGAACAACACTATATGTACTATGTTTCGGCGATAGATAGTTACGAAAGACTTTCAAGAATTTTATATGCAGATGTAATCCCGGATAAAGTGAATGGAATTGTTCCGAAAGATAATGATATAGCTTTTGAAAACATAGATTTTTCTTATGAAAAAGATGAATTTAAAATGGAAAAATTGAGCTTTTCTATTGCTGAAAAAACAATGACAGCCTTAGTTGGAGAATCAGGTAGTGGAAAGACTACTATAACCAACTTGCTTCTAAGATTTTATGATGTGCATAAAGGGAAAATTACACTTGGAGGAACTGATATAAGGGATATTCCTTATGATGAGCTTTTAGATCGTATCAGCATTGTCATGCAGAATGTTCAACTGTTTGATAACACGATTGAAGAAAATATCAGAGTAGGTAAAAAAGGAGCTACAAAAGAGGAAATCATTAAAGCTGCAAAGAAGGCAAGGATACATGATTTCATTATGAATTTACCAAAAGGTTATAAAACTGATATTGGAGAAAATGGTGGGATTCTTTCAGGTGGACAGAGACAAAGAATATCTATTGCAAGAGCCTTTCTGAAAGATGCACCGATTTTAATTCTTGATGAAATGACAAGTAATGTTGATCCTGTAAATGAATCTTTGATACAAGATGCTATTACAGAACTTGCAAAGAATAGAACTGTACTTGTAGTGGCTCATCATTTAAAAACAATTCAAAAAGCTGACCAAATTCTCGTATTTCAAAAAGGAAATTTACTTGAAAAAGGAAAGCATGGGGAACTTCTTGAGAAAGATGGTTACTACACAAAATTATGGAAAGCTCAATATGAGGTGTAATCATGATTTTGTTAAAAGATGTTTCTTATGAATGGGAAGATGGGCGAACTGCTTTAAAAAATATCAATCTTGAAATTAAAAAAGGTGAATTTGTTTTAATTTCAGGGAAAAGTGGAAGTGGTAAAAGCACTCTTGGAAGTGTAATGAATGGTCTTATTCCACATTATTACAAAGGCAAAATGAAAGGAGAAGCCTTTGCGTCCGGAAAAGATATAAGCAAATTATTACTTCATGAAGTAGGGCATATTGTAGGGACTGTATTTCAAGATCCAAGAAGTCAGTTTTTCACGACAACGACAGATGAAGAAATAGCTTTTGGGCTTCAAACTATCTGCAAATCAAGAGATGAAATCAAACAGAGAGTAGAAGAAGTATATGCAGAGTTGGATATTGAGGAACTGAAAGGAAAATCTGTTTTTGAATTATCAAGCGGACAGAAACAAAAGATAGCTATTGCAAGCATCTATGCGATGAATCCGAAAGTTTTAATTTTAGATGAACCTTCAGCAAATTTGGATATGAAAGCAACATTTGACCTGTTTTTAATTTTGGAGAAATTAAAGAAAAAAGGAACAACGGTTGTTCTAATTGAACATCGTTTGTACTATGTAAAGTCTTTATTTGACCGTTTTCTTTTGATGAAAGACGGAGAAATTACGAAAGACTTGAGTCGGGAAGAAGTTATCTATCTTGAAAGGGCGTTTTGGGATGAAAATGGACTAAGAACTCTTGAATTAGAAGAATACAGGATAAGTGAGAAGAAAGATTCATATCAATTAAATGATGAAAGTATCATCGGAAAAGACTTGAAATTTTGCTATCCGAATGTAGCTAAGGATGGAAAGAAGAAAAAACAGTACATTTTAAATCATCTTGATTTCAACATGGAGTACGGAAAAGCCATTGGTCTTATCGGCTTAAATGGTACCGGGAAAACCACCTTTGCAAGAGTGCTTTCAGGACTTGAGAAGATAGAAGAGGGAAAAATATGGGCGAGGAAAGATAAGTCGCTTAATCATAAAGATTTAATGGATATGTCATATTTTGTCTTTCAAGATTCAGACTATCAGTTGTTTTCGGAAAGTGTACTTGATGAAATGCTACTTGGTATTTCAAGTAAAGATAAAAAAGAAAATACTCAAAAGGCAAAGTCTATTTTAAGTGTACTTGGCTTAGACAAATACATTGATAAGCATCCGTTTGCTTTATCAAGAGGAGAAAAACAAAGACTGACAATAGCTTGTGGAATGATGAAACAGGCAAAGATTTTCATCTATGATGAACCAACATCAGGTTGTGATAAAGACTCAATGCTTTCCGTCACAAAACTGATTGAAGAACAATTGAAAATTGGGACAACAGTTTTGGTAATAAGTCATGATTTTGAGTTTTTAGCAAACACAGTGAGCAAGCTATGGGTAATGGGAGATGGAAAAATAGAAACTGTTTTAGATATGAGTGAAAGTAATAAATTTCTCATATTAGACAAGATGAGAGGAGGTAGAGAGCTTGTCAGATAGAAAAACTATAGATCCGAGAATAAAACTTACTCTACTTCCAATTGTTGGATTTACGAGCTTTTTTATAAGTGATACAATTCTACTTTTTGTACTAATTGTTTTTGCCTTTTTTCTATATTTATATAGCGGGATGTGGAAAAGAGCGTTACGCTTTATCTTGTTTTTTGTGATTTTATACTGCATAGAGTTAGGGCTTGGAAAATTTTGTGAAGCAAGTATTGTATTTGCAATATATATGTTTATTTACTTTGCATCAAGAATGACCTTAATCGCTATGTTTGGTGGATATATAACTAAGACTACAAGTGTAAGTGAAATGCTGGAAGCGTTAAATAGAATGAAAGTACCAAGAAGCATTGGTATACCTTTTAGTGTTTTGCTTAGGTTTGTACCAACTATAAAAATAGAACTCAAGGCATTAAAAGAGAATATGAAGATTCGAGGAATAGTAACAAGTAGATTTTTCCCATTGCTACACCCAATTAAATACATTGAATATACACTTGTTCCGCTTTTAATGAGAATGATTAAGATTTCAGATGAATTGTCAGCTTCAGCACTCATTAGAGGACTTGATAGTGATGAGAAGAGGGTAACATTAACAGAATTGCGGTTTAGAAAAACAGACTTAATGATTGGACTATTAGGAGCTTTGATGATTGCTCTTGTGATAGTAATACAGAAAATTTATTAGGAGGACTTTTATGAAAAACAAATTGAATGGTCGTGATTTTATTACAATCGGAATCTTTAATGCAATTGGAATTGTCATATACATGGCGGTTGCATTTGCTATGGCAACAACAGTTATTGGAGGATTTATTGCTTCAGGAGTTAGCTTTATGGTAGCTGCTACCGTTTATATCCTTATGGCTTTGAAAGTTAAAAAGAATGGCGTATTTACAATATCAGGAACGCTTCTTGCTTTAATTGCATTGTCAGGAGGACATTTGCCTCATGCAGTCTTTGCTGTAATCGGTGGAATTATATGTGATTTGATTATAGGAAATTATGAGAGCAAGGGACGAATGATTATTGGATATGGGACATTTGCATTAGCAGATTTTTTAGGAACAGTAATTCCTGTAATTTTATTCGGAACAGCTTCTTTTGTGGAAAGAGCATCAAAATGGAAAATGAGCGAAGCACAAATAAATGAAGCATTATCTTATTTCAAAGTTTCGTGGGCAGTAGGATTTGGCTTGATAACTTTTGTTCTTGCTTGCACAGGAGCATTTGTTGCAACAAGGATACTTAAAAAACATTTTGAAAAAGCAGGAGTGATTTAATCAATCTTTGTTTGTGAGGGAAAAATGGATTAAATAATGGAGGTAATTGCTATGTATTATTTAGGGTCTGTTATTCATAAAGGAAAAACTAATAGACCTTTTTGATACTGGTAATTATCATAAAAAATCAAATTTAAAATATAGAGAAAGAGCAAGTTTCTTTCATTTCAGAGGACTTATTATGCCTATGTGCAGAAGTCCTCCTTTTTTGTCTAAAAACGCAGACAAAAAAGAAATGGAGGAAATAAAATGTCAAAAGAATATTACCTTTATGTCAACGGACAAAGGGTTAAAGTCAGCGAGCAGATATATAAAGTCTACTGGCGAGAAAAAGAACACGAAAAGTATTTAGAGCAGGTGGACAAGAAAAACCACTTGCTCTTTTTTTCATCATTGGATCATGACGGACACTTTGTAGATAATATTGTTGATGAAAGTGTTGATGTAGAAAAGATTGTTGAAACACAGATGATGATCGAAGCAGTCAGAAATGCTATATCAAGACTCAATGCAGAAGAAAGAGATATTATTGAACGCTTGTATTTCAATGATGAAACGGTTCGTTCAGTGGCAAAGCTTAAAAGTATTACACATCCAGCCTTAATCAAAAGAAGAAACAAAATTCTTGAAAAGCTGAAAAAATTCATCGAAGAACTTTAAAACTTCGGTAACCAAAGGGGTCAAATTTTCCTTATGTAAAGTGAAGGGGAGTTTGACCTCCTTTACTTTCTTGGGTAAGAGATACGCCTGCTTATGGCAAATAGGAAAATGTAGAGAAAACAATCCCTTTCAAATATTGCTCTTTGACAACTGAATAGACCAAGGTAGGACTTTATCCATTTACTGAGAATTATGACCTACGCCAAGACTTTTCTGCTGATGAAAATTGGTTTAAATGAATACCGGTATATTGCCGAGGTTAGAAGAAAACGAGCGATAGATAGGAATACATAAAAGATAAGCGTGGCAGCTTATTTCGATGATGTAAGTGGTGATAATGATACTTCAATAGTTTAAGCTGCCTCGTCTGGAACAAGGGGCGGAGGTGAGATTCCTATGTAGCAGCCAATGCACCTGCCAATGTCATAAAACTTAGTAAGAAAAATAATGTTTGATTATAAAGAATTTAAAGCGGAGGAGGTGTATTAGTGGATAATGACTGGAATGGATTGGCTGATTTGATAGCAAATCTGATTACAAAGTATGCTGGAGTTTTAGATTTAGATAATCTTCCAAATCCAACTCCAGTAAAAAGTACAGAAGGTAAAAATAAATTTGACATGGCAAGAACGCAGATTGAGAAAAAGTAATAAAAGTGATATAATATACTTGATATATGAGTACAAACCATAATTGGTATAAATATAAAGATATAGAAAAAAGGATATTGAGGTTAATGCTATGTCAAAAGAAAAAATAAAAGTATACCTCTATACAAGAGTATCTACATCAATACAGATAGACGGTTATTCTTTAGAGGCACAAAAATCAAGAATGAAGGCTTTTGCTCTCTATAATGATTATGAGATTGTTGGTGAATACGAAGATGCAGGTAAGTCTGGAAAATCTATAGAAGGTAGAGTTCAGTTTACTCGTATGATGGAAGATATAAAAACCGGAAAGGATGGAGTGTCTTTCGTTCTTGTATTTAAATTATCGAGATTTGCAAGAAATGCTGCTGATGTTTTATCAACTCTACAAACAATGCAAGATTTTGGAGTCAATTTGATTTGTGTTGAGGATGGGATTGATTCATCCAAAGATGCAGGTAAATTGATGATTTCAGTTTTATCAGCTGTGGCTGAAATTGAAAGAGAAAATATTCGTGTTCAAACAATGGAAGGGCGTATTCAAAAGGCAAGAGAGGGCAAATGGAATGGAGGTTTTGCTCCTTATGGTTATCAACTTATTGATGGGAAATTGATAATCAATGAGGAAGAAGCAATTGCGATACGAACTATTTTTGATCAGTATGTAAATACAACCATTGGAGCGAATGGACTTTCTAAATACTTAGAAAATCATGGTATAAGAAAAATACCAAGACAAAATGGGAAAAATCCATTGTTTGATGCAGGTCTTATAAGAAAGATATTAAAAAACCCTGTATATAACGGGAAAATAGCCTTTGGAAGAAGAACTTTAGAAAAAGTTCATGGAACAAGAAATGAATATAAGCAAGTTGAACAAGATGAATATTTAATAGCTGAAGGTATTCATGAAGCTATAATTTCTGATGAGCTATGGCAAGCGGCTCAAGTTAAGTTAAAATCTCAAGCAAAGAAATATGAGCATGTGAATAAAGGGAAAGATACACGCACACATCTGCTTTCAGGAATTGTAAAATGTCCGATATGTGGAGTGGGAATGTTTGGAAACAAGTGTATCAAGAAAAAGAAAGATGGTACAAAGTATAAAGATTTTTATTACTATGGCTGTAAACATAGGCATATGATAAGAGGTCATAAATGTACTTACAATAAACAAATCAGAGAAGAATTGTTAGATGATGCAGTTGCTGAGGTAATTATAAAGATAGTAAGCAATCCCAAATTTGCTTCTATGATGCAAGAAAAAATTAACATGAAGGTAGATACCTCTGAAATAGAAAAAGAGATAGATAATTACCAGAAAGAATTGAGGAAGAGCCATTCTACGAAATTTAAGCTAATTGAGGAAATAGATAATTTAGATGCTGATGATAAGCACTACAAACGAAGAAAACAGGACTTAGACGATAGACTTTATCGTATGTATGATAAGATTGAAGACTTAGAATCATTGTTAATTGATGCGAAAGCAAAGAAACAAACTATTGAAGCTGAGAAACTTACAGGAGATAACATATATAAGATTTTGATCTATTTTGATAAACTCTACAAGGTAATGAATGATGTAGAGCGTAGACAGTTAATTACAGCTTTGATTTCTGAAATTCAAATTTACGAAGAAAAGCAACCGAATGGGCAATGGCTAAAATCAATTACTTTTAAACTTCCTATCATCGATGAAGATTTAAATATAGGTTTGGACAATAATGAGCAAGTTGAGTGTGTAGCTTTGCTGGTAAAAGCGTAGAAACCTTGTAACGTAAGGGGTTAAGAAAAGCCTTGATAGCAAGACTTTTTGTTATAAAGGGGATAAGTATCAGAGTGAGAATACAAGTTGAGTGTCTTAATGTGCTAACCTGATAGGTTCTCAATCTATTTCCATAAACCCTAGGGGGTACAGTGTTGTTTCCATTGACAAGGAGGTTGTGGGAATAGAAACGTACCCACTCTGTTTTATGATAACTAACTCAATCTGAAATCGTTCTATGGAATTAAAGTCGGATCTGTCTTGACTTTCTTTTGAAACTGTTACTATGAAAATTTTTATGATAAAATACGTTCATCCGTACAAACATATAAACTAATAAACATAAAGAAGAAGTATTTTATCTATTCAAAAGTTTTATAACAGTAATCAGCAGATACTATTGCATGTTGAAAAAAGTTAATTGAATTAGTTGAATATAGTCCTTATCACATTTTATAGACGAATGAATTAGCTTTCAGATAAAAGACTGTGACTGGGAAGTTGCAGTCTTTTTAGGGGTTTAATGGTATAATGAAATTATAAATATGAATATTGTTAAAATTCTCTGGAGGACGCATAATGTTGAATTTAGTAAAAGGTCACCGAGTTAGCTTAGTAGAAAACCTATTTGAATCATTTACAAAGTTAACTGAACATCATTTGACGGCGAATGTACACGCAGAAAAAATATTAGAGGTTTTTCAACACTTTATTGCGATTCATGACGAGCTCTTGTTTTTTATTTTGGAATTGCCTGTCAGTATTGATAGAGAAAAAGTGGTAGCAAAGAATATTATCAAGGAATCCCATAAGGATGTTTATTATATTGATGGTTGTTCAAGAGAGGAATGCCTAGCACTGTTGATTAGATACGGTGATTTGCTTATTAATGATGGACTAAGTCAGTTTGGATTTGGTGGGCATAAAAGTCATGATGAGATCATGCTTGATAGCTATAATGTTGTGACAATTTATAGTGAAGAACTATCAAAATTTAATGACTTTTTTGAACCTCATAATATTCAATTTGTAGAAGAACTAGTGACAGCTTGGAAAACTTTTTCTAAGACCTCACCAGGAATCTCTGAAATCTATGAAAGTAATGGAAAAACTGTTTATGATTTGCCTGAAGAATTAGCTGAATGGGGAATATATTTAGCTGAAACTCGAACAGAATAGGTATAGTTATAGATTAGAAAGAGAATATTTCAATCCTTTAATACCCAAAATTTAACTTTAGTCAATTTATAGAACGAATATAAGTAAATCTGTGTTTAACTGCAACTAGTAAGTTGCAGTTTTTTATTTTGAATAATGATATAATAGGATAAGAAAACAATGAAAACGCTATATATTTGAAAGTTGATTAGGAAAGCAGGAAGTATGGAAACAATTGATATTTTTTGCCTTTAGAGTCTTAAATTTTACATCATATTAATAAATTGAACCACACCATTATATCCCCAATTTTTTAAGTTGTTCTGTATGTCGTTCTTATTTTGCTCAGTAAGATAATAGTCGTTGACATAAAATTTTGTATTTGAATCAGTATGTTTAATAATCTCTTTCAAATACGGAATATCAGGTATGTCAGATGGTACAATATTTAGACCGAAATCATAGACTTCTTCCAAAGTGGATAGGCTATTAAAAAAATCTATATTTTCTTTCAAAAGTTTTCTAACTGGTTTAATTAGTAAGGAATTATGAAGAATGGCTTGTAATATTAAAGGCACTTCACTTTTGAAACCTACAACTAGATTGTTTTCTGTACCTATTTGATCAGAGTTTGTAACTTGACCATGTATATTACAAATTCTATTTTTTTCAATGTTATATTTTCTTTCTAAAACAGTAGTGTAGTTAAAGACCAAATAAAAAGCAGCATTTGAATACGAATCAATAAGTTTGCTTCTAACTTTGATTTTTTCAGGATTATGTATTTTTGAGTTTATCCAATCAAAGAAGGCAGCATTTTGACATAATTTATATACACAAACTAAATCATTTAATTTTGTTAAACAGATGTTTTTATCCTTTAGAATTTGTTTGAAAGGTATCTTAGAAAGGTTTTTTTCAAATTCATTCCATGTAATATTATCGACATTTTTATCATGATTTGCATATTCGGTTAGAGTGAAAAAGAATTCATAAGCTTCTAGATTACCTTCATGATAGTTAAATCCATAATATCCGCCATCTTTAAATGATTTTTTGCTGTCTTCATCGACTTCAGGGATAGTTAAATTTTTAAAACCTTCAAGTTCAATTCTATTAATAGCATTATTAAAGTCAAATTTACTACCAAATTCTTTACAAGTGTCTATTATGAACTTTCTAAAATCATTGTATCCTGTTTTTAATTGATGGGCCATATCAAACCCATTTCCAATAATAAAAAGTGTATTCAAGTTTTCTACCTCCTGAAATATATTATACCAACTTATTGAGATAAATAGTAGTAGACCTATATTACATATTTTAAGATGTGGAACTTATTAATTTGATTGGTAGAGAAAACAACTAGAAGCAGTCCATCAAGATATTTTAAATTAGATGATATTGCATTTTGGATTATGACAAAGGAGTACAAACATGCCAAAATATACTGACGAAGATATTAGAAAATTAAATAAAATCACATTAAAAATTGCTGGTGATTATTTAGGTATAAGTTCACAGGCAGTTGCTATAGGTCTTAGAAACAATCTTCTTCCAATTGGTTTTGCTATTCATAACGAAGAAAGAGACAGACGTTCCACTGAGAGTTGGTCATATCATATTATCGCTGAAAGAATGATTTCATACAACCACGGAAAACTATCAGAGATCCGTGTTGAGAATATTGAAACTAGTTTAGATAAAATTATAGAGGAATTTAACGGTTTAAAACAAGATTTACTTTTTATATTAAGCGAAAATGCAGAAGTGAAGAATTAGAAGTTTTTGAATTTGCATTTTCGCTTGGTAAATATAAAAATGGTGATGTAAAATATAAGGGTAAAGGTGTTTCAGATGAAGATGATAAAGACCTTTTCTAGAGAAGAACTCTATGAAGAAATCTGGGAGATAAGTGCGAAACAAGTTTCATTGAAATATGATTTAAGTTATTCTGACTTACTCAAGAAATGCAAAGAATTTGAAATCCCAATTCCAAAGGGTAGTTATTGGTATCGTAAGAATACTGGACAAGACCTAAGTGAACTTATCGTTCCATTATCACAAAATGACATAAATGAGGTTCATATTGATAGAAAAAGTTTAAAGAACAGTAGAATTAAAGCTGCTAAACATAAAGAAGATAGTACGGAGTCTAAAAACGAAGATACTGTTAAACTTGATACAACTAGTATAAGAAGTTCATTATCATTTATAGAGGACGATAAAACAGAGCGTATTATTGAAGCAGTTTCAAACCTAAACCAGTCTCCAAATAAGAGATTACATAAATCTGTAGCTAATCTAAGGGATAAAATTACAGAGTGGAATAAGAGGGAAAAAGCAGCTTCTTATCCTTACTTTGATTCTAGGCACAGATATAATGATTTAAAAGAACCTAAATTTGTAAAAAGTATTTCATTAAATTCTCTTCCACGTTTATATCGCATTTTAGATACTCTAGTTACTGTAATTGAAAGAATCGGTGATAATGTAACTTCAAATTGGGATATTCAAATTGATAAGGATATTGTTCGTTTTGAAGTTATAGAATCAACAGACAAAGTAAGTCATGAATTAACAAAAGAAGAAGCTAAAGAACTAGCAGAGTACAATGATAGCGTTAAGTTTAATGGATATGCTTATAAACCAAGAATAAAGAAGTATGACTATATACCAAATGGAAAATTTCGATTTAAGATAATAGATGGCAAATACATTAAAGATACTAAAGAATTCACACTTGAACAATCAATCCCAGAAATAATCGTTTTAATTTACCAAGAGTATTATAAAGTTAAGAACTTACGACTTGAACGTGAAGAGAGAGCAAGACAATACGAAGAGGAGCAGGAGCGAAAAAGAAAATTACAAAATAGAATCGAAGAAGAGAAGAAGCGGACAATGTCACTTCTTAATATGCTGGAAGATTTTCAAACAGCAAATGATTTAAGATTGATGGCTGATAAACTGGAGATAGCAGGGAAACTTAGTAAAGAAGAAATTGACTGGATTAGATCCAAAGCTGACTGGATTGACCCAATAGTTTCTTCAACAGACGAATTGTTAGGAATCAGAAATCATGACAATTCTAGAGAACAAAAAGAACAATTTCTAAGTGAGAAAAGGTACTACTGGTAACTTTATTTTTCAAATGTTTGTTATAGAAAGCTGTAAATAATGGAGTTATAATTATGACAAATAGTTCAACAATTAATGAGTTTATAAAGAAAATAAAAGAAGCTTTAACTATATCTGAGCATGATTCAAGACTTGGAGTTAGAGGCTTTGAATTTGATAACTCAACATCTGAAAAAGATTGTGTTTTAGTTATTGGTTTAAATCTTGCAGGAAATGAAGAAACTACAAAAAATGAGAAAACTAACAAGACATATCTGTATAGTTTGAAAAATAGAATTAAAAGTGATTATGTTTATAATAAATTCTATAAACCTATTAATGAACTAATGAATGATAGAATTTTTAAGTATATCGAAGGTTTTTATAATTCGAGGAGGCGCCACAGCAAATTAAATTATCTTTGTCCGAATATTATAATGGGAGATGAGTAAGGGGGAGAATGCGATGAAGATGTTAGCAATTAATCCTATTTTGTTTAAAAAAAGAATGACAGAATTTCTATTCGATTATCTTTTCATACTCGCTTATTTAGGGCTTCTGTTTTTATGTTCTATGCTTATTTACATCATTTTTTTTAATGGCGTCCCAGAGTTTACAGAAATTCAGTCGCAGTGTCTTGTATTTTTCACCTCTGTTTTGCCGATTATGATCCTTTTCACATTCTTGGATTATGCAAATAATGGAAGTTTTGGGAAGGTAAAAGCAGGACTTGAACTGGTCTACCAGAAAAAAACAGTACAAGCTAGCTTGATCAGAAACACGATTAAATTTTTACCTTGGCAAATAGGTCATATGGGCACGATACATGGTTTCTATAGTAATTTTGATGTATTGTCCATTATCTCCTCGATTTCGGCGACTCTCCTTGCAGTTTCCTTACTGGCAATGACGATGTTTAGGAAAGATAAGAGGCATCTTGGAGACCTGCTAGCCCATACGCAAGTTCAGCAAAAAGGTGACTAGGATACTTATTGTCTATTCTGTCCTCAAAGAAAAAATACACATAGTTTGGAAGTGTCTATATGAATGAAAATATTGAATTTACGAATCTTTGTAGGGATATTAGCAAAAAATTTCCTGATTTAATTAAAGAAGAACTTGATAGTTGGGACGTTAAGAGTAAAGAGATTCAAAAAGTTTACAAGTTAGCAAGTAAATTTATTAAGTGACACTATAAAATAGTTTCATTCTAAAGTTTAATTTTAAACAACAACTCACTTACTTTCATTCTATAATATAGAAGTTTGCTAGCACCACATGTTGAGGCATGTTGTTTGTTAACGAAGACGAACAGCAGTGAAGCCTGAGTTTACAAACACAGCAGTAGAATTCACCAAAGAAAAGCTTTGGGAATTCCTTGCATGGAACCTACTAAGTCTCTAAAGAGCCAGTTAGGTGCGCAAGCCCTCCAGAGCGGTTAAAGTGCCGAGGGCACTTTGGGCACCCAAAGACGGTGCACATGTTGTTAGCTAGCTAAAAAGTGGCGTATTTCCGGGCTTTTTGCGAGGTATACGTCATTGGGATACCTTCGTGAATAGCTCGGTTTTCTTATGTGGAAACATATCGATTGAGCAAATCTATCTGAGGGCAAAAATTTGCGGTAGGGTTTAGGCAGTGGATTAGATGTCATAGCTTGTAACAGTGATATGGATAATAAGATCGACCGCAGTTCCGGCAACTCGAGACTAAGGGCAAAACTTGACAGTGGAATAGATGTTGCATAGAAATTTGAATTTATGGGAGTGAGCTGAATGAACGAAGTGAATAAAACATTGTATATCCCACTTTATGGGAAAGCCCAGATGAGTAAAAAAGGTATAATCCTCCATGATCCAATAGCAGAAAAGATTTGGGACAAAGAAGGCTTTACAATCAGAGGAAAATCCAAATCAAAATGGCTGTGCTACAACATGGCAATGCGGGCACGCGTATTCGATGACTGGACCTGCAAGATGATAGAGCAATGTGTGAATGCTGTTGTTATCCACATTGGGTGCGGGTTGGACAGCAGATGTTTAAGAGTAGGGAAACCAGATGCAAAATGGATTGATTGTGATTTTCAAGAGGTTATTGCAATCAGGAAAAAATATTATAACGAATCTCAGAATTATTCTATGAAGATCTTGGATGCGACTAATCAGGCCGACTTGTACGCCTTGCCTGATGCTGCTTGTGCCATTGTGGTATTGGAAGGAATTAGTATGTATCTTACTAATGATCAGTTGGTGCAAATGCTTCGCATATTGAATGAAAAATACCGAGAGCTCCATATATTAATGGATGTGTATACTGTGTTTGGCGCAAAAGCGTCTAAATATAAGAATCCTGTAAATGAAGTGGGCGTATCCACATTATATGGGGTAGACTCTATCACACAATTATTGGAAGATACAAGAATTTCACTCGTAGCAGAGCATTCTTTTACGCCGGATTATCTTGTTAGTGAATTGACTGGATTCGATAAACACTTTTTTAAGTTGATGTTTACAGGAAAAATGTACAGAAAGATATATCGTCTTTATGAGTTGAAATCTGAATGAGGCTTCCATGACAAGTACCAGTTTATAGTGTAGTTGTAGTGAAAAACTCAAAATCTGGTGGATATTTAATTTGCTATTTATTGAAAATCGAGCGTATATGTACATACCAAAACAAAGGAGGTAGGCATAATGCTCTATGTAAAGACAACAAACTTGGATGGTACACTGACCGTTGCTCCTATCAGGAACAACAATATATATTAGTATTGCGAGTACTGTAGAAGATTTGTACCGGTTACAGATCTTATGGAACTTGTTGGAGAACTTTCAGAAGCTGATATGGAATGTGAGACGCTTAATATCTGCGAGGAATGCATGAATGAACGATGTGAACTGAAGGACGAGTACTGCTGGGAACACTACGGTTATAATCATGCAACAAAGAAAAAATAGTCTAACCAGCTTAGGCAACTCGAGACTAAGGTCTAAACTTGTCGGTGGAATTTATGATGATAGTTTTTTAGTGAAGACTGTGAAGTCTTCAATAGCATATATGCCAAATGCAAAGTATGAGTTACCATATGATGGAGTCAAAGAAATGCCATTGGTAGATGATGGTGACAACAAAGAATTTTTAACCGACTTATTTAATTCAATGTATGATGAATTACTTGCACCAAAACCAAAGAAAAAGAAATAATTAAATTAGAAGTAGCAGGGGAAATGATGAGAATCGGAGTTATTCAAGCAAGTTCGCAAGCGACTAAAAATCAAATAATCTATGATGCTGTATTAAAGTATGCTCCAAAGAAATCTGAGGTTATAAATTTTGGCTGTACGATGGAAGAAAATGAAAAATATTCGTATATAGAGATTTCTATTCTTGTAGGTATCTTGTTAGCAAGTGGGACAGTTGATTTCGTTGTTACGGGCTGTTCTTCCGGACAAGGAATGATGCTTGCTTGTAATAGTATGCCAGATGTCATTTGCGGGTATGCACCTACACCGAATGATGCCTATTTATTTGCTCAGATTAATAATGGAAATGCGATATCATTACCATTAGGTGAAAATTATACATGGTCAGGTACTGAAAATCTTGAAAGAACAATAGAAGCTCTTTTCTCGGAGCCATTTGGGCAAGGATACCCCAAAAGTGAGGCAAAGAGAAAGGTAAGAGATGCTGAGAAACTTAAAGAAATAAGAAGAATCGGGCAGGTTCAGTTTGAAGAATTCGCAAATGTACTAGATATATCATTGTTTGAATCAATCAAGAGGAAACAGGATGTAATTCAAAATGTAAAGGCGTATGGGAAGAAAGAAATAGCTGATTTAATGAAATGAGTAAATCACAGTTTGTCGGGGTAATACTTTTTAACGATAACCTTATGCTATCGTCAAAAGGTTTATAGACATATTCCCACATACATACATGTTCACTTAACATGCTTAGTGTTCACTCGTTTCATGTTGAGGCGGTATCACTGCTTATACGAGCTGATTAAACAAGGATGTAGCTAGTGAAAGTTCTAAAGTAAGGAGTTTAAACATGAAATTCCATGAATTTGGTGATAAGAATTTGCCTCCTATCTTACTGATACATGGTGGTGGCAGTTCTTGGTGGAATTATCTTCGTCAAGCACGAATCTTGTCAGAAGAATACCGTGTTATTCTACCCACTTTGAATGGCCACGGCGAGGAATACCAACTTGATTATGTTTCTACTGAAGATTCTGCTTTGGAGATTCTAGACTATATCAAAGCAAACTGTGGTGGGAAATTGTGTGCAATCGGTGGTGTTTCACTTGGTGGTCAAATTGCCATGGAGCTTTTGTCTTTAGACAGTGAAATTGCTGAGAAGGCCATCATAGACGGAAGCCTCTGTATTCCTCAACCAAGGTTAGCTAAAATCAGCATCTTTCTAGTGTCTCTATTTGGTAAACTGATGTTCAATAAATTCTCTTGCAAACTTCAGTTAAGCATGATGAACAAACTCTATCCTAAACTGGCTTATCCAGAGGAAATAAAAGCTTATTATTTGGAGGATCTGCCCAGGACGCCTGTCAAAACAATGGTGACCATTTACAAAAACTATATGGGGCGTTACAAGCTGAAAGATATGATTTCTGCTAGCAAAGCTCAGGTTTTGTATATCTATGGTGAAAAAGAATTAAACTGTGTGAAAGCATCGGCGAAATTATTTCAGCAGCTACATCCAAATACGATTTTGTATGAAGCAAAGGGCTATAATCACGGCTATTTATCAGCTTACCTGCCTCAAGAGTGGATTGATTTGGTAGTGCCACTTTTAAAGAGTGATTCATTAGAAATGTGTAACGAATCTGATATGCCATAAGGAGGAAACGGATGCTAGGAGCAATTATTGGAGATATTGTAGGTTCAGTTTACGAATGGAACAATATCAAAACGAAGGATTTTCCTTTATTTCGTGAGGATTGTTTTTTCACGGATGATACGGTAAGTCCGAACCACTGAGTGTATGAGCTTGTTAGAGAAACGTAGCTAATCCTCAAAATAAAGAAACTAAAACTCCATTATTTTGAGATGAAAACCTAAACTGTTTTTAAGGAGGTAAAATATTGATAGAGAACAGACCTAAGTTTGATGCAATCACATCGTTTGATGAGTTTAATAAATACTATTGGTATCGTGATGAACTTTCACAGATATGCAAGTCATTAGGGCTTGAATATAGATGTACAAAACAGGAACTCAATCATAATATTGAGCAGTACTTTAAGGGGAAATTGATTAAAAAATCAACAGTAAAAAGGAAAAAGAAACGAGTAGAAGTCCTTACCTTAGATACGCCCTTACTTGAATGTGAATTCTCCTTTAATGCAGACTTTAGAGAATATTTCTCAACTTTAACAGAGGTTTCGCCCTTTAAATTTACTGCCGATATGGCGACTGCTTGGAGAAAAGTAAAAAGCGACAATGATTTGAGTTTCACAATACAGGATATGCTAAAAGTTTATCATGGAAATTCAGATTATGCCAAGTATGATCATTCGGTTTGTCAATGGAACCAATTTCTAAAGGATTTCTGTGCAGACGAAAATAGTCACAATTACTCGAATAAACTAAAAGTAGCTTCCATCCTTTGGAAAGAAGTTAGAAATTCAAGTAATGAAAAAATTTATTCAAAAAATCTTTTGACTGAATATGCTGATAGAATAAACGAGTATAGGAAGTAGAAAAATCAGTCTAAACCAATAGTTTACAAGGAGGAATCTTATGCTTGGAGCAATTATCGGAGACATTGTAGGATCTGTTTACAAATGGAACAATATCAAAACGAAGGATTTTCCTTTATTTCGTGAGGATTGTTTTTTCACAGATGATACTGTCATGACCTGCGCTGTTGCTGAGGCTATTATGAATGGTGGTCACCAGGATGACTTTATTGATGCTATGAAGAAATACGGCAAGTTGTATCCCGATGCGGGCTACGGTGCTCGGTTTAGTAGTTGGATCAATAGTGACAATCGTGAGCCTTATAATAGCTTTGGAAATGGATCTGCTATGCGTGTTTCTCCATGTGCTTGGGTCATGGACTGCGGTTTTTGTGCGAGAACTGGTATGACGCCATCAACTAGAGAGCTTGCACGACTTTCTGCAGAAGTCACCCATAATCATCCTGAAGGTATCAAGGGCGCTATGGCGACGTCTGATGCTATCTTTATGTGTCGGTATTACTTCGGAGGCTACTGTGGCGACTACGAGCAACCAATCAACGATAACCCTATAGAGTGTAAGAGACTCATAAAAGAGCATATAGAGCAGCAGTATGGGTATAACCTTTCTCAATCACTAGATGAAATTCGACCTACGTACCGTTTCAATGAAACGTGTCAGGATACGGTTCCTCAGGCCATCGTTGCTTTTCTAGAAAGTACAGATTTTGAAGATGCGATTCGAAATGCGATTTCTCTTGGTGGGGACAGCGACACTCTTGCAGCAATCACAGGAAGTATCGCCGAGGCAGCTTATGGAATTCCTGAGTGGATTAAGGATAAGGCCTTAAGCTATCTAGATGAGCCTTTGAAAGAGGTGCTTAGACGATGGGAAGAAACGGTTGTAATAAAATAATAGATAAGCGTTATGCGGACCGATACTGAATGACGGAGGGTTATCGATGGTTATATTGGAATTGTATCAAGGTGATTATCAAAAGGATTTAGTCGCGTTTGATTCTTTAGAAGAGGGAAGAGCCTTTGTAGCGCAAATCCCGGGATATACTTTAGAAAACGAAGATGGGTTTGAAGTGGAGTATGTGAAACCCAAACAATTGCCGGATTATATGGAAATTGTCTTCAACGGCAACAATGTCCCTTTATCTAGGTTTTCGTTTAATTCTGAGGAAAATGTGGACATTATTTGGAAAGAAATTTCGAATTTATCCGTTAAAAACGATAAAGTGGTCGAAGGAGCTACAAAAATCGATGCTTATGTCGTGAATAACGATGAAGTGAAAGCTTATGTCGAAGCACGAGAAGCAAACTTCCGTAAGGCAAAAGCTTTCTTAGAAAGCAAAGGGTATGAAGTTGACAGAAGCTTTTTCGGAAGTGAAGACGGCGAAGCGATTCTCTACGGAAAACGAGGCGCCGAAGATTGGCACTTCTTATGCCACTTAGACCCGCTTTTTGTAGAGATTGAAGATGTCGAAGAATATGTGAAAGAAGCGATGGAAGATATTCAATAGTCAACCAAAGTTTTTTGTGAGTGTATGCCACTGCTTTAGTAGACGGATTGAGCAGTAAAGAGAAACATCTAGCACTATCTAGCTTCTTAAGGAGAAATATCTATCATGAAAATGGAAATCGGGAAAACCTATCTTGTAAAAAAAGATATTTTTGGTTTAACAAAAGATGAACTTTGGACCTTAGTTGACAAGGGTTATCAGGCTTATTTTGGTGAACATAATTTCGTATTTGTCAATGATGATAAAGTGAAGGTATTTGCAGTTTTGAAAGATGGTTCAGAAGAAGATATGCAAATCTACCATCATCTGGATGACTATTTTGAAGAAGTTAATCGTGAGAATTTCTAAAGAATGTGAGAAGAAAGTTGTATCTGTGAGTTTTAAATTTTGCTTAGCCCCAATCTATCACTACCAAGTACAAGGAATTAATTTGGGGATAGACGTCCTTACAGTGGCTATTCCGATTATCAAAAAGATCTAGACTGAAACCAAGGTGAAAACCGTCTGGTTCAGTCTTTTTTTCTGTTAATGTAGTATAATAAAAGGTGTAGGAATTTAATTTTTTAATAGGATTATTCTAAGAACGAAAACATCTAGAAAGAGAAAAAATATGAAGCAATCACTTGAATTTTTAAGAGAAAGAATCACCGATAAGATGCCCTTAGAGGAAATGGTAGCAATCTTTGAAGACTTGTGTCGTGAACCTATTGAGGATGAGATGATTTTATTTGAAACAGGGACATTTACAGCTATATCTGATAAGCCAATGTTTCAACTATCCTTAGTAAGACAAGCCTCAAATGAAGATGAAGAGTTTTATCAGGTTCACCTCGATATTTTCTATGAAGCATGTCAAGAGAATGAAATATTTCATGAATCGATCTGGGATGAAGATTTAGAGGAAAATATCTTTGATTACATTAGAGCTTCAGAGGTGTTTGCCTATGCTAAAGAGCAGGAATACCAAGCGGTCAAAATTTATATGGACCAAACTTGAGATGGTTAGTTAAAGTAAGAAAATCTAATGACTGGAGAACAATAAATGAATAAAATTATGGTAATCATCAATCCAACATCTGGAGGTGAAAAAGCCTTGGATTATAAGGTGAAACTGGAGAATAAAGCTAGAGACTATTTTGAAGATGTGGAAATTAAAATTACGGAGAAAGCACAAGACGCCACAAACTTTGCTGAAGAAGCTTCTCGAGAGCATTATGATGCTGTTCTTGTTTTTGGTGGAGATGGGACCGTCAATGAAGTAATTTCTGGTATCGCTGAAAAAGACTATATTCCTAAACTGGCGATTATCCCAGGGGGAACTGGAAATCTCATTACGAAACTATTAGAAATCTCTCAGGATATTGATAGTGCTATTGACGAGCTTGATTTCAGTTCTACAAACAAGATTGATATTGGAAAATCAAATGGAAATTATTTTGGTTATATCTTTAGTATTGGCTCTTTGCCAGAAGCTATCCACAACGTTGGGATAGAAGATAAAACAAAGTTTGGTATGCTCGCCTATGCGATTAATACCATGAAGTCTGTGGTTACAGATCAAGCATTTAACATTAAAGTTGAGACTGATAATGGTAATTACATTGGCCCAGCCAGTCATGTTTTAGTTCTCCTCACAAATTATTTCGCTGACAAAAAAATCTTTGATGAAGACAAGGATGGTTATGCTAATATTTTGATTCTAAAAGATGCGTCAATTCTTACTAAATTGTCAGTTATCCCTGATTTATTAAAAGGGGATGTTGTCGTAAATGACAATATCGAGTATCTGAAAGCTCGACATATAAAAATCTCTTCAGATAGTGAATTGGAAACGGATGTTGATGGTGACAAATCCGATAATCTACCTGTAGAAATCAAGGTACTAGGTCAGCATATTGAGGTCTATTTTCAACCGAAAGAATAAGATTTTTAAACTTTGACAAGTCTTTTTAACGATATTTTTTAATAAAGGAAAGCCTATGAAAATTAAAAAAATTAGCAACTGTTAGTCTTTGCTCAACACTTCTTTTGACCTTATTAGCTTGTAGTCAAACTCAAAAGACTTCTGATAGTACTGCTGAAACTTCAGTGACTCAATCACAGTCGAATCAGGTTTCCTGGAAAGCAATTTATAGCAATTTGAACAATCAACCGAGTGCAGAAGAAGTTCGGAAAGCCTTGGCTGCACATTTGGATAAAGATAGTGTCGATGCATTTTTCAACCTTGTCAATGATTACAACGCGACTGTCGGTTCAGTAGGCTTAACTGGAGATTTTTCTACATTTACCAAAACAGACTATGATGTTGAAAAGATAAGCAATCTTTGGACGCCTAAAAAGGGTGATTTTGTCGGTACCAACTGTCGTATTAACAGTTATTGTTTATTAAAAAATTCTATCGAAATTCCTAAATTAGAGAAAGATGATTCTCTCTTGTTTGTTGATAATGATGCCATTGACAAAGGTAAGGTCTTTGATGCAGAAGACAAGGATGCTTTTGATATTTTATTCTCAAGAGTCAAGACCGAAGCAACGACAGATGTTAAGGTGCATGCTGCAAAGATGGAACAATTCCTTTCTCAATTCAAGTTTAATGAAAATGCAAGAATGCTCTCCGTAGTCGTCCATGATGACTTGGATGGTCAATCTCTCTTTATCGGCCATGTCGGTATTCTTGTACCAAGCGAGGATGGTCATCTCTTTGTCGAAAAGTTAACCTTTGAGGAGCCTTATCAAGCCATCAAATTTGTGACCAAGGAAGATTGTTACAAATATCTAGATACAAAATACGAAAACTATACAGGAGAAGGTCTAGCTAAGCCTTTTATTATGGACAATGATAAGTGGGTCTATTCCGATTATTAAAATGTTAATTAAGAAAACAATACTTTAATTCAAAAACAATTCAACTATACTATACATAGTAGTATTTTCATGTTAGAATAAATTCATTATTAAATTTTAATAGATTATATTTTTTTAAAGGGGGATTATAAATGAGTTTTGATGAAAAAAGAGTTTTACAATTCTATAAAGAGTTACCGGATGAAACAACATCAAGTTTTTCCAAATCAATAACAGATTTTGTAGTAGAAAATATCAACTTATTTTATAATAGAGAAATGATAGATTTCTTATATAAGAAAGTCAATAGTTCTACTAATGAAATTGATAATTTTCCTTATTTTTATACTCTCGTAGTCTTTTATAGGAGAATGAGAAGTAACACAGAGTTAAAAAAATTAATAGATAATAATGAAGAATTATATGGGAAAAAACCATTGTTTTTATTTACTAAAAGTTCTTATGAACTTAGTCGAAATAAGAAAGATTCATATGAGGCAGCATTAAAACTTGCAGAGGAATGTATAGATATAATTAACAATAAAGAAAATGATTATGATCCAGACTATCCTGGCTTCTATAATCATTATGCTTCAGTTGTTGCTGCTTATTTTGAACAAAATTATTCTATAAGTAACGAGCAAAAAAAATTAGCTTATGAATATATAAAAAAATGTTTGAAAAAGTATAATAGTGCAACTTATTATATAACGTTAGCTAGATTAGAGCTAATTGATAATAATTTTGAAGACTCTAATGCTCATATTCTCTATGCTATTGATATTGAAAATGATAGGGCAAGGATTCCGGAGTATAATGATTTACTATTAAAGGTTGAATACAAAAAAACAATTAATGAACTGACGCGTAAATCTAATCAAATAACGGATATTCTTAATGATAATAAGACAAATATTCTGGAGTATTTAGCTTTTTTCTCCGGAATAATAGCTTTTCTTATTAGTTCAGGAAATATTGCAGTAAACAATCCCGAAATTGCAATGAAATTAATATTACTTATGTTGGGAGCGTTATTAATTGGATTTTCAGCTTTTACTTTACTAATCCAAAATAACAATAAAAAAATTCTATCAGTAATTATCACAACGATTATTGGAATAATTTTAATAATACTTTCAAATTATTGGATAAATTAAATATGATTAAAATAAAATATATCGAATCTATAAAAGGGACGTCAAAAGAAAACGAAGATGTTGTGTCATTTAACGATAATTGTTGTTGGATTATTGATGGTGCAACAGATGTTTTTGATTCAACAAGTCAGATTGGAATTACAGTCTCTAAGTATGTAAATGAACTCTCAAATGAATTGCGTTTACTTTGTAATAATCAAAAAAACTTAGATGTAATTATGACTCAGGCTGTCTCCAATGTTACTTCTAAATATTTAAAATCTATAGATTTCTCAGAAGAATTTTTCGCAAAACTACCTACCTTTTCTTTCATAATTTGTAGACAACTTGGTTATAAATTTGAATATTTGCTTCTCGGTGATTGTTATCTTATTTTGAATGGAAAAACAATTACCGATAAAAGAATTACTGAATTTTCCAAAAATAATCAATTAAAACTATTAAATTCACTTTCAGTTAATACTAATATAGATTCAAAGGATAGGCTTGCTATTTTTAGAGAAACAAGATTGAAAGCTAATCAAAGTAATGGCTATCCTATCGGTTCAATGAGTCCCAAAAGTATAAGTTACGCTAAAAAAGGAATAATCCCTATAAACGAAGTTAAGACTTTTATGCTTATGACTGATGGTTATTTTAATTCATATAATTCTTCAAAATCTTTAGTTGAAAATTCAAGGAGTATTATTTCTAACAATCAAATTGATATAATATATGGGAAAAAAGATGACGCTAGTGTATTAGAAGGGATATTAATTTAAATGTTTTTAGATTTTAATAAAAAAAATATCAGATTTAATTTAATTGATACTAATTTCATTTCAATTTTTACTGAAAGTGAAACTAAGTATTTAGTTGATAAGTACTATGCAAATTCTTTTAATTCTGCTTCGCTACGATTAGAAAATATTGATTTCGATGATACTTCAAATTTTGTTACTATAAATCTTTCTAAAACAGATTTTTACTCGTTATTAACAAGTAATATTTTGTATAGTAAAGAAATTACAGTTGATAATAAAATAATAAATAGTAAAGTAAAAAATTTGAAAAATCAGGATGTTAATGATTTTAATGTTCTATCAAAAGAAAATTTTTCAAATAATTTAGCTATAAGTGTAATGATCGAGGACAAATTCTCTAAGAAAATACTGGTTAAACGAAGTTCGAAAGTGGTAATAGGTAATTCTCTTGTAAGTGTAGCTGTTACTGGAGCTGTAGACTATCTTGATATTTTAGATAAAAACCCTATATTTAAAAGTGTGAAAAGAGAACTTGAAGAAGAGTTAGGTATTGTTGTGAGTGGAAAGAATATAAATTTAGATGGGATTTATATTGGGCCTATCAAATTACAACCTATTGCATTATGTAGTGTTAAATTAGACGTTGCTTTTGAAGAACTAAATCTATGCGGAGAAGACACAGAATTTGAAGTGGATGAAATCCATCTTGTAACAGACCAAGAACTAGAAGAATATTTAGAATATCCGATGACAGAAGCTTCAAAATTTCAAATACAGATGCATATAAACCGTAATAATTAAATGGTTAAGAAGTTTAAATCTATATTTCAAATACGAAAACTATACAGGTGAAGGTCTAGCTAAACCATTTATTATGGATAATGATAAGTGGGTTCAATTCTAAAAGTAGTATTTTGGGGATGATTTGCCTAAAGAGTGGGATAAGAAGTTACCAACCGAATGATAGTTAAATTGATATGATTAGAGGATAGCAAGCATGGATGAATATACATTAAGAGTTGTAAAAATTGATAAGGAAGCTATTTTTGAGTTTATCTACGAAACTTTTATAGCGCAAGAACAAGAACTGCTGGACCTGTCGCCAGTAGATGTTATCAACGATTCTGCTATGGATTGGGACAAGGGAGAGTTTATCTTTGCAGCACACCTTCAGGAAAATAGTCTGGGAGAATTGAATCCTCTTCCCAAAGATATTGATATCCAAGAGTTGCTGAAAAAACTACCTGTTACAACAGATTCCGTTCTTGGGCAAAAGAGGACTTATAGAGATTTTTCATTCGGCCAATTAAAAAATAGTATAATAGTAGCAAATAAAATAGTTATAAGGAGACACAATGGATATTAAAGATTTTACAGAAAAAGAACAAGAAATGATTAAAAAGGGACTAACTTTCTCTAAGCTTAACGATAAGGAAACTGCCGATAAGATTATCGCCTTAATCCCTCAAGAATATATAAAACGTATACCTTTTTTCGTTAGAAAACATGCTATTACACGTACTGTCAAGAGAATCTCGCTTGAGTTCCCAGAATTATACGCAGTCGCTGAACAAGAAGGCCAGCTACCAGAAAAGGAAGCCCAAGAATTGCGACAAATTCTTACAGATATTTTCCAAGAAAAAATGAACAAGCATAAGATTAAGTAGTTTTTAATCATTGACTTAATCCTATACTTGCTCGTATTGAAATGATACTATATTATTCCCACATACTGTGTTGAGCTCTAACACCATAACTATCTATGGAACCATCTGAATTGAACTTGGCTTCAATCCTGTATCTTTTCCAGAGGTCGTAATCTGCCGTTTGAATGGTTAGGATGTAGTTTGAGTCAGTCTCAGCGACATTGTAATCAGCAGGATTGACTTCAAAGATATCGATTAATTTTCTTGTTTGAAAATCTTGGAGCTTGAGATTTGCTAAACTGACATGATTGATAGAAATTCCCTGCAATTGATGGGCATCCTTAGGCGTTCTATAGTAGGTAATGACACAGTTTTTGAGTTGATCAGTATCTTTGCCAGTAGGAGTAAGGATCATAAAACCATAGGACTGATCTTCACGCTTGATTTCGAGAAGCTGGCCGTAGTAGAAATGGTCGTTTTTTGGATTGGTGATAGGACTATTTGCACCTTTATCTTCGAAGGTGAAACCTTGCTCTAAAAGCTCGGAAGCCTTGCTCTCCCCGATAATGACAGTGGTATCTTGAATGGTTACTGGAACAGGTTGAGCTGGAAGACCACTCATCATCATGCAAAACATAAAAACATAACTCGTTAAAAAGGCTGTCCCGACAAAAGCGTTGGTTGATGCATAAGCATGACTGTTATGAAAGTTTTTTCTTATAGCTAGTACAATAAATTTACCAATACTTTTTAAAACCATACTAACAAGTACGATAAAAAATTGTTTTTTCAAACATTCATAAATTGCTTGCGGAAAGCTATTGCCATGATAGTAGAAGCCAGCCAATACCAGTAGATTTACGATTAAATAGATCAGCAAGAACCAATGAATCTCTTTAAGGGCATTAGCATCTGTGATTTCTTCATAGTCAACGTGAATTCTACCTTGAATGGCATGGCCGAGTTTATAGATCCATTTTGGGACATCTTTCCCTTGTCTGACCGCAACTACAAGTCTGATATAGAGATAGATAGTAAAGGACAAGGATAGAAAGAAAAGAGCATAAAAACCCAAAACAATACTAGTGAACATTACTATTTCCCCCTATTTAACATTCAATAAAACAATTTCTTAGCTCCATTATAGCATTTTCTATAGAAATAGAGCTAAAAACATCAGTATTATCCTACAAGATTCAAAGGAGAAAAATCATGGGAATAATTGCCAATTATCAATATTTATCAGACAATGAATTAGAACAAATAAAAGGTCTTTCCAATCAAGAAGATGACCTGTTAGATTTTGCAGAGGATTCCGCTGATAGTCATGATATCTTACTAGATATTGACAAAATGTGGGATGCTCTTCTCTTTGTCATGACAGGATTTAGTAGTTCAGAATTTTTGGATGACAATCCCTTGAGAGAAGCGGTTTTAGGAGTGACTCCTCTAGAGGATGTATCTGAATATATGGCCTATACTGAAAAAAACAAGATAGCTGAGATCGTAGAAGCTTTAGAAAGTTTTGACATGGACAGAGCTATGGCTAACTTTAGTATGGAAGCTTGTAAAAAAGCAGACTTGTATCCTGATATTTGGGATTATCTTGAGGAAGAGGAAGAAATCAAGGATGATATTTTAACCTGCTTTGTCAAAATGAAAGACTTTTACAAAAAGATTCTGGAGCTCAATGGAAATGTCCTAGTTACTATTTGTTAAGATTTTATGTCATCCATTAGGAAGGTGGCCAGATGAATCCATATTTACAAGAATATATCACCCGGACAAGGGAATACCATGCTAAAGATGGAAATCCTTCAAGTGTTGCAGCCCTTTATGATTTGGCTGATGAATTAGCTAAGTCTGAGGATTTAGAGGCGAAGAAAGTCTTAGTTGACCTCTATGAACAATTGGGTCTCTACACCAGTGCCTATAGCTTATTTACCGAAATCTTAGACAAACCTGATCGAAAACAGATAAAGAAACTGAGCCGTTTACAAGAAATGAGTCAGAGTCATGGCGATCGTTTTGCTCTTCCTCGTCCTCTAAGAAAAGAAGAGAAGAAGCAAAGACAGAAGCTATTACAGTCTTTGCCACATTTTATCTATCATCCAGACCCTTTAGCTACAGGTTCATTTGTTGAAGGAGAAGCCAAGCCTTGTCCATCTTGTGAGAAAGAAAGCAATGTTTATTATGCTCTTAGACCCTATAGTATTGAAGAGATAGAACATCTCTGCCCAACTTGCATTGCAAACGGTCAAGCAGCCAAGAAATTCGATGCGGAATTTATTCAAGATGCTGAGTGGCAAGGTGAATTTGATCCAGAAAAGAATCAGCTGCTTTTTTGCCAGACTCCAGGCTACATAAGTTGGCAGGGAGAACATTGGTTATCTTGTTGCCAAGACTATTGTGCTTACTTGGGTACAGTTGGAACTCGTGAATTAAAGGATATGGGAATCGCTGAGCAAGTCTTGGCAGACTATGAAGCGCGTGAAGAATATCAAGAGGTAGAAGATTACTTGGTTAAAGACGGGCCTATCTGTGGCTATTTGTTTAGATGTCTACATTGTCAAAAATACCAGATCTGGGTTGATGCAGATTAAATCGGAATGTGATTCGCTATGAAAATTAAAGAGAAGACTATGGAAGAACTAGAATTATTCGAAGCTGCCTCCAAAGATTTATTTGATACTATGCAGGGATTTAAAGACAAGCTATCTGCTCAATTTTCCCTATTAGATAGTGATAACTGGCAGTATGATAAGGGATCGATAAAAGTTTGTAAGGCTGATGAGTCAGGATTCAAAAAAAGATGTAGAGTCGGAATCAGCTACAACTTGAAAGTCTCCCTATTAAACGAAGATGCCGAGCAAATCTGGTTACTGTTTAAAGACTGGTTCAATACTAGCAGATTGAGTCAAGTTGAAAGAAATCTTAATAATGAGGATTTGGGAAGATATGTTTTCTCAGCAAGTTCCCCTCTAGGTGACCAGGTAGATTGTTCGATTTATTTGCCTAATGAGTGGAATATCCCTCAGATTAGCTTTTCAGGCTATCTAACAGCTCGTTACAGAGCTTGTGATCTTGATAAATCGAAGAATAAGAAGGAGGTTTTTAGAGATGAGAAAGATTGATTGGGACAAGATAAAAACGCGCTTAGATGCCTTGCTGGTCATTGATGAGCATTTGACAGATCCGAGTGAGGATTGGCTCAGACTCGTGATTAAGACTGAGGAAGACTATGGACTCCGCTACCTTATTGACAATGGCTCTGGTGATTCTCTAGATGTGATTTTGACTGATAAAATGATCCTCATAAAAGGTTTTGATCATGAAAGTGGTTTAAGCCAGTTTGCTGCTGACGAGTGGGATCAAGACGTCATTGATGGTTTTTATAAAGGACTGGATGAGAAGTATCTCTCACTTTATTCAGAAGATCAAAAAGATGAAACAACCTTCTTTATCTGGTATGACAGTCACGCGCATCAACACACTTACCAAGATCAGGATGGCGGAGAATGGTTGCTTTCTCACCTTTTTGATAGCTTTGAGAGATTTCATGAGTTTGTGACTGACTATTATGAAATTACCGTAGATAAAGATTTACTTAGGAAACTCTACATGGATGGACAACTTTCAGACATAGAAGTAAAGCAATTAATCCAGGAGTGTTAAGAGAGGAATCATGAGAGTGAACTATAAAAATACCCCTGAAAACTATCGAGCTATGGCGGAAATAATCATCCCACCCTTGCTTGATTTACTCAAAAGTTTAACCTTGTTAGAAGAGGAGATTTTTGAGCGTAACAGAGCACTGGATAAGGAAAAAGAAGGCCTTGGCATCCCAGCAAATCAAATTCATCCCAAGTGGAATGAACTTATGGATGACTATTTTCAGAGGCAAATGCAACTTCTAACTGGACGAGTGACTAAAAATTACTTGGAAGGAGGAGTTCGAATTTCTTATAGCTCCCCAAGTGAGTATAACTATGTTAAAAGGAATGATTTTTCTGTAGATTTCATCATGACAAAGGCTGAAGAAGCAAGAGTCATCACCCATTATCAAGAAGCTTTAGAAATGAAGCATCAGTTTGTACTTAGATTGGTGGATGGAAATTGGCTACTTGATGAGAAATTTTACGGTTTTGAGGATGAGGAAACTTGGTATGGCGACTTACTTTGAGTAAGAGAGCTTTGCTTTCCAACTGATATGAGAAAAAGGAGAAGTCCTGTGAATTTTTTAAAAAATCTATTTGCTAGTAAGAAAGAAAAGTCAGCGAAGAAAAAACAACTGATCTTGTCCATGCCCCTTTTCAAAGGCAATCAAGCCTATTCTTTAGACCAAGTTGTTCAGGAACTGAAATCTCATTGGGGGCTTCAAGTTTCCGAAATTACTGGGGATGATTCTAGTGCAACCTTTGTGATTGATGGCGCTCTCGTTGGGATGGCTTTAATAGATTTACCCATCCCAAGTCAAGAATTTGAAGAATTGTATGCCTATTCTTACCTCTGGCAGGATGTTGAGAAGGAAACACAGGAGCACACACAACACGCCATTGTTTCTATTTTGTCTGACAATCTTTCGCCAGTAGAAACTTATTCCTTATTAACTAAAGTCAATGCCTCTATCCTAAAAACTAGTCAATCAGCTATTGGTATTTATCAGGGTTCTACCACCTTGCTCTTGCCCAAAGATCTTTATCTAGACCTAGCTGACCTTTTGAAAGAAGAAATGCTTCCCCTTCAACTCTGGATCTATATGGGGATTATCAATCAAAAAGATAAGACCAGCATTTACACTTATGGTTTGAAAGAGTTTGGAAAAACTGAGATTGAAATCATTGATTCTGTCATGGATAGCGATGACTTATATTATTTTCTCTTGTCTATTCTTCAGTATGTTTTAGGCAGTGATGTCACCTTGAAGGACGGTGAAACCATTGGTTTTTCAGAAGATCAAAAAATCAAAATCACTGAATCAAAAGCCGTCTATTTGGAAGGAAATTCCTTGAAATTAGATGTTTAAACCATGATTTATAATTGAGTGTCCTTCCTAGATTGGGGGTTTTATGAAGCGTGATATAAACAAGTATTATCTCTACCGATTTCTGGTCTATAGATTTGAAAAACTCTCTTGTAAGAACCCAAGTCTCAAGGAAATAAAACCAGAAAACAGAGAAAAAATCGTTTTAGAGGCTACTCGAACTAGTCAAAAGATTATTCTAGTCCTTGGAATTCTTTATGTTTTTCTAAATTCTGCTATGTTCATTTACCTAAGGCTCAATGATTTTCAAAATCCCTTTTTGACTTGGTTTACTGACTACATCGACTATTTAGGGGCACTGATAAACGGAGAATGGGGCGGTAGTTGGCGTCAAAAGAAAGCTAGTTTTTTGATGATTGCTCTAGTGGCTTTACCCATTGTGCTGATAGAAGGCGGCCCCTTCTTCTTGCTGGTTTTATTGATTGGGAATTGGGTACTAAAGAGAAAGATAAGATTTGTGAGAGAACATAAAGGAGTAGAGAGCCATGGCTAGAACGGCGATAATAGGTACTTTAATAGTTTTTGCAATCTTTAATCTGCTACTTGGTCTGGGCTTTTATCTCTTTCTAAAAAAGAGGAAGGAGAATGGGCAGTCATTGTACGAAACGCCTGTAAACCAACAAACTCGAACTGAAAAGCTGGGTCTAGGTGAGATTTTGGTCTACCTGTCCCTGATTGCTATTGCAGGAGTCTTTGCTTTTCAGACCTTAAATAGAGGTGGTGTGGGGAATTCTATTTTATCCAAAATGATCCTCCTACCTGCTCTAATGGCTCTTTTCAATGCAAGAAAAAGGACTGGAAAGTCTTTACTTGCCCTCCTTATAACTTTGATGGTCTTTCTGGTAGGAGTCATGTTTAATCTCACGATTGGTTTGCCACCTCAAGCACCAATTTTGCAAATTAATGAAAGTAAAATCATTTTAGGAGAAACTAAAGCCAGTGAGCTGATGGATGCTGGTTTTGACATCTATGTAAGACAGGGCGATGGTGGTAGCGACTACGAAGAGCTCCTGACAGATGGCAGTTTCCAAAAGTATCCTGGAGATAAAACAGTTACCATCGAAAAAGGCTTCAGGCTTGATAGCAATGCTGTTCCTTATGCTCCCTATCTCCTAGCAAAAGATGGCATAGTACTGGGCAGTATTTCCTTTTACGGTGCTGAGGACCATGATGTGGCTATAGAAGATTCTAAGGTTATTCAGGTTCGATTTAACAAGGACAGTATTGAGGCAGCGAAAAAACATTCTATTACTTTCAAATTAAATGAACTTGACTTGACTACACGACTGAAAGTTTCTCTTGTTCAAGAAACTTTAAAGAAGCATCTATGGTCAATTCCACCATCAAATACAAGTGATGTCACTCAACTATGGTATGGATTAAAGTGGTCCAGCAACAGTGATTCGCTATTTTGGAATGAGTACTATGGTCTCATCCGCCTAGATGAAAATTATATGATGACTGATTTTGAACTAGCTGTTCAAGTAGCACGAGATAAGTAGATAAGATTTTGAATAACTGACTATACTTATGATTCAACAAAGGAACTAATCAATTTAGTTCCTGTTTTTGTTTTTTGATTTCAATTTTAAACGGTTTCTTTTTATTGTTGAGTAATATTTCACGAACAAAAAAAGAAATTGTTTAAAAAAGTTTCACAAAATCCTTTACAAGCTCTTATAAACATGGTATAGTTATAAGGCTTAGAAAATGAGATGATGTTTTCTAGCAAATATAAACCCGAGTAAAAAATGCCTACGGACAGGCAGGGTTGAATGCCGAAGCGTGGTTGAAAGGCCACATTATTGATAGGGTTAAAAGCCTACTTTTATAAGTTGATGTTAGGACGCTTGTCCTAATTCATAAATTTTTAGTGTGGTGAAAGCACACGTCATCTTGTGAAACGATCAATAAAGTACGTAATATTTGCTACTAGAGAGTTAGGAAACATCAGGAACAGACATACTCAACAGAAACCAAAATACACACGTCAGAAGATTGCAGAGCAGGTGAAAACCTGCTCTTTTTTCATAAGTCAACCTTTAGTCGCCTTTATCTTCTTGAGGTGCTAAAAATACGGTAAAGGAGTATGTCTTGAAGAAGTTAGATCAAAACCAAGCCCCAATTTACGAGGCCTTGGTCAAGCTACGCAAGAAAAGGATTGTCCCCTTTGATGTGCCAGGTCACAAGCGTGGACGAGGAAATCCAGAACTTGTCGAACTGTTAGGAGAAAAATGTGTTGGCATTGATGTCAATTCGATGAAACCCTTGGATAATCTCGGCCATCCTATTTCGATTATTCGGGATGCGGAGGAATTAGCTGCGGATGCTTTTGGTGCAGCCCATGCCTTTCTGATGATTGGGGGAACAACCTCATCAGTTCAAACCATGATTCTTTCCACCTGTAAGGCTGGAGATAAGATTATTCTGCCACGAAATGTCCACAAATCTGCTATCAATGCGCTGGTTCTATGTGGTGCCATTCCCATCTATATCGAGATGAGTGTAGATCCCAAAATCGGCATCGCATTAGGACTTGAAAATGACCGTGTGGCTCAAGCTATAAAGGATCATCCAGATGCCAAGGCTATCCTAATCAACAACCCTACTTACTATGGAATTTGTTCAGATCTCAAGGGATTGACGGAAATGGCTCATGAAGCTGGCATGTTTGTTTTAGTGGATGAAGCCCATGGAGCTCATCTACATTTCACAGATAAATTGCCACTATCTGCTATGGACGCTGGAGCGGATATGGCGGCGGTTTCTATGCATAAGTCTGGTGGGAGTTTGACCCAGAGCTCCATCCTTCTTATCGGGGAGCAGATGAATCCTGAGTACGTTCGTCAGATCATCAACCTGACCCAGTCTACATCTGCCTCTTACTTGTTGATGGCTAGTTTGGATATTTCTCGACGGAACTTAGCCCTTCGTGGCAAAGAGTCTTTTGAAAAGGTTATTGAACTATCTGAGTATGCTCGTCGTGAAATCAATGCTATCGGTGGTTATTATGCCTACTCAAAAGAGTTAATAGACGGTGTGTCAGTCTGTGATTTTGATGTAACCAAGCTGTCAGTTTACACTCAGGGAATTGGGCTAACAGGTATCGAAGTTTATGACCTCCTGCGAGACGAATATGATATTCAGATTGAGTTTGGGGATATTGGCAATATCTTGGCTTATATTTCCATCGGTGACCGCATCCAAGACATTGAACGTTTAGTTGGTGCTTTAGCTGATATCAAGAGACTCTACTCAAGGGATGGAAAAGATTTGATTGCTGGAGAATATATCCAGCCTGAGTTGGTACTGTCTCCTCAAGAAGCCTTCTATTCAGAGAGAAGAAGTTTGACCCTGGACCAGTCTGTTGGACAAGTCTGTGGGGAATTTGTCATGTGTTACCCTCCAGGCATTCCTATCTTGGCTCCTGGTGAACGCATTACACGTGAAATTGTAGACTATATCCAATTTGCCAAGGAACGTGGTTGCTCTCTCCAAGGGACGGAAGATCCAGAGGTCAATCGCATCAACGTCATTAAGAGAAAGGAGAACTAGATGGATTTATGGTTTTCTGAAGTTCATACTCCAGATGTGAAATTATCCCTAAGAACAGCCAAGCAACTCTACGCTGGTAAAAGTGAATGGCAGGATATCGAAGTTTTGGATACACCAGCTTTTGGGAAAATACTGATTTTAAACGGGCATGTTTTATTCTCAGATGCGGATGATTTTGTCTACAACGAAATGACGGTTCACGTTCCCATGGCTGTTCACCCAAATCCCAAGAAAGTATTGGTTATAGGGGGTGGTGACGGTGGTGTTGCCCAAGTATTAACCCTCTATCCTGAACTGGAGCAAATCGATATTGTGGAACCAGATGAAATGCTGGTTGAGGTTTGTCGTGAGTATTTCCCAGATTTTGCTGCAGGGCTAGATGACCCTCGTGTTACGATTTATTATCAAAATGGACTGCGATTTTTGAGAAACTGTGAGGATGATTACGATATCATTATCAACGATGCAACAGATCCATTTGGCCATACGGAAGGTCTCTTTACCAAGGAATTTTATGGTAATAGCTTCAGAGCTCTCAAAGAAGATGGTATCATGATCTATCAGCATGGGAGTCCCTTCTTTGACGAGGATGAGTCAGCTTGCCGAAGCATGCACCGTAAGGTCAATCAAGCATTTCCAATCAGCCGGGTCTATCAGGCCCATATTCCAACTAGCCCAGCTGGTTATTGGTTGTTTGGATTTGCATCTAAAAAATACCACCCTGTCAAAGATTTTGACAAGGAAGGCTGGAAAAAACGCCAGCTTTTCACAGAATACTACACTGCAAACTTACACGTGGGAGCCTTTATGTTGCCCAAGTATGTAGAGGACATTTTAGAAGAAGAGGAAGGGAAAAAATGAGTCGTTTATTAGTTATTGGATGTGGGGGCGTTGCCCAAGTTGCTATTTCAAAGATTTGCCAAGATAGCGAAACTTTTAAAGAGATTATGATTGCTAGCCGTACCAAGTCAAAATGCGATGACTTGAAGGCTAAATTAGAAGGTAAAACAAATACTAAGATTGAGACAGCTGCTCTTGATGCTGATAAGGTAGAAGAAGTGATTGCCTTGATTGAAAGCTACAAGCCAGAAGCTGTTTTGAACGTAGCTCTGCCTTATCAAGATTTAACCATCATGGATGCTTGTTTGGCGACAGGTGTCCACTATATCGACACGGCCAACTATGAGGCTGAGGACACAGAAGACCCAGAATGGCGCGCCATTTATGAAAAACGCTGCAAGGAACTTGGTTTTACAGCCTACTTTGACTACTCGTGGCAGTGGGCTTATCAGGAGAAATTTAAAGAAGCAGGCTTGACAGCTCTTCTTGGATCTGGTTTTGACCCAGGTGTGACTAGTGTCTTTTCAGCATATGCCCTCAAACACTATTTTGATGAAATCCACTATATCGACATTCTAGACTGTAATGGTGGTGACCACGGTTATCCATTTGCGACAAACTTTAACCCAGAAATCAATCTACGTGAGGTTTCTGCGCCAGGTTCTTACTGGGAAGATGGGAAATGGGTTGAAGTCGAAGCTATGTCTATCAAGCGTGAGTATGACTTCCCTCAAGTTGGACAGAAAGACATGTATCTCCTTCACCATGAAGAAATCGAATCACTTGCCAAAAACATTCCAGGTGTTAAACGCATTCGTTTCTTTATGACCTTTGGGCAATCTTATCTAACGCACATGAAATGCTTGGAAAACGTTGGTCTCCTTCGTACGGATGCTATTAACTTTAATGGACAAGACATTGTGCCAATCCAATTTTTGAAAGCCTTGCTTCCAGACCCTGCAAGCCTTGGCCCACGCACTGTTGGAAAGACCAATATCGGCTGTATCTTTACAGGTGTCAAAGACGGTGTTGAAAAGACCATCTATATCTACAATGTTTGCGACCATCAGGAATGTTACGCAGAAGTTGGGTCACAAGCAATTTCTTACACGACAGGCGTTCCAGCCATGATTGGTACCAAATTAGTGATGAACGGAACCTGGAAACAACCTGGAGTTTATAACCTTGAAGAATTGGATCCAGATCCATTCATGGAAGCTTTGAATGAGTATGGCTTGCCTTGGGTTGTGGTTGAAAATCCACAAATGGTGGACTAATGAAACTAGAACAAGTACCAACACCAGCTTATGTCATTGACTTGGCCAAGTTAGAAGCCAATTGCCGTATCCTACAATATGTACAAGAAGAGGCAGGATGCAAGGTTTTGCTCGCCCAGAAGGCTTATTCTCTCTACAAAACCTATCCCTTGATTAGCCAGTATCTATCTGGGACAACAGCTAGTGGACTCTATGAAGCGAAGTTAGCTAGAGAAGAGTTTCCGGGGGAAGTCCATGTATTCGCGCCTGCTTTCAAGGAATCAGATATGGAAGAGCTACTGCAAATATCTGATCATATTGTTTTTAACTCTGAGAAACAATTGCGTAAACATGGGCCTCGTTGTCGTGAGGCTGGTATTAGTGTAGGTCTACGTCTCAATCCTCAATGTTCAACACAGGGTGACCACGTGCTCTATGACCCTTGTGCACCAGGTTCACGTTTTGGTGTGACACTTGATAAAATTCCTAGTGATTTGTTGGATTTGGTGGACGGACTTCATTTTCATACTCTTTGTGAGCAAGGGGCAGATGATTTAGAGACAACTTTGAAAGCAGTAGAAGCGCAGTTTGGATCCTATTTGCATCAAGTTAAATGGCTCAATTTGGGTGGTGGACACCACATCACTAGAGAAGACTACGATGTAGATTTGCTGATTTCTGAAATCAAGCGTATCCGAGAAACTTACAATCTTGAAGTTTATATTGAGCCTGGTGAAGCCATTGCACTCAATGCAGGTTATCTAGCAACGGAGGTATTGGATATTGTCGAAAATGGTATGGAGATCTTGGTTTTAGATGCCTCTGCAACCTGCCATATGCCTGATGTACTTGAGATGCCCTATCGTCCACCTTTGAGAAATGGCTTTGAGCCACAGGAAAAAGCCCATACCTATAGACTTTCTTCCAATACCTGTCTGACGGGTGATGTGATAGGCGATTATAGCTTTGATAATCCAGTCCAAATCGGTGACAGACTCTATTTCGAAGATATGGCTATTTACTCATTTGTCAAAAATAATACCTTTAACGGTATTGGCTTGCCAAGTCTCTATCTTATGGACGAGCAGGGAGACTGCAGCTTAGTCAAAGCCTTCGGCTATCAAGACTTTAAAGGGAGATTATCATGATAGAAACTCCGAAAAAAGCAGGCTATCGTATGCCTGCAGAGTATGAACCCCATCATGGGACTCTCATGATATGGCCTACTCGACCAGGTTCTTGGCCATTTGAAGGCAAGGCCGCTAAAGCTGCTTTTAGCCAGATTATCAAAACGATTGCTCAAGGGGAAACAGTCTACCTTTTGGTGGAGCAAGACTATCTATCTGAAGCACAATCATATCTTGAAGACAAGGTTGTTTATCTAGATATTCAGACAAATGATGCCTGGGCGCGTGATACTGGTCCAACTATTCTCCTCAATGATCAAAGAGAAAAAATGGCAGTTGATTGGTCTTTCAATGCCTGGGGTGGGGCTGTAGATGGTCTCTACCAAGACTATAAAGCAGATAACCAAGTAGCCAGTCGTTTTGCTGAGGCCTTGGAGATGCCTATTTACGATGCCAAACCTTTTGTACTGGAAGGCGGTGCGATCCATAGCGATGGTCAAGGGACCATTCTTGTGACTGAAAGCTGCTTACTCAGTTCTGGACGCAATCCTCATCTCAGTAAAGAGGAAATCGAAAACACCTTATTAGAGTGCCTTGGCGCTGAAAAAGTTATCTGGCTGCCTTATGGTATTTATCAGGACGAAACCAATGAACACGTTGACAATGTTGCCGCTTTCGTTGGTCCTGCGGAGCTTGTCTTGGCTTGGACAGATGATCAAAATGATCCCCAATATGCCATGTCAGTAGCTGATTTAGAGCTTTTAGAGAAGGAAACGGATGCAAAAGGGCGTCCCTTCACCATTCATAAATTGCCTATCCCTGCAGTTCGACAAGTTGTAACCGAAGAGGATTTGCCAGGCTACATCTATGAAGAAGGGGAAGAAGAGCGTTATGCTGGTGAACGTCTTGCAGCTTCCTATGTCAATTTCTATATTGCCAACAAGGCTGTCTTAGTGCCCCAGTTTGAGGATGTAAACGACCAAGTGGCCTTAGATATTCTCAGTAAGTGTTTGCCAGACCGTAAAGTTGTCGGAATACCAGCCAGAGATATTCTCTTAGGTGGTGGCAATATCCACTGTATCACCCAACAAATCCCAGAATAGGAGAAAAAGATGAGAAATGTAAGAGTTGCAGCGATCCAGATGCAATGTGCTAAGGATGTGGAAACGAATATCCAAACAGCGGAACGTTTAGTTCGCCAAGCTGCAAAACAAGGCGCACAAATCATTCTCTTGCCGGAGCTGTTTGAACGTCCCTATTTCTGTCAGGAACGCCAGTATGACTACTACCAGTATGCCCAGTCGGTGACAGAAAATACAGCCATTCAGCATTTTAAAGGAATTGCCAAGGAGCTAAAGGTCGTTCTACCGATTAGTTTCTATGAAAAAGATGGCAATGTCTTGTATAACTCTATCGCTGTCATTGATGCTGATGGGGAAGTCCTGGGCGTTTATCGGAAGACCCACATACCAGATGACCATTATTATCAAGAAAAGTTTTATTTTACGCCTGGTAACACTGGTTTCAAAGTCTGGGATACGCGCTACGCTAAGATTGGGATTGGCATCTGTTGGGATCAATGGTTCCCTGAAACAGCGCGCTGTCTTGCGTTGAATGGGGCAGAATTGCTCTTTTACCCAACCGCTATCGGTTCAGAGCCAATTTTGGATACAGACAGTTGTGGTCACTGGCAACGTACTATGCAAGGGCACGCAGCAGCAAATATTGTCCCGGTCATTGCAGCCAATCGTTACGGTTTGGAAGAAGTCACTCCTAGTGAGGAAAATGGTGGACAAAGTTCCAGTCTTGACTTCTACGGTTCGTCCTTTATGACGGATAAAACAGGAGCTATTTTAGAGAAAGCTGAAAGACAAGGTGAAGCTGTTCTGTTAGCGACCTATGACCTTGTCAAGGGAGCAAGTGAACGTCTCAACTGGGGACTGTTTCGTGATAGAAGACCAGAAATGTACCAACGAATTACGGACTAGAAGGTAACTTTCATAATAAACTTTTAATATTCACGCCTGTCTTACAAAAATGTAAGATAGGCTTTTTAAATGTAAGATGGGTGTACGATTATACGTGGAAATGTATGCTATACTCTATGTAGATCAAAAAGAAAGAGGTTTATTATGAAAAAATGGAATGCGACACAGTTGAAGTACCTGATGGCGGCAGTAATGGTTCTAGACCATATTCCCCATATTTCAGGGATCGTTTCTCCTCTGTGGGAAGGTATCTTTCACGCCTTGACCCGTTGTGTGGGAGTTTGGTTTGCCTATATGGCCATGGAAGGATTCATCCATACTCGAAACCTGAGAGACTACCTTATCCGCCTTTGGAGTTGGGCGCTTATTATGTTTGCTGGAAATAGCCTACTCAATGCCCTATTTGTATCCAAAGGAGTAATGATCAATAATAATATTTTCTTGACTTTGGCCATCGGTGTTACCATGCTTTGGCTTGGCTTTCCCAGAAAAGAGTTAGATAAAAAGGAGAAGTTGTGGCGTCGGATTGGAGTTGCTGTTCTCTTGATTTTCGGATGTCTTTTTACTGAGGGTGGCATCACCATGCTACCATTTCTATTGATTAGTTACTCTTGTCGAAATCGCAAGGGATTCCGAAATCTCCTATATGCCTTTCTGTGGGCCTTCTTGTTAGTGACTTCCATCCAAATTTACGACACTTGGCACCAAACACTGGAAATGATGCTTTTCAATTCTGACTGGCTCTTTATCACCGTATTTCCTTTTATGGCCTTGTATAATGGACAGCGAGGAAAAGAAACTAGTTGGAGTAAATATTTCTTTTATATTTTCTACCCAGCTCATCTATGGATTATAACCTTGATTGCTTATTTGGTTAAGTAGATTCAATTCCCATTAGCTCCATCTAACTTAAAATGTTAGAGGAGCTTTTCTGTATCTGGAAATCTCAACAAAACATGTTATAATAGTTTTAGAAAGGACGATGTTTATGGCGAGCATACTTGTAATTGAAGATAATAATGAAATCCAGGAAATTTTAAGAACCCTTCTTGCAGAGGAACACGAGGTGATTCAAGCATTTTCAGGCACAGAAGGTATAATGCAATTTGATAAAGGTTGCATTGATCTCGTTTTGCTAGATATCATGCTTCCTGGGAAAAATGGTGACCAAGTCTTGCAAGCTATTCGACAAACTAGTCAGACTCCGGTCATCATGCTTACTGCTTTAGGTGATAAAAAGCTCATCAGCCAATATCTCTTAGATGGTGCCAATGATTATGTAGTAAAACCTTTTGATTTGGACGAAGTCTTTGCCAGAGTCACCGTGCAATTACGCCAAAGTGGTGAACATCAGTCAGGAGATCGAAGAGAAATTGATAACCTCGTACAAAACTTTAAAAATATCCAATTCGATGCGGATAGTTTTGAAATAAGTAACGCAACTGAAACCATTCGCCTTGCAAAGAAAGAGTGCCAGATTCTCCAAATGTTGCTCCAGCATCCTAAAAAGATCTTCACCAAAGAAGAACTCTATGAATTGATTTGGGAAGAAAGTTACCTGCCTGGAGACAATACGCTCAACACTCATTTAAGCAATCTCCGTAAAAAACTGCATCAACTGGATCCAAATCATGAGTACATTGAAACCATTTGGGGAGTTGGTGTTCGATTAAAAGGAGACAAATAATGAATTACATTTTGATATCAATATTGCTCCTTACTAACATCATTTTGGCGATTTCTTTGATTCGCTATCATATAGCAATTAGAGATTTAAGCAGACAAATCGAAGAAAAGATTCGCTCTGGTAGCATGAAGAGGATTGGTGTAAATTTCTTTTCAAAGACCATTTTGCGTCTACATAACCAAATTGAGAATCTATTTCAAGAAGTGGAGCAAAATCAGCTAATCATGAAGCGTGAAAAACACACCCTGGATATGGCCATCAGCAATATCGCTCATGATATTCGCACACCTTTGACAATCGCTTCAGGATATACCCAGCAACTAATAAAACACCCCGATAATAGTTCAGAAACCTTAAATAAAATAGCACATCATCAGGATTTGGTTTCCAAACGTCTGGAGGCCCTCCTCGAATACCGTCATTTGATGGAAGGAGCAGTCAAACCGAAATTGGAAGAACTTGATTTATCAACTTTTATAACGAAAAAGACTTTAGCTTATTATGACGTTTTCCAATCTTCACAGATTGTTCTTGATTTTAACGTCGAACCAGGATTGAAAACGACGACTGATGAGGACTTGCTTGATCGAATTATACAAAACCTCCTTGGAAATGTTCTCAAGCACGGCAAGGAGAAGGCTCGACTTTCTTTGAAAAAGGAAGAAAATAGGCCTGTTTTGGAAATTGGTAACCTAGTCAAAAAACCTATTAAGAATATAGACAATCTCAGTAATCGTTTTTATTCTGAAAATATGTCGGATACAGAAGAATCCTCTGGTTTAGGTCTTTATATTACTGAGGAATTAGTTCATCTTCTTGGAGCGGATATGAAGCTAGCCACTGATGGAGAATGGTTTTCAGTCTTTATTTATTTTTAACAGAAGAAACCTCCTCTATATTCTAGAGGAGGTCCTTTTTATAAGCTTTTCTTCTTGAAAATAATCAGTCCACTGAAAGAGAAGAAAAGTATGACCGTTACGCAAACCGTGATGGTATAGAGAATAGATTGACTATTACTAGTCATAGCATAGGCAAAATCTAGGATTAAATATCGTAGAATTTCAATGTCTGGGAAAAGAAGCATTGGCGTAGAAAGAATGATAGAACTAATCAGATAGCCGATAAATACAGCAAGATAAGAATGAGTCAGGTAGAGAATAAAGGAAACAATCGAAAGCCAAGCGAGAAGGCAGAGAAATTGAAGGGAAATGGTTATCAATAGATTGCCAATAAATCCATCAGGCATGGTCCCAAATCCATTTAAGATAGTTGCTGGAATAAAGGCAATAACAAGGCTGGCGATGAGTTGTAAGAGAGCAATACTTGCTAGAACAAAGGATTTAGCAAGGAAAAACTCTGTACGAGAAACGCCAACTGTCAAACTATTTTTATAGAGTTTGCCGATTAAATCAACTCCAAGAACGAGGCATGTCAGGACGATGCAGAGAAAAACGAGGTTTGAACCATTGCTAGACGCGTTGATAAGAGCTTGGACCCCGTCCCAACCTTTGGTCGGAAATTCTGTTTCAGGTGTAGTATTTACTGACATTAGATGTCCTGTAGCTCCTATTGTTGCGCCCATTAGCATGAGAGCAAAGAGAATGAACTCTGTAATCCAGAATCCTTTGGAGCGAAAGAGACGGTAAAAATCTGCTCGAATGGTATGTATCATGATTTTTCTCCTATTCTACCAATTGTGTGAAGTATTCTTCTAGGTTTTGACGGGCAAAGTATATCTCATCAATAGCAACATCAGCCAAAGTTAGTTGCTTAAGAATCTGTTTGACATCTTGTTCATTTCCAAAGATATGGATTTCATTTTCAGGGTTCACAACCTTAAACTGGAGCTGGATTTGTTCTTTCAATACCTGACAAGCTCTTTCTTTATCGCCTGTTCTAAGCACAATATAATCCTCACTCAGTGTTTCAAACTCAGCTTTACTGATTTCACGGATAATCTTACCTTGATCCAGAATACCAAAGCGATTAGCTAAGAGATAGAGTTCTGACAAGATATGGCTAGAGATGAGGATAGTTATGCCTTTTTCTTGATTGAGTCGCTGGATCATGAGGCGAAATTCTTTGATCCCAATTGGGTCTAGACCGTTAATGGGTTCATCAAGAATCAGGAAATCAGGTTTGGATAGAAGCGCAATGGCGATACCAAGTCTTTGTTTCATTCCTAGCGAGAAATCACGGAAGACTTTTTTACCTGTATCTGACAAACCTACATAATCCAGTGTTTCTTGAATGACTTTATCAGCATTTGGAATATGACGTATCATACAATAATATTTCAGATTCTGGTATGCTGTTAAGTGATTATGGGCTACAGGTGATTCGATAACTGAACCTACTCGAGATAGAGCTTTGGTCCATTCATTTTGTTCTTGACTAGAAAAGAGGGAAATAGTTCCTTTATCCGCAAACAGTAGTTGTGTAATGATTTTGATAAGAGTAGTTTTACCTGCTCCGTTTTTTCCAATTAAACCATAAATATCTCCCTCTTTTATCGTTAGACTAAGATCTTGAAGAATAGCTTGTTTACCAAATTCTTTGGTCAGTCCATGAATTTCGAGTACTGTTTTCATGATTTTCTCCTTTTGATTTATTTTTCTAACTTTAGTATAAGCTATAGAAATCAAAGAAAGCTCAAGTATTTCTAAAGAGTTTCTAAAGTTTTCTGATTTTTAAAATGTCAAAAACCCAGTTAAGGATTTAACTGGGAATTTTCTCTATAAAATATATTTCTCAATCGCACGCGCAACGCCGTCTTCTTCGTTGCTAGCTGTAACGTCATTAGCAAGGGATTTGACATGGTCGCTGGCATTTCCCATAGCAATACCAAGCCCTGCAAACTGGAGCATTTCGATATCGTTATTAGCATCGCCCATGGCCATGATTTCTGAGGAATCAATCTTCAAAATCTCAGCTAGTCGTGAAAGAGCAGTAGCCTTGGTCGTTCCAAGGGGCATTGCTTCATAAATGACAGGCTGCGAACGAACTCCACTGAATCGTTGGCAGAGTTCCTTGGCAAAATGCTGCTCAAAATCGTCTGTTTGCTCTTCGTTTCCCAAAAACATACCTTGGAACATCCGATATTTGCCACTAGTGGCTTCCTCAAGGGAAATTTCAGTCAGGTCTGAAAAGACTAGCTTGGCATCATTTTGAACAATTTCATTTGGCTTACCACCGAGGACAAAATAATGTTCTTCATCAAAAAGAGTCAACTGGACGTCGCTTTTTTCAGCCAGGTCATAGAGGTATTCAATGTCAGCTGGACTGAGTTCTTGCCAGTCAACTAGACTCCAGTCACTAGTCTGGTGAGTTGAGCAACCGTTATTGACAATGACATACTCATTCTGGAGATCAAGACCCAGTTTTTTGTAATAAGGAAGAACACCGAAAAGCGGTCGACCCGTACAGAGAACCAATTTGACGCCTTTTTCAATAGCCTGGTGAATGGCAGTAATGTGGGCTTGTGGGATTTCCTTGGCTTCATTAAGGAGGGTTCCGTCCATATCCAAGGCTAGTAGTTTAATCATAAGACTTCCTTTTCTATGTGTTTTGCTTTTATTATAGCATATTTTGGTGATAAGGAGGCAGAATCTTCGGCTAAATCATGGTATAATATAGAATAATGACAGAAAGTGTAACGAGGCTGAGATGAAATTACTGTATACTGATATTCGGACTTCTTTGACAGAAATCTTGACCAGAGAGGCGGAAGAGCTAGTTGCTGCTGGCAAGCGGGTCTTCTACATCGCCCCCAACTCTCTTTCATTTGAAAAGGAACGCGCCGTGCTGGAATGCTTGTCCCAGCAGGCTTCTTTTGCGATTACCGTTACGCGTTTTGCTCAAATGGCTCGTTACCTGGTCTTGAATGATTTGCCGACTAAAACTAGTCTAGATGACATCGGCCTTGGGATGGCCTTTTATAAATGCCTTGCGGAACTTGATCCTAAAGAATTGCGAGTTTATGGTGCTATTAAGCAGGATCCTCAATTTATCCAGCAGTTGATTGAACTTTATCATGAGATGATGACTGCTCAGATGAGCTTTTTGGACTTAGAAAGTTTGACGGATGAGGACAAGAGAGCTGATTTACTCTTGATTTTTGAGCAAGTGACTGCCTATCTCAATCAAGGTCAGTTGGCTCAGGGAAGTCAGTTGTCCCATTTGATTGAGGCTATTGATAATGACAAGGTAAGTAGTGATTTTAGTCAGCTTGTCTTGGTCATTGACGGATTTACCCGTTTTTCTGCTGAGGAAGAGTGCGTGGTGGATCTACTCCATGGCAAGGGTGTTGAGATTGTTATTGGGGCCTATGCAAGCAAGAAAGGCTATACCAGTCCGTTCACTGAAGGGAATCTCTACCAAGCCAGTGTGGAATTTCTTCATCATTTGGGGGCAAAATACCAAACACCTGCTCAGGATCGTTCTCAGACACATGAGAAAATGGATAGTTTTGACAAGGCCTCTCGTTTGCTGGAGTCTTCTTATGATTTTTCAGAACTTGCTTTAGATGTAGATGAGAAGGACCGTGAAAATCTGCAAATCTGGTCCTGCTTGACGCAAAAAGAGGAGTTGGAATTAGTAGCCCGTAGCATTCGTCAGAAATTACATGACCATCCAGAACTGAGTTACAAGAATTTCCGTATTTTGCTGGGTGATGTGGCTTCTTACCAGTTATCACTGAAAACCATTTTTGACCAGTACCAGATTCCTTTCTATCTTGGTAGAAGTGAATCTATGGCTCACCACCCCTTAACTCAGTTTGTGGAGTCTATTTTGCGTTTGAAACGCTACCGTTTTCGTCAAGAAGATTTGATTAATCTCCTCAAAACTGGTTTGTATACTGACCTTAGCCAGGATGATATTGATGCTTTTGAGCAATATCTCCGCTATCTTGGCATCAATGGCTTGCCAGCTTTTCAGCAGCCCTTCACAAAATCCCACCACGGAAAATTTGATTTGGCACGTTTGAACGCCATTCGTCTGCGAGTTTTGACGCCACTTGAAACCTTATTTGCCAGTCGGAAGCACAAGACCGAAAATCTCTTGCAAAAGTGGAATACTTTTCTAACAAACGCTGCTTTAAGCAAGCAGATGCAAGACTTGACAGCTACTATGGAAGCTCTAGAACAGGAAAGACAAGCCGAAGTTTGGAAAGCTTTTAGTCATGTTTTAGAACAATTTGCGACAGTTTTTGATGGTTCACAAGTTAGTCTGGAGGACTTCCTAGCCTTGCTCCACTCAGGGATGAGTTTATCTCAGTATCGCACTATTCCAGCGACAGTGGACACTGTTCTGGTGCAGAGTTACGATTTGATTGCACCACTGACAGCTGACTTTGTCTACGCTATTGGGCTGACTCAGGATCATTTACCAAAAATTGCGCAAAACACCAGTCTATTGACAGATGAAGAAAGACAAAGCCTAAACCAAGCTACTGAAGAGGGAGCACAATTACTGATTGCAAGTAGCGAAAATCTCAAGAAAAATCGCTATACTATGCTTTCTTTGGTCAATGCTGCTCGTAAACAATTGATTTTGTCAGCACCAAGTCTCCTCAATGAAAATGAGAGTAAAGAATCGGCCTATCTTCAGGAATTGGTGAGTTTTGGATTTAATCGGACAGAGAAGAAGATTCATCACAAAGGTCTGTCTAAGGAAGATATGGGTTCTTATCACAGTCTCTTGTCTAGCTTAGTTGCCTATCACCAGCAGGGCGAGACGAGTGATAGAGAGCAAGATTTGACCTTTGTCAAGGTTTTGGCTCGTGTGATGGGGAAAAAACTAGATCAAAAAGGCCTTACAAATCCAGCTATCCCAACTAGTCCAAGTAGCAAACCATTAGAGAAAGAGACCTTGCAGGCTCTCTATCCAGCTGACAAAGAGTTTTACCTGTCTACCTCTGGTTTGACGGAGTTTTACCGCAATGAATACAGTTATTTCCTCCGTTATGTCCTTGGTTTGCAGGAAGAATTACGCCTGCGTCCAGATGCTCGCAGTCACGGGAATTTCTTGCACCGTATTTTTGAACGTGCCTTGCAGTTACCTGACGAAGATTCCTTTGACCAACGTTTGGAACAGGCTATCCAAGAAACTGGTCAGGAACGCGAATTTGAGGCTATTTATCAGGAAAGTTTGGAAGCCCAGTTTACCAAGGAAGTTCTGCTTGATGTCGCTCGGACCACTGGCCAAATCCTACGTCATAATCCAGCCATCGAAACCATCCAAGAGGAGGCAACATTTGGCGGCAAAGACCAGGCATTTATTCAATTGGATAATGGGCGAAGTGTTCATGTGCGAGGCAAGGTTGACCGTATTGACCGTTTGAAAGCTGATGGAGCGTTAGGAGTGGTAGACTACAAGTCTAGTTTGACCCAGTTCCAGTTTCCGAATTTCTTTAATGGGCTCAATTCCCAACTACCAACCTATCTTGCTGCTCTTAAGGGAGAAGGAGAGCAGAACTTTTTCGGCGCTATGTACCTAGAAATGGCTGAACCTGTCCAATCTTTATTAGCTGTTAAAAGTTTGGCTGGAGCAGTAGCAGAAGCCAGCAAGTCAATGAAATACCAGGGAATCTTTTTAGAAAAAGAAAGCAGTCATTTGGGCGAATTATATAACAAAAACAAGGCCAATCAGCTGACAGATGAAGAGTTTCAGCTCTTGATAGACTACAATGCACATCTTTATAAGAAAGCAGCTGAGAAGATTTTAGAAGGTCAGTTCGCCATCAATCCATACACAGAGAATGGCAGAAGTATTGCCCCGTACGTTCAGCAACACCAAGCCATCACAGGTTTTGAAGCCAATTACCACTTGGGACAAGCCCGTTTCCTTGAGAAATTAGACTTATCTGACGGCAAGCGTCTGGTCGGAGAAAAACTCAAACAAGCTTGGTTTGAAAAAATAAGAGAGGAGTTGAATCGATGAAGCCCATTTCCTTTTTAACTGAGGAAGAAATTCAAAAATTGCAAGAAGCAGAAGCGAATTCGAGCAAGGAACAAAAGAAAACTGCCGAGCAAATCGAAGCCATTTATACGGCGGGGCAAAATATCCTAGTTTCAGCGTCTGCTGGTTCAGGGAAGACCTTTGTCATGGCAGAGCGTATTCTGGATCAGTTAGCGCGTGGTGTGGAAATCAGCCAACTCTTTATCTCGACCTTTACCGTCAAGGCTGCTAATGAACTCAAGGAGCGCTTGGAGAAAAAAATCGGCCAACAAATCCAAGAAACCGATGATGTCGATCTCAAACAACACTTGGGACGCCAATTGGCAGACCTGCCAAACGCTGCTATCGGAACCATGGACTCTTTCACACAAAAATTCCTTGGCAAACATGGCTATCTGATTGATATCGCACCGAACTTCCGTATTCTGCAAAATGAAAGTGAACAGCTACTCTTAAAGAACGAAGTTTTTCATCAGGTTTTTGAAGACCATTACCAAGGTGAGAATAAAGAGAAATTTAGCCGTTTGGTGAAGAACTTTGCTGGGCGAGGCAAGGATGAAAGAGGCCTGCGCCAGCAAGTCTACAAAATCTATGATTTCCTTCAATCCACCAGCAGTCCTCAAAAATGGCTGAGCGAGTCTTTTCTCAAAGGATTTGAAGAAGCTGACTTTGCAAATGAGAAAGACAAACTAACTGAGCAAATCAAGCAGGCGCTTTGTAACATGGAAAGTTTCTTCCGTTATCATCTGGATAACGATGCCAAGGAGTTTCCCAAAGCTGCCTATTTAGAAGCTGTTCAACAGGTTCTGGGTGAAATTGGCTCCTTAAATCAAGAGTCCGATAGTCAGGCTTATCAAGCAGTGCTTGCGCGTGTTATCATCATCTCTAAGGAGAAAAATGGTCGAGCTCTGGCTAATTCTAGTCGTAAGTCCGATTTGAAGACACTGGCTGATGCCTATAACGATGAGAGAAAGACCCTGTTTTCTAAACTAGGACAACTGGCGGACCAGATAACCATTCTCGACTACCAAGAACATTATCATGAAGATACTTGGGAGCTAGCTAAAACTTTCCAAACCTTTATGAGTGATTTTGTGGAGGCTTATCGAGAACGTAAACGTCAGGAAAATTCTTTTGAATTTGCTGATATCAGTCATTTAACCATTGAGATTTTAGAGAATTTCCCACAAGTCCGTGAGGCTTATCAGGAACGATTTCACGAAGTCATGGTCGATGAGTATCAGGATACCAACCATATTCAAGAACGGATGCTGGAATTGCTGTCGAATGGTCACAATCGCTTTATGGTGGGGGATATCAAGCAGTCCATCTACCGTTTCCGTCAGGCAGATCCGCAGATCTTCAATGAAAAATTCCAACGCTATGCGCAAAATCCTCAAGAAGGCAAGTTGATTCTCCTCAAGGAAAATTTCCGTAGTAGTTCAGAAGTTCTGTCAGCAACCAATGATGTTTTTTCACGCCTTATGGACCAAGAGGTCGGAGAAATCAACTATGACAGCATGCACCAGCTTGTTTTTGCCAATACCAAACTGACTCCTAATCCAGACAACAAGGCAGAATTTCTCCTCTACGATAAGGGCGATAGCGGGCAAGAGGAGGAAGAGAGCCAAGCAGAAACTAAACTCACTGGGGAAATGCGTCTGGTCATCAAGGAAATCTTGAAGCTTCATCAGGAAAAAGGTGTTACATTTAAAGAAATCGCACTTTTGACCTCCAGTCGCAGTCGAAATGATCAGATTCTACTTGCCTTGTCTGAGTACGGGATTCCTGTCAAAACCGACGGTGAGCAAAACAATTATCTCCAATCCCTAGAAGTACAAGTCATGCTAGACACTCTTCGTGTCATCCACAATCCCCTGCAAGACTACGCCTTGGTTGCCCTTATGAAGTCTCCTATGTTTAGCTTTGATGAGGACGAGTTGGCACGCTTGTCCCTTCAGAAATCAGAAGATAAAGTACAAGAGAATCTTTACGAGAAGCTTGTCAATGCTCAAAAACTGACAACAAGTCAGAAAAACTTGATTCATACATCTCTAGCTGAAAAATTAAATCAGTTCATGGATATCTTGGATTCTTGGCGCTTATACGCCAAAACCCACTCTCTCTATGACTTGATTTGGAAGATTTATAATGACCGTTTTTATTATGACTATGTTGGAGCCTTACCAAACGGACCTGCTAGACAGGCCAATCTCTATGCCCTAGCGCTACGTGCTGACCAGTTTGAAAAGAGTAATTTCAAGGGCTTGTCTCGTTTTATCCGTATGATTGACCAAGTCCTAGAAGCTCAGCACGACCTTGCAAGTGTCGCTGTCGCACCGCCAAAAGATGCAGTAGAACTCATGACCATTCACAAGAGCAAAGGACTGGAGTTTCCTTACGTCTTTATCCTCAACATGGATCAGGACTTCAACAAACAAGACTCGATGTCAGACGTTATTCTCAGTCGTCAAAATGGGCTTGGTGTCAAATACATTGCCAAGGTGGAAACAGGAGCAGCGGAAGCACACTATCCTAAAACCATCAAACTCTCCATTCCTAGCGTAACTTATACGCAGAATGAGAAAGAACTGCAACTGGCTAGCTATTCAGAGCAGATGCGTCTGCTGTATGTTGCCATGACGAGGGCGGAGAGAAAACTTTATCTTGTCGGTAAGGGGTCTCGTGAAAAGCTAGAAGCCAAGGAATACCCAGCAGCAAACAATGGAAAATTAGATAGCAATACCAGACTGCAAGCAAGAAATTTTCAAGATTGGATCTGGGCTATCAGTAAAGTTTTTGCCAAGGACAATCTCAATTTTAGCTATCGCTTTGTTGGTGAAGACCAGTTGACTACAGAAGCTATCGGGGAATTGGAAAACAAGAGCCCTTTAAAAGACAGCTCTCAAGCAGACAACCGCCAGTCAGAAATCATCAAAGAAGCCCTTGAAATGCTGAAAGAGGTGGAAGTTTATAATACTTTTCACCGCGCAGCTATTGAACTACCAAGTGTTCAAACCCCAAGCCAAATCAAGAAATTCTACGAACCCGTTATGGATATGGAAGGGGTAGAAATTACTAACCAAACCAAATCACCAGAGAAGCAAATCAGCTTCAATTTACCTGATTTTTCAACTAAAAAAAAGGTAACTGGAGCAGAGATTGGTAGTGCCACTCATGAACTCATGCAGAGAATTGACCTCAGTCAACAACCAACACTTGCTAGTCTAACAGAAACACTTAAACAAGTTCAAACTAGTCCAGCTGTTAGAGACAAGATCAATCTTTCTAAAATTCTTGCTTTCTTTGACACAGCACTTGGTCAGGAAATTCTTGCCAATACAGACCATCTTTACCGCGAGCAACCTTTTTCTATGCTCAAACGCGACCAAAAGAGCCAGGAAGACTTTGTTGTCCGTGGAATCTTGGATGGCTATCTGCTTTATGAGAATCGTATCGTTCTTTTCGACTACAAGACAGACCGCTACGATGAGCCAAGTCAACTCATAGACCGCTATCGTGGTCAGTTAGCCCTATACGGAGAGGCCTTATCACGAGCTTATTTGATTGAAAATATTGAGAAATACTTGATTTTACTCGGTAAAGACGAGGTTCAAGTTGTAAAAGTATAACCTAGAAAGGAAACCTCATGACTCTTCCAGTTAGAAAATCCCTGCACGATGCGGTTTTACAGGCTTCAAAAGCAGATACTTGGGATCAAGCTACCAAGGAATGGAATGAAGTTTCCTTGATTTTTAATGGCATTGGTCGTAGTAACTGTGTCTGCGGGAATGCCATAAAATACGCCTACGAACTCTTTAACGGAGTTACAGGCCAACGTCTCTTTCCTATAGGAAGCGACTGTGTTCGCCATTTTCATCGACTGACTTTAGACCAGCAACTCGAAGAGGAAGACAAACTTCTCAGAAAAGTTGAAAATCTAACCAGAAAGGCTCAGAAAAAGGGAAAAATCAAGGTCACTAAAAGCGATTTTGACGAACGACTTCTAAAATGGTTTTGGGAAAAAGGTGTTTTCAAAGCCAATCGTGGCAATCAATTCGCACCTGAAAGAGACTATCAGCTCTTCCTAGAGGTCTTTCAAGGCGGAAGTTGGACCAAGGCAGAGCCAAAGAAGAAGGCTCGTATGGAAGAAGTGCTGGAAAAGTGTATCAAACCTTTTCTACTTGGTAAGACCGATGACCAACTCTACCTTGTCAAACTAGGCAAGGAGAAAATCGACTACGAGCAGCATTTACGGATTCAGGCAGAGAAAGAACGCAAGAAAAGAGATAAAATCGCCAAGCAATACGCTGACAACCTCATTCTTGCTATGGGGCCTGCAGAACGAGCCTATCAAGATTACTTCGGCTTTACAGAAACCTTGACCCAAGAAGAACGAAAATGGGAAAAAATCCTCTTTGGTAAGAATAGAGACGAACGGGCTATCAAGACTAAACAAAACCAAAAGGAGTTGGAAAAGGATCAGCGAATTGCAAATCAAGATCCTATTGAACGAAAGCAGAAGCAGACTTGGCTTCTTAATTCCTATTTTCGTGATTTGCCTGATGAAAAAGCCAGATTTGCTCGACTCTTATTAGAATTTCGAAAAAGTGGAGAAGTAGCCTTTTCAGATGAAAACTTATCTGAGCATCTCATCGATTTTTTCTACAAGATGAAGGCCTTTGAGTTTGAGATTGCTCCAGAACAAGTCCGCGATTTTCTAAAAGAATGCCTTCAAGCAGAACATCTATCATCTGCACAAGAAAGCTGGATTAGAGGAATTCTTCTCAATTGCCTTCACCCGTTCTTAGATAGGTTACTCATATAGAAAAAATCCTACCTTGTCTATGCATGGTAGGATTTATGTATCTCCGAAGATGTACTGGTAAAGCTGGACGACTTTCTGAAAACACTGCGTGTCCATTCTTGTTATTTTTTGAGCATTTCGCATCCGAAAATCAAAGGTATACAGTTGAAATGGATTGACAGCGCCATCTACCTTATCCGACGAGACAGGAACGAGCAAGCCTTTTTCTGCCAACCGTTGTTGGCCATGAGTGATGGGACAGACAGCCACAAAACCAGTTTGCAAGGCATATTCTCTCCTAGAAACAACCAAGGCTGGTCGCCTTTTCTGAATTTCTCGACCGACTGATGGATCAAAGTCCAGCCAAATGATATCCTGCTTTTCAGGAATATAGTCAGATTTCGCTATCAAGTGACCTTACCCCTTCAAAATCATTTGTCATTCTCAAATCAGTAATCCCATCAAAAGGATCTTTCATTTTTGGAGCTAAGACAATGACTCCGTCAATCCCTTTGTAGACAACCATTTCTTGACCTTCTGTCATCCCCAAATTTTTCGGAATAGTCACAGTGAGAGAATTTCCTACCTTCCGAGTCTTTACTGTATTCATTGCTCTACCTCCACGAATTAGTATACACTAAGTATATACCTGTTAGCAAAAAAAGTCAAGTAAATCGTGACTGGCATCAAAGATGTTTCGGACCAATACTATTTGTCATTTATTGTGGTCAAAGCCTGTGCAAAAGCACCTAATTTATGATAGAATAGATGGTGAGAAAGAAAACGTTTTATTACGTTTTTTTAGTCGGAAAGGGAAATTTATGGCTACTATTCAATGGTTTCCGGGCCACATGTCTAAGGCTCGGCGACAAGTTCAGGAGAATTTAAAATTTGTTGATTTTGTGACAATTTTGGTGGATGCGCGTCTACCTTTATCTAGTCAAAATCCTATGTTAAATAAAATTGTTGGTGATAAACCCAAACTCTTAATTTTAAACAAGGCAGACCTGGCTGATTCAGCAATGACAAAAGAATGGCGTCAGTACTTTGAATCACAAGGGATTCAAACTCTAGCAATCAACTCCAAAGAGCAAGTTACTGTAAAAGTTGTGACTGATGCTGCTAAAAAGCTTATGGCTGATAAGATTGCACGCCAGAAAGAACGCAGTATCAAAATTGAAACCTTGCGGACCATGATTATCGGAATTCCAAATGCCGGTAAGTCAACTCTCATGAACCGTTTGGCTGGTAAAAAGATTGCGGTGGTCGGCAATAAACCAGGTGTTACCAAGGGGCAACAATGGCTAAAAACCAATAAAGACCTTGAAATCCTAGATACACCAGGGATTCTCTGGCCTAAGTTTGAGGATGATGCTGTCGCACTTAAACTAGCCTTGACGGGAGCTATCAAAGATCAACTACTCCCAATGGATGAAGTGACTATTTTTGGTCTCAATTATTTCAAAAAACATTATCCAGAAAAGCTAGCTGAACGCTTCAAACAAATGAAGATAGAAGAAGAAGCACCTGTTATCATCATGGATATGACACGTGCCCTCGGTTTCCGAGATGATTACGACCGTTTTTATAGTCTCTTCGTCAAGGAAGTCCGTGATGGAAAACTCGGTAACTATACCTTAGATACATTGGACGACATTGATGACGACGATTAAAGAAATCAGAGAACTTCTTGCCACTGTTAAAGAATTAGACAATCCTCTTTTTCTAGAATTCGAAAAAGATACTCGTTCTGGAGTTCAAAAGGAAATCAGCAAGCGTAAAAAAGCCATTCAGGCAGAACTGGATGAAAACCTTCGTTTGGAATCCATGCTTTCCTATGAAGAAGAGCTTTATAAACAAGGATTGACCTTAATAGCAGGTGTTGACGAGGTCGGCCGTGGTCCTCTGGCTGGTCCTGTGGTCGCTGCAGCCGTTATTTTACCAAAAAATTGTAAGATTAGAGGGCTCAACGACAGCAAGAAGATCCCTAAAAAGAAACATCTGGAAATTTATCAAACCGTTCAAGACCAGGCCTTGGCAATAGGTATTGGTATCAAGGATAATCACATCATTGACCAAGTCAATATCTACGAGGCGACCAAACTGGCCATGAAGGAAGCAATCTCCCAGCTCAGTCCACAACCTGAGCACCTCTTGATAGATGCCATGAAACTGGAGTTGCCGATTTCTCAAACAGCAATCATCAAAGGAGATGCAAACTCTCTCTCTATTGCAGCTGCATCTATAGTGGCCAAGGTGACACGGGATAATATTATGAAGGACTATGACAACCAATATCCTGGCTATGATTTCACGGCTAATGCTGGCTATGGAACAGCTAAACATCTAGAAGGATTGGAAAAACTAGGTGTCACCCAAATTCATCGAACCAGTTTTGAACCAGTCAAAACACTGGTTTCAACTAAGAAAGATAAGTAAGAGGAAATAATTATGGAGGAACAGTCAGAAATAATCCGCTCCAAGAAAGAATTTGCATTTGCCTCAAGCACTATATTATCCCAAGTTGGACGAGGGATTATTGTCGGTCTCGTCGTCGGGCTCATCGTCGGATCCTTTCGTTTCTTAATCGAAAAGGGCTTCCACTTGATACAAGGGCTCTATCAAGATCAAGCGCACCTAGTGCGCAATCTTTTTACCGTTGGTCTATTTTATTTAATTGTTAGCTGGCTCAGTGCGAAGTTGACTCGATCGGAAAAAGATATCAAGGGTTCAGGAATTCCTCAAGTCGAAGCCGAATTAAAAGGACTCATGACTCTTAACTGGTGGAGTGTCCTCTGGAAAAAATATATTTTAGGGATTCTTGCTATTGCCAGTGGCCTTATGCTAGGTAGAGAAGGGCCAAGTATTCAACTTGGAGCAGTTGGTGGTAAAGGCATTGCCAAGTGGCTCAAATCTAGCCCAGTAGAGGAACGTTCCTTGATTGCCAGTGGTGCTGCAGCAGGATTAGCAGCTGCCTTTAATGCACCAATCGCAGGTCTTCTCTTTGTTATAGAAGAAGTTTACCACCATTTTTCACGCTTTTTTTGGGTCTCAACTTTAGCAGCTAGTCTCGTAGCAAACTTTATTTCTCTGCTCATATTTGGCCTAACCCCCGTACTGGATATGCCAGATAACATCCCTCTCATGACCCTAGACCAGTATTGGATATACCTCCTTATGGGAGTTTTTCTCGGGCTTTCTGGTTTTCTCTATGAGAAGGCTGTACTCAATGTTGGTCGAGTTTATGATTGGGTTGGCCAAACAATCCATTTAGATAGAGCTTATTATCCAATCCTAGCCTTTATCCTTATCATACCAGTCGGGATTTTCTTGCCACAAATTCTCGGTGGTGGAAATCAGGTCGTTCTTTCCTTGACTGAGCAAAATTTTAGTTTCCAAATTCTATTAGCTTACTTTTTGATTCGCTTTGTTTGGAGCATGATTAGTTATGGAAGTGGTCTCCCAGGAGGAATTTTCCTTCCCATTCTGGCTCTCGGTTCCTTACTTGGTGCCCTGGTTGGTGTTATTTGTGTCAATCTTGGACTTGTCAGTCAGCAACAATTCCCTATATTTGTCATTTTAGGAATGAGTGGCTACTTTGGAGCAATTTCCAAGGCTCCCTTAACTGCTATGATACTCGTAACCGAGATGGTTGGAGATATTCGCAACCTCATGCCACTTGGCTTAGTGACTTTAGTCGCCTACATCATCATGGATCTGCTCAAGGGTGCTCCGGTCTATGAGGCCATGCTAGAAAAAATGCTACCAGAAGAAGCAACAGACGAAGGAGAAGTAACACTAATTGAAATTCCTGTTTCAGATAAAATAGCAGGAAAACAGGTTCACGAGCTCAACTTGCCACATAACGTACTCATCACCACCCAAGTCCATAATGGTAAGAGCCAAACAGTTCACGGCTCAACTAGAATGTATCTGGGTGATATGATTCACCTAGTGATTCCAAAAAGTGAAATTGGAAAAGTCAAAGATTTGTTGTTGTAGTATTTTGCATAACATAAATTATGTAAAATACTTTCTTAATGTATTTAGAAAACCGATTCTCAGTAATGAGATCGGTTATTTCTTACTGATAAGGTATTTCACATGCAAGTAATTGAATTTTCTTAAAAATAAGATAATAATTAAGTTAGAAATGATAAAGCATAAAAGCTAGAAAGGAGTTTACTGTATTTAATCTATACAGAATGTATTTTGTATCCCATAGCTCCCTATATAGCTCTTGAGATGTGTAGAATGAACAGAAGTTTCGTTACTGATAATCTCTTTTTTATTTTCCTTATTCTGCTGACTATTTCATTCTGGTTTAGTATTTGGAAGCTAGAAAAAGTACTAGATAATGATTCACAATAGAAACTCCAAAGATTTAGATCCGTATTACACAGGTCTAAGTCTTTTTTATTACTTCTAAAACTAAAAGTTTATGTACAATTGACTAAACTAGAGCTAAACCATTGATACAACTGAATTAGAAGCAGAAAGTACATTCTTTAAGGAGTGTACTTTATTTTTATTTTGTACATTATTTTGAAGTGTTATTTTGTATATTTTCTAGTTCATAACATCATCTGATTTAAGGAATTGATTTGTACATTTTTACTCTAATAGGTGCAGAAGAAGTAGTGGTTCAATTGTACATTTTTTGCTGCTCATTTAAGGTCTTATTGATAGTAAGATATAGATTTTTACTCGTGGTGCTAGTTAATCTCAAAGTATCTCAGATTATAAGTCAGTACAATTTGCTCCATTCTCAACTACAATCTTGTTAAGCCTCTAGCTAGTGTTTGTTCGACATCAAAAAAAGCACAAATGATTATGTTGTTTAGCTCTTGCCATATTTTGACGTAAAGGCGTCCAAAGATGGTAACCTTTCTGTTTCAACTGTTCTCTGAGTTCATAGCTAAGATAAGCTAAATCAGCTAAAACATATGGTTGAGAACAATTTTCTAGTAAGTCATCAACTGCCCTAATATCATGTACTGAGGCAGGCGTTACAACATAATTCAGAATATAGCCTGATAGGGGTGACCAGCATATGTACTTTGAATCCATAGAACCAAAGGTGCTTAGAGGAATTGTAACCAATGTCGGCTAGTTCATTAAAAACATGTGCTCTATGGTTACGGACTGGTTGACAAAGTGATAAGGGGAAACTATCTATGATGACAATGTTATTGGGAGAAATTTGAGTATTTATGGCTTGCCGAATAATTTGGACTAACCAAATCAACTGCCTTGACCGTCGATTAAACCGACTTCTTTCAAGGAGACACCCACAAGGATTCTTGTTTAGAAGCACCGAATCAATCAAGAAGGATCACCCAGAGGTTCCAGCATTTGAAGAATATGACGAGCTACTTGAAGCAATCAAAAAATCCCTATAAAGGGATTTTTTTATACCTATAATACCTTGTGCAAAATAGTCGTATATATCAAAATCAGAGTCACGTTACCTACTATTAGACCAAAAGTCGCAAGCAAGGTCTTTGCTGTACCCGGCTTAAAATCTGCACTAATCAAATATGGCCAAAAGCATACCATTGGGAGAATGGCTATTAACACGCATACATAGGTAGGAAAGCTTGTCCAAAGAAAGCGTGTCGTCTCTAACCAGTGACCCCATGAAGGTATCACTATTTTGCTTATAGTGAAAAGTATGCATATAAGGTGGACCACTAGAAGATAAATAGCATACTTTGTCTTACTTAGTACTTTTTTCTTTTTCATTTTGCCTAATTATCCCTGCAAATTCTTCTATCGCTCTGCTGCAATATTAGAACTAAAATTAAAATTAACTATATCATTATTCGAATCAAGGTCTAAATTCATAAAATAATGATTCCAAAAGAATTCATTGTTACCTGCTCCCCACTGCACGCCATAATGACCCAAATATTCATCTCTTGGCTCGCTTGGAGTCAGCCATATTTTTTTCCCAAATACTTTCGTGAACTCGTTTTCGTCAAGCTTCTTTAGCAAATCTATACCATCTATATTATATGAAATTTCATATTTTTTGGCAACAGCTGTGCACTCAGAATCGAAGCAAACCTGCGTAACTACACAGTCCTTCAGCTCCGTACTCTTCCTCTTATCTCCGTAAACACCTATACATCCGAGAACTACATTCTTCTTTACAAGAAGATAGGTAGATCGCGAAACTGCTGAGTCATATGACTTAAAGCCGTTTGGTACGCTAACCCCAGCTCCTTGGTATTTAGTATAGCTTCCCGTTGTCAAAAGCTCGTTATAATTAGGATAATCATGTCTACCATTTGACACATAAATTTCAAACCCCTTGTCTATCAAATCCGAAATCTTAGTCTCTGTAAGATGAATTTCAGTTCCGTCAATTTTAAGTGGAGGTGCGTTATCAGGTAGACCTATAATTATATATACAAACATCAAAAACACGAATATCATAAGCACTGCAACGATACCCATCCAAGATTTCCCGGTTCTCCTTCGTGCATTGAAAAGCGACATTATAGAAGGCGTGATTATAGCAGCACCAATTGGCGCCGCCCCATGACGGAACATGCTCATGACCTTAAAGGCAATTACAGCGCTAATTAGTATTAAAATTATGTGCACTGCATACTCTCCTACGCTTAGCTTACTCGTCCTAGTCTGATTATTTGCTGGGGCATCGTACACTGGAACACCGTTCTCAAAGGTGTTCTTCATTCTAAAACGCAGCCAAAACAATATTCCAATAAACACAAATGCCAAGAACACTAGCATTCCGATAAAAACAAATTTTTCCATCTGTAACCTTTTCTCTGACCTAATTATCGTCCATCAAAATTCATATCTAGTCTACCACATTTTGAAATTGTTTTACAATATTTACATACTTGTGCACGAATCAAAAATGTATACAAGCTTTTCAGAGTATTTATTCTTTACACCTCTTTTCCGCTATGTTAAAATTGTATTAATTTTAATACTTGTTTTATTCTAAACGTGCGCATCATTTTAGCGCAAAAAACAAATTTAATTCCGTTGTTTCTGTAGTTAACTTTTTTTTGATATCATACCTACTACTAAGAAGAAGATAAATGCGAATATTGTTACTTTTAACGGTGAATTCCCATATGTTGCTAGAGGAGAAGGTGAAAATGGAATCAGAGGATATATTGATTTTGATGAAAAATTTTTAAATCCCTCCAATACTATTTCTTTCGGTCAAGATACTGTAACTATGTATTATCAACCAAATGCCTACTTTACAGGAGATAAGATTCAAATATTTAAGTTAAATAAAAAATATGGGAAATTAACAGAAAATATTGCTTTGTATTTAATTAGTTCGATGAAAAAAGCTTTTACAAATTTTTCTTGGGGTCAATCTTCTTTTGCTCTTGATGTTATTTCAAATATTGATATTGAACTTCCAGTGACAAAAAGTGGTACTATTGATTTTGAATACATGGAAAAATATATTCAAGTAATAAAGAAACAGCTTATTGAGGACGTTGTTGAATATAAAAATGAATACATCAGCAAGAGCAAATCAACTGTTTTTAAATAAGGTTATATGGTATCTTTTTGGTAGCTAAACAGACAAAAGGAACATTTTTTCTCAAAAAATACAAGAAGAGAATGTTGATTTATCAGCATTCTTTTTTATTTCAGATACTTTATCGGAATTACATACAGATAGAAATCTTTTTAAGCAATTTATTCCAACTCTTGTAAAAAGTAATATGATTGATAGCTTATCCGACATCTTAGTAAGATGGCAGTGTTTTAAGTGTCATGGTCAATATGACTGTTGTGTTGTTAAAAGGCATCTTGAAGGATGCCCTTATTGTGATGATAAGTTGATGTTAAAAGGGTATAATACTTTACAAGAAACTCATCCTTATTTAGAGAAATTTTGGGATAAAAGTAATGATAAATCTATTTCTGAATACTGGTATAAGTCTTCTGAATGTATAAATTGGAATGCCCTTGTTGCCATGTCAGTTTTTATTGCAGTCCTATTGAAATGATTTCAAGAACCGACTTAGAAAATAGTAATTTTGAAACATGTCCTAACAACTGTGATTGGGATACACTTGTTTTTAACAATGATATACTCTACAATTTCCATAATTACAGGAAGAATGGAGCGATAAAAATGGATTGCCTGTTCATTTAGCATTGAGTCACATTCAAACAAAAAAATATTGGTGGAATTGCTCCGTTTGTAGAGGTGAATACTTGTGTTCAATTCCAATTAGAAGAGAAGTGCCTAATACTTGTCCATATTGCAATAACGAACAAGCATTAAAAGGCTATAATACAATTCCAGATATTTATCCTGAATTATGTGATTATTGGAGTAGCAAGAACTTAGTAAAAACTGATGAGGTGACGAGATCGGTTGAAGCTGAGAATAAAATATTTACTTGGATTTGTGATTGTTGCAATTTAGAATTTCAGGAAAGATTAGGGATTGTTTTGGAGGCATTTACAAAAAATAATTCTAGTAAACTTAACTCTATATGTCCTTACTGCAATAAAAACTCCCTAAACCAAATGAAACAGTAAACTATGTTAAGCCCTACTTAATCAATGAATGGGTGAAAGAACTTAACGGAGATATTGATACTTTCTTCTATGATTCAAATATAATAGTTGATTGGATTTGTCGTAAATGTCACAGGAGTTATAAAGCGAAAATTTCTGAACGCTCCGAAAACGACCAATGTTGTCCATATTGTTCTTTTAAAAAGACTGCAAAGGGTTATAACGATCTAGAAACAACACATCCTTGGTTAATTAAAGAATGGTCTACATTAAATAAACAAGAAATGTCTTCAGTAAGAGTTAATTCAACATATACCGCATGGTGGAAATGTCCTGTATGTACTGGAGAATATCGGCAAGTCATTAAAGAAAAATTTTACAGAGATAATTCTTGTCCATATTGTAGAAATCAAAAAGTTTTAAAAGGGTTTAATGACTTAGCAACAACACAACAAAGTCTAATGAATGAGTGGGATTATGTAAATAACCTCCTAATAGCAAATCCAACTGAAATCACAGAGTTGAGTAATATGTCTGTATGGTGGATATGTCAAGAAAATCCAGATCATCGTTATAAAATTCAAGTTAAAGAAAGAATGACGTACAGAAAGCGAAATAAAAAGGCATATTCAATTTGCAAAGGATACAGAAGAAAGCAAGAACATTTTGTACAGTTTAAAAAAGATATAAAAAAATGAGAACACTTTAAATAATATAAAGTGTTCTTATTCTGTCAAAATTGTACATTTGAAAAATTTTTAGTTATCACTTAAATAAAGTACATTTTTGAACAATTTTTGCCTGAAAAAAATTTTTGGTTATGTTTTTTATTCTTTTTTATTACTTCTAAAAAACTCTACAACATCTTTCCGAAAAACTATAATTTTCTTGAAAAATATATTAGTCTATGCTATACTACTAGTAGACTTAATTATGGAGAAAATACATGAAACGTGAGATTCTACTGGAACGAATCGACAAACTAAAACAAATCATGCCCTGGTATGTTCTGGAATACTACCAATCTAAGCTGGCTGTTCCCTATAGTTTTACAACCTTGTACGAATATCTCAAGGAATACGATCGTTTTTTCAGCTGGGTTTTAGAGTCTGGAATTTCAAATGCTGATACAATTGCTGATATTCCTTTATTGGTCTTGGAAAATATGTCAAAGAAAGATATGGAATCCTTTATTCTTTATCTACGAGAACGTCCTTTGCTGAATGCTAACACAACAAAGCAAGGTGTTTCACAGACAACTATCAATCGGACCTTGTCAGCACTTTCTAGTCTTTACAAGTATCTAACTGAGGAAGTTGAAAATGACCAAGGAGAGCCCTATTTCTATCGTAATGTAATGAAGAAAGTTTCAACAAAGAAAAAGAAAGAAACTCTTGCTGCCAGAGCTGAAAACATCAAGCAAAAACTCTTTCTAGGTGATGAAACAGATGGTTTTCTAACCTATATCGACCAAGAGTACCCACAACAGCTCTCCAACCGAGCTCTATCTTCCTTTAATAAGAACAAGGAGCGAGATTTGGCCATTATTGCCCTTCTCTTGGCCTCAGGTGTCCGCTTATCTGAAGCTGTTAATCTGGATCTAAGAGATCTCAATCTCAAAATGATGGTGATCGATGTCACTCGAAAAGGGGGTAAACGAGACTCGGTTAATGTCGCTGCCTTCGCCAAGCCTTATCTAGAAAATTATCTAGCCATTCGAAATCAACGCTATAAGACAGAAAAGTCGGACACAGCACTCTTTTTGACACTCTATCGAGGTGTTCCCAATCGCATTGATGCTTCTAGTGTTGAAAAAATGGTTGCCAAGTATTCTGAGGACTTCAAAGTGCGTGTAACTCCACACAAACTACGCCATACCCTGGCAACTAGGCTCTATGATGCAACTAAATCGCAAGTTTTGGTCAGCCACCAATTAGGACATGCCAGCACACAAGTCACTGACCTCTATACACATATCGTCAATGATGAACAAAAGAATGCTTTAGATAGTTTATAGATGTTACATATTATAAATTATGTAAATCAACTATCGCTAAAAAACGAAAGATCAATTCCTTTTATCTTTCGTTTTTTAGTTATTTAAACTCAATCCAGTAGTTACGGTGTGGCTCTATAATTACTGGTTTACCCCAAAAGGCTTGCAGATAGGCTAGATTTGCTGAGCTTATAGGTTTTTTTGAATCATTGTACTGCTCAGCACTCTCTTTAGTTAGAAAACATTTTACTGCTTCATAAGAAGTACCATCAGCTGATTTTCTTTCGATTCCCATATAAGAAATTTCGTCACCACTTTTAAGATCATCAGTTAACAGTTTACCAATAAAATAAACCGTCTTATCTTTCATTAATTCATAAGCCTTACTATTTTCCAGTCTGTTATTCGCTGCAGCGTACATAATGCAAAAACTATCTACAATATCTTTCAAAGGTATTAATTCTTCTTTACTAACCATAATTTCGTCGGGAGCAAGTCCTCCAATGATTAAGTTTTTATAATAAGGTTGTTGAATGATATTATCTAAAGCCATTCCTAATGGTATTTGGACAGCTTGATAGCCTAATGGTTCTAGCTCTTGCTTTTTCTGGTCAAGATGTTCTTGTGTAATACTGACATTCAAATCATATGGACTGGAAGATTGTTGCTTCCTAAAAAAAGCCACTACGATACGATCTAACTGTTCAAATAGACCAAGATTTGCCACTGGAACTTTAATCATTGAATTTGATCCCCTTTTTGTTTCAGACTTCCTCTATATTATACTCTCATTTTTTTGAATATCAAGTTTAAGATAAAAGATATCCATGTTGAATGGATATCTTTGACTTTATTCAACAACTGCCTCGGCAATTTCTTCTGCTGTAATTCCAGCGAAGTAACGACCTAGGTTGATGGTTTGAAGAGCTTTAAGAACATCTTCGCGTTCGTATTTAACGCCTCGGAGGACATCTTCTACCGCAGCAACGTCTTCGATACCAAAGAAGTCACCATAAATCTTGATGTCTTGGATTTTTGATTCAAGAACATTGGCAAAGACTTCTACTTTACCACTAGTGAATTTCGTTCCACGACGGACGTTAAACTCAGGTGATTTACCATAGTTCCAGTCCCAAGTTCCAAACTTAGTATCCTTGATGCGATTGATTTCAGCCAATTCTTCTTCAGAAAAAACGTACTCAGTCATCTCTGGGTACTCTTTTTTCATGTATTCCAATAGCAAATCACGGAATTCTTCAACTGTGATTTTTTCTGGTAATTCATTGACAATATTGGTTACACGGGCACGGACGGATTTCACACCTTTTGACTCAAATTTATCCTTTGAAACCTTGAGGGCATTAGCAAGGACTGATAAATCAACGTCAAATAACAAGCAACCGTGGTGCATGATACGCCCATTGATATAGGCTTGGGCATTGCCACAGAATTTTTTGCCATCAATCTCAAGGTCATTACGGCCTGTGAACTCAGCTTTAACGCCTAGTTGAGCCAAGGTATTGATAACTGGAGTTGAGAAGCTCTTGAAGTCAAAGGCCTTGTTTTCATCTTCTTTTGAAATGATGGTGTAGTTGAGGTTGTTTAAATCGTGATAAACAGCTCCACCACCACTGATACGGCGGACAACCTCAATACCATTTTCGCGAACATAATCACGGTTGATTTCTTCGATAGTGTTCTGGTGACGTCCAACAATGATAGAAGGTTTGTTAATCCAAAGAAGGAAGATTTGCTCCTCATCTAGTAAGTGTTTAAAGGCATATTCTTCCAAGGCGATATTAAAAGCAGTGTCGTTTGAATGATTGATAATGTATTTCATGATATCCCTTTATACGATAGAGACTGGAAATAATCTTCCAGTCTAGTCTATCTTCATTTTATTTTTCTTAGGTGAATGGATGGCCATTCCTAGAACATCTGCAAATGCTTCGTACATCACTTCAGAGTAGGTTGGATGTCCGTGGATGGTCTTAAGCATTTCTTCAACAGTAATTTCCATTTCAATAATGCTTGACGCTTCGTTGATCAATTCTGCAGCTGCAGGACCGATGATATGAACACCAAGGATTTCTCCGTATTTCTTATCTGCAATGACTTTTACGAAACCTTGAGCAGCATCCGATGCAATAGCACGTCCATTCGCAGCAAAGTTGAATTTACCGATGGCTACATCGTATTTCTCACGAGCTTGTTCTTCAGTTAGACCTACTGCTGCTACTTCAGGAAGAGTGTAGATAGCTGCAGGAGTCAAGTTAAGTTTGGCAACAGCATGATTTCCTTTAAGGGCATTTTCAGCGGCAACTTCACCCATACGGAAGGCTGCGTGCGCTAACATCTTGGTACCATTGATATCACCTGGTGCGTAGATACCTGGAACAGAAGTTTCCATATATTCGTTGACCTTGAGACGTCCACGATCCAATTCAAACTCAACATCGCCAATACCTTCAAGATCCGGCACACGACCGATTGAAAGGAGCGCTTTGCTTGCGATGATATCATCTTTTCCTTCAACCTTGATACGAAGTTGACCATTTTCTTCGATGATTTCTTGCAATTTTGTACCTGTCAAGATGGTCATTCCTTTACGCTCAAGGATCAAGCGAAGATTCTTAGACACTTCCGCATCCATAGCTGGAACGATACGGTCCATCATTTCGATAACAGTTACTTTTGAACCAAATGTCATGAATGCCTGACCGAGTTCGATACCGACAACGCCACCGCCGATGATAACAAGGCTTTCTGGAACTTCGTTCATTTCAAGAATGTCATCACTGGTCATTACAAGTGATGATTCCATACCAGGAACGTTAATCTTGCTGACTTTTGAACCACCAGCAAGGATGATTTTCTTGGTTTCAAGCAATTCTGAACCATTAACTAAGACATTCTTGTCTTTAGTGATGGTACCAATTCCTTTATGAACAGTAACTCCGTAGCTACGAAGAAGACCTGCAACTCCACCTACCAAGGTATTGACAACTTTAGATTTAGTTTCTAAAAGTTTGTCCATATCAACAGTGAAGTTTGGATTTTCTATGACGATACCACGGCTTGCTGCATGACCGATATTTTCGATGATTTCAGCGTTGTGAAGGTAGGTCTTAGTTGGGATACAGCCACGGTTCAAACAGGTTCCACCGAGTTCAGATTTCTCAACAAGGGCAACCTTACCACCTAATTGAGCCGCTTTAATAGCCGCTACATAACCAGCAGGTCCTCCACCAATCACAACGATATCAAAGGCATCATCGCTCTTACCGTCGTCGTTTGAGGCACTAGCTGCAGGTGCAGTTTTTGATTCTGGCGTAGCCGCTCCAGCAGTTGGGATGTTTTCCCCTTCTTCTCCAAGGTAACCGATAACTTCAGTTACTGGAACAGTTTCACCATCTCCTTTGAGGATGGCAATCAAGTATCCATCTTCTTCGGCTTCCAATTCCATGCTGACTTTGTCAGTCATGATTTCCAAAAGGATTTCTCCTTCTTTTACAAATTCTCCGACTTTCTTATTCCATTGGACAATTTGTCCTTCTGTCATATCCACGCCGGCTTTTGGCATAATTACTTCTAAGGCCATGTCTTACTTCCTTTATCTAAATCTCTAAAAAAACAATAGCTGACTTAAACCAACATTGAGATCGGATTCTCAATTAAGGCTTTCAAGTCTTTCATAAACTTAGCACCAGCCATACCATCTACGACACGGTGGTCAATGGTTAATCCAAGGCTCATGATTGGGCGAATGACAATCTCACCATTGACAACTACAGGTTTCTCAACTGTTGAGCTAACCCCGAGGATAGCTGAGTTTGGTTGGTTAATAATAGGACCAAAGGACTGAACGCCAAACATTCCCAAGTTACTGATTGTGAAGGTTGAATTTTGCAGTTCGCTTGGAGCCAATTTACCATCCAGAGTACGACCAATCACATCCTTAAAGGCTACTACTAACTCTGACAAGCTCATTTTTTCAGCATTATAGACAACAGGTGTCATCAATCCGTTATCCATCCCAACTGCCATAGCAAGGTTGACATAGTTGTGAGTGATAATGGTCTTACTATCTTCAGTCAATGAAGCGTTGATGTATGGGTGTTTCATCAATGTTTTCACAACAGCGAGTGAAAGAAGGTCTGTTACAGTAGTCTTCTTACCAGTCGCTTCCATAATCGGATCAAGAACCTTCTTACGAAGAGCTAGCATTTCAGACATATCAACTTCATAGTTGAGTGTGAAAGTTGGCGCAGTTAGGTAAGATTCAACCATACGTTGGGCGATAACCTTACGCATTGGTGTCATTGGAATACGCTCAATCTCACCATAAGGAGTGATATTGTCTGGAACCTCTTCCACTTTTTCGATTTGAGCAGGAGACTTGATAGTGTCGTTTTCGATATTTTCAGGAAGCAAGGCCAAAACGTCCTTCTTCATAATCTTGCCACGATGGCCAGTTCCTTGAATCTCTTGCCAAGCAATATTGTGTTCGAGGGCAATTCGTTTTGCAAGTGGCGAAATGCGAACCACATTTGTGTCTTTATAAGTTTCCACGTCTTCTTTGTGGACACGACCGTTTGCACCTGAGCCAGAAACGTCGTAGAGGTTGATCCCTAGATCATCCGCTAACTTTCTAGCCGCAGGAGTCGCTCTTAGCTTGTCATCAGCCATGACCTCTCCAATTCTAATTATGATACTAAGGGCGTAAAAAAGCGACTGAAAAATAGGAAATCTACGCAGACTTCGATGAAGCCAAGGAGATTTATCTTTTTTCCGAGCTTTTAGCCCGTGTTCGAATATAAGATATTAAGGACGAAGAGGGCAATGAAAAAATAGGAGATTGACGATGTGTTCGATGAACACAAGGAAATCTATCTTTTTTTCGCAGACCTCCGTCCGAATTCAATTACATGATACTAAGGGCGTAAAAAGCGACTGAAAAATAGGAAATCTACGCAGACTTTGATGAAGCCAAGGAGATTTATCTTTTTTCCGAGCTTTTAGCCCGTGTTCAACTCTACAAGTAACTTGGACACAAAACGTGTCTCAAGCTACTACGGTTGTCGCTATTAGGCGACCAACCTAGTAGACTTACTAAGTTTTTTATCGAATATTATTGATTCGTCAAAAAACTGTCACAACTTTACAAATAAGTTAGATACAAAACATATCTTAAGTTACTAAAGTTAAAAACCTCTAAAATCTTACATAATTTAATTTATGCAAGATTATTCTTTGTTATAAGTTTTTCGGATTGCATCTTTGATGCTTTCAACGGTTGGAATCATAGCATTTTCTAGATTTTGTGCGTAAGGCATTGGCACATCTTCTCCGGCACAACGGCGGATTGGTGCATCTAGATAGTCAAATGCTTCTGATTCTGAAATAATTGCTGAAATCTCTCCAATATAGCCACTTGTTTTGTGGGCATCGTTGACTAGAACAACTTTACCAGTCTTCTTCACTGAGTTAATGATGATATCTTTATCAAGAGGAACAAGAGTACGCGGGTCAACAATTTCAACCGAGATTCCTTCTTCTGCTAATTCTTCAGCAGCTTGAACCACACGGCGAAGCATTTTTCCATAAGTAACAACTGTTACATCTGTACCTTCGCGTTTGATTTCCCCAACCCCAAGTGGGATTGTGTAGTCTGGATCAACTGGCACTTCCCCTTTTTGGTTAAATTCTGACTTGTATTCAAGAATGATAACTGGGTTGTTATCACGGATAGAAGACTTAAGCAGTCCTTTCATGTCCGCAGGCGTGCCAGGTGCTACAACCTTAAGTCCAGGGATATGAGTAAACCAAGACTCTAGAGATTGGGAGTGCTGTGCTGCAGAACCAACTCCATTACCAGCTGCACAGCGGACAGTCATTGGGACTTGACCTTTACCACCAAACATATAACGTGTTTTAGCAGCTTGGTTGACGATATTGTCCATAGCAATAACAGAGAAGTCCATAAAGGTCATATCGACAATTGGACGAAGTCCTGTCATGGCTGCTCCTGCTGCTGCTCCAGAGATGGCAGCTTCAGAAATCGGACAGTCACGGACACGTTCTGGACCAAATTCTTCAAGCATTCCAACAGAAGTTCCGAAGTCTCCTCCGAAGACACCGACGTCTTCTCCCATCAAGAACACATTTTCATCGCGACGCATTTCCTCAGACATAGCAAGGATAATGGTGTCACGGAAGGACATTGTTTTTGTTTCCATTTTATCTCTTTCTCCTTAGTCTGCGTAAATATCTTCAAATGCCGATTCTAGTGGTGGGAATGGGCTTTCTTCTGCAAATTTAACAGAGGCTTCTACTGCTTCCTTGACTTGTGCTTGGATTTCTTCCAATTCTTCTGCACTTGCAATATTGTTTTCAATGAGGTATTTGCGAAGGTTTTCGATTGGGTCTTTTTGTTTCCACAATTCCACTTCTTCACGGGTACGATATTTACCAGGGTCAGATGATGAGTGACCAAGCCAACGATAAGTGACACTTTCAATCAAGACTGGGCCATTGCCACCACGAACATGGTCTACGGCTTTCTTAAATCCTTCATAAACGTCGATGACGTTGTTTCCATCTTCAATAAACATTCCAGGAATTCCATAAGCTGCGCTACGGTGATGGATATGTTCCACGTTAGTCATTTTCTTGATATCCGCAGAGATCCCATAACCGTTGTTAATGCAGTAGAAAATCACTGGAAGGTTCCAGATAGAAGCCATGTTCACTGCTTCGTGGAAGACACCTTCGTTAGTCGCGCCATCTCCAAAGAAGCAGACGACGATTTTTCCAGTTTTCTGCATTTGCTGACTGAGGGCTGCACCAACAGCGATTCCCATACCACCACCTACGATACCATTGGCACCAAGGTTACCAGCATCAAGGTCAGCAATGTGCATGGAACCACCTTTTCCTTTACAAGTTCCAGTGTATTTGCCAAGGATTTCAGCCATCATTCCGTTGAGGTCAATTCCTTTGGCAATAGCTTGTCCGTGACCACGGTGGTTTGAGGTAATTAGATCATCTGGATTGAGAGCCAACATAGCACCCACGTTAGCTGCCTCTTCTCCAACAGAAAAGTGCGTCATTCCTGGCACTTTCCCTTTCTTTACTAATTGCGCAATTTTTAAGTCCATTCGACGGATTTCTTCCATCTTAAGGAACATCTCTAGCAAGAGATTTTTATCTAAAGTTGACATAATCTTGCCTTTCTAACTTTGTACTTACTCTACTATTTTACCGTTTTTAGAAAACACTGTCAAAGTATATGACCGATAAAATTTCACAAGGTAAAAAAATAAATCCCCGTTTTAACAGGGATTCTCTTCAGTTAGATCATTTTTTCACAAAGTTATTTTTCGGAATATTTTCCAAAAATTAGCTCAATCTTTTCATTACGGTTTTCAAACGCCATTGATACAAACAACCAGAAACAATCAAGCTGGCAATTAACCCAATCCAGTAGGCATATGCTCCTAAGTCAGTTGCCTGATCTAGTAGATATCCTAGAGGTATCGCTACTCCCCAATACCCGATTAAGCCAAGATAGAAAGGAACGATAGTGTCCTTATAGCCTCTTAGAATCCCCTGGAGCGGTGCCGCAAAGGTATCTGCTAACTGGAAGAAGAGACTGTAAGTCAGAAATACAGCAGTTGTTTCAATGAACTGAGAGTCATTCCCATATAGACTTGCTACACGATCTCTAAAAATGTAGAGAAAGGACAGGGTAAGACCAGCAAAAATAAGGGCTGTTATTCTCCCCAGACGAGCATAGGTTTTTGCATCCTCAAAACGTTTAGCCCCCACCTCGTAAGACACAACAATTGCCATAGCAGAGGAAATACTCATGGGAAAAGCGTACATGAGACTCGAAAAATTCATAGCTGACTGGTGACTGGCGATGATGAGCGATGAAAACTTAGCCATGATTAGTCCCACCACGGAGAAAATAGCCACTTCCGCAAATACGGTTCCTCCGATTGGTAGACCTAATCGAACACCTTCCTTGATTTTATCTATATTGAGTGGAATAGGTTTTTCAAGATGTAACGCTTTTAATCTTTCCTGTTTGAACAAAACAAGCAGGGAAATTCCCAGTAAAACCCAATAGGCTAGAGAAGTTCCTAGACCTGCTCCTGCGCCACCAAGCTCTGGAAAACCAAGGGCTCCATATATCAAGAGATAGTTAAAACCACTATTTAGAGGAAGTAATAGGAGCATCAGATACATAGATAGCTTGGTCAATCCAAGAGAATCTAACAATGATCGAATGACACTAAAAAGCAACAAGGGAATAATCCCGATAGAAAGGTACCAAAGATAGGAAACTGCAACTGCCGCTACTTGAGCTTCTAGTCCGATATGATTTAAGACAGGAGGTGCCAAGAAAAGTACCAGTCCCAGTAAGACCACAGATAGACCCAAGGCCAAATAGATGAACTGGTAAAAATCTGACGCAACTTCTTCCTTTTTACCTCGACCAAGATGGTGACCAATGATGGGCACCAGGGCTGATACAATCCCTGTTAGGAATGTAAAGAAGGGATTCCAGATACTGGTTGCCATAGACACACCAGCCAAGTCCATGGTATTGTACTGCCCAGTCATTGTTGTATCGACAAAAGAGGCAGAATAATTGGCAAATTGATAAATCAGGATAGGGAAAAATATCTTAAGAAATAAAACAAACTTGTCTTTAAATTGATGGGTTGGGTACATATACGCTCTCTATTCTTATAGTTTATAGAGCAGAGTCCCATCTAGTTTTGATAGACGATTTGTCCCTTACAGATAGTATATTTGACCTGCCCTTTTAAAGTTTCCCCGATAAATGGAGAATTGGCTGATTTTGAAGCGAAGTTTGGACCAACAGTACGATCAGCCTTGTCATCAAAGATAGTGATGTCCGCTGGACCATTTTCAGCCAAGTAGCCTGCTTCAAAGTTGTAAAGTTGGGCTGGATTGACAGTCATTTTTTCTAGTAATTCCATCAAGCTTAGTTCACCAGCTTCCACCAAATAAGTCAAACCAAGAGAAAGAGAGGTTTCCAAACCAGTCATACCAGATGGCGCTTTGGTGATATCTTCTACATTTTTCTCATCTGTATGGTGAGGCGCGTGGTCTGTCGCGATAACTGTGATAACACCTGACTTGAGACCTTCGATAACGGCACGACGGTCTGATTCCAAACGAAGCGGAGGGTTCATTTTGGCATTGCTACCTTGAGTTAAAAGAAGAGTTTCTGTCTTAGAAAAATGTTGTGGTGCCACTTCTGCTGTGACTTGGGCCCCCAAACCTTGAGCAAACTCTACTACTTTGACACTTTCTTCCTTAGATAAATGCTGGATGTGAACATGGGCCTTAGTTGCATAGGCAATCATGACATCACGCGCAATCATAGCATATTCTGCTACACCTGTCGCACCACAGATCTTGAAGTGGTCTTTAGCAATGTTTTCGTTAAAGCCAAGAATGCCGTTCAAGCCGGGATCTTCCTCGTGTAGACAAACAAAGGTTCCAAGTTTTTTAGCAGTTTCCAAGGCTTCTTTGAGAACCTTACTGCTTTCAAGTGGAATACCATCATCTGAGAAACCAACGGCACCTGCTTCTAAAAGCGCCTTAAAGTCAGTCAAGTCTTGGCCATTAAAATTCTTAGTAATGGTCGCAACCGTCTTAACATTGATTTTCTCTTTAGCAGCTGACTGGAGAACTTCTTGCAAAGTCTCCACGTCTGAGATGGTTGGATTGGTATTAGCCATCATGACAACCGTTGTAAAACCACCTGCAGCGGCTGCTAGAGCACCAGTATGGATATCCTCCTTGTGGGTCTGACCAGGTTCACGAAAATGAACATGAATATCCACGAGTCCAGGCGCAACTACAAGCCCAGTAGCATCAATCAGTTCTGCTCCTTCTTCCTTAATTTCAGGCGCAATTTTGACAATTTTCCCATCTTGGACCAAAACATCACACACTTGATCCAAACCAGACTTGGGATCCATTACACGACCATTTTTGATTAGTAACATCTGCTTTCTCCTTTATTCATAGAAATCAACTTGAGTATCCAACAATTTATCCCCATCATAAACAAACTTAGCTGAAAAGAAGGGTTTGTCCTCTAAAAGCCACTCAACAAAGGTGTGATCACCCTCCCAAGTTGGCTTGCTCAAAACCTCGTCATAGGGAACCCATTCTAATGTTCCCTCATTGCAGTCAATCAAGTCACCCTCAAACTCCGTCACCTTAAAAACATAGGTGTACCAGTCTAAATCAGGCGTAAACTCAGGAAAAGTGATAACGCCTTTTAGCACAGGCTTGGCTTTGAGACCTGTTTCTTCGAGGATTTCACGCGCTGCACATTCCTGAGGTGTCTCCCCTCGCTCTAACTTACCACCCACACCAATCCATTTACCCACATGGACATCATTGGGCTTTTTATTGCGATGGAGCATGAGTAGTTCTTTTCCGTTGTCAATGTAGCAAATTGTCGCTAACTGAGGCATATTCTCTCCTTATCTAAGCCAATCGATTGGCTCTTGTCCTGTCTCTTTTAAAAATGCATTAGCCTTGGAAAAAGGCTTGGAACCCCAAAATCCTCTAAAAACAGATAACGGACTGGGATGGGCTGATTCGATAATCAAGTGGTGAGGATTGGTAACTAAGGCCTTCTTCTTACGTGCATAAGCACCCCAGAGCACAAAGACTACTGGTCTGTCTAGATTATTGACCACCTGAATCACAGCATCAGTAAAAGGCTCCCATATCTGCCCAGCATGACCATTGGCCTGCCCAGCAGGAACGGTCAAGCAAGCATTGAGAAGTAAGACTCCTTGCTCAGCCCAAGCCGTCAAATCATGTGATTCCTTAACTCCAAGATCATCTGACAATTCTTTCAAGATATTTTGCAAGGATGGCGGGGCTGGAATAGCATCGGGTACAGAAAAACTCAAGCCCTGTGCCTGACCTGGTCCATGATAGGGATCCTGCCCTAGAATCACCACCTTCACTTCTTCAAGCGGTGTTGTCAAGAGAGCCTGAAAAACCTTTTCCTTGGGTGGATAAACAGTTCCTTGAGCATAAACCTGCTCCATAAATTGATTGATTTTCCCGAAATAACCCTCAGGTAATTGCTCCTTAATCAAAGCGTGCCAAGATGAGTGTTGCATTTTTCTCTCCTTTATCGTATCCATCTAAAAGCACGTCTTAATTCATCCGTACCATTTTTAAAAAAGCATAAACCATGTGCAAGTATGATTTTATCCGGTTTCCAGTTTAACATACGGGAAAAGGAAACCTTTGCTTCCCTTTGTCTTCCTAAAAAAGTCATCCGATAATCAATAGGAGTTTGACCATCAGGGGCTGTTACACGAGCTAAACGATAGAATTTTCTGCGGATTGGACTAGCTATTTTTTCCGGTTCAAAATTCTCTATAAGGTCTGTTACTATAAGTGTTTTAGTTGATTTATGAAAAAACACGACCTCTTCAATGACAGAACTTCCCTTAAAAATAAGCTGTCCAATCTCATCAGACCATAAGTCAGGAGCCTTATCTGTTAAGCAAGCATCAAATTCCACCTTGACATTCTGACTTTTCGCTCTCTCTTCAACTCCTGGACTAGACCATGCTTGCGCATGAGGATATCTTTTTCTCCAATCTGCAATATAGGCGTAGTGAATCTTATTTGGTGAAATCAGGTAAGCGACTTTGCCTAAAGCATCCAGTTCGGTAAACAGTTCCTCATTTGGCGCAATTGGAGAATGAATCCAAAGTTTGCCATCATTTAACTTAACCACCGTCATACGTGTCTGAAAAGGAAGTTTGAAGATCTTCATGTCCATTTGAATCAAATCACCATCTACTATCCAGATATTTTGATCAACTTCTTTTAGTGTATACAATGGTTCATAAAGAGAAAGTTCTGGCCTTGACATCGTTAACTATTCCTTCGTTTTTCCTGCCTCTATTATAGCAAAAAGTGGCTATCTAAACCACTTTTTACAGTTTATCTAAACAATCCAGCAAGTCTTGGTAGGAATGGACTTCATAAGTCGGCTGGGCGTGTGTCTTATTTTCCAGATGATGAGGGTTGTACCAGATAGTATCGATACCAGCATTATTGCCACCTTGAATATCAGCCGTTAAGGAATCTCCAATCATCAGGGCCTTTTCTTTATCAAATCCAGCAATCTGATGAGCAATTTTTTCATAGAATAGTGCGTCAGGCTTTTGTGTTTGTAATTGCTCGGAGATAAAGACTTGGTTGAAATAGGGAGCCAGACCTGATTGAGCCAAACGACCTGTCTGAATAGCAGTAATGCCATTTGTCGCAGCGTACAGTTCATAATCTCGCTCAATGAGACTGTCCAAAAGTTCATGAGCTCCCGAAAGAGTTTGTCCTTGCTGGGCTAAAAAAAACTGGTAACGCTGAGCAAGTAAAGTACCGTCTTTCTCCAGTCCAAAATGAGCAAATAAACGAGAAAAGCGCGTGTTGACCAGCTCTTGTTTACTAATTTTCTTTTGCTCCAAGTCCTTCCAGAGATCCTTGTTCATAGGAACGTAATAGTCTTTATAGGCTTGAATGTCCGCAACTCCTTCTTCCTTTAGAAGTTGCGTCAAAGCCACATCCTCAGCAACATCAAAATCAAGCAAGGTGTGGTCAAGGTCGAAGAGTAAAAATTTGTAGGGCAATTTGAAGTTTTCCTTTCTATGTGAGAACAAGTTACTAGTATTTATTAGGGAAATATTCTTTTCCCAACTGCCATAAATACTGATTAATCTCTTTAAGATTAAATTCTTCTAATCCATAGTATTCTCTAAAAGCAATAATTATATTTTTAAATTTTTGATAATCTTTTAGGTCTGCATTCTTAAAGTTAAAAAATTTATCTGTTTTTCTAAAATATTTTAATACCTTTTCTACATAGCTATCATAAATAGGGTATTCGTTAGGGTTATGATGAGAACAGTATTTGGTAGAAAAAGAATAAAACTTTCTAGTGACTCCATTAATAGTAACATTTTGAATTTCATTGACTAAAGTTTCATCACCTTGTTTCAACCTCTCATCAATTCTAAGACTCAGTATATGCTCTGCAACTGGATAAACTGAAAAAATATTTGTGCTATAAAAATCATTTAATGTAGCAACCTTTAATAAGATATCAGAAATTTCTTCGTTACTTGGTAATAGCTCAAAAAACAATTTATCTAAAGCATCTTCTTGCAACTGATAATTTTTAAGATTTTTCCACGATTTTAAGTATTTTTCAACTTCAATGGCTGACGGTTTAGATATAACAATATCTGATTTCTGTCTTCTTATAGTTAATTTGCATACTTACCTCACTTAAAGTAGTTGTTAAAATAATTGATAGATTTATTATAGCATATTACAAAAACGAATGGGTAACCTCTTTATTACCCCTTACCCCAACTCCTTGGCTATTCTGCTCTTTTCAAGTTTTCCCTTGGTAATTCGTTTCCATAAAACAATAGGGTTCAAACTATAAGATAGGCGTAGGAGGAAATAATTTACCCATTCGATAAGGGCAAAAAGCTGTATTAGCACTGCTATAATACCCACTTGGAAACTCTGTGTATTCCAGACTATAAAAGGAAAGCCTGAAATAAGCAAAACAAGGTCTAGTATTCTGAAACCACCATATAGTTTGGGGACACTAGCGCTTCCGAACTGAGGTTTCGAGAGTCTTCTAATCAAAATCGCCCAATAGATTGAACCTTGAAGCAAAATAAATGTCAGTAAAGACAGAGGATAGAGAATAGTTACTAGACTATTCACATCACCAAGCCGATTTTTCAAAAGAAAAAAACAAAACCAAAAGGATAGGACGGCTGTGAACTCTCCCAAACAGAGGGACATCAACTCTTTTCTAACTTTCTCTTTTTGTATGTTCATTAACTCCCCCATTTATCTATCATCCCATATCAGAAAAAAATCATTCGAAGGATTTTCTAGTTAACATTTCTCAGAATCAAGGCATTCTAAGAATCGAACAGTCCAATTCCTTTAATATCATTGTAATTCTAAGTTTAGAATTACATTAAAATAAATGTTTTAATACTATTCTAAGTCTATGATAGCCTTAAATTTTAATTTTTGAAGGATCCTAAAGCTAGAAGAACTCAAAAATGAAGATAACTGAGCTATTCGAAGGTTAGAAGACCTTTTTCTAAACTTCATACTCACTTCAACTAGCTATTCTTACAATTTTTCTGATGAGCTTTAAGTTTTTTCAGAGCCCAATCATAGTGACTGGAGGTGCTACTGACAAAGTAGGAACCTAGACTTGTCCCTCCCGTCCACTTATAGACACCTTTGTTAAAGAGTTGGTCATTGCTGAAGCCTTCCATCAACTCTAAAACCTCTTTATGCGATTGATTGAGGAGTTTGGTCGCTTCTTCTAAGGACGTTCTCTGGTGCTTCTTCCAAAAAGCGACATTCATTTCCCCATAAGTTTTCCAATTATAAGGTTCAGGGAGAAAAGGTTTTTCATGACCCTTTTGATTAGAATGTATCCAGGTTAAAAGTAACTGATGCCATTCATAGAGATGGATCAGGACATCCCGCAGATTTTTATCTCTTTTCCAATGAGCTTCTTTTTTCTTTTGGTCTTTTGAAAAATCAAAAGGAGTCTGTAGCTCCTCTTCACTTAGCTGAGAAATTAGGAGATTAAGTTTTTCATAGTTTTCCTTAGAGGCTAGCACTAGCTCCTCTTTTGTTCTTGGTCTAGGCATAGGAGTTCTCCCTTCATTTTTAAGTAGAATAAGCTATTTTCTTACTTCATTATACCATAATCAAAAAGCAGTTCTTCATTTTACGAAAAACTGCTTTTACTAACTAGTTATTTTATGCTTATAGTCACTAGTTTACATATAAATCTCTAAAGCGACCATCCACTTCAGCTATCTGATAGAGCAAGTGGGCTAGTTCTTGGTAATCTTCTTTTAAACATGAAAGGTGGGCCTGGCCAAATAGAGTAACCAATTCTTCTTTTAATCTTGCCCCTTCGGGATCATGGTCTTTTAAGAATTTACTGAGATAGAGATTTCGAACAGCAGCAAGTTTAAAGCTGAAATACTGATGCAATTGTTTTTGCTCCGTATTTAAGCCGTTTTCAGCAACTGCTTTTGCATAACATTCCAAAACACCACTTTTACCATTCAGATATCGGTTTCTCATAATCCTTGCTGTTTCCTGATAGATTTCAGTCCGACTAGGACTCTTGACCTTCTTAAAGTTTCCCCACATGAAATAAGCTCCACGCTTATAGTCAATAGCCTCCGCCTTCCAAGCTTCTAAAATGTCGTTAAAAGCAACCTTCATACAGGCAAAACCAGCTGGATCATGCAAATAGAGATACTGACCATCAAGAGCATACACAGTTACAAAGTGATCCACACCATAAAGGATTGTGTGATTGGGATTGTAAGTTAAATGCCCCATATCAAGAGGTCCCAGTACGACAGGTCCATTGGACAGAAAGGTTTCCAACTTTCTTTTAATCTCTTCCAAATTAACTTCTGCTCCATCTTTTAGATAGAAATCCTCATAGTCAAACCCTAGTATTTTTAAGGAATGGGAGATAGAAAGATCTGGCATTCCGTTATCAAAGAATACTAGAGGGTGCTGGTCATCTTCCTTTACGATACTAGCGCCATTTCCCATCACCATGATTGCCTCTAAAAAGTCTGCTTTAAAGTCATAACCATAGGCATCCAGCGCCATTGCTAATGAATAGCTATAGCAAAGCGACACATCTCCAAAATACATCTGCATATTCATGCCTCCTTATCTTCTATGGGACTATTATACCGAGAAAACTATTCGCATGCCCCATAAAATCCAAACAAAAATTATGGTATGTTTGATTTATAGACATGAATTTCCACAATAAAAAGCTCTGTAAAAGCTATCTTCTACAGAGTTCGATTTGCATCTTTATAAAAAATCATAAAATGATCTAGTTCTTAATCACCGGAATCCAGAGTTCCATTTGATAGTCAGGTGACGACATATCTCCTTCGGTATAGACTTCAAAGTCTGGTGCACCTGAATGACGATATCCTGTTTCAGGGAAAAAGACCTCCAAGACATATTTCCAAGCATTGTGAATGCTAGCTGGTACTGAACCTTTGACTGGTACGATAGCATATTCAGCCACTGGGATATCTTTGATTGATAGACCTAGCTCTTCTGCTTTGACTTTATCCGTCACATCATAAGCAGCCATATAGTTGATGATTTCGCCTTCTTTGACATCGGAGCAGAGACCAAAGGATTGGCCACTACCCAGACTTTCTAGATTTTCAATGCTGTGATTTGCATAAAGCTGCTCCCAAGCAGACGGGCATTTGCTATTGTCAATAGCTTCCAATAGGACGCCTGCCACGGTAAAAGCAGGTTTCTTTCGAATTTTGATATCCATGTTCTTTCCTCCTGTAATCTTTAAGGATAATTGAAGTCTAGGAAAGACCCGATAAGGTTTTCCATTTCGAACTTCTGAGGGAGTCGCACCATGGAATTTCTTGAAGGCTGCGCTGAAAGCATCCGCAGAGTCATAGCCGTATTTCATAGCTATGTCAATGACTTTCTCAGAGCCTTCCCGCAAGTCTGTCACAGCCTCTGACAGCCTGCGATTACGCAAGTATTCTGCTAATGTCATATCTGCCAGGATGGAAAATAGCCTGCTAAAGAGAGGGTAAGAATAGCCCGATAGTTGCTGAAATCTTTTCATATCCACTTCTCCAGTCAGCTGCTGCTCCAAATAATCCATGGTTCGATTGAATTGATGCATCATATTCTTTTTTATACCTCCACAAGATACAAAGGACGTTAAAAGTAAAGTGAAAATAGGAAAATTAACGCTGGTGCTTCTGATTCTAGGTAATTTTTTCTTTTTCGCATAGCTTTTAGGCTGTGTTCAATTCTATCTATATTCTAACAAATATAAGATACTTCCAACCTAGAATCTTTGTACAAGATTTAAAGGTTCAAATTCTTATAACTTATCTTTTAATTTCTCAACAAAGAGATAGGCTGCTGGGCAGGTCAAGGTATTCTTAATCGTCAAATGATTAATTTGATGGATCTTTTTCCGGTCTGTATGGGGAAATTCACGACAGGCCTTGGGACGAACGTCGTAGATTGAGCAGAGATTGTCTCCTCCTAGAAAGGGGCAGGGCATGGATTTGAAAACTTTATCCCCATCTTCATCCACCTGAAGGAATTCCGCTTCAAAAGCCGGTAATTTCATCTTAAAGTATTTGGCGATACGGGTAATATCTGCTTCTTTAAAATCAGGCCCCAATGTCTTACAACAGTTAGCGCAGGCAGTACAATCAATCTCAGCAAAAACTTCTTGGTGAATCTGCTGGGCAATTTTATCTAAGTTTTTAGGAGGTTTTTTCTTTAGATTGGCTAAAACTTTGCGGTGCTCCTTCTGCTTTTGCAAGGCTAGTTGGTGGTAATATTTAATATCAATCTCTTTAGACATAATTTCTTCCTAATACAAGTGTTTTTGTCTATTATACCATAAACTATTTTCTATTTTTTGCCTTTATATACAAAAAGCCCTTCGGATAAAATCCGAGGGGCTTAAAAGGTTGTTAGATCAACGACCGAACTTTTGAATTTCAAGGTTCGGGATAAAATAGTTCACTGAACTATTTTATTTTTTCAAGTTGTAGAATGATTTCAATCCACGGTATTCAGCTACTTCACCAAGTTGGTCTTCGATACGAAGCAATTGGTTGTATTTAGCGATACGGTCTGTACGTGAAAGTGAACCAGTCTTGATTTGTCCTGCGTTAGTTGCAACTGCGATGTCAGCGATTGTTGAATCTTCAGTTTCACCTGAACGGTGTGATACAACAGCAGTATAACCAGCTTCTTTTGCCATTTCGATAGCGTCGAATGTTTCAGTAAGAGTACCGATTTGGTTAACTTTGATAAGGATTGAGTTAGCAGCGCCTTCTGCAATACCTTTTTCAAGGTAAGAAGTGTTTGTTACGAAGAAGTCGTCACCAACCAATTGAACTTTACCACCAAGACGTTCAGTAAGAGCTTTCCAACCGTCCCAGTCGTTTTCATCCATACCATCTTCGATAGTGATGATTGGGTATTTGTTTACCAATTCTTCAAGGTAGTCGATTTGTTCTGCAGCAGTACGTACAGCAGCGCCTTCACCTTCAAATTTAGTGTAGTCGTAAACTTTACGTTCTTCATCATAGAATTCTGATGAAGCACAGTCAAATCCGATAAATACATCTTTACCAGGAACATATCCAGCAGCTTCGATTGCAGCAAGGATAGTTTCGACACCGTCTTCAGTTCCTTCGAAACGAGGAGCGAATCCACCTTCGTCACCTACGGCTGTTTCCAAACCACGTGATTTAAGGATTTTCTTAAGAGCGTGGAAGATTTCAGCACCCCAACGAAGAGCTTCTTTGAATGTAGGTGCACCAGCAGGTACGATCATGAATTCTTGGAAAGCGATTGGAGCGTCAGAGTGAGAACCACCGTTGATGATGTTCATCATTGGAGTTGGAAGAACTTTAGTGTTGAATCCACCAAGGTAGCTGTAAAGTGGGATTTCAAGGTAGTCAGCAGCAGCACGAGCTACAGCGATAGACACACCAAGAATTGCGTTTGCACCCAATTTACCTTTGTTAGGAGTACCGTCAAGTGCGATCATAGCACGGTCGATAGCTTGTTGGTCACGTACATCGTAGCCGATGATAGCTTCAGCGATGATGTTGTTTACGTTGTCAACAGCTTTTTGTGTACCAAGACCACCGTAACGAGATTTGTCACCGTCGCGAAGTTCAACTGCTTCGTGTTCACCAGTAGAAGCTCCTGATGGAACCATACCACGTCCGAAAGCACCTGATTCAGTATAAACTTCTACCTCAAGTGTTGGGTTACCGCGTGAGTCTAGGACTTCGCGAGCGTAAACATCAGTAATAATTGACATTTTTTACTCTCCTTTGAGTTAAATTTTTTACACCTCTATGATACCTTAAAAATAAGCGTTTTTCAAGAAAAAACGTTATCTTTGTGCAAATTTTCCTTAACTTTATAAAGTAATCGCTTTCTTTTGTCTGTTTTCATGCGATTTTTGTGATATACTGTTTTTATGACAGATTTATCAAAACAACTACTAGAAAAAGCTCATGGTGGTCCGAAATTAAACCCAGATGAACAGCGCCGCTTCCTCGGTACTTTCGAGGAAAGAGTTCTTGGCTACGCTGATATCAATACTGCCAATAGTCCTGAATTAGAACATGGATTTTTCTCTATTTTAGATGGTTTTCAAGAAAAGGTAGAGGAACTTTTTGTGAAAATCTCACCAAATATCGAGTTTGACAAACAAGTCTTTTACTTAAAACAAGCAAAGGAAAGCAACTGCCAGGCGACTATTGTTTCAGATGATCATATCACCTCTCCTTTCGGCCTTGTCATTCACACGAACGAACCTGTTCAAGTAGACGAAAAGGACCTCAGACTTGCTTTCTCAAACCTCTGGGAGGAGAAAAAGGCAGAGGCACCTAAAAAATCCATCTGGAAAAAATGGTTTGGTTAATCCTTCCTCAAATTTAATAAACGGCCAATATTAGTAGCTGTGTGCTCCAAATAGAGACTTGCATTTTTCAAACTGTCTTCCAAAGGTTCACTTTTCTCTAAAATAGAAAAGGCTGCTTGTATATTTTCGAATGGTAGGGAAGGTAAATCCTCGGAAAGACTACCACAAATAGCGATAACTGGAACTCCTTCAGGAGTTCTTTTTGCTACACCGATAGGAGCCTTTCCAACAAAGCTTTGACTGTCCAGTCTGCCTTCTCCAACGATAACCAAGTCGGCACCTGCAACTTTCTTGTCAAAGTCTATCAAATCCAAGCAAGTATCAATCCCAGATACGATACAGGCCTCAGCAAAAGCACATAGCCCAGCAGCAATCCCACCACCAGCTCCTGCTCCCTTCAGAGACAGGGTTGATGGTGAAAATTTTTCATAGAACCGCTGTATAGCCAGATCTACCGTCTCAAACAAAGCAGGATCCAAGCCCTTTTGTTTTCCAAATGTATAGGTTGCTCCTTGATGACCACATAAAGGGCTCACGACATCTGCTAAAATGCGAATTTTTACATCTTCAGGAATCCTATACAACTTGCTATTTGAAACTGACTCGAATTCAAGCAAAGTCTGACCGCAAGCTGGTAATTCTTTTCCATTCTTATCATAAAAACGATAACCTAAACTAGCAGCAATGCCTATCCCACCGTCATTACTAGCCGTACCACCAACGCCAATATAGATTTCTTTCATTCCAAGATCAATGAGATGGCGAATCAACTCTCCACTACCTCGAGTTTGAATGTGAAGGGGATTTCGTTTCTCCCGCGGAATCTTCCCAAGACCAACCAAGTCAGCAACTTCGAAGAGCGCTATTTGATCTTTTTGAAAGTAGCGCATTGATTCTTTTAGCCCAAAAGGCCCCGTCACCTCTTGCCATTTTTCTTCGAGTTCAAGAGAATGGCGAATAGCATCTACAGTTCCTTCCCCACCATCACCAACAGGACAGAGCAGACATTCTACATCCGATATTGACTGTTCGAAGCCTTTTTTTATAGCTTGAGCGACCTCTTCTGCTGTCAAACTTTCTTTAAAAGAATCAGGTGCGATTACAATTTTCATAGTTCCCTCTCATTCTAAGAAATCAATCAAAGGAAGAACTTCCAAAAAATCCCTCGTATCTACATGACAAGCTATCTCTGCTTTTACGACCTCTTTGGCACAAAAGGCTATACCGTGGCCTGCTGTCTTTAACATCAAGAGGTCATTGGCACCATCACCGATAGCAATCGTTCTTTCTTTGGGTAGTTCTAATTCCTTTCTCCATTTCTCAAGAGTAGCATTTTTTACTTGACCTGTCACAATTTCACCAACTAATTTTCCTGTTAAAAAACCGTCTTTGACTTCCAACTGGTTAGCAGAGAAATAGGAGATACCAAGGGATTCTGCCAATCTCTCAACTATTGGTGTAAAGCCACCAGACACTAGACCGACTAGAATGCCCTTCTTTTGAAGAATGGAGATAAATTCTTGAGCATTCTTGGACAGGTGAATGGATTTGAAGACAGTATCAAAGACCGAAATTGGAAGACCTTTTAACAAAGCCACTCTTGCTCTTAAACTTGTTTTAAAATCCAGTTCACCTCGCATTGCCTGGCTTGTAATTTGCGAAATTTCGGCTTCGCAACCTGCTTCTCTTCCTAAAAGATCAATCACTTCCTCTGCTATCAGGGTGCCATCAACATCCATGACACAGAGCCCCATTACTTGAGTCATCACTTCTCCTCTTTTCTAAACAGCCCAAAAATCGTATGAAAGAATCATACGATTTTATCTATTAGTTGACTAAACTATGGTACAAGTCCAGGTAAGATTTGCAGGCTGTATCCCATGAGAAATCACATTCCATAGCTTGTTTTTGTAGATTTCTCCATACGTCTGGCTGGTTCTTATAAACATCCAAGGCTGTTTGGAAACTCCAGTTAAGCCAGTATGGTGTTAAATTGTCGAAGCTAAATCCAGTACCAGTTCCTTCGATCGGATTGAAGGATTGAACTGTATCTCTTAGTCCACCCACTTCATGAACCAATGGTAGTGTTCCGTAGCGCATCGCCATCATTTGTGACAAGCCACATGGTTCAAAACGACTTGGCATGAGGAAGAGATCACAAGCTGCGTATATTTCTTGAGCGAGCTTGACGTCAAAAGTGATATTTGCTGATAGTTTGTCAGGATAGACTTGTGCAAACCAGGAGAAGGAATGTTCAAAAGCAGGATCTCCTGTACCTAAAAGGACTATTTGAACGTCCTCCTGTAAGAAACGGTGCAAACTTTCTACCACAACATCAAAACCTTTTTGGCGCGTCAAACGAGAGACAATCCCAACTAGAGGAACATCAGCTCGCACTGGTAGACCGACTCTCTCCTGCAATTTTGCCTTATTCTGCGCCTTTCCAGACAAATCTTCCTTATCAAAATGATAGTCTAAAAGTGGGTCTGTTTGAGGATTATAAAGATCTGCGTCAATACCATTGACAATACCTGAAACCTTACCTGACTCCATCCGAAGAATCTGATCCAAACCGCAACCAAACTGACTGGTCATAATCTCATGCGCATAGCTAGGGGAAACAGTTGTGACACGATCCGCGTAGAGAATACCTGCTTTCATCCAGTTAAGGCAATCATTCCAGCGAAGGGTCCCATCAGCATAGCGTTCAAATCCCACACCGAACAAATCCCATAACATCCCTTCAGAAAATTGACCTTGAAATTCCAAATTATGAATGGTTAGAACTGTTCTGATCCCTTGATATGCCTGAATCCAATGGTACTTTTCTTTTAACAAGAAGGGAATCATGGCTGTGTGGTAATCATGAACATGAAGAAGGTCAGGGATAAAGCCAATGCGCTCCATGGCTTCAAGAGCAGCCAGTTGGAAAAAGGCAAAGCGTTCACCGTCGTCAAAATCACCGTACACATGACCACGGAAGAAATAATACTGATTATCAATAAAGTAGAAGGTAACCCCATTCAAAACCGTTTTCTTAACACCACAGTACTGTCTACGCCATCCTACACTAACTTCAAAGTGGAGAACATCCTCTATCTGGTCGCCAAACTTAGCTTCTACCATATCATAATAAGGCAAGAAAACTGCAACTTCGTGCCCCGCTTTTACAAGTGATTTGGGAAGTGCGCCAATGACATCGCCCAAACCACCTGTTTTTGAAAAGGGTGCTCCTTCTGCCGCTACAAATAAAATTTTCATGAGTAAATGTCCTCTGTTACTGTTTCACCCTTCTTAACTACAACTGGATGTTCTGCTGTTCCTCGAATGACAACACCGTCCGCAACTTCAACTCCTTTGTCTAGGATGGCATATTCAACTTGGGCACCCTGACCAATCACAACACGAGGGAATAAAATGCTGTCTTTCACCACACTATCTTTGTGAACATAAATGTTACGAGATAGGACTGACTGAACTACTTCACCCTCAATGATACTACCAGAAGCAAACTGAGAAGTACTTACTTTTGAAGTATTCGCATAGTAGGTTGGTTCTTCATTCTTAACCTTGGTATAAATCTTTTGGTTAGGTGAGAAGAGAGAGTAGAATTTTTGAGACTCCAACATATCAATATTGGCTTGATAGTAGGATTGAACGGAGTGAATATTGGCTAGATAGCCCGTGTATTCGTAAGCAAAAGCACCTTCTTTTACAGCTAAATCGCGGAGTACATAGCGTAATTTTTCTGGATATTCTTTTTGAACTTCTTCTTCAAGTCGTTCAATCAACCACGGAGTATCAACGACGAATATATCTGTAGACATGTTGAAAAGTTCATCTGTTGATTTGGCATCAAAAAGTTTATGAGAAAGAACATGGTCTGTTTCATCCACTTCCAAGATGGCATTAACATCTGAAATATCCTTTTTAGGTAATTTCTTATAAACAACTGTAATCGGACGACCGGCAGTAGTATGTAAATGGAATACTTGATTGAGGTCAATATTCACCACGATATCACAGTTAAGTGCAACCGTCTGATTTGATCCTGAACGTTTCAAATAAGTGAGAAGCTGTTGGTAATATTCTTTCCCAACTGTGCTACTTTCAACACTCGTATTATAAATACCTAGATAGTAGTGGCTGAGAAGGGTAGATAAGCCCCACTCACGTCCTGAACGAATGTGGTCAAAGACTGAACTGATATTGTCTTGTTGGAAAATTCCAAAGACACTACGAACACCGGCATTTGCAAGGCTAGAAAGAGGGAAATCAATTAAACGATATTTTGCTCCAAATGGCAAGCTAGCCACCGGACGGTGTTCTGTTAACGTTGACATATCATGAAAACCAACTGTGTTTCCTAAAATGGCTGAATATTTATCAATCTTCATCTGATGCTACCCCCACTACTTCATTGTATCCTACTACTTGTACTTCGTCTGTTCCATCAATTTCGACACCTTCAGAAATAATAGCACCCTCACCAATAATGGCACGTTTAATTTTTGCACCTTTTCCGATAATGGCACCACTCATGATTACAGAGTCTACTACTTCAGCACCCTCACGTACTTGCGCTTCTGTTGAGAGAATGGAATGCTTAACAGTTCCATCCACGAGACAGCCATCCACAACTAAAGAATCTTCTACATGAGCGTGTTTTCCAATAAAGTTTGGTGGTGAAATCAAGTTCCGTGAGTAGATTTTCCACTGACGATCACGACTATCCAAAGCGTTGTTTGGATCAATGTATTCCATATTGGCTTCCCATAGAGACTCGATAGTACCAACGTCTTTCCAGTAGCCTTTGAATTCATAAGCATAGACGCTTTCTCCAGACTCAAGGTAATTTGGAATAACGTTTTTACCAAAGTCTGACATATCTACCTTGTTCTTTTCAGCAGCTACTAGCATGTTGCGGAGACGTTTCCAATCAAAAATATAAATCCCCATTGAAGCCTTTGTAGACTTAGGTTCTGCTGGTTTTTCTTCAAATTCAACGATACGGTTATTGGCATCTGTATTCATGATACCAAAACGGCTAGCTTCCTTTAGAGGTACGTCTAGAACAGCTACAGTCAGACTGGCATTGTTATCCTTATGTGATTGGAGCATATCATCGTAGTCCATCTTGTAGATATGGTCACCAGAAAGGATCAAAACATACTCAGGATTAATACTATCAATGTAGTCGATATTTTGGTAGATAGCGTGACTGGTCCCTTCAAACCAACGGTTTCCCTCACTCGCAGAGTAGGGTTGAAGGATAGAAACACCTGTGTTAATACCATCTAGTCCCCAGCTAGAACCATTCCCAATATGGTTGTTCAAAGCAAGAGGTTGGTACTGCGTAATAACACCAACATTATGAATCCCAGAGTTTGCACAGTTGGAAAGAGCAAAGTCAATGATACGGTAGCGCCCACCGAATTGCACCGCCGGTTTGGCAATGCTTTGAGTGAGTTTTCCGAGACGTGTTCCTTGCCCACCGGCAAGGATCAAAGCTAGCATTTCATTCTTCATTTTCTACTCCTTTTTGGGTTTTATTTGTGACAGTTTTAGTTGGTTTCAAGCGACGTTTAATCTTCCAGATACTTGCTCCCATAGCTGGCAGGGTAAAAGTCAAGGTCTGCTTATAATCCTTCCATAATCCTTCTTGAGTTTGAACAGTTTGGTTGTGTTCTTTCCACACACCTCCCCATTCTTCTAATTCTGTATTCCAAACTTCTTCGTAAATACCTGCAACAGGTAACCCAATCGTAAAGTCTTTACGTTCAACTGGTGCCATATTAAAGACACAGACTAACATTTCGTCCTTCTTTCCCTTACGAATAAAGGAGAGAACACTCTGGTCTCTATTATCCGCATCAATGATTTCAATGCCGTCATAACTAGTATCAATTTCCCAAAGACAGCGATGCTCTTTATAGAATTGATTGAGTTGAGAAGTGAAGTACTTCATCTTAGCATTCATTGGATCTTCCAAGTTAGACCATTCTAACTGCTCCTCAGACTTCCACTCGAGGAATTGCCCGTACTCACTACCCATGAACAACAGTTTCTTACCTGGATGACAAATTTGATAGGTGTAAAGATTGCGCAAACCGGCAAATTGGTTATAGCGATCTCCCCACATCTTATGCATCATACTCTTCTTGCCATGAACCACTTCATCATGTGAGAAAGGTAGGAGATAGTTTTCATTGAAAACATACATAAAGCTGAAGGTCACAAGATTAAAATCATACTTGCGATAAATTGGATCTTCCTCGTAGAAACGGAGAATATCGTTCATCCAGCCCATATTCCATTTATAGTCAAAGCCAAGACCACCCATTTCTTTCATGCCAGTAATCTTTGTTGCTGATGAACTTTCTTCTGCAATCATCATGATATCTGGATGAGCTAACTTAATCACTGTGTTTAAACGTTGAAGGAAATAATAACCTTCATAGTTAAGGTTTCCACCGTCTTTGTTTGGAGTCCAAGGAGCATTATCATAATCTAGGTAAAGCATATTGCTCACTGCATCGACCCGAATACCATCTAAGTGGTAAAAATCAATCCAAAATTTAATACTTGAAATCAAGAAAGACTGGACCTCATTTTTCCCGAGGTCAAAATTCAGCGCACCCCATCCATAGTTGTGAGCCTTGTTGTGATCTTGGTATTCAAAAGTTGGTGTGCCGTCATAATATGCTAATGCATCATCATTAATAGTGAAATGGCCTGGCACCCAGTCTACGATAACACCGATATTATTTATATGACACTCTTCAACGAAATCTTGGAATTCCTCAGGTCTGCCATAGGAATGTTCAAAAGCAAAGTAACCCATAAGCTGATAGCCCCAGCTCAAGCCAAGTGGGTGAGCCATTAAAGGCATGAACTCAATATGTGTATAGTTCATCTCAACTAAGTATGGAATCAACTCGTCTTTCAGTTGCGAAAAAGTATAGGGACTACCGTCTGGATTTCTCTTCCAAGATCCTGCATGGGCCTCGTATATATTAACTGGTCTCTCGAAAAATCCCAAACGTTTGCGACGTGCTAGCCAAAGACCATCTTTCCATTTCTTTTCACGGATATTGGTCAGAACTGCTCCTGTACCCGGTCTAGCTTCAAAATAAACTGCCAACGGATCAATCTTCATAATCTGGTGACCATTTGCACGCGTGATATGATATTTATAAATCTGACCTTCCTGAGCCTGACTAGTAAAGACTTCCCAAACACCTGCTTCATTACGAACCATAGGAATTTGATTCTCGACCCAATTAGTAAAATCCCCAACTAGATGAACTGCTTGTGCATTTGGTGCCCAAACCCTAAAAGTATAGCCAATTTCTCCGTTTTTCTCCTCTCTATGTGCTCCTAAATAATGCTGGAGGTGAAAGTTTTCACCTGTAGTAAAGGTTCTTAATGCTTCTTGATTATTCATTCGATCCCCTCTCTTTTGTAAGCGTTTTCTATGATTCTATTATACACTCTTTTAAGATAACTTTCAAGTAATTTACGAAGAAAATCATATTTTTTTATGAAAGTCTTCAAAAAATTACCGAGCATTTTAAAAAAGATATCCCGAAAATAGAATACGAAACAATTTCCATATATTTTTTTATTATAATACCAGAATATTCGTTTTTTAACAATTTTAAACTGTATTTTTTTGAAAAAAATAAAATCAGGAAATCGATTTCCCGATTTTATATATTATTTCACATCAAATACAATGGATTTAACATTTGTCATCGCTTCGATACTATATTTAATTCCTTGCACTCCTGCTCCAGAACCTTTTACACCAAGGAATGGGAAATTATCTGGTCCGCGTTGTGTTTTATTATTAATATGAACGGTTCCCACTTCAAGTTTCTCAGCGATTTCAAATGCCTTCTTAAAGTCATTTGTAAAGACAGAGGATTGAAGACCAAACTCAGATTCATTGGCAATTGCTACTGCTTCATTCGCATCTGCGACACGGATAATTGGTAGAACAGGGCCAAACGGCTCTTCCCATGCTACTTTCATATCTTTTGTAACTTGGTCAAAAAGCACTGGCCATAGAAGATTGCCTTCACGCTTGATTGGTGTAAGAGCCCTAGCGCCTTTTTCCTGAGCATCTTCAATCAATCCCCAGATGAAATCAGCTGAAGCATTGTCAATAACAGGTGTGATATCAGCATTGTCAAATGGATCACCGACTGTTAGCTTAGCGACTTTAGCCTGGAGCAATTCGGCTAACTTGTCTGCTACGCTTTCTACAACTAAGACACGTTTGATAGCGGTACAGCGCTGACCAGAGTAGCTAAATGCACCACCTACGATTTGATTGGCTGCATTTTCCAAATCTGCATCTTCTAAAACGATTGCTGCATCTTTCCCGCCAAGCTCCAGCATAACTGGGCGCATACCAGCTAAACGACCGATACGCTCACCAATCGGTGTTGAACCTGTAAAGTTAATGAAGTTCACTTCCTTGTGTTCGATGATGTAGTCTCCGATCTCAGAACCACGTCCAGTGATGGTGTTAAAGACACCTGCTGGAATTCCGGCTTCGTCAAATGCTTTAGCTAGCAAGAGACCAGAAATAGATCCTTGCGTTGGTGGTTTAAACATAACAACATTCCCTGCAATCAAAGCCGGAGCAATCTTGGATCCAGAAAGGTTGACTGGGTAGTTAAATGGCGCAATAGCTAAGACAACTCCAACTGGCTCACGACGGACAACGGCTAGTTTGTTTTTACTTGCAGCTTCAAAACCGCCACCTTCCATCGCTTGTCCAGTAATACGGATACCTTCCTCAGCAGCAAAACGGATCAAATCTGCTGTACGTACTACTTCTCCAATGGCTGCTTTAATCCCTTTTGCAACCTCTTTGGCAAGAATTGTACCAATTTTTTCTTTATCACGTTCCAAAATATCTGCTGTCTTATGTAAATAGGCTGCACGCTCAACGGGTGCTAAATCACGCCACGCAGGGAGAGCTGCACGCGCAGCTTTCATAGCCTCATCTACTTCAGCCTGACTCATAGCTGGTACCGTGCCTAGTTTTTCTTGATTGATAGGAGAATAGATCGTAATCTCGTTCTCTGATAATTTCCATTTTCCATTCACTAAATTCTGATAATTTGTCAAATTCTCTTCCTCCTGAAAATGATTAAAACTTATTTTATCAAATTTTCAGAAAATTACAACCCTTTTTGTGGAAATATTGATATTTTTTTCACAAACTTGATTCTTCAAATTATTTGAATTTTATTCCTATTAGATATTGGTTTTTCAATAAAAATCAAAAAAGGCCTAGTTAATCTAAACCTTTTTAGAACATTAATTTACGAGAGTACCTTTAAGACCACGACACTGGTATCATCAATCACATTCGATTTTTTAGAACGACTATTAGACACCAGCATTTCAAGATTTCCTGCATTTTCAAAGTAGAAGGAAGTTCCCTTCGCATTAAAGACTACCAATAAGTGCTCTGGTCCACCGTGAATTTCGTAAACGATCCATCCGCTATTTTCAGCAGCTGTATGGACGAAGACATGGCGATAGACTTCTTCATATGTAGGATAGGAGAAGGCACTGGTCTGTGTTTTCAGGCGAATAATCTGACGGATAAAGTCAATGCTCTCTTGTCTCTCATTGATTAAATCCCAGTTGACTTGGTTGACACTATCTGGAGCATTGTAACTATTCATGGCACGTTCTCTATCTGCCGCAGTCAGCTCGCCATTTTCTCCAGTAGCAAGGAGTTTAGTGCGGCCAAATTCTTGCCCCAACTCTATAAAGGACATCCCTTGCATAAGAATGCTCATCGCTGTTGCTGTCTCAACTTGGCGCATAATCTTATCTAAACTGTGATCTGGATGAAGGGTCACCAACAAATCATGCAAGTTGTAATTATCATGGGCTTCCACATAGTTAAGGACTTGGTTTGGACTAAGATAGGAACCCAATTCCCGACTACCAAGAATAGCCTTAGCTACAATTGATTCTGTAGCTGCACCACTAACAAATCCTGCCTTGACTGCACCATAAACTTCTCCTCCTTTAACCGCATCTCGCTGATCATCATTGAAGAATCCAATATTTGGCATCTGATAGGCGTTGTCCTTCTTGGCCTTATCATAAGGTGCAAGACCTGTCCCCATATCCCAACCTTCTCCATAAGTGATAATACGTGGATCAACTTCATCAAGTGCCCAACGAATTGCCTGCATGGTTTTAACATCGTGAATTCCCATCAAGTCAAAACGGAAACCGTCAATATTGTATTCTTTCACCCAATAAAGGAGTGAGTCAATCATATACTTGCGGAACATTTCGTGTTCACTCGCGGTTTCATTTCCTACTCCTGTGCCGTTTTGGAAGGTTCCATCTGGATTCATACGATAGTAATAATCAGGAACAGTTGTTTGGAAAGGTGCATCAACTGTTGAGAAGGTATGGTTGTAAACGACATCCATAATGACACCGATTCCTGCATCATGATAAGCCTGAATCATTGTCTTGAGGTCTCGAATAACTTGTCCAGGATCATCTGGATTGCTAGAGAAACTCGTTTCTGGAGCATTGTAGTTTTGAGGGTCATAACCCCAGTTATAGGTTACATTTCCATCCTCATCATATTCCTTATGGCGATCAAAGATTGGTTGAAGTTGAACATAATTACAACCGAGCGCTTTGATATAGTCAAAGGCAGTTGTTTGACCATACTGGTTAACCGTTCCAGTCTGGGCAGCCCCAAGGAAGGTCCCTCGAAGGTTTTCTGGAACTCCAGATGTCGGTGATTTTGTAAAATCACGAATATGCATTTCACAGATAACTGCTTTACATGGATTTTCCAAACGCCAAGGAGCATCTGTCCCATGTTTAACTTCGAATCCTTCTACCTGTCTATCTTGCTGAGAGAGAATGACGGAACGTTTTCCATCAGGACTTGTTGCAGTTGTATAAGGATCTCGTGTCAAAGTCTGGTGGTGCGGAAACTCAACCTGGTACTGATAAGCTTTACCTGCAAGATTTTCATCTAGATCTACACTCCAAAGACCAATAGTATTGTACTTATGACTGTATGAATAGCTATTCCCACGCTCTAGATTAAAGGTTTTCCAAACCGGCGCATCGTTGCTGGTATTTTCATAGACAACCACTTGAACCGCTGTAGCTGTAGGAGCCCAAAGTTTAAAGCTTGTCTGGTAGTCTGAGATACTATACCCCAACTCTCCTTGGTATCCCCAATGATGATCAAAACTCTCACTGTGAAAGGCTTTATCAAAAGCAAAAGGGTTTTGATCTTTATAGAAAGGACTTGCAATGGCTGGATTTTCAGAATAATAAACTGTCTCATCACCATCTAAGATCCAAACCTCAGTCAACAGTGGATAATGGTTAAACCGTAGGAGATAGTCTTTTGCCTTTCCATCTATTTCGACAGAAAAGGTCAGAGTATCGAGCCTTTCTGCACTTATGACGGTAAAGGATAATTTGGCTCCAAAATAGTCATTTTCATAATACAAATTTTCTTTAATATCTGCCTGTTTTCTACTGAATGAACAGGCATCATAATCTCCATTTTTTCGGTGAAAATGGATGACTACTGGGTATCTATACATTTCTTTTCCTAATTCCTAATTCCTAATTTCAATTTTTTTATGTGGTGCTGAAGAATTTAGCGGGAATTTCAGCACAATAGAGAATAGCCTTAATAGATATAAAAATACATCAGGAGAGATAGTTTCAGACTATCTAACATCTAGTTTTCAACTATTCTTTACAAACTTTCTAGCCAAGCTTCATCTCGAACTTCGATACCAAGTTCTTGTGCTTTTTGGAGCTTGCTTCCTGCATCTGCTCCTGCTACGACAAGATTCGTTTTCTTAGATACACTGCCTGTAACTTTGGCACCAAGACTTTCGAGTTTACTTTTGGCTTCAGAACGTGTGAGACGTTCCAATTTTCCAGTTAATACAACGGTCAAACCTGACAAGACCGCATCCGCTACTACTGTCTGTCCTTTGTAGTCCAGATTAACTCCAGCTTCTTTCAACTCGTCTAGGAGAATCTTCGATCCTTCTGTAGCAAAATAAGTCTGAAGGCTTTGAGCAATCACACTACCCAAGCTCTCGATACTTGCTACTTCCTCTGGGTCTGCTTGGGCTAGATTTTCAATAGAGTGAAAGTGTTGGAGCAAGAGTTGGCTAGCCTTGCTTCCGACATGGCGAATTCCCAAACCGAATAAAAGCTTTTCAGCAGAGTTTTCCTTGGATGCTTGAATGGCCTGATACAGTTTAGAAGCAGACTTTTCCTTGACGCCTTCTAAAAGGAGGAAATCGTCTTCATTCAAACGGTAAATATCCGCCACATCCTTAACTAGATTAGCAGCAAAAAGCTTTTCAACGATAGATGGACCAAGTCCTGTAATATTCATGGCATCTCGAGAGGCAAAGTGAATCAAACCTTCCATGATTTGGGCAGGGCAGCGAGGATTGATACAACGTAGAGCAACCTCATCTTCAAAATGAAGTAACTGACAGTCACAGCTTGGACAGTTAGTCGGAATATCTAGTTTTTCTTCAGAAACACGCTTGGACTCTACCACACGCAAAACAGCAGGGATGATGTCTCCAGCCTTATAAACGATAACCGTATCGTCCTTTCGGATATCTTTTTCAGCAATATAATCTACGTTGTGGAGAGTTGCACGACTGACGGTTGTCCCAGCAAGCTGAACTGGTGTCAGATTGGCAGTTGGCGTGACAACTCCAGTACGGCCAACTGTCCAATCAACTGAAAGGAGTTGGGCTTCTTTTTCTTCAGCAGGAAATTTATAGGCAACTGCCCACTTGGGCGCTTTAACGGTAAAGCCAAGCTCTTCTTGACCTGCAAGGTCATTGACCTTGATTACCACTCCATCAATGTCATAAGGTAAATTATCCCGTTCTTGTCCAACTTCTTGGATGAAATTCCATATCTCATCCATGCTTTCAGCCAGAATTCGCTTAGAATTAACCACAAATCCAAGCTGTTCAAGATGCTTCAAGACCTTTTCTTGGCTATCACGAGTAGAAGGGCTTACTTCTTGATAGAGGAAAGTCGCAAGATTACGCTTGGCCACTACTGCGGTATCCAACTGACGGAGGGTTCCTGCAGCTGCGTTACGAGGATTAGCAAATTCAGGCTCTCCATTTTCTTGGCGAGCTTGGTTGACTTGATCAAATGAAGTGCGTGGCATGTAACACTCTCCACGGACAGTGATATCAAGTTCTTCTGGCAAGGTCAAAGGAATGTCCTTGACGCGCTTGAGATTTTCGGTGATATTTTCACCAACAGAACCATCCCCACGTGTGGCACCAACAACCAAAATCCCCTTTTCATACGTAAGCGATATAGACAAACCATCGATTTTCAATTCACAGATATAGGTCGGTTGGGGTAATTCCTTTCGAACACGCGCATCAAAAGCTTCTAACTCTTCACGTGAAAAAGCATCCTGCAAACTATAAAGAGGATACTGATGACTGTATTTTTCAAAACCGTCTAAAACCTTACCACCAACACGATGGGTCGGACTGTCCGCTAAAACTTGATCTGGATAGGCAGCTTCCAACTCGACTAACTCTCGGTAGAGGCGATCATACTCGCTATCTGAAACCGAGGGGTTATCACTTGTATAGTACTCGGTTGCATAGCGATTGAGTAAGGCAACTAACTCATTCATTCTTTCATTCATAATATTATTTTACCACAAATGAAGCCCTCCTCACAATAGAGAAGGGCTGAAAAATGGTTCGTAGTGAAATATTTTCTAAAAAAATAGAAATTAGGACTCTTTTTCAAAATGACTTCGTACATAAATAAGGGATAGACAAGACAGGATAACAACTCCACTTCCGATTATCAGGAAAGAAGAGAGATGTACGCTTGGCAGCACCGTCATAAAGCCTTTTGCAATCGGCATAAATAGAATGGCTAAAGTAAAAATTGTACTTAATACTCTACCCAAATATTCACTTTCAACCTTGGTTTGAACCTGAGTAAAAAAGTGAATATTAAAAATCGTCATAAACAGTTCACAAACTAAATTTCCCGAAAAGGAAAGAAAAGTTGGCAGTGGTAACCCCATCATAAAAACTCCTACTCCAGTAAAAGCCAATAGAATCAAAAGATTATAAACATTTGCCTTTATTTTACTAGCTAGAAGAGCTCCGATAATCGAACCAATAGCGCCCATAGTTAAAATAGTTGCATAAGCTCCTTCTACCCCGTAAAGCCGTTCTGAAAAAGGAAGGAGAAATTCAAAAGCTGCAAAAAAGAAATTAACACTGGAAGCCACTAACAAAAGGAAAAAGATCTCTTGCTGGCGCCAGATATAGTCAAGTCCTTCTTTCATATCAGAAAAAATATTTTTCCAGCAGAAAGTCCTTTTCACTTGTTCCTGAGTCTCTTTTTTGGGAAGTAAAGCTACTAAGGTAAATGCAATGAAAAAACTAATGGCATCTAAAACGAGCGTCATATGGAGACTGGCGAATTGTAAAACGATGAAAGACAGTACAGGGGAGCTAACGCCTACAACCTGCAAAACGAGCTCTAAGCGAGCATTGTAGGTCACAATCTCGCCTTTCTCTACAACCTCAGTTATAATGGCTTTATTGGCTGTACGAGAAAATGCAAAGGCAACCGCCTGAACAATATTGGCAAAAATCAAGGCAGCAATCATCAAGCTATCATTTCTGATGAAAGAAATAGCTAAACAGAGAAGGCCACAAATCAAGTCTGTCGTCATCAAAATTTTGCGACGCGAAAAGCGATCTGAAATCACTCCACCAAAGGGATTAACCAGAATCGATGTAACCAACTCAGAAATTTGATAAATTCCAAGAACAGTCTGTCCTATCGTCCCCATTGATGCCAACCAAACACTGTTTCCATAATCATAGAGCATATTTCCTATCTTATTAATAGCCCCACGACTAATCAACTGGATTGCATGTCGATTCATATAAAAAGCTCCTCTCAAATTTTGAAACTATTGTATCAAAACTGAAAGGAGTCTCTTTATTTTTCCCTTATTTGGGAAATTTAAGGATTTACAAATTTTTCATAATGTTCCTGATAGTAAGCCACTTGCTCTGGAAGTCCAAGTACTTCAAAAATATGCATGGCTTCCTGCATTTGGCTACAACCTTCTGCTTTCAAGTCTCTCTGGTAGAGGGCGAAACCCTTGAGATAATGGAAGATATTGCGCTCATAAAGCTTGATACCATTTCCAATCAACTTCTCCACATAGGCCTCAAAATAGTCCGCATCCGCAAAGGATCGATTTTCCAAACAATGCTGGTAACAGTTAAGAGCTAAAATCAAAACAAGTTTTCGATGACGACCAATTTCCTTGTAGTACTCTTCCCGCTCCATGACTTCTCTGCCAATCCGAGCTACATAGTCCACATTGTAGAAAGTATAGAGATTCCCGAAAAGAATCAACTCATACATAGTCCATTCTTCTGTTTGAAAAAGATAATCTGCTACCTTTTCCAAATCACTCTGACTCATCGTGTAACGAGTATCTCTTTGACAAATCAGGCCTTGTAGCAGAATCCAATTCAGCTCAAAATAGAGGGGATTGGTCGAACTCTTTGCTTTCTCAAGCTGTTCCTTTTGAAGCTTTTGAAAACCTGCAATATCATTTGAGTAGTAAAGCGGAATAATCTGTGCCATCAAGGCAACATGTTCATGATTTTGAAAATCCCTAGCCTTGTCCATGAAATTTTCAATGGTCACATGAATATTATCCAAAATCTCAAAGAAACGAGAAACTGCTAGATCAGACTCCCCAAGCTCGAAGCGAGATAACTGAGAGGTTGAACATGATTCACCTGCCGCCTCTTTCAAAGAGTATTTCCCACTTGTTCGAAATTCACGAAATACCTTTCCAAGATGTTCCATTTTTTACACCCTTTTTAACAAAATAAACACTCAAAGTTAATGAATTAACGATAAGAGATTTGTGACTTAGTTACTTCAATATTTCTATCAACGAATTTTATATAGGGAGCAACAAAATCAATATCATCACATTTAGGACCAAGTTTAATTTTTGAATATTTTAGTTCTTTGTCAATATAAGCATATAGACCAGGAATCACACTATTAGAACTTTCACTAGAAAAAATAACATCTTCCTTGCCTTCGTAAGATTTAATAATTCTATATTCATTTTCATAACTGTAATCTGCTTCTTTAAATAAATAACGAATGTCATCTATTAGATTCAATGCTAAAGAAAAGTATTTTTTTCTTCCGTCGTCATACTCTTTAATTTTATCAAATGCTAATTTAATTGAATCGATTTCTTTATCTAATGAATCTTCTGCAAGATTATAACAAACTTTATAAATTTCTACCCCTTCTTCTATTAAGTCTTTAATGTACTTAAAATGATATGTTAGATTAATCCCTTTTGCATCATCACCATATTGTTTCCACATTGGGAGACTATCATCTAGCTGGTGACTATCTCCATTTTGTGTCATAGAAGCAAAGAAGAATGGCGATGTATCATAATCAGTTTCAGGTAAATCCTCTTTCCCAATCCCTATGAGATTGAGAAACGTATACCCTTCATTTGGATCATTCATTTGTCTGGCATTGCTAAGCCGTAATCTAGGATAATCATTTTTATCATCAGTTTTATAAAGCAGAAATTTTAAGGTGTTCAGGGAGGTGTAGTGAACAAAGTTTTTATCTTCTAATTTATATTTCAATTTATTCTTTATCTTCTTTACACTAGCCGATATTTCTTTCAATTCATCTTTTTCAATAGTTTCTAACTCTGACTTTAGCTGTTCAAAGTCAGTCTTATCAATCAAAGACTTTAAATATTTATATCCCTCATAGGACTGACTTTCATCATAATTTTCTATGTAAACTTTGACTAATTGATCCAACAAATCATAATTACATTTTTTAATTATTTTTGAAATATATCTTTTTCCCACTTCATCTAGTTGATCATCTTTTAATCTTTCTAAAATAAAAGATAGATAATTCCCAATATTCAAATTTTCATCAATTTCTTTAAGCTGTTGATTTGATTTAATAATTTCCGCACTTTTTGTTATCCCATCATTTCTTAAAAGAGCATTCTTTACTCCTTCGTTTTCTTTTATTTCTTCCGGTAAGTCTGTAAGCGTTAAATCATTATTTTTTTCAAGAAAATTATTATAATTTTCTAAACCTATTTCATACAAGTTTTGATAGAATTCAATATTACAAGCTAAAGAATATTTTTGATTCCTATCAAAATCATTTTTAGTCAGTTTAAAAATAGATTTTATTTCGTAATCATTCTTTTGTTGCTCTATTTCAGATTCATAAATTCTATATCTACCTATGTACCTTTCATTACGATCTTTGTCATAGTAGTAAACATGGAAAGTGATATAATATCCATAGTCATTCCAATCATCTTTAAAGAAAACGAAACTATCTAAATAATTTTTTTTAGTCACATCTTTATAGACTCTATCAAAATATTTATATTCTACCATTATTTCTCCTTTTACACCTGCTCCGATAATTCTTCCCACTCAAGCATAGCCTCTTCCTGACGCCGGCTAATCTTATCAAGTTTTGCTTGTAATTCCATGAGTTTTTCGGCATCGTTGATTTCCAGCATTTGTTCAGAAATGGCTTGACTTTGAGTTTCTAACTCTTCGATTTCAGCCTCTAAACTCTCGATTTGGCGCATGAGCTTACGGGCTTCTTTTTGACTTTCTTTCTGGGCTTGGTAGTCATTAACTGAACTTGCTTCTTTTACTTGATTACTTGTTGAAGTTTCTTCTGTCTGGCTGACTTCCATTTCAGCCTTTTTATCAACATAGTAGTCATAATCTCCAAGGTAGAGGGTTGAGCCATTCTCAGACAATTCCAAAACATGAGTGGCCACACGATTGATAAAGTAACGGTCATGACTGACAAACAGCAAGGTACCGTCAAAGTCAATCAGGGCATTTTCTAACACTTCCTTGCTATCAATATCCAAGTGGTTTGTCGGCTCGTCCAAAATCAGGAAGTTATTGTTTTCCATTGAAAGTTTGGCAAGCAATAAACGAGCTTTCTCGCCACCTGACAGCATCCCGACTGACTTTTTAACATCATCTCCTGAGAAAAGGAAGGCACCAAGGCGGTTACGGATTTCAACTTCTGGCGTCAGTTTAAAATCATTCCAGAGTTCGTCTAGGACCGTATTGTTTGGTGTTAGCTTACTTTGAGTCTGATCATAGTATCCAACCTCAACATTAGCACCAAAGCGCTTATCTCCCTTGATAAAAGGAATCTGGTCTACTATTGACTTGATAAAGGTTGATTTCCCAATCCCATTTGGACCAACGATAGCAACAGCATTCATTTTACGAAGGTCTAGGTTGATAGGTTCTGACAATATTTCCCCATCATAGCCAATAGCTGCGTTTTCAACAGTCAAAACAACATTGCCCGATGTTTTTTCAGACTGGAAGGTCATATTGGCTGATTTCTTGCCAGCTTCCGGCTTGTCCAAACGCTCCATTTTTTCTAGTTGTTTCCGGCGAGATTGGGCACGTTTGGTCGTTGAAGCTCGGACTAGATTGCGATTGACAAAGTCTTCTAGAGCCGCGATTTCCTTCTGTTGTTTTTCATAGTTTTTTGCCTCAGTAGCTAGCTTTTGCTCCTTTAACTCAACAAAACGAGAGTAATTGCCTACATAACGATCCAAGGAATGCTTGGTCAAATCTAGCGTAACCGTCGCAACCTTGTCCAAAAAGTAACGGTCGTGACTGACAATAATGAGGGCGCCGCTATAGTTCACCAAGTAATTCTCTAGCCAGGCTATGGTTTCAATATCCAAGTGGTTGGTTGGTTCGTCCAAGACCAAGAGATTGGGCTTTTCAAGGAGCATTTTGGCAAGTGCTAGACGAGTATTTTGGCCACCAGAAAGCTCGTCAATTTTCATCTGCCACATAGACTCGTCAAACTTGAATCCATTTAAGATAGCATGGATATCAGCTTCGTAGGTGAAGCCACCAGCCTGACGGAAATTCTCAGACAAACGATCATAATCCGCCATCAGTTTATCCAGATCTTCACCAGACTTTTCACCCATCTCCAGTTCCATCTGACGAAGTTGCTTCTCATTCCGACGCAAGTCATCAAAGACGTGAAGCATTTCATCGTAAATGGTATTTTCAGACTCAAAACGGCTATCTTGGGCCAGGTAAGACAGAGAAACATCTTTTTTCTTATTGATTTCTCCACTGGTCGGCTCCTCTTCCCCAACCAAAATCTTCAAAAGAGTAGACTTACCTGCCCCATTTTTCCCAACGAGGGTAATCCGGTCTCGTTCATCAACTTGCAGGTTGATATTATCAAAAAGAACCTCTCCTGCAAAAGAACGTTCAATTTTATTAGCTTGTAAAATAATCATACATCTATTTTACTATCTTTTTCTCTTTTGCACAATTGCAATGAAAAAAGTTCGAGTCATAAACCCGAACTATTCATCTTCTTTTTCATTAGAAAGCGTATAGGGCTGTTCTTCTACAATGAAATAAAAGTAAATTTCCTACATTTTAAGTTATGCTAACGTTTTACTAAATTGATAAATCGTGATATAATGAAAGCGATTAAAAGAATATACAAAAAAGGAGATGCTCTATGACTTACCAAGAAAATTATCAAAAATGGGTCGATTTTGCCGACCTTCCCGACTATCTTCGTCAAGATTTAGAAAACATGGACGAAAAAACAAAAGAAGATGCTTTCTACACCAATCTTGAATTTGGTACTGCAGGTATGCGCGGCTTGATCGGTGCAGGTACAAACCGCATCAACATCTATGTTGTTCGTCAAGCAACTGAAGGATTGGCTCGTTTGATTGAGTCAAAAGGTGGAAATGAAAAAAATCGTGGTGTTGCGATTGCCTATGATAGTCGTCACTTCTCACCTGAGTTTGCCTTCGAATCTGCGGCAGTTCTTGCAAAACATGGTATCAAATCTTACGTATTTGAAAGCCTTCGTCCAACTCCAGAACTCTCATTTGCAGTTCGTCACCTCAACTGTTTTGCAGGTATCATGATTACTGCCAGCCATAACCCTGCTCCATTTAACGGTTACAAGGTTTACGGTGAAGACGGTGGGCAAATGCCTCCACATGACGCGGACGCTTTGACTACTTACATCCGTGCTATCGAAAACCCATTCGCTGTCGAAGTTGCTGATGTAGAAGCTGAAAAAGCTTCTGGCTTGATTGAAGTTATCGGCGAAGCTGTTGATGCAGAATACCTCAAAGAAGTAAAAGATGTAAATATCAACCCAGCCTTGATTGAAGAGTTTGGTAAAGACATGAAGATTGTCTACACACCACTTCATGGTACTGGTGAAATGTTGGCTCGCCGTGCTCTTGCACAAGCTGGATTTGACTCAGTTCAAGTCGTTGAAGCTCAAGCAACTCCAGATCCAGATTTCTCAACTGTTAAATCTCCAAACCCAGAAAACCAAGCAGCCTTTGCACTTGCTGAAGAACTCGGCCGTCAAGTTGGTGCTGATGTTCTTGTGGCGACTGACCCAGACGCTGACCGTGTTGGTGTTGAAGTGCTTCAAAAAGATGGGAGCTACCTCAACCTTTCAGGTAACCAAATCGGTGCTATCATGGCTAAATACATCTTGGAAGCTCATAAGAGTGCTGGAACTCTTCCTGAAAATTCTGCTCTCTGTAAATCCATCGTATCAACTGACTTGGTAACGAAGATTGCTGAAAGCTACGGCGCAACCATGTTCAACGTTTTGACTGGCTTCAAATTTATCGCTGAAAAAATCCAAGAATTTGAAGAAAAACACAATCACACTTACATGATGGGATTTGAAGAAAGCTTCGGTTACTTGATTAAACCATTCGTACGTGATAAAGACGCTATCCAAGCCGTTCTTGTCGTGGCTGAACTTGCCGCCTACTACCGTTCACGTGGTTTGACACTTGCTGATGGTATCGAAGAAATCTACAAAGAATACGGCTACTACGCTGAAAAGACCATCTCTGTTACCCTTTCTGGTGTCGATGGTGCAGAACAAATCAAAGCGATTATGGCTAAGTTCCGTAACAATGCTCCAAAAGAATGGAACACAACAGCTATCACTGTCGTAGAAGACTTCAAGGCTCAAACTGCTACTGCTGCTGATGGTACTGTGACAACTTTGACTACTCCTCCAAGTGATGTGTTGAAATATACACTTGCTGACGGTTCATGGATTGCAGTTCGCCCTTCAGGTACAGAACCAAAAATCAAGTTCTACATTGCCGTTGTGGGTGAAAGCAACGAAGATTCACAAGCTAAGATTGCTAACATCGAAGCGGAAATCAATGCGTTTGTGAAATAACACTCTATAAAGATGAGATAAACTAGTCTCATCTTTTTTTCGTATCAAATCTAAGCAATTTTAGGAACTTTGTGGCATACTAGTTTTATCAAAAAAAGAGAGGTATTCTTATGAATCAGTTTTTAGAAAATATTAAAGATCTTGAAGTCACAACTGTTGCCCGTGCTCAAGAAGCACTCGATAATAAAGAAACAGCAACCTTCTTCATCGGTCGTAAAACTTGCCCTTACTGCCGTAAATTTGCTGGCACTTTGGCTGGTGTCGTAGCTGAAACCAAAGCGCACATCTACTTTATCAACAGTGAAGAACCAAGCCAACTCAATGAATTGCAAGAATTCCGCTCACGCTATGGAATCCCAACCGTACCAGGCTTTGTTCACATTGCAGATGGACAAATCAAGGTCCGTTGCGACTCTTCAATGTCCGCACAAGAAATCAAAGAATTTGCTGGATTGTAAAAAATATAAAAAAGAAGGCACTCGCCTTCTTTTTTATATCTCTGTCAATGGTGTTGCAGTATCTGGAGAGGTATCATAAACTTTCAAGTCTACCCCCACTCCCAGATCAGCTTGCGCTAGCTGGTTGACCATGGTCATATGAGCCAGCTCCTTGATATTGTTCTCTTTTGACAAATGCCCAAGGTAGATTTTCTTGGTTCGATTTCCCATTGCACGAATCATGGCCTCAGCACCATCCTCGTTAGAGAGGTGACCGAGATCCGATAGGATTCGCTGTTTGAGACGCCAAGCGTAAGATCCTGCTCGCAAAATCTCTACATCGTGGTTGGACTCAATGAGATAACCGTCCGCATTCTCGACAATTCCTGCCATACGGTCACTGACATAACCTGTATCGGTCAGTATGACAAAGCTCTTGTTGTCTTTCATAAAGCGGTAAAACTGGGGTGCTACCGCATCATGGCTAACCCCAAAACTCTCAATATCAATATCGCCAAAGGTTTTGGTTTTACCCATTTCAAAAATATGCTTCTGCGATGAATCCACTTTACCGAGGTACTTGCTATTTTCCATAGCCTGCCAAGTCTTTTCATTGGCGTAAAGGTCCATACCATATTTGCGAGCCAATACACCAACTCCATGGATATGATCTGAATGTTCATGCGTAATCAAAATCGCATCCAAATCTTCTGGCTTACGATTGATTTCGCTCAAAAGACTGGTGATTTTCTTACCAGACAAGCCTGCATCCACTAAAATTTTCTTTTTTGGCGTTTCCAGATAAAAGGAATTTCCACTGGAACCTGATGCTAAAATACTATATTTAAAGCCTTTTTCACTCATTCTAGTCTTCTATTTCGTCCTCCCATATTTCTTCTTTTACGGCCTCCTTATCATAAGGGAGCACTATGGTAAAGGTTGAGCCCTTACCGTATTCGCTTTTTGCCCAAATAAAACCATTGTGTTGTTTGATGATTTCTTTCGCGATAGCCAGACCCAGACCAGTTCCACCTTGAGCACGACTTCTTGCGCGATCCACACGGTAGAAGCGGTCAAAAATCCTAGGTAAATCTTGTTTTGGAATCCCAAGACCCTGGTCAGAAATTGATAAAATCATCTGGTCATCCGTAGTTTTCATGCTGACCGTAATCTTCCCACCATCTGGTGAATACTTGATAGCATTGTTGAGAATATTATCAATCACCTGGGTCATCTTATCCGTATCAATCTCGATCCAAACTGAATTGATTGGGTAATCTCGAACCAACTCATACTTTTTCTCTTCATCCTGGCTCCTCATCTTATCGAAACGGTTGAGGATAAAGGTGATGAAGGCTGTAAAGTTAATCAACTCCACATCCAACTGAGTGGTCGCATTATCAATACGAGAGAGATGCAAGAGATCTGTCACCATCCGCATCATACGGTTGGTTTCATCAAGCGAAACCTTGATAAAATCAGGGGCTACAGGATCATACAAGGCTCCCTCGTCCAAGGCTTCAAGATAAGATTTAACACTGGTCAAAGGAGTTCTCAACTCATGGCTCACGTTTGAAACGAAGAGTCTCCGTTCGCGTTCTTCCTTCTCCTGCTCGGTCGTATCATGTAAAACAGCAACCAAACCAGAGATGAAACCTGACTCACGGCGAATCAGAGCGAAACGTACACGAAGACTCAGGTATTCACCATTCACATCTTGGGAGTCAATCGTCAACTCAGGTATCTGTGTAATCAGGTCACGCAGTTCATACTCATCTTCTATCTTAAGCAATTCGAGGATGCTTTTATTAAGAACATCTTCTTTCTGCACACCAAGCTGTTTCTTGGCCATATCGTTAATCATGGTAATCTGGCCACGGCGATTGGTCGCAAGCACCCCATCTGTCATGTAAGAAAGAATACTATGCAGCCTTTTACTCTCTTGTTCCAGATTTTCTTGGGTCAAACGAATAACTTCTGACAAATCATTCAGGTTATTGGTAATATTGGTGATTTCTGTACTGCCCTGTAAGTCCAAGACTTGAGAATAATCACCCGCAATCAAGTCCTTAACCTTTTGATTTATCTCCTTGAGACGGATATTATCTCGACGGTTCTCCAGTAAGAGCAAGGTCACCACCAAGATAAAGCCAAGTAAAATCAAGATAAAGATAAAATCACTGGTCAGAATAGTTTGTCTAATATCTTCAATCATTATTTTTCATATAGTAGCCAACACCACGACGGGTGAGGATATACTCTGGACGACTTGGAGTGTCTTCAATTTTTTCACGCAAACGTCTGATGGTCACGTCCACTGTCCGAACATCACCAAAATAGTCATAACCCCATACAGTCTCAAGCAAGTGTTCACGCGTAATCACTTGACCAATATGAGATGCCAAGTGATACAAGAGTTCAAACTCACGGTGGGTCAAATCTAATTCCTCACCATATTTCTTAGCCACGTAAGCATCTGGAACGATTTCCAAATCACCAATTTGTAAAGGTTGCATCTTCTTCTCATCAGACTCTTGGCTATCTACTGAAGCAAGATCTGTACGACGAAGCAGAGCCTTGACACGGGCTTGTAACTCACGGTTTGAGAAGGGTTTTGTAACATAATCATCTGCACCTAACTCCAAACCGATAACCTTGTCAAACTCGCTATCTTTAGCTGAGAGCATAATAATCGGAACGCTACTAGTCTTACGAATAGCTTTAGCAACTTCTAAACCATCGATTTCCGGAAGCATCAAGTCTAGAATAATAATATCTGGTTGCTCTGCTTCAAATAGCTCAATTGCTTCACGACCATTAAATGCAGTTACAACTTCGTAACCTTCCTTGGTCATATTAAACTTAATAATATCCGAGATTGGTTTCTCATCATCTACAATTAATATTTTTTTCATTTTATCACCTTTTCTCTATCTATTATAACAAAAAAATACAAAGAAGGCACAAATGGCTACTGTAAGCCTTCATCTTCAAGAGTTGTTTTTATAAGCCTGCCAAATTTTTTGTTGAGGTTTAGCCAGTGGATAATCAGAAAACTCCTGAGGAGAAACCCAACGAACTTCTCTGTCAGAAAACTGTTTCGAATCTGTCACTTGACCAGCTAGGATTTGAATATGCCATTTCCGATGACTAAATACATGCTTTACCTGGTCAAATACTTGCTGGGACCAATTCACTTCTAAATCATAATCCTGCTCAAAGTTTTCTTGAGGGCTTGGTCCAAAAGCTCTGCTTTCCTCTTTGACTTGTGAAAAGAGATCTAGTTGATTATCATCGCTGTAGAAATCCTCAACTTCAATCAGTGGGAAATGCCAAAAACCGGCTAGCAGTTTCTCACTTTCATTTTTCTCAAGAAGATATTGACCACGGTCATTGCGCACAACCAAAGCCTTGAGATAGATTGGGAGAGGCTTTTTCTTGGGTTCTTTAATCGGATATACATCCATGGTCCCATTTTGATACGCTGCGCTAAAATCCTTAACAGGGCTTTCTTCTGGTCTAGGATTAACTGGGGCCTCTATGTCGGACCCTAAATCCATCAGAGCTTGGTTAAAGTCTCCTGGTCGTCTCGGGTCAATCAAGATTTCCATCATGGCTTGGAAAATCTTTCGATTGCTGGGAACTCCGATATCATAATTAACCTCAAATAAGCGCGCTAAAACTCGCATGACATTGCCATCAACCGCTGGCTCAGGCAAGTTAAAAGCGATACTGGAAATTGCTCCCGCAGTATAGGGGCCAATCCCTTTCAGGCCAGAAATTCCTTCATGGGTGTTTGGGAATTGACCACCAAAGTCAGATATAATCTGCTGAGCTGCAGCCTGCATATTGCGTACTCGAGAATAATAGCCCAATCCCTCCCAAGCCTTCAGCAGACGCTCTTCAGGGGCATTCGCCAGACTTTCAACAGTTGGAAACCAGTCCAAGAATCGTTCATAATAGGGAATAACTGTATCCACCCTGGTCTGCTGGAGCATGATTTCAGATACCCAGATGTGATAAGGATTTTTACTTCTCCGCCAAGGTAAATCTCTTTTGTTTTCATCATACCAGTTGAGGAGTTTCTCACGAAAAGAAATGATCTTCTCCTCCGGCCACATGACGATACCGTATTTTTTCAAATCTAACATATATCTAGTATAACATAGAAGCTTCTAGCTGTCCTTTTCTCAGTACTAAAAAGCCTCTTTCCATGGGAAAGAGGACTAAATCTTATTGATGAACTGCTTGAGCTGCTGTGATAAGGGTCAACTTGTACACATCATCGGCATTACATCCACGAGAAAGGTCGTTAACCGGTTTGTTCAAACCTTGTAGAACTGGACCTACAGCCGCGAAGCCACCAAGACGTTCTGCAATCTTGTAGCCAATATTTCCTGCTTCGATACCAGGGAAGATAAAGACAGTTGCTTGCCCAGCAACGTTACTTCCTGGAGCTTTCAATGCTGCAGTTTCAGGGTGGAAGGCTGCATCAAATTGCAACTCACCATCAATCTCAAGGTCTGGACGCAAATCATGAGCGATTTTAGTCGCTTCAACAACCTTATCAACGCTTGCACCAAAGCCTGAACCTTTAGTAGAATAGCTTAGCATGGCAATTTTAGGCTCGATACCAAACATCTTAGCTGTGATCGCTGAATTGACCGCAATTTCAGCCAAGGCTTCTGCATCTGGATTGATATTAATGGCACAGTCTCCAAATAGATAACGTTCTGTACCACGTACCATAAGGAAGGCACCTGAAGTACGAGTTACATTTGGACGAGTTTTAATGATTTGTAGAGCTGGGCGAACTGTTGAGGCAGTTGAGTGAATAGCTCCTGACACCATACCGTCAACCAAGCCCAAGTAGACTAGCATCACACCAAAGTAGTTAACATCTTCAACCAAAACTTTGCGCGCTTCTTCTTCAGTCATTTTGCCCTTACGACGCTCTACTAAAGCAGCAACCATTTCTTCATATTGAGGATAGTGTTGGGGGTCAATCACTTCATAGCCGTCCATAACCCCTTCGATTTCAAGATAAATTTTGATTTTTTCTGGGTTCCCAAGCAAAACAGGAACAACTTCTGTTTCTTTTACCAAGCGTTTGGTTGCCTGAAGAATACGAGGTTCTTCCCCTTCAGGGAGAACAATACGAGCATTTTTGCCAACTAGGTTGGCTTTGAGATTTTCAAAAACTTCCATGAGTTTTCTCCTTTAAAAAATTAAATTATACTCAAAATAGATTTTAAAGAGTATTAGTTGATAACTGAGTAATAAGATTGTTAAAATCACCTGACAAGGGGCTTTCAAGCTCTAGCTGACGCTCCAAGAAGGGATGATAAAATGATAAGAAATGGCAATGCAAGGCCTGACGTTGAATCCCATCGTCTAAGCTTCCTCCATAGAGATCGTCTCCCAACAAAGGAAAGCCGATATGAGAAAAATGCACTCGGATCTGATGAGTTCGTCCAGTATGCAGGCGAATATCAACTAGGTGAATATCTCCATAAGACGCCACAACTTTGTAAGACGTATGAGCGTATTTCCCACCTTTGGCAACCCGTCTCGTGATAATTGAGTCCACATCACGCGCAATCGGGGCGATAATCTCCCCTTCTGGCTCCAAGACGCCAGCTCCTTTAACTAAAGCAAAGTAACGTTTCTCAATAGACTTTCGTTGCAGTTGCTTGTCTAAACGTGCATGAGCGTAGCCATGTTTGGCAAAAAGCATCAAACCAGATGTATCTCTATCAAGCCTAGTCACGATGTGAACTTGCTGATTTTCATATTCTTGTTTGACATAGTAGCCCTTGATAAAATTAGCAATGGTATTGGAATGATTGACACTGGGGATGGAAGCTACTCCATAAGGCTTATTCAAAACCAGAAAATGATCATCCTCATACAAGATATCGAGTGGTCGATCGATGGCCTCCAAGGTTTCAAAGCCTTCCTCTGATGGAATATCAATAGTCACCCTGTCTCCAATATCTAAGAAATAAGTCGCATTTTGAGGTTGACCATTGACCAGAATAGCCCCACCTCGAAACTTAATCTTAGCCAAAAGTCCCTTAGAAACCTCATGTTTCTTGAGGAAGGTCTTGACTTTGACATGCTCATCTGCGGTAAATTCGAACCTCATTCATCCACCTCGCCGATGAAGGCATCTTTGACACGATTCCAGAAACTAGTGTGGCTTGGTGTCGCTACGAAGTGAATCTTGTGATGGTCGATTTGATACTCAATCCGTTCGATATTACGGAATGAATAGACGCTGTTATCGACTGATATCGTGTGGTAATCATTGCGTGTCGGCAAGAGTTCAATCTTATCTTTTTTTGGAATAATGATTGATGATCCCAGAGTGCGATAGACTCGGTTGTTAAGACTTGCTATTTCCGTCAACTGCAAGGCTTCAATGGTAGGATGCAAGACAGCTCCACCCAAAGACTTGTTGTAGGCAGTACTTCCCGTCGGCGTTGAAACAGTCACTCCATCTCCACGAAATCTCTCGAACGGAACATGGTTAATGATGATATCCGCCACCATGGTGCGATCTGATCGACGGATGCTCGCTTCATTTAAAGCGCGGAAGATTTTCACTTCTCCATTTTCAAGTGTTACCTTGACATTCAAAACTGGATAGGAAACTTTGGCACCAGTGTCTAGCAGAAGATTAGTCACCAACTGATCCAACTCAAAATCACGATAATCTGTGTAAAATCCCAAATGCCCTGTATGAACACCTACAAATCGAACCTTGTCTAACTGATTCTCATACTTGTGAAAGGCAGACAAAAGCATCCCGTCACCACCAATGGAAATGACGATATCGGGATTGGTATCGTTCAGTATAAAATGCTGTTTCTTTAGTTTCTCCCTCAGTTCATGCAAAACCTTCTGACTTTGTGGCTTTCTATTAGCTATGAGGTCAACTCGTTTACCTGTATTCTTCATCTGTATCGTCACTATTTCCTACACCATCGTTTAGTTTTCTGCTCAATGGATCAAAGAGAGCCTGCGCTTCCTGTATATCGTCACGAATCTTACCCATTTCTTCATCCAGTTGATAGGCTATTTTGGCCGTGATTTCCAGTCTTTTCCTGATTTCTTCTGGGAAATCGCCCTGGTATTTATAATTGAGCGAGTGCTCAATCGTAGCCCAGAAATTCATGGCTAAAGTACGTATTTGAATTTCCGCCAAAATCGTCTTAGCTCCGTTGATCGTATCAACCGTGTACTCGACAACCACGTGATAAGAACGATAACCTGAAGCCTTACGATGAGTGATATAGTCTCGTTCCTGAATGATTCTCATGTCTTGGCGTTTACGTAGAATCTCAACTACCTCTTTAACGTCATCAACAAACTGAACCATGACACGCAAACCCGCAATATCTTGCAAGTCATTTTCTAAAGTCGCATAAGTAATTCCTCGACGTGCCATCTTTTCTTTGATACTTTCAATCGGTTTTACCCGACCGGTTACAAACTCAATCGGAGAATGCTTGTTTTGCTTACGATACTGTTTGCGAATCCCCCGAAGTTTAATCTTCAATTCACCAACAGCCTGAATGTAAGGATCTAAAAATTCTTCCCATTCTATGGTCATACTTTCTCCCTTGTAATGTTTGATTGCTCTGTCGAAAATCTTTGATTTTTTCAGTACATTCGTATACAATAAATACATTGTCCATTATACCATAAATCGCTTTCAAAGATATAGAAAAGGTTGAAAAAATGAAACATTTAGAAATAGAATTGAAAACACTTCTGAAAAAAGAGGAATATGATCATCTAAAAAAACAGTTTTCCCATATCCAACCCGTCCTTCAGAAAAACTACTACATTGACACACCAGATTTCCAATTGCGAGAAAAGAAGGTTGCCATGCGCATTCGCACTTTTGCAGATTGGGCGGAATTGACCTTGAAAGTGCCTCAAACTGTAGGAAATATGGAATACAACCAGAAACTAACTCTTCCAGAAGCTGAATCGTACCTAGAAAAACAAAAACTACCTCAAGGGCTCGTTCTAGAAAAGCTCGCTAAGATTGGTATTGAAAGTCATGACTGGCTTGTTTTAGGCTGCCTTTCGACTCTTCGTTATGAAACGAAAACAGAAATCGGCTTAATGGCGTTAGATGAAAGTCACTACTTTGACCAAACGGACTATGAACTCGAGCTTGAAGTCACAGACCATGAAAAAGGGAAAGCCGATTTTCGGAAATTTTTAGATGAAAATCACATAACTTATCAGAAAGCTCCTTCAAAATTAATTCGTTTTATTAAAAGCATGAAAAAAAGCTGAAATAATCTCCTTTTTTTGGTAGAATAGAAAAGATAAAAATAAAAGAATCTTGCTTTGAAAAACAGAACTTTCTCAAAGGAGATTCACAAAGTTTACAGAGGACGGTCTATAATGTCAGATAGAAACAACATGAAACTTTTCACCCTAAACTCTAACCCAGAAATCGCTCAAAAGATTGCGGATACAGTTGGTGTACCTCTCGGAAAATTATCCTCTCGTCAATTTTCTGATGGTGAAATCCAGGTCAACATCGAAGAAAGTGTCCGTGGTTACGATGTTTACATCATCCAGTCAACCAGCTACCCCGTTAGCAACCACTTGATGGAATTATTAATCATGGTTGATGCTTGTGTTCGTGCAAGTGCTCATAGTATCAACGTTGTCCTTCCTTACTTTGGTTATGCTCGTCAGGATCGTATCGCTTCTTCTCGCGAACCCCTCACTGCAAAATTGGTTGCCAATATGCTTGTCAAGGCTGGTGTAAGCCGTGTTCTAACGCTTGACCTCCACGCTGTTCAGGTCCAAGGTTTCTTTGACATTCCTGTAGACAATCTTTATACTGTTCCTCTATTTGCTAAGCACTACTGTGATAAAGGACTTCTTGGCTCTGATGTTGTTGTTGTTAGTCCAAAGAACTCCGGTGTTAAACGTGCTCGTAGTTTGGCTGAATACCTTGATGCCCCTATCGCTATCATTGACTACGCCCAAGACGATTCTGATCGTAATGAAGGCTATATCATTGGGGATGTCGAAGGCAAGAAGGCTATCTTAATTGACGATATTCTAAATACTGGTCGTACTTTCTCTGAAGCAGCCAAAATCGTTGAACGTGAAGGTGCAACTGAAATTTATGCAGTATCTAGTCACGGTTTATTTGTTGAAGGTGCAGCAGACCTCCTTGATGCTACAAACATCAAGGAAATCCTTGTGACAGACTCAGTAGCAACTAAAGAAAGAACTCCAGAAAATGTATGTTACATTACTGCTAGCGAGTTAATCGGAGATGCTATCGTCCGCATCCATGAAAGAAAACCAGTCAGCCCACTCTTTGCTTACAACAAAAAGAAATAAGGTGATTCTTTGATTTATTTGGACAATGCTGCAACGACTCCTATGTCAGCAGTTGCTATTTCAGAAATGACCAAGGTCATGCAAGAAACCCATGGTAATCCTTCTAGTATTCATAGTCATGGTCGACAGGCTGGCAAGCTCTTGCGAGAAGCCCGTCAGGAACTAGCCCAGTTATTGGGGACAAAATCTCAACATATCTTTTTCACATCTGGTGGTACAGAAAGCAACAATACAGCTATTATCGGCTATTGTCTCCGTCATCAAGAACGTGGAAAACATATCATCACGACAGCTATTGAACACCATTCTGTGCTTGAGACTATCGATTATCTGGTTCAACATTTTGGTTTTGAAGCGACCATCATCCAACCAGTAAATCAAGAAATTACTGCCCAGCAAATTCAAGAAGCCTTACGTGACGATACCATTCTCGTTTCCACTATGTATGCTAATAATGAGACGGGTAGTCTCTTACCTATCGCTGAGATTGGACGTGTTTTAAAAGAACATCCTGCTGCTTATCATGTTGATGCTGTTCAAGCTATCGGAAAAATCCCTATCCATCCAGAAGAATTAGGAATTGATTTCCTCAGTGCTTCCGCCCACAAATTCCATGGACCAAAAGGAATCGGCTTTCTTTATGCATCTTCCGCGGACTTTGATTCCTACCTTCACGGTGGAGACCAAGAACAAAAGAAACGGGCTGGAACAGAAAATCTCGCTGCCATTGTAGGCATGGTCGCTGCTCTCAAAGAGGACTTAGAGCAGCAAGCTGAACATTACCAAAAACTAGAGGGATTAAAATCTGCTTTTCTAGATGAGATTGCAGATCTAGAATACTATCTCAACGAAAGCCAACACCAGCTTCCTTATGTTATCAACATTGGCTTTCCTGGTCAAAAAAATGATTTGCTCTTGCTACGGTTAGACCTTGAAGGAATTTCAATTTCTACCGGTTCGGCTTGTACTGCTGGTGTCGTGCAAACCAGTCATGTACTTGAAGCTCTTTATGGGCCTGATTCTCATCGTTTAACAGAATCTGTCCGTATCAGTCTGTCTCCTCTTAATACCGAGGAAGAACTGAAACAACTCGCACAAGCCTTAAAAAATATTATTGGAGATTAATCTAATGGCATTTGAAAAAACCATTAAACTACAAAACTGCCGCTACGACTACACACTTAGCCCATCTGTCAAAAAATTCACACTCAAAGACAATACTTTCTTTGAAACAAAAGTTGGAAACTTCGAACTGACTCGTTTGCTTGAGAAAGTGCCTAACAGCGGTGAAGGATTCAAGCTAAAAATCATCATCAACAAAGACCTTACAGGTGCTAAACTCAATATCACTGACAAGTCAGGCCTTCGTTTGGTTAATATCTTTAAATCAGAAGACCATCATATCCACCAAGAGAAATTCTACTTCCTCATGGACAGCCTTGTAGAGCGCGGTATCTTCACAAAAGAAGAAAGATAATTGACTATGTATCGTCTCACTTATCAAGATAGTTATCAAGTAGAGCGTACCTTTGAATTTGAGAGTTACGAAGAGCTTATGTTATCTCTATCAGGTTGTGTAACTCTTCCTGATACATTCCTAGTTACCTCATTAACCTTTGATGATAAAGTTATTTATCAAGGATTGGTCGGGGATCTCTACCGTTTTCTATCACAAGCTAATTTTTAAGACTAAAACTAAGATTTTCTTAGTTTTTTCTTGTTTTTGTTGATTTTTTCACAATGTTTCTATAAAATAGAAGAATAGAAAGGTTGTGGTTTTGTGAAAGATAAACAGTCTGCTATTCCAAAAGCAACAGCAAAAAGACTCTCTCTCTACTATCGAATTTTCAAGAGATTTCATGCCGAGAAAATCGAACGTGCCAACTCCAAGCAAATTGCAGAGGCTATCGGTATCGATTCTGCGACTGTTCGTCGTGATTTTTCCTATTTTGGTGAACTAGGTCGTCGTGGTTTTGGTTATGATGTTAAAAAACTGATGACTTTTTTTGCTGATCTCCTAAATGATAACTCCATTACAAATGTTATGCTGGTTGGGATTGGAAATATGGGCCATGCCCTTCTCCACTACCGCTTTCATGAGCGTAACAAGATGAAAATTATCATGGGCTTTGACCTAGATGACCATCCAGAAGTTGGAAGCCAGACACCTGATGGGATTCCAATCTATGGTATCTCACAGATTAAAGAAAAAATCAACGAAGCAGATGTCAAAACTGCTATCCTAACAGTTCCAAGTGTTCAATCACAAGAAGTTGCTAATCTTTTGGTTGATGCAGGTATAAAAGGTATTCTCAGCTTTTCCCCTGTTCACCTTCACCTCCCAAAAGATGTGGTCGTTCAGTATGTCGATTTGACAAGCGAACTCCAAACTCTCCTCTATTTTATGCGTAAAGAGGATTAGAAAGCGAAAGCATTTATGAAAAAACCAGTTATTGGGATTACAGGAAATGAAAAGGCTCATCCAGATGATGACATCATGATGAGCTATGCAGCAAAGGGCTTTGTTGAAGGAGTCAAAGACGCTGGCGGAATTCCAATCATCCTACCGATTGGTGATCAAGAAATGGCTACCCATTACATCAGTATCATTGATAAGCTCATCCTAACGGGTGGGCAAAATGTTGATCCAAAATACTATGGTGAACCAAAGGCTATTGATAGTGATGACTACCATCTTCAACGAGACCAATTTGAATTAGCTCTTATCAGGGAAGCCATTAAGCAGAAAAAACCGATTTTTTCTGTTTGTAGGGGTACTCAGCTTTTCAACGTCGCCATGGGCGGCACGCTTCACCAAGATATTGAGGATCATTGGCAGGACTGTTCAGCCGAATACACAACCCAACGCCTCGTAACGGAACCTGATACGATTCTCCGAGAGATCTATGGAGAAATCTCTCATATCAATTCCTTCCACCACCAGAGCATTAAAGATTTAGCTCCTAATCTTAAGGTTGTAGCACATGATCCTAAAGATGGAATAATTGAGGCTGTGACAACTACGGACGGTCTTCCTTATCTTGGTGTTCAATGGCATCCTGAATTTCTCTTTGAAAATCGCCCCAAAGATAAAACATTGTTTGACTATGTTGTTAATGAACTCTAGATTAGATCCGTATTTTCACGGTAACTAAAGTAATCAGAGTGCGAGACAATCAGATGGTCCAAGAAAACGATTCCCATCAGTTCGCAAGCTTCCTTGACTAGCTTAGTGACATGGTCGTCATTTCGACTAGGAGATACGGCACCGGATGGATGATTGTGAACGAGAATCACTGAGGTAGCCATATGCTTGAGGGCATAGTGAAGAATTTCCCGTGGTTCAGCAATGCTGCGTGTCGCAGATCCGATAAAAATGGTCTGCTGATGGATGATTTGATTTTGAGTATTGAGATAGAGCGCCACTAGGTGCTCTTGTTTTTTGTTGCCAAGTTCCTGTTGCATTTTCTTGGCTAGCTTTTGACTACTGAGAATACTTTCCATCTCAAGGGTTTCATGTTTGTGAATACGATGTCCCAGTTCAATCACCGCTTGTAGTTCAATAGCTTTAATACGTCCAATACCTGACAGACTCTGCAATTCCTGCAGGGTCATTTTTTTCAAATCAGTTAGGCTGGTCAAACTGTTCAAAACTTGCTGGGCAATTTCAAAAACATTTGCCTGACGCGTTCCCGTTCTGAGTAGTATAGCTAGCAACTCTTGATTGCTCAGTGCCTCAACTCCTTCTTTAACCAGTCTTTCTCTAGGCAAAAGTGAATCTTCTTGGAATGAAATACTGTACATAAAAATCCTCCTCACTTTATTATTCGTGAGAAGGATGAAAAATTAGATTTTTTTCTCAATTGGGGCAACACTAGCTAGGAGTTTTTTCAGACCCACTTCTGGGAAATTGATTTTCAATTCCTGAGTAGCGCCACTACCCGACACTTCAAGAACTGTTCCTTCACCCCACTTTTTGTGAAGTGCAATATCTCCAATAGACCAACTTGTATCAGTCGAATTTTTTTTATTTCCGGCTGCAAACTGTCCAAATGGGAGAGTGCTTGACTGGATAGAGCTTGGTGCAGCATTGCGTTTCCGTTCTTGAAGAGCCTGAGCCAAACTCATTCCTTGACCGAAAGTAATCCCACCACTGCTATAAGAAGCCTTGAAACTGGTATTAGCTGGACGAGCTAAGCCCTGATATTCAAGCAAGTCCGAACTGATTTCATTAATAAAACGAGTCGGACGATTGTAGTTGGTCTTCCCAAACAGTAATCGAGAGTTGGCATTGGTCAGATAGAGGATTTTTTCAGCGCGCGTGATACCGACATAGGCCAAACGGCGTTCCTCTTCTAGCTCATCTGGATCTTCAGCTGCGCGGCTAAGCGGAAAGACATTCTCTTCCATCCCAATGATAAAGACAACCGGAAACTCAAGCCCCTTAGCAGCATGGAGGGTCATCAAGGTCACTTCCGATGTTTCCTGACTACCAGAGTCCGTATCCGCAATCAAGGCTAGGTCATTCAAGAAACGACTGAGTTTATCTAAACCTGTTTCCTCTTCTTGACTATCAGGATTGTCGTCAAAGTTCTTGGTAACAGATAGGAACTCTTCGATATTTTCAACCCGAGACTTGCTCTCCAAGGTCGCTTGGGCATTGAGAATATCGATATAACCAGTTTTTTCTAGAACAGCCTCAACCAACTCTGTAATGGTTAATTGGTCCAGTTGCTCCCGCAAACCCAGAATCATATTGGCAAAGTCCCAGATAGACTGGGCTGCTTTTCCTTTGATGCCGGACAGCATGATATTGGCTGAAGCGTCTAGCATGGACATCTCTTGTAGGTTAGCAAAGTCGCGAATTTTCTCAACAGTACCTGGCCCAATTCCACGTTTAGGCTCGTTGATAATACGCTCAAAACTGATATTGTCACTCAAATTAGCAATAAGATTAAGGTAGGCAATAATATCGCGAATTTCCTTACGGCTGTAGAACTTAGTCCCACCAACCATAGTATAAGGAATATTGGACTTGAGCAAGGCTTCCTCAATAGTACGAGACTGCGCATTTGTACGATAGAGAACTGCAAAATCCTTGTGAAGGAAGTTTTGACTGCGACTAAGTTCATCGATGGTTCTGGCTACAAATACGGCCTCATCCTGCTCATCATTGGCACGATAGTAAACGATTTGCTCCCCATCAGCGTTTTGAGTCCAGAGATTCTTAGGACGGCGGTTTTTATTGTTTTTAATGACCTCGTTGGCGGCTTGCAGAATGGTTTTAGTTGAACGGTAATTCTCCTCCAACAAAACAACCTTGGCGTTAGGGTAATCTTTCTCGAAATCCAAGATATTCTGCATATCAGCCCCACGCCAACCGTAGATAGATTGGTCTGCATCACCGACCACGCAGATATTTTTAAAGCGTGAAGCCAAGAGTTTGACCAATTGATACTGGGCATGGTTGGTATCTTGGTACTCGTCAACATGGATGTACTGGAACTTCTGCTGGTAGTAGGTCAAGACATCAGGATTCTGATCAAAGAGTCGTAGGGTCAGCATAATCAAATCATCAAAGTCAACGGACTCAGACTGACGAAGTTCCTTCTGATAGGCCGTATAACACTGGGCCACGATTTGTGTGTACATATCGCCAGCTTGAGCAGCATAAGCCACATCATCAATCAAGTCATTCTTGGCATTGGAAATGGTTCCCAAAATAGTCCGTTCATTCCATTTTTTCGGATCTAAGTTTAATTGCTTGAGAATGCGTTTCATGAGAGTTCGTTGCTCTCCTGGATCTACAATAGTGAAATTCCGGTTGTAGCCAATATGATCCGCATCACGACGTAGAATACGAACACACATGGAGTGAAATGTCGCAATCAGGCAGTCCTGGGTTGCTGGATTAAGTCCGTAAGCACGCTCCTTCATCTCACGCGCCGCCTTATTGGTAAAGGTAATGGCCAAGATATTCCAGGGATTGACCATCTTTTCATCAATCAAGTAGGCGATTCTGTGAGTTAAAACACGAGTCTTCCCAGAACCAGCCCCCGCCATGATTAACAAGGGCCCTTCTGTCGTTTGCACCGCCTCTGCTTGACGGTCATTCATTCCATTCAATAATGCGTTCATTTTTTCTTCCTTACTCTTGAAGTCAATGTTTCTATTATATCAGAAATCAGGGAAAATATCTTTACCTAGACTGGTTGCGTGTAGAAGAAAACTCTCTCATCAGCTGAAGATAACTCCTCATATCTAGATAAGAAAAAGAGCTTGGATAGCATTTCCAAACTCATTTAATATCATTTATATCATTAGAACAATCCTAGAACGGTTCCGTCGCTTTCAACATCCATGTTGAGAGCTGCAGGTCGTTTTGGAAGACCTGGCATAGTCATGACATCGCCAGTAAGGGCTACAATAAAGCCTGCGCCTAGTTTTGGTACCAATTCACGAATGGTAATTTCAAAGTTTTCTGGCGCTCCAAGTGCATTCGGATTGTCAGAAAAACTGTACTGAGTTTTAGCCATACAGATTGGCAATTTATCCCATCCGTTTTGAACGATTTGAGCGATTTGCGTTTGAGCTTTCTTCTCAAAGTTCACTTTGCTACCACGGTAGATTTCAGTGACAATCTTTTCAATCTTTTCTTGGACAGAAAGGTCATTGTCATAAAGACGAGTGTAGTTAGCAGGATTTTCTGAGATAGTCTTAACAACCGTTTCAGCAAGCGCTACTCCTCCTTCTGCGCCATCAGCCCAGACACTTGCTAGTTCAACTGGCACATCAATAGAAGCACAGAGTTCTTTCAAGGCTGCGATTTCAGCTTCAGTATCAGAAACAAATTCGTTAATCGCAACAACTGCAGGAATACCAAACTTACGGATATTTTCAACGTGGCGTTTCAAGTTAGCAAAACCTTCACGAACTGCCTCCACATTTTCCTCTGTGAGAGCGTCTTTAGCTACGCCACCATTCATCTTAAGGGCACGAAGGGTTGCGACGATGACAACTGCATCTGGAGATGTTGGCAAGTTTGGCGTCTTGATATCAAGGAATTTCTCAGCTCCAAGGTCCGCACCAAAACCAGCTTCAGTAACTGTATAATCAGCCAAGCGAAGGGCTGTGCTTGTTGCCAAGACAGAGTTACATCCATGAGCAATGTTGGCAAATGGACCACCATGTACAAAGGCAGGTGTACCATAAATTGTCTGAACCAAGTTCGGTTTAATGGCATCTTTCAAGATCAAAGCCAAGGCACCTTCAACCTTCAAATCACCTACAGAAACAGGGGAACGGTCGTAGCGATAGCCGATAACGATATTAGCCAAACGGCGTTTCAAGTCCTCGATATCCGTCGCCAAGCACAAAATCGCCATGATTTCAGAAGCGACGGTAATATCAAAACCATCCTCACGTGGAATACCATTTAGAGGACCGCCAAGACCAACAGTCACATGGCGAAGAGCACGGTCGTTCAAGTCCACAACACGCTTCCAAATAATACGACGTTGGTCAATTCCCAGCTCATTTCCTTGGTGCAAGTGGTTGTCAATCAGAGCAGAAAGGGCATTATTAGCAGTTGTAATAGCATGCATGTCCCCAGTAAAATGGAGATTGATGTCTTCCATTGGAAGAACTTGGGCATAACCACCACCAGCAGCACCACCCTTGATCCCCATTACTGGACCAAGAGACGGTTCGCGGATAGCAATCATCGTTTTCTTACCAATTTTGTTCAAGGCGTCTGCCAGACCGATGGTAATGGTTGACTTCCCTTCACCTGCAGGCGTTGGGTTAATGGCAGTAACCAAGATCAATTTCCCAACTGGATTATTCTCAACCGCACGAATTTTATCAAAGCTGAGCTTAGCCTTGTACTTTCCGTACAACTCCAAATCATCGTAAGAAATCCCAAGTTTCTCTACAACATCCACGATTGGCTTTAACTCAATGCTCTGTGCGATTTCAATATCTGTTTTCATAGCAAACTCCTCTAACCTCAAATGTGATAATTCATTATAACACAAAAAAAGTTTTTTCACATACAAAAAGCTTAGTAAAGTTTATAAACATCAAGTTTTAAGGCCGATTTTAGTCGTCTTTTTTACTTTTTATAAGTTTTTATAGCCAAAAACTATAATCTTGCTGGAAAATTAGATAAAAAAACAAACGCTTTCTTTTGATTCTATTTTATTTTTTGGTACAATAGTCCTATGAAAATTTTAGTTACGTCAGGCGGTACTAGTGAAGCAATCGATAACGTCCGCTCTATCACTAATCACTCGACTGGTCGCTTGGGAAAAATCATCACAGAAACCTTGCTTGCTGCGGGGCATGAAGTTTGTTTGATAACGACAAAACAAGCTGTGAAGCCAGAAGCTCATCCCAACCTAAGCATTCGAGAAATTAAGAACACCAATGATCTCCTTTTTGAGATGAAAGAGCGAGTTCCAAATTACCGGGTCTTGATTCATTCAATGGCTGTATCTGACTACACACCTGTTTATATGACGGGGCTTGAGGAGGTTCAGGCTAGCTCTAATTTGGAAGATTTTTTAAACAAGCAGAATCATCAAGCTAAGATTTCTTCAACTGACGAGGTTCAGGTTTTATTCCTGAAAAAAACACCCAAAATCATCTCTCTAGTCAAGGAATGGAATCCAGCTATTCATCTGATTGGTTTTAAACTTCTTGTCGATGTTACTGAAGATCATCTTATTGAGGTTGCTAGACAAAGTCTTGTCAAGAACCAGGCTGACTTAATCATAGCGAATGACCTTACTCAAATCTCAGCATATCAGCATAAGGCAATCTTTGTTGAGAAAGATCGTCTTCAAACCGTTCAAACCAAAGAGGAAATTGCAGAACTTCTCCTTGAGAAAATTCATGCATACGATTCATAGAAAGGAAATCCATGGCAAACATTCTGATAGCAGTGACAGGTTCCATCGCCTCCTACAAGTCAGCAGACTTAGTTAGTTCCTTAAAAAAACAAGGTCATAACGTCACTGTCTTAATGACCGAGGCAGCAAGAGAGTTTATCCAACCATTAACTCTACAAGTCCTCTCTCAAAATCCTGTCCACCTTGATGTTATGAAGGAAGCTTATCCTGATCAGGTTAATCATATTGAACGCGGAAAAGAAACCGATCTTTTTATCGTAGTCCCTGCTACAGCTAACACCATTGCAAAACTAGCACATGGCTTTGCTGATAACATGGTGACTAGTACAGCGTTAGCTTTACCCCAAAACATTCCTAAACTACTTGCTCCTGCGATGAATACAAAAATGTATGATCATCCAGCCACTCAGTCAAACCTAAAGATACTAGAAACATTTGGCTACAAGCTTATCTATCCCAAAGAATCCCTCCTAGCTTGCCGAGACTACGGAAGGGGAGCTTTGGCGGACCTGGATACTATTTTAGAAAGAATAAAGGAAACTCTCAATGAAAAAACGCTCTAATATTGCTCCGATTGCTATCTTTTTTGCGACCATGTTGGTCATTCACTTTCTGAGCTCACTCTTATTTAATCTATTCCCATTCCCAATTAAACCAACTATCGTGCATGTTCCTGTTATTATTGCAAGTATTATATACGGTCCACGCGTTGGGGTTACACTTGGTTTCTTGATGGGGCTACTCAGCTTGACGGTTAACACGATTACAATCCTTCCAACAAGCTACCTATTCTCACCTTTTGTACCAAACGGAAACATCTATTCAGCAATGATTGCCATCCTACCTCGTGTTTTGATTGGTCTGACACCTTATTTAGTTTATAAATTATTGAAAAACAGAACGGGTCTCATCATTGCCGGAGCTCTCGGTTCACTTACAAATACAGTCTTTGTACTTGGGGGAATCTTCTTCCTTTTTGGAAATGTCTTCGATGGAAATATCCAAAAACTCCTAGCAACCGTTATTTCAACCAACTCAATTGCTGAGCTTGTCATCTCTGCAGTTCTAACAGTAGCAATTGTCCCACGTTTGCAAACCTTGAAGAAATAAAAAAAACGACTCCACTTTCATCCTGAAGGTGGAGTTTAGCATTTAAAACATGAGAAACATCAATAGAATGTGAAAGCCAAAGCACAGGAGCTGATACGAAAGAGGTGTAGGTTGCTGGCTTTTCTGGCTATCCAAGTATAGGGTTAGTGACAGTAAAATCAAACCAAAAGCAATCACGATTCTGACAAAATAGGCAATTTCCATAATAGCAGCCGCCAAGAGAATACCTAATAAGGGAAGGCCGAAAAGTGAAAGAGCCAGGGCACCTGCCAATAGAGAGAGTAGCGAAAGGACCAATAAACTATAAACTAGGAAACAAGTCCAACCTGAGACTACTTTCCCTTCACTTTTCTGTTTTGACATCATCACGATTACCACGATTAGGTAAACAAAAAGTATCATCACATTTTCTCCTCAGTTCCTATTATTCTTTACCATATTTTAATCAAATATCCCTTAAAAATCACTAATGCTTCTTGACTTAACTGATTATTTATTGTACTATACTTGTGTATATACAGATAAATGGAGGTTCTTATGAATATACGGAAAAAAACGCAGTTTATGACCATGACTGCCCTACTCACTGCAATCGCGATTTTGATTCCAATCATTATGCCTTTTAAAATCGTTATCCCACCGGCTTCTTACACCTTGGGAAGCCATATCGCCATCTTTATCACCATGTTCCTATCACCTTTGATGGCTGCTTTTGTGATTATTGCTTCTAGTCTCGGCTTCCTGATGGCAGGCTACCCTATGGTTATCGTTCTGCGCGCCTTTTCTCACATCGTTTTTGGTATTTTGGGAGCATTTTACTTAAAGAAATTCCCTGAAACCTTGGATAAACCAAAGGCATCTTGGATTTTTAACTTTGTTTTGGGTGTTGTTCACGCTATTGCTGAAGTACTAGCTTGTATCATCTTTTATGCTACTTCAGGGACAAACGTTGAAAATATGTTTTATGTTCTCTTCGTCCTAGTTGGTTTTGGAACAATTGTCCATAGTATGGTAGACTATACATTAGCACTAGCTGTCTATAAAGTGCTTCGAAAACGTCGCTAAAAGGAAAAACTATGACAAAGGATCGCAAACAAGCTCTTCTCAAACTATTAAAAGAGGCACCAAAAGCTCTCAATGGTCAAACCTTGGCTGAGCACTTTCATGTTACGCGCCAAGTCATTGTACAGGATATCGCTATTCTCCGAGCAGATGGGGCTCCTATCCTATCCACCAATCGTGGTTATATCTACAAAGAAAATGATGCCAGCCCCTACGTTCACAAACTCTTTAAAGTGAAACATGAACTGGAAGAAATCGGTCAGGAACTTCTTGCCATTGTAGATAATGGCGGACGCGTTCAAAATATCTTAATCGATCATCCCGTTTATGGTGAAATTGAAACCCATCTCAAACTCACTTGCCGCCGAGATGTCCAGCACTTTCTGGAACAAGTCGAGAATTCAGACTTTAGACCCCTTTCTGAATTGACAGACGGCATCCATTACCACCTTGTTGAAGCCGAGACACAACAAGACCTCCACTATATTGAGGAGGCCTTGGATCAGTTAGGTTATTTGGTAAAAGACTAGAAAATTTCTTTCTCCCAGCCATCATCTGTACGGTGGCGATAGAAGAACTCAGACTTGTCAGGTGCTTCCATCATTTCTATCAAAGGTAACATATCATAGGCCAGATCCAAGTTTGGAATCTGGTCTTTTTGCACCCAAGATACCTCTCCTTCCTCTGAGGATTGGAGATTTCCAGTAAACTCTGTCGCCTTATAGCAAACGACGATGTAGCGCTCACCTGTATCTAAGGGCCAATTTTTAATGCCGACTAGTTGGGGATTCTGAATGGTCAAACCAGTTTCTTCGTATATTTCACGAATGACAGACTCGGCAAAGGCCTCGCCATTCTCAACATGACCTCCTGGAAAGGCATAGCCAGACCAGCGATTATTTTCAGGAGAGCGATATTGCATGACTACTCGTTTGGTTTCAATGTCTTCAATCAGACAGATGTTGGTTAAAATAGTTGATTGGGCACGGGACATAGATTTGCTCGCTTTCTAAGTTATTAAAATGTATCTTTATTGTATTTTATTTCAAATTTCACGATAAAAACATTAACTAAGTCATGGTATTATGATAAGATACTCTGACAGTGATAATTGTATATAATGTCCTATATTGGCAAGAATAGACGAAAGAGGCATTGCAATCATTTCTTCAATTTCTTCCCTTCTAAATGTTTAGCAAGAAGTAAAATGACCAATCCCAAGAAAAAGAATAGCATGTAAGTTACGATAGGAAACCAGATGTAGCGATAATCTAGTGATAAGAGAGATGGTAAAATCCCTTTACTGTTTTTTCCACTAACTCCGAAAAACAGATGGACCACTAAACCGATACTATTAAGATAGATAAATAATTCAATAAATCTTTTTAGGGTCACCTTTGTTCTAGACGAGTCTAGAAACAAATAGTCAAATACCCTATAAACTAGACAAAAAAGATTCAGATACAAGGGAAAACTATAATTGATTTCCTTGTAGGGCAATGGAATTGGTAAGATATTAAAAATTTGATTAACACCAAATCCTATCACTAATACCAAACTAAATATAAGACAGAACCCTACTAATTTATGAGAATCTAGCCCCGATGACTTCTTATACTTCGTCTCTTTTACTTTCACAATAACTTCTCTCTATTTAAAAATATATTCTAAAACGTAATCATTTGTTCATTGTGCAATCTGAAAACAAATCACAACTGTCCTTGCATTTAACTCTCTGATTTTGTTGAACTCTTAAATACCATTCTAATTTCAATGATAGGCTTTCCAAGTTCAAGTATTTTTTCTTGGCCATCAACAGTAAAACCCATTTTTTGATAAAAAGCAATGGCTCGCTTATTTTCTTTTAATACCCATAAGAATATTTCAGAGAAATGTTCAAGAGTAGTCAGAGCTTCCGTCATTAACTTCTGAGCAATACCTTTTCCATAATAGTCTTTTAAAACATATAAGGCGATAATTTCACCAGCTTGAATAGTCTCATTACGAAAGTTTCCATAACTGATAAAACCAACTACCTTCATGCCGTCCATCGCAATCAATGTATTTTCTGGATATTTTTGACTAAAGAATCGACATCTTTCTAATGTCATCGTCTCCTGAAATTCTGCAGGTAAAAGGTCATCATAAGCCTCTCTCCACGTTTGCCAGTGAACGAGGGATTTTCCTTCTATCTCTTCAGGAGTTTCCATCTGTTTGATAGTAAGATCCATTTATTTTTATCCTTCCCTATCCCAACGCCTTGACTTCCAACATCATATCCCGAATCTGGGCGGCAAGTTCAAAATCAAGCACTTCGACGGCTTCTTGCATTTGTTTCTCCAGTTTCTTGACGAGTTCTTTGCGCTCTTGTTTGTTGAGACTGTTGATATCGACTTCCTTGTCCTCCTCCTTAGCAACTGCCTTGGTTACAGCAATCAGGTCACGGATTTCTTTCTTAATAGTTTGTGGAATAATGCCATGTTCTTCATTATAAGCCATCTGGATTTTACGGCGACGAGCCGTTTCATCAATGGCTTTTTGCATGGACTGAGTCATGGTATCAGCATACATAATCACATGGCCTTCACAATTACGAGCAGCACGACCAATGGTCTGAATCAGTCCACGTTCGTTACGAAGGAAACCTTCTTTATCGGCATCGAGAATAGCAACTAGACTAACTTCTGGCACGTCAATCCCCTCACGAAGGAGGTTAATTCCAACCAAGACATCAAAGACTCCCAAGCGCAGGTCACGGATAATCTCCGTCCGCTCCAAGGTCTTGATATCCGAGTGCATATATTTGACCTTAATCCCCATTTCTTTGAAATAGTCGGTCAAGTCTTCCGCCATTTTCTTGGTCAAGGTAGTGATAAAGGTGCGCTCATTCTTTTCAACACGGGCATTGATCTCACCCAGGAGGTCATCAATCTGTCCCATAGTTGGACGGACTTCAACTTCTGGATCCAAAAGACCTGTTGGACGGATGATTTGTTCAATCACAGTGTCCGTTTGTTCCATCTCATAATCGCCAGGTGTCGCTGAAACGTAGACAATCTGGTGGACATGACTTTCAAACTCTTCACGACGAAGGGGACGATTGTCTAGGGCAGACGGCAAACGGAAACCATAATTCACCAACATTTCTTTACGAGAACGGTCTCCATTGTACATGCCCTTGATTTGCCCCATGGTCATGTGGCTCTCATCAATCATAATCAGGAAATCATCTAGGAAGAAATCAAGAAGGGTGTACGGTGGCTCTCCTTCACTCCGTCCATCCATGTGACGTGAGTAATTTTCAACACCATTTGTATAGCCCATCTCACGGAGCATCTCAATATCGTATTCTGTTCGTTGTTTTAAGCGTTGCGCTTCCAACAGTTTGCCTTCCTTCTCAAAGATAGCTAGCTGCTCCTCCAACTCAGCCACAATCTTGGCAATAGCTACTTCCATATGGTCATCATTGGTCACAAAGTGAGTCGCAGGGAAAATAGCCAAATGATCCACTTCTCCGAGAACTTGACCAGTTAAAGCTTCAACTTCACGAATACGATCAATCTCATCTCCGAAAAACTCAACACGAAAAGCATGCTCATCACGAGAGGCTGGGAAAATCTCCACTACATCCCCACGAACGCGAAATCTTCCCCGTTGGAAATCAATATCATTGCGTTCAAACTGGATATCAACCAAGTCATTCAGAAGTTTATCACGAGAAATCTCAAGGCCTGGACGGAGACTAACGACGCTATCAGCGTATTCCTTGGGTGAACCTAAACCATAAATACAAGAGACAGAAGCCACAACGATGACATCATTACGCTCCAGAAGGGCTGAAGTCGCTGAGTGGCGGAGCTTGTCAATCTCATCATTAACAGAACTGTCTTTTTCAATGTAGGTATCGCTAGAAGGGACATAGGCCTCGGGTTGGTAATAATCATAGTAAGATACAAAATACTCAACAGCATTTTCAGGGAAAAATTCTTTAAATTCCCCATAGAGCTGACCAGCTAGGGTTTTGTTGTGGGCAATGACCAAAGTTGGTTTATTGACTTTGGAAATGACCTGACTCATGGTATAAGTCTTCCCAGTACCTGTCGCCCCCATCAAAATTTGGGCTTTCTCTCCACCTTCAATATTATCAACCAACTGCTCAATTGCCTGGGGTTGATCTCCTGAAGGTTCGTATTTTGATACTAGTTTAAATTGATTGTCTGTAATCCGATTGATCATAAGAATCCTCTCTCCATGTGCTATTCCTATTTTAGCATACTTGTAGCATTTTCACGAAGAAAAGGACGGACCGAAGTCACATCCTTTCATTTTCTTTCTTTAATTGATAAGCGAGATAGACAATCAGCAGTAGCAATACCAGACTTGCCATGATAGAACCTTCTATGCCAAAAGAACCACCTGATAACCATCCTTGATTGCCTTGTGGTAAAAAGGTCATCAGAGACGTTCCTGATGGTTGACCACTAACTAAAATGCCAAAAAGATTTCCCTGAGCAAAATTCCAAGCCCCATGAATACCTGCAATACCCCAAACTGTATCGGTTTTGAGAAGGTAAAGAGCCATGGCAACTCCGAATAAGAAGAGATTCACTAGAGATAGAGGTGTTAGACCAGAATTTCCCACATGAAGCAGGGTAAAGAATATGCTAGATATGACAACAGCAAGTTTTAGATTGGTTCTTGAGGCCAATTGTGGAAGAAGCCAAGCACGGGACACCACTTCTTCTGCTGTCCCCTGTAAAATCCAAAATGGGATAGTAAAGACGACAAAAGTAAGCGAATAAGGATTCAAGCGAATGGATTCCAAACGATATTGCCCCAAGACCATCAAACCTAACAAGGTCAGAAGAAAAAGTGCCAAACCTAGGCCAAATCCTTTCAGAAGACTGCTAAGGAAATTTTCTCTATAAAATCCCAAGGTTCTAATAGATCTTTTCTCAACTTTTTTAGTCCATCTGAACACAGTGTTGAGAATAAAACCAAAGGACAGCAATGCTAAAATTAAACGAAAGTCACTTGTTTTATCCGTCAAGCTCTGCTGCAAGGTTTGCAAGTAAGTTGCAAGATTTTGACCAGCCTCTCCAAAATTTCTAGCAAGTCCGATGAGAGCTAACAAGCTAATACCATACAAAGTATATGCAACAAACTCTCCTATAAAGACAAAAACAAAGGCTAACAAAGGACTTGTGTAAATATTTAAACTCATTTGGGAAGATTGGAAGTCTTTAAATATTCTTTTATTCTTCATGTTCCTGCCCTCATTTCTTCTATTACATACTATTATTATATCATTTTATAGTAGCAATTCAAGAAGGAAAATAAAACATAGATGTTATATTTTCTGACACAAAAATATAAAAATTTGCCTTTTCACCTTTTTTCTGGTATAATGGAAAAATATTCGAAAAAGGAGACTAAAAATGAAGAAAAAAATACTAGCATGTTTGCTCATTTTATTTCCCATTTTCTCACTAGGTATGGCAAAAGCTGATACTGTTAAGATTGTGTCTGATACAGCTTACGCACCTTTTGAGTTTAAAGATTCAGATCAAACCTATAAAGGAATTGATGTTGATATTATCAATAAAGTCGCAGAAATCAAAGGATGGAATATCCAAATGTCTTATCCTGGCTTTGATGCAGCTGTAAATGCAGTGCAGTCAGGTCAAGCAGATGCTATTATGGCAGGTATGACAAAAACAAAAGAACGTGAAAATGTCTTTACCATGTCTGATACCTATTATGATACAAAAGTTGTCATTGCTACCACAAAGGCAAATAAAATCACCAAATATGAGGAACTTAGCGGGAAAACAGTTGGTGTTAAGAACGGAACTGCCGCTCAACGCTTCCTCGAAAGTATCAAAGATAAGTACGGCTTCTCTATTAAAACCTTTGATACAAGTGATTTGATGAATAACAGTCTAAGTGCTGGTGCTGTAAATGCCATCATGGATGACAAACCTGTTATTGAGTATGCGATTAACCAAGGACAAGATCTCAGCATCAATATGGATGGTGAGGCTGTTGGAAGCTTTGCCTTTGGTGTCAAGAAAGGGAGCAAGTATGAACACTTGGTTACCGAGTTTAACGAAGCCCTAGCACAAATGAAGAAGGATGGTAGCTTGGAGCAAATCATCCAAAAGTGGACGGCTTCTAAAACTACGGCAAGCCCAACAATAACTACTGCTGCTGGACAAAAAGCTACTCCTGTGAAAAGCAAGTACATTATTGCCAGCGACTCATCTTTCGCCCCATTCGTCTTTCAAAATTCAAGCAATCAATACACCGGTATTGATATGGACCTCATCAAGGCCATTGCCAAAGATCAAGGTTTTGAAATTGAGATTACCAACCCAGGATTTGACGCAGCCATTAGTGCTGTTCAAGCTGGACAAGCAGATGGTATCATTGCTGGTATGTCTGTAACAGATGCCCGTAAGGAAACATTTGACTTCTCAGAATCATACTACACAGCAAATACGATTCTCGGTGTGAAAGAATCAAGCACAATCGCTTCTTATGAAGACCTCAAGGATAAAACTGTCGGTGTTAAAAACGGAACTGCTTCTCAAACCTTCCTTACTGAAAACCAAAGCAAATACGGCTATAAGATTAAAACCTTTGCAGATGGCGCTTCTATGTATGACAGTCTGAACACTGGATCTATTGATGCTGTGATGGATGATGAGCCAGTTCTCAAATATTCTATCAGCCAAGGTCAAAAATTGAAAACGCCAATTGCTGGAACTCCAATCGGTGAAACAGCCTTTGCGGTTAAAAAAGGCACAAATCCTGAATTGATCCAGATGTTCAATAACGGACTTGCGAACCTCAAAGCTAACGGAGAATTCCAAAAAATTCTTGACAAGTATCTAGCTAGCGAAACTTCAACTGACTCAACAAGTACGGTTGACGAAACAACTATCTGGGGCTTGCTTCAAAACAACTACAAACAACTTCTCAGTGGACTTGGAATCACTCTTGCCCTTGCGCTTATTTCATTTGCAATTGCCATTGTAATTGGTATTATCTTTGGTATGTTTAGCGTTAGCCCATACAAATCTCTTCGTCTGATCTCTGAGATTTTCGTTGACGTTATTCGTGGTATTCCATTGATGATTCTTGCTGCCTTCATCTTCTGGGGTATTCCAAACTTCATCGAGTCCATTACAGGCCAACAAAGTCCAATCAATGACTTTGTAGCTGGTACTATTGCCCTCTCACTTAATGCGGCAGCTTATATCGCTGAAATCGTTCGTGGTGGGATTCAAGCTGTTCCAGTTGGGCAAATGGAAGCCAGCCGCAGTCTTGGTATCTCTTATGGAAAAACCATGCGTAAGATTATCTTGCCACAAGCGACTAAATTGATGTTGCCAAACTTTGTCAACCAATTCGTTATCGCTCTTAAAGATACAACCATCGTATCTGCTATCGGTTTGGTGGAACTTTTCCAAACTGGTAAGATCATCATCGCCCGTAACTACCAAAGTTTCAAGATGTATGCAATCCTTGCTATCTTCTATCTTGTAATTATCACGCTTTTGACTAGACTAGCGAAACGCTTAGAAAAGAGGATTCGTTAATGGCAAAACTAAAAATTGATGTAAATGATTTGCATAAGTATTATGGAAAAAATGAAGTTTTAAAAGGCATTACTACTAAATTCTATGAAGGAGATGTTGTCTGTATCATCGGTCCTTCGGGTTCTGGTAAATCCACTTTCCTCCGTAGCCTTAACCTTCTCGAGGAGGTAACGAGTGGTCACATCACTGTGAATGGTTATGATTTGACTGACAAATCAACCAATGTCGACCATGTTCGTGAGAACGTGGGAATGGTTTTCCAACATTTCAACCTCTTCCCTCACATGTCCGTTCTAGAGAATATCACTTTTGCTCCTATTGAACACAAACGAATGACCAAAGAAGAAGCTGAGAAATTGGGGATGGAGTTGCTTGAAAAGGTTGGACTAGCAGATAAAGCTAATGCCAATCCAGATAGTCTTTCAGGTGGTCAGAAACAACGTGTAGCTATCGCTCGTGGACTTGCCATGAATCCTGATATCATGCTCTTTGATGAGCCAACTTCCGCTCTTGACCCTGAGATGGTCGGAGATGTACTGAATGTTATGAAGGAATTAGCAGAGCAAGGCATGACCATGATCATTGTAACCCACGAGATGGGATTTGCTCGTCAGGTGGCTAACCGTGTTATCTTTACGGCTGATGGTGAATTCCTGGAAGATGGGACACCAGATCAAATCTTTGATAACCCACAACACCCTCGTCTAAAAGAATTTTTGGACAAGGTCTTAAACGTATAAAACGAAAGTGTGAGGTTCTCCTTACACTTTTTTAATTGCGTATTGGATTTTTGATTTTTTTGAAAATTATGATAAAATAAAAGCTATGACAATGAGGAAATCTCATCCCTAGTCCAACTAGGAAAAAATATAGAAATTAGGTAGCTAGATGTCATCAAAGGTTATTGTTACAATTTTCGGTGCGAGTGGAGATTTAGCTAAACGCAAACTCTACCCTTCCCTTTTCAGACTCTATAAATCAGGCAATCTCTCTGAACATTTTGCAGTTATCGGAACAGCTCGTAGACCTTGGAGTAAGGAATATTTTGAATCTGTAGTTGTCGAGTCCATCCTTGATTTGGCAGATAGTACCGAGCAAGCCCAGGAATTTGCTAGCCACTTCTACTATCAAAGCCATGATGTGAATGATACGGAACATTACATTGCTTTGCGCCAATTACAAGCTGAGCTCAATGAAAAATACCAAGCTGAACACAACAAGCTCTTCTTCTTGTCTATGGCACCTCAGTTCTTTGGAACTATTGCCAAGCACCTCAAATCTGAAAACATTGTTGATGGCAAAGGTTTTGAGCGCTTGATCGTTGAGAAACCATTTGGTACAGACTACGAAACAGCTAGCAAACTCAATGAAGATCTCCTTGCGGCCTTTGATGAAGAGCAAATCTACCGTATTGACCATTACCTAGGTAAAGAGATGATTCAGAGTATCTTTGCTGTTCGTTTTGCCAACATGATCTTTGAGAATGTTTGGAACCGTGAACACATCGATAATATTCAGATTACCTTTGCGGAACGTTTGGGTGTTGAAGAACGCGGTGGCTACTATGATCAATCTGGTGCCCTTCGAGACATGGTTCAAAACCACACACTTCAGCTTTTGTCACTCCTTGCTATGGACAAGCCTGCAAGTTTTACAAAGGATGAGATTCGTGCTGAAAAGATAAAAGTCTTTAAAAACCTCTATCATCCAACTGAGGAAGAATTGAAAGAACACTTTATCCGTGGTCAATACCGTTCTGGAAAGATTGATGGTAAGAAATACATTTCCTACCGTAGCGAACCAAATGTCGACCCAGAATCTACAACAGAAACCTTTGCATCTGGCGCCTTCTTTGTAGACAGTGATCGCTTCCGTGGTGTTCCCTTCTTCTTCCGTACAGGGAAACGCCTGACGGAAAAAGGCACTCATGTCAATATCGTCTTTAAGCAAATGGACTCTATCTTCGGAGAACCATTGGCTCCAAATATCTTGACCATCTATATCCAACCAACTGAAGGATTCTCTCTCAGCCTCAATGGTAAACAAGTCGGTGAGGAATTTAACCTGGCACCAAGCTCTCTGGATTACCGTACAGATGCTACTGCTACTGGGGCCTCACCAGATCCTTACGAGAAATTAATCTACGATGTTTTGAACAACAACTCTACCAACTTTAGCCACTGGGATGAGGTAAGTGCTTCTTGGAAATTGATTGATCGTATCGAAGAGCTCTGGGCTGAAAATGGTGCCCCACTTCATGACTATAAAGCCGGAAGTATGGGGCCGCAAGCTAGCTTTGACTTACTTGAGAAGTATGGAGCCAAATGGACCTGGCAACCAGATATCGCCTATCGTGAAGATGGCCGTTTAGAATAGCAAAAATATCCTGCAAGTCAATCTTGCAGGATTTTTATTTTGTATTAAATCAAGCCTTCTAAGAGACCCTTCATAAAGTTTTCTGAGTTAAATTCCCCGATATCATCGATTTTTTCACCGAAACCAATCAATTTTACAGGGATATTAAGTTCTTCGCGGATAGCCAGAACAACACCACCTCGGGCAGTACCGTCAATTTTTGTCAAAACAATTCCTGTCAATGGTGTTATCTTAGAAAATTCCTTAGCTTGTACTAGGGCATTCTGTCCAGTTGAAGCATCGAGTGCCAGGAAGGTTTCATGGGGTGCTTCTGGCACGACACGTTTGATAATACGACCAATTTTTTCCAACTCAGCCATGAGGTTGTCCTTGTTTTGCAGACGGCCTGCTGTATCAATCATGAGAATATCAATTCCTTCAGCTACAGCGCGTTCCATCCCATCAAAGACAACACTTGCTGGATCAGCCTTTTCAGGCCCTGTCACAACAGGAACATCCACACGGCGGCCCCATTCTGCTAACTGGGCAACGGCTCCAGCACGGAAGGTATCCGCAGCAACCAGCATGACTTTCTTGCCAGCTTGTTTGTAACGATGAGCTAATTTCCCGATAGAAGTTGTTTTCCCAACACCATTGACTCCGACAAAGAGCATGACTGTCAAACCATCTTGGAAATGGATTTGTTCATCGTAGTTGCCATCCTTCTCATAGAGTTCAACCAATTTCTCGATAATGACACGACGAAGTGCCTCAGGCTTCTTAGCGTTTTCGAGTTTAGCTTCATAGCGTAGTTCTTCTGTTAAGTTTGAAGCAACCTGCACACCGACATCGCTCATGATGAGCAGTTCTTCCAATTCCTCGAAGAATTCTTCATCGACAGAACGGAAGTTAGCAAAGAAGGCATTCAAGCGTGCTCCGAATCCCGTACGGGTTTTCTTAAGACTGCGGTCATATTTTTCCTGCACGGTTTCTTCAACCTGAGGAAGTTTTTCTTCTACAACTTCAGACGCTAGCTCTTCTTCTGTCTCTTGGTTCTCTTCTTCTAGAGCTTCTTCTGTCTCTTGGATTCGCTCCAATTCATCAGCTTCTAGCTCAGGCTCTTCTTGGTCTGTTTCCTCAACCAATTCTGGTTCAATGACCTCATCTGTCGTGACCTGAGGAAGTTCTTCTCGAGCAAGAGTTTCTTCCACTTTGTCCGTTTCTGTCTCTTCTTGGCTTGTTTCCTCGACTGCTGTTTTGGTTTCTTCAACCTCTTCTGACAAATCAAGATTTTCCAGAGCTTCTTTTACAACATCTTCAATTTTCGGCTCTTCTTTTTTTCCGAATAGACGGTCAAATAATCCCATATTCTAGTCCTCCTTTAACACGTATTCCTCGATAGCCCAGGCAACGGCTTCCTCGTCGTTGGTCATCGGGGTAATCACATTGGCAACTGCCTTAACTGCTGGAACTGCATTTTGCATGGCAACTCCCAGACCAGCCCACTCAATCATGGAAAGGTCATTGGCCTCGTCCCCACAAGCCATGACTTGACTTTGATTGATTCCTAAGTGTTTAATTAATTTCGCTAAACCTGTTGCCTTGTGGACGTTTTTCGGTGACCATTCCAATAAGAGTTCACGCGATTTGAAGATTTCATATTGGTCAAACAATTCTGGAGAAATCTGTTGAATCGCTGCATCCAAAGGTTCTTTGGCAAAGGCAGTCACACATTTATTATATGTCATCTGACTAGATAAATCTTCAAAAGCGACAGGCACAAAAGTCAGGGCTGGGTTGAACTTGGCATAGAGACTTTCTTGATCCGACTGGATTTGATAGACTGTTCCTTCTGAAATAGCATCTAACGGTAGTCCGAGTTTTTCAGTTTCCTCGTACAAGCGTGCCACATCGTCGATTGAAAAAACCGTTTTATCGAGAATCTCTCCTGTATTTTTCTGTACCAGACCACCATTAAAGGTGATGGTGTACTCATCCTCCTGACCGTCAGTCCCTAGCTCATGGAGAAAGAAATCCATAGCCTTCAGAGGACGCCCCGTTGTCAGTACGACCTTGATGCCACGGTCACGCGCAGCTTTGAGGACCGCCTTGGTACGATCTGTCAGCTTTTTATCCGTTGTCAGCAAAGTACCGTCCAAATCAAGTGCAATCAATTTAATATCTGCCATTATAAGCCCTCCATATAAGCCATCACTGACTGGTCCTTATGGTGGCCAATCACTGCTTCTGCTAATTCTAAAATCTCTGGTCGCGCATTTTCAGGAGCGATTGGGTGTCCCACAACCTGCATCATGTGAAGGTCATTGAGATTATCTCCAAACGCCATAACCTGATCCATGGTTAGACCAAGTTTTTTGGATAACTCAACAACAGCCACACCCTTATCAACGTAGTCCAAGACAATATCAATGGATTCAAAACCAGTTGTCATGGCTTTCACACCAGGAACATTTTCGTTGACCCAGGACTCTCCAGCCTCTATCGTTTCTTCAGTAAAGTTCGTGGTAAATTTAAAAATCTCATCCGTGATATCTTCCAAACTCGCTACTTTTTGAATGTTTTCATTGTAGTGACGGCTAAACATGAGATAGATCTCATCCACTGTATCCAATACATAACAAGCTTTTTTCCCAGTCAAGAGCATTTTTCTTTCATCAAAATAGGGCGATTTCTTTAAAGCTTCAAAAGTGCTCAAGTAAAAGTCCCGAGACATAGTAGCCTCGTACATATCCTCACCATGAAACTCAACATAACTCCCATTTTCAGCTATAAAAATCACTTCATCACGCACATCCGCAAACAACTTTTTCAGGGACAGAATACCACGACCTGAAGCCACAGCAAAATAAATTCCCCTTTCCTTGTAGGAAACAAGCAAATTTTTGAGGCGTTCCATATCGAACCGCCCCTCTCCATCTAGAAAGGTTCCATCCATATCGGTTGCTACAAGTTTAATCATAAAATCCTTCATACTCCAATTGATAAATCTACCTTCTATTATACCATAGATAAGTTTAAAAAGGTCCAGTACAGTAGGATAGCACTACTTTTTCGGAGAAACTTCAAAAGGCCTAAAAATTAGAATCGTAGAACTTTTTTCAGATAGTTTAAAAAGTTTGTATTCCCCTTCTCTTTTCTCTATAATGGAGAGAAAGGAGATGACTATGACAGAAATAAAACACGAAATTGATGCAAACTTTGCAGGACGACTCAATATCCTGCGCGCGGGTGTTCTCGGTGCCAATGATGGAATTATTTCCATCGCTGGAGTCGTTATCGGTGTTGCCAGTGCGACAAGCAATATCTGGATTATCTTTTTATCAGGTTTAGCCGCTATCCTTGCTGGTGCTTTTTCAATGGCCGGTGGCGAATATGTCTCTGTATCCACTCAGAAAGACACGGAAGAAGCCGCTGTTGCCAGAGAACAGTTGCTCTTGGATAAAGACATCGAATCTGCAAAACAATCCCTCTATGCTGCTTACCTTCAAAATGGTGAGTGTGAAACGTCAGCCCAACTCTTGACCAACAAGGCCTTTTTAAAAAATCCACTCAAAGCCTTGGTAGAAGAAAAGTATGGAATTGAGTACGAAGAGTTTACCAATCCTTGGCATGCTGCTATTTCTAGCTTTATCGCCTTTGTACTGGGAAGTCTTCCTCCTATGCTTTCGATCACTGTCTTTCCAAGTGACTATCGCATTCCTGCTACTGTTTTTATCGTGGCCCTTTCCCTTCTCGTCACTGGCTATACCAGTGCTAAATTAGGAAAAGCTCCTACGAAAACTGCTATGATCCGTAACCTCTGTATCGGACTTCTCACCATGGGAGTAACCTTCCTCTTAGGACAACTCTTTAGTATCTAAGATAAAAGAAATACCTCGATAAATATCGAGGTATCTTTTTTACATTTGCACAATCTTGCGATAGCTTCTTGAGGTAATCATAAAGATTAAAACATAGACGATGAGGAAGATGGCACAAATCGACAAAGTGACAGTCAACATCATGGTTGCATCTAGTACCCCAATGACTTTTAGGATGAGGCTAAGCATATGATAGGCAAAGGCAAGGTGTAGGAAAGCAAAGAGCAATGGGAGGAAGAAAACAGTTAGGACCTGTTTATTAATGGTTTGCTTGATTTGCTTTTGATCGAGACCGACTTTTTGCAAAATGATGAAGCGTTCACGGTCTTCATAGCCTTCAGAGATTTGTTTGTAGTAGATGACAAGAACAGTTCCCACCATAAAGATGATAGAGAGGAAAATACCGATAAAGAAGACCCCACCAAAGAGAGCACTCATCTGCGCACTACTATCAGCCAGATTGCTTCCGTAAACATAGCTTCCTTCTTTGTTTAATTCTCTATTAAAGTTGTTGACGAATTTTGAATAGTCATCTGCAATTTTAAGCTGCTCGTCCTCGCTAGCCGTTACATTCATACCACCATAGTATTGATTAAAGATGGAAGAATTAGGATACTGGTCAAGAAAGGCTTTCAAGTCAGGAACAACCAGATAGTTATAGTCCGAAGTTAGAATATTGTACTGATTTGGGACATGTTCAAGAATAAAATCTTTTTTGATTTCTTCCTTTATTGTATAGGTCTGGTCATTTAGAGTCAGTTCTTTCTGTCCTTGAAGTTCTTTGTTTTTAGTAAACAATCCGACTTCCTTACCTGAAAGTGCAAGTTTTTGCCCCGTCATATTCTCGTAGTCTTTTTGATCAAAGACCATAAAAATAGTTTTCGGTTGAACACGATTTTGACCTTTCTCAAAAATGGTTAATTTCGTACCTTCTTGATTTGCTACACCAAAGTTACTGTATGTAAGGACTTCTTTCTTTGTAACAGTCAATCCCTTATCACTAGCATACTGGTCTAGGAGTTTATTTATGTCTTCTTTTTCAACATTCTGTCCTGTAATTCCAAAATCATGTGGATTCATGACTTTCTTGAAAGTTTCTGAAGCCTTGAAGACGCTCGTTGTAGCAGACATAGTCACCAAGACCATGGTTGAGAGAATAGCAATCGTCGCCAGACCAACCGCATTTTTCTTCATACGAAAGATGAGATTGGATACGGAAATCATGTTGTTAGGTTGGTAATAGTAACGCTTGTTTTTCTTCAAGATTTGTAGGAAAACTGTAATCCCTGCATTGAACAAGAGATAGGTACCAAAGATTACCAGTAAGACCGCTACAAAGAAAATCAGCACAGCATTAAGTGGATTTTCAACGGTAACAGCTAGGAAATAGCCAGCTCCCATACTAATCAAACCTAGAATGGTTTGAAGGCCTAAGAAACGTCCTTTTTTCTCACCACTGGCTTTTTCACGAGAGAGCTGAAGGGCATTCATGCGGGCTATGCGAAAGGCATTGATAAAAACCAAACCTAGGAAAATAGCTCCAAAAACGATGAGAACTAGTATAAAGACAATTGGTTGGAAAGTCGAAACGAGCTCCACCTTCATTTTCATCAACTTCAGAAGAAGGGCAAAGATTAGCTTATCAAAGAGAGCTCCTAGGCCGAGACCAGCTGTCAGCGTTAAGGAACCAAAAATAAGAAGCTCCTTAAAAACCATACTGATCAAATGGCGCTTTTCAAGACCCAGCATACCATATATACCCAGCTCTTTGGAGCGGTTCTTCATGACAAAACTATTGGCATAAAGGACAATAATTCCAGAAGCGATGGTAACAACCACCATACCGAGAGCGAGGGTCATAGAGATAGTTTCTCCCCCTCGGATCTTGCCAATGTTAGGATTAAGTGACAGTGAGTAAAAGAGATAGGTGATGGTCACTGCTAAGAGAACAGCTAAAGCAAAGGGATAGTAGAGTTTGCGGTTTTTGATTAAGTTCGAAACCGCTAACTTATTGGTCAATCGAAACATACTAATTCACCTCGCTTGCCATAACAGTCAAGGTATCAGAGATTTCTTGGAACATCTGACGTTCGGTCTTGTCTCCACGGTAGATTTGGTTGTAGAGGATCCCGTCCTTGATAAAGAGAACACGCTTGGCCCTGCTGGCTGCTGCGGTTGAGTGGGTCACCATGAGAATGGTTTGCCCGCGCTCATTGATTTCATCAAAAACATCTAGAAGAGCTGCAGATGACTTGGAGTCAAGTGCCCCAGTTGGCTCATCCGCAAGGAGAATTTCAGGCTCGGTAATGATGGCGCGTGCTACTGCAACCCGCTGTTTTTGCCCACCAGAGATCTCGTAAGGGTACTTCTCTTGCAATTGGTTGATGCCCAAATTTTCAGCTGTCACTACCAATTTCTTCATCATATCCGTGATGGGTTTTCGTGATAATACTAGCGGAAGCAAGATATTGTCCTTAACAGACAGGGTATCTAGCAGGTTAAAGTCTTGGAAGACGAAGCCTAACTTCTCACGACGGAAACTCGAAGCCTGTGAATTCTTAATAGTGGCTGTGTCTATTCCGTTCAAGTAAACTTGACCACGAGTTGGTTTGTCCAGCATAGCTAGGATGTTGAGCAGGGTTGATTTCCCAGAACCAGACTCTCCCATGATGGCAACGTAGTCACCCTTTTCCACTGTAAAGTGAATGTCCTTGAGGGCCTCTACTTGGTTGCCTTGGAAACGTGTTTTGTAGATTTTTTGAACGTGTTTTACATCTAAAAGTGTCATGATTTTCTCCTTCTTAATATCCCATCAATTGAAACTGTGCTTGCATCATAGCGCATCCCAGTTGAACACGCTCGATATCTTTTTGACTTGGTTTTCTTGTTTTCTTTTGTAAGATTCTTTTCATGGTTTTGCTCCTTTGTTCTTTATGAGTCTAGTTTATCGCAAAAAAAGGCGGCCTGCCATAACCTAACCTTACAAAAGAGACTTTAATCTTACATTTTTGTAAGATTGAGGAATATCAAGCAATTTTGCTATCAATATTTTACCACAAATGAAATACAAGAAGAAAACCCTTGCGGATGCAAGGGTTAAGGTTCGGTATTGATTATGTATCAACCAATAAAACATTTAGCTACGATTTGATAATGTATTCTTTCAATTAATTATATTTCTATATAAGCAGAACGGTTTTCTTCTAAAGAAAAATCGTCTTTTATCAACAAGGTTAACTCTTTTGAGGATACGCTCTCACTTTTATCAATTCGAACAGCTTGATTCATTATTAAATCTTCATAAAGATTTCGAACGAAACGACCGTTAGAAAAATTGGTGAGATTACTTTCTAACTTATCATTAAAATAATTTAATAATATTTCTTTTAGCTTGTCGTCAATCTGGTAGTCGTCTTTCCTTGCTAGTGTTTCAAGAATATCTAACAATTCTGTAGAAGAATAATTTTCAAAATTTATAAAATAATTAAAGCGAGACTTCAGACCAGGATTCGATTCAAAGAAATGATTCATTGGATCAGTATATCCTGCAACAATAACAATTAGATCATCTCTTGAATCCTCTAATGCCTTTGTCAATTCTGTTAAACATTCTCGTCCATATGAATCAGTATTGTCATTTTCTGTAATACTATAAGCTTCATCTATGAATAAAACGCCACCTTTTGCTTTTTCAATAACACTTTTTACTTTTAAAGCAGTTTGACCTTGATAACCTGCGATTAAATCCGTTCTGGAGACTTCTATAAAATGCCCCTTTGAAAGAAGTCCTAATTGATAATACATTCGACCTACAATTCTAGCTACTGTCGTCTTCCCAGTACCAGGATTACCCATAAATGCCATATGCAATGTCCTTTTTGGGACTTTTAGTCCAGACTCTTTTCTTTTGGACTGAATTTTTTGATATATAACTAACCTAGAAACTTCCTCTTTAACTTTTTGTAAACCAACTAATTGATTTAATTCATTCATCAATTCATCCAGAGAAGAGTTGTTACGTTTTCCTAACTCCTTCCCTAGTATTTCAAAAAGATAAGAGTAACCTAAATAACAAGCTAAATTATCAGATAATTCTTTTAGCGTTGGACTTATCTTACTTTTTTTATTCTCTTTTTGAAATAAATATATAGATTTATATAGATCAGCTACTTTATTTGTGTCAGAATGATCAATTATAATCTCATTCACTTTTGTGAAAAAAGCCGACTCGTCACCCAGTTGTCGATCCAATTTTTTGGCACTCTCAATTAGTTTATCACGGGATATAGTCATAATCTACCTCAAAAACATAAAAAGTAAAGCAATAATTAGCATTCCAATAGATACCCCAGATATGATAAAAACTGTAAGTAGTCGATTAGAAATAAGTTCAATTCGTTGCTTACTTTCTTTCAACTCTCTTCTGAGTTCTTCAATTTCAGAAGTATGCGAGACAGGCTCCAAAGGAAGCTGACTAACAGTACCCTCTAAGTTGACAATTCTATCATCTAGTGTAGAAAGTCGTTCCTCATGTTCAACGATAGAATTTTTACTTTTTTCTTCGTTAAATTTCTCTTTAAACTGCTTAAGAGCTTCTAAAGTTAATTTTTGTTTCTCTATGGTTTTATCAATACGAGCCTGCTCTTTCAGAATTTTTTTGTTGTTATGTTCGATGGCAGCTACAGAAGAAAGAATAGCTTGAATATAATCTTTATCCAACGCTTCTAAAGCTTTATAAACTTGACCAAATTCTTCAATAAGTGTTTGTTGATTATCATAAAATTTTGAAATGTAATTTTGAGTTTGTTCAACTAACGTATTAAACTCGTTTCCCGTCACTCCATGTTCAGCAAACTCAAAACCGAAGAAATCATCGTGAGTTCTAACTTTATCAAAATACAGTTCATCTTGACTTTGTTCAGCAAACTCTTTCAGATGCTCTTTCGCTTCATCGAAATCATGTTTGCTAATGTTTATTTCAAATTTTTCCTGTTCTTGCTCAACTACTTCTTGTTCCATGTTTATCTCCTTAATCTAGTAAATCTTGTAATAATGCATCAATCTCATCAAAGTCACTTTTTTCGTCTCTTGTAGATTCTTCAAAAATATCTGATAGCTTTTCTTTCATCATGGACGCAGCCATATCATGTCTTTCCTTAATAGTATTAACAATAGAATCTTTTTCGACTTGTAGTTTTGTGCTCTTTACATCTAATAATTGATCTTGAATTACTAACATTTCATTATTTTGATCAATTTTTTTAGAACTTAGTTCAGAAATCTGTTTATTAACAATTTGCTGATCAATCATTTTTAATACAAAAGCGCCAATAATTCCAGATAAAGTTGCTCCCATAAATGTTCCAATAACGTTGCCGATTGTTCCTAAAAGTGGTATAGAAATAGCCAACACTGGAAAACTTGCCGTAAGGGATGCTCCTAATGCTTCTCCCACTACAATAGCACCTGTAGCCGTTAAACCTGCAACAACAATTTTACCTATCTCTAGCATCATAATCTGAACACTTTTTTCTTTGTTATCTGGATTGTTTAGATAATCAATCGCTTCTTTTAAAGACCTCCAACCTTGGTGTATAAATGTCCAAGCTTTAAGAAAAGTGTTAATCACTGGTCCAACTATCGCAGAAGCAATCATCGTAACCACTGATTTACCAACGTTTAATAAGTGATTTGATAAGTTGTTTACAAATGAAATAATGGCCTCTCTTATCTTTTCAATAAAAGTTGATAAGTTTCTTTCTGTATCTTTTAGCCAAGAGATAAATTTTGAAATTAATTCTAGCAAAAATTCTGATAGTAACTGTAAAAGCGCTGCTTTCAAAGCTTTTCCAGAAACTTTTAACGCCTCATCGCGTCGTGATTTTTTACCAGATTCAACTGCTCTTTTTTTAGCGTTATCTTTAAAATCTGAATATCCTTCACGAGCTTCTTTTTCATCAGACTCTGCTTGTCTTCTGTCTATATTAAATCGTTCCTCTGGTTTTAGTCCATTTCTTTCAGAATTTAAAAATTCTAACATAGGTTTGTCACCCTTAGACATATTCGCTGAGGCATCTAAATCATGTAAATTCTTAGAACTATTAGCAAAAACTTTAATTTCCTCTTTTGTAGAAAATGCAACTAAATCAATATCATTTAATTGTTCTTTAATAGAGATAGTATGATCTTTATGAACTGAAGATGAACCTTTATCTCTTCCTTTATCAAAAAATTTACGAGTTTCTTTTTTTAAAATTCTCTCTCCGTTCTTATTCAGTATAAAAGAATCTTGCCATTCATTGTATATTTTTTGATGATCAACAGTTCTATTATGAGTTGCTAGTTTTCCTTTTTCAAAATTTTCAGCAGTTTGTATATGAGCTTCTTTTCGCAAATCTAGAGTTTGACCATTGTTCTCTTTAATAAACTCTTCACCAATTTGGGCAGCAAGTTGAAGTTGTACTTGTTCCCAAACTATATTTTCAATAGATTCTTGAAGGTATTCATTATTTTGTAATTTTTCTCTATCTATATCAAGTTGCTCTATGTGTTCAACAACATCCTTAAGGTTATTTTCTAAAGAATTTTCTATTTCAAGTAACTGTTCATAGTCAAAGTCAATTTCAGAACTTTGTAATTCAAACGTTTTATTTTCGTTAGCCATATTAATCTCTCTAAATTATTGTATTCACTGATTTATTATACCATTTCAGAATTTGATTTAACAAATTTAAAAAAACTTCGTCCTCTTGGACGAAGTTCATGCTTCTACCATACTCACCAAAACCAGCCATCATCATCATTTATTGGTTGGGCTTCCTTGCGTTTGCGTGGTCCTGTTCCGTACATTTCTGCATCAATCTCTTCCTTAGTTGGCAGGATAGAGGCAAGGATGATGTAAATAATCACTCCGATTCCAAAATTTGCCACAGTAAAAATGGCGAAGAGAAAGCGGACTAGGGTTACATCAAGTTTCCACTTGTCTGATAGACCAGCTAAAACTCCTGACACCATACGATTTCGTCTCATTTTATAAAATTTTGTATTCATGATTGTTTCCTCTTTCGGTATTCTTACAAGTAGTATAGCATAAAACGAGACCAAGAACATCAGTCCTTAGGCCGATTTAAGATGACGAGTTTACCACGGCAGACGCCACAGCGATAGCGTTTCGTGTCAATCTTCCTCTTTCGTTGATAGGATTGCTGGCAGGATTGGCACTGATAGACTAGGTAGGTACTTTGGTCTTTCAAAGGGGGAACAAAGCGCAGCCCATCCACTTCTTTCAAAAGTTTTTTAAAATCTCGGTCCTTATGTCGATATCCTTTTTTCTGAAAATAAAGGTGATAGTGACAGAGTTCATGGCGCACGATTTTCCGAAAAACCTCCAAACCAAGTTCATCATAAACCTTGGGATTAAAATCCAAATGCCCATCCTTTGGGAAAAATCGCCCACCTGTCGTTCGTAGACGAGAATTCCACTGGGCTTGGTGGGTAAAAGGTCTACCAAAGTCTTCGAGGGAAACAGACTGAACGTACTCAGTTAGATTCATCTGGAGCTAGGAGCGACAGATTAACTTTTTCACGTTCAGTATCGATTTTCTTAACCCAAACCGTTACCAAATCTCCGACGGATACCACTTGGCTGGGATGTTTGATAAATTTGCGACTCATGTGGGAAATATGAATCAAGCCGTCCTCGTGAATTCCGATATCAACGAAGGCACCGAAGTCAACGACATTACGCACCACACCTTCCAGCTTCTGGCCGACTTTTAAGTCTTTAATATCCAAGACATCTTGACGGAGAACTGGAGCATCAAAAGAATCACGGAAATCGCGACCTGGTTTGAGAAGATCAGCAATGATATCTTTAAGGGTTTCTGGTCCAAGTTCTAGTTCTTGCGCCATTTCTTTGGCTGAAAGGGACTTGAGTTTGCTTTGAGCTTCTTCATTCAAGTCCTTGATATCCAAGCGTTTGAAGAGCTCCTTAACAGCAGCGTAATTTTCTGGGTGAACTCCTGTATTATCAAGGATATTGCTACTTTCAGGGATACGGAGGAAACCAGCTGCCTGTTCAAAAGCCTTGGCACCTAGACGCGGAACCTTTTTGATTTGAGCGCGTGAAGTGATTTTTCCTTCTTCTTCACGGTATTTGACGATATTTTCAGAGATGGTTTTATTGAGTCCAGCTACGTGGGAGAGAAGTGCTGGGCTGGCTGTATTGACATTGACGCCAACCTGGTTAACCACCGTATCAACGACAAAGTCCAGACTTTCAGACAGTTTCTTCTGACTAACATCGTGCTGGTATTGCCCGACACCGATTGACTTAGGATCAATTTTAACCAATTCAGCAAGGGGGTCCTGCAAACGACGGGCGATAGAGATGGCAGAGCGTTTTTCAACGGTTAATTCTGGAAATTCCTGACGAGCAAGGTCGCTAGCAGAGTATACAGAAGCACCGCTCTCATTGACGATAACATAGCTGACTTCAGGGAAATCTTTCAGAACTTCCGCCACAAAGGCTTCACTTTCACGACTGGCCGTCCCATTTCCGATAGCAATAATTTCTACGCCATACTGACCAATCAAATCTGCCAAATCTTTCTTTGCTTCTTCGATTTGACGAGCTGATGCTGGTTTGACAGGATAAATGACCTGAGTCGTCAGCATTTTCCCTGTCGCATCAACGACAGCTAGCTTGGCACCTGTACGAAAGGCAGGGTCAAAGCCTAGAACCACGCGCCCTTTTAGCGGAGCAACCAAGAGGAGATTGCGCAAATTGTCCGAAAAGAGTTGGATAGCCCCTTCTTCCGCTTTCTCAGTCAATTCTGTCCGAATACGGCGCTCGATAGCAGGCAAGACCTTTTTCTTAACAGATTGCTGGATAACTTCATCAATATAGGCATTATTAACCTTGAAACGAGCAGCAAAGAAAGTTAGGATACGATCCGTCGCATGTTCAAAACCGACTTTTAAGACGCCTAGCTTCTCCCCACGGTTGAGAGCCAAGGTACGATAGCCCTGCATGTTGCCAACTGTCTCTGAGAAATCGTAATATATCTGAAAAACTTGTTTTTCATCAAGACTTTCATCCTTTACTTGCGAGGTGATTTTAGAGTGTCTCAGCACTTCCTGATAAGTCATGGAACGCAAGGTCACATCTTCCGATAAGGCTTCAACCAAGATATCAACTGCACCAGCTAAGGTTTCTTGGCCAGTCGCAAATCCTTCACAGACAAACTTCTCAGCCTCTTTCTCTAAGTTCGCTACATTCTGCAAGATTAAGCGAGCAAGCGGAAAGATCCCTGCATCACGGGCAATGGTTGCCTTGGTCCGACGCTTTTCCTTGTAGGGTAGGTAAAGTTCTTCTACATCTGCTAGTTTTTCGGCAGCTAAGATAGCTTCTTCCAATTCCTTAGTCAACTTGCCTTGTTCTTGAATCTTAGCCAAGACAGCTTCCTTGCGGTCATTGAGATTAGTCAGGCTTTTATCCAAGTCGATGATAGCCTTAATCGCCACCTCATCCAAACTACCAGTCATGTCCTTACGATAACGCGCGATAAAGGGAATCGTCGCCCCTTCTACCGTCAAACTTAGAACAGTATCGATTTGCTTTAAGGTTACACCCAAATCTTGGGAGATTTTTTCATATTTTTTATCCATAAATCTATTATACCATAAGGAACAACTCTTGTTTTGCCTTACCTGTTTTTGCATCTTTGATTATCAAAATAATCCCATTTCCACAAAATAATAGTATAATAGAGGTAGAATGTAGAAAAGAGGTAGGCCCATGGCTGTTAAATTTACAAAAACGGATGACTTGGACAAGATGTTTGAGGAATTCGCCAAACTTCCTGACTTAACACAAGTCACTTTTCCAGATGACAAAAACAAAAAAGAAAAAGTTGAGAAGAAAAAATAGATGACTGTTTTCCAATCTCTTCCTCCTAGCATCTTACAAGCAGGAGCTATTTTTCTCTCCATCATGATTGAAGCCCTTCCTTTTGTCTTGATTGGGAGTCTCATTTCGGGGTTGATTGAGGTCTATATCACACCTGATAAAGTTTATGAGTTTCTTCCTCGCAATCGTTGGGGGAGGATCTTTTTTGGTACCTTCATTGGCTTTCTCTTTCCTTCTTGCGAATGTGGAATCGTTCCAATTATTAATCGTTTTTTGGAAAAGAAAGTGCCCAGCTACACGGCCGTTCCTTTTCTGGTGACTGCTCCCATCATCAATCCTATCGTTCTTTTCGCCACTTATTCTGCCTTTGGCAATTCAATAAAATTTGCCTTCTTGCGAGCGCTGGGAGCTATTGTGATTGCTTTGGTGCTTGGGATTTTCCTAGGATTTTTCTGGAAGGAAGCCATTCAAAAAGAGAATCCTATCGCTTGTCATGAACATGACTTTTCACACTTGACTTCTGCTAGAAAGGTCTTTCAGGTCTTTATACAGGCTATTGATGAGTTTTTCGATATGGGGCGTTACTTGGTCTTTGGCTGTCTCTTTGCGGCTATCGTGCAGGTCTATGTCCCGACTCGGATCTTGACCTCTATCAGCGCAAGTCCAGTCCTTGCGATTCTCTTGCTCATGTTTCTAGCCTTTCTCCTCTCTCTTTGTAGCGAGGCGGACGCCTTTATCGGAGCTTCTCTCCTCTCGAGCTTCGGCCTAGCGCCAGTCCTTGCTTTTCTTATCATTGGCCCCATGCTTGATATCAAAAATCTCATCATGATGAAGCACTATCTCAAAGCGCGCTTCATCTGGCAATTCATGGGCATCGTGACAGTGCTTGTCTTGCTTTATTCTTACATAATGGGGGTGATGGTATGATCCGATTTATCATTTTACTGGGTTATTTTGCCCTAACTCTGTATCTGCAGCTATCTGGCAAGCTCAGTCACTACATTAACCTCCACTATTCCTATCTAGTCTATATCTCCATGCTCCTTTCTCTTCTATTGGCTCTGGTTCAATTCTACATCTGGATTAAGAAAATCAACTCTCACAGCCATTTGGAAAGTCGTCAAGCTAGGCGAATCAGCATCCTGTTACTGTCACTACCTCTATTGATTGGAGTTGCCTTTCCTACCGTAAGTTTGGACTCAAGAACCGTGTCTGCTAAGGGATACCATTTCCCACTTGCTGAGGGAATCAACACAGTCATTCAGGCAAGCGAAGGCACATCCAGTCAATACCTCAAACCGGATACCAGTACCTATTTTTCCAAATCTGCTTATGAAAAGGAAATGAGGGAAACTGCTGATAAATACCTATCCCAGCCAAGCATTCAAATTACAGACGATAACTATATGGAGGTCATGGAAGTTCTCTATGACTACCCTCAAGAGTTTGAAGGAAAGAAAATCGAGTTTACAGGCTTTGTTTATAACGATCCTAGTCATCCAGATAGCCAGTTCCTCTTTCGCTTTGGAATCATCCACTGTATCGCAGACTCTGGTGTATATGGACTCCTGACCAAGGGAAACTCACGCCAGTATCCTGACAATACTTGGATCACCGCTAGAGGAACTCTGACCCTCCACTACCATAAAGAACTCAAACAAAAACTCCCAACACTGGAGGTTGAGAGTTTCACAAAAGTAGACAAACCAGAAAATCCTTATGTCTATCGTGTGTTTTAATAAAAAGTAGCCTGACAAGGCTACTTTTTATTATTTAGCAATTTTCTAACCTCTTGAGCACCAATCTGATCGCCTGCCTTTTCAAAAAGAGCGATAGCTTGTAAAAAATTTTCATGTGATTCTTCAGGATTTTGTATCGAACCAATCTCTCCTAAACCTCTATAGGCACAAGCTTGGGCAATCAAATCATCTGTTTGCAAAGCTTGTTTTAAGGACTGTTCCATATACATGAATGCTTCTGCTACTTTCCCTAGCTTTAATCGTAAATAACCTTGCTCATAATTGTTAACAGAAGATTTGAGGGTATCCTCTGTAAAAGCTTCTTCAATGACTTTTTGCTCTCTTTCGATATAGAAAAGGGCCGTTTGAAATTCATTCATTTCACGATAAACCATGGCTAACTGATGATAGCCTATATGTTCATTTTCTGGGTCACTTTTAGTTCGTGCTAAGTCAATGTAACGCTGATAGATACTTAAGCACTCGTTGTAATTTTGCTCTTCAAGATAAATATATCCCATCAAATTTAACAAACTAAAATCTGTGCAAGTTTCTAATAAAAAATCAGCTTCAACTAATTTTTTAGCCTCATTAATCTTACCCTCAAACAATAAATCCCAAGCTTGATTCATACATATCCTCCTGCATCTTACGTTGTATAGAAATCTATTGACAAATCGCTATCAGACTCGTATTTTTTCCAAGCTAAACTGAAACCATAATAATCTTCAAATTCAGGGTGCCAGTCATAATAAAGTGGGACACGACTATACTTTCTTGCTGCAACTTCGTCTTCAAATTCTGGAGACTCCCCTGCAGTAATACCAAATTGAAGACCATTTAGTTCCCAAGTATTTCCCCAAACGTTTTCATCCGAGAGAACATCGATCCATCTCGAGGCATCAATATCAAAATCTGCACATAATTCCAGTTCATAGAATCTTCTACAGTTAATCTCTGAAGGCTTAATATAAAGGGCGCTATCAACTTGGTACTTTTTATCTCTGACTTGAATCTGCGTAATTTTCATTGGAATTGGAACTCCATTTAATTCTAACCAGAAATAGCCTAAGGGAGTTTTGATACTATAATATTGCTGATTAGCAGGTTTAACATTTTTAGAGCAAGCATCAAGCATTCTTCCAAGCTTAATTAAATTTCTACAAACGATTTTTGAAGTGTGTGGGTCAAAATGTGAATATCTACGAACGACTCGTTTTAACTTTTCAACAGGAAAAGTGATATCCTTTGGTAGGGCATGATACTTCTGTACAACTAGAGCAGTTTTTTCAGTATTTTCCTTTCCTACTGGGACAATAACAGCATGTCCAATATGGATATTTGGGTCTTCACAGATATACGTATAGCCATTCCCTCCCTCCTGAAACTCAACCACAACAAGATTTAACTCTTGAGCCGGATCAAAGAGAGGTTCAGGTTTAAGTTCAACCATTTCTGCTTCTTGGCGCTCATAAAAAGTAAAGTGAGCTCCATCCCCGTCTTCGCCAAAAACCATGAAACTGCCACACTCAGGGCACTTCCACATATAAAATGACGCTTCAGAAATATCATCATAAGAAATTTTATTATGGTCGTCAGCTTTATTTATGATTTCTTCAAACAACTCATCCGAATAAACTGAATAAGCATTTGGATCGGGCGCTTGGTGGTCATTCATTGCTTGCCCACATTTACATGTCCATTTACCCATAAACAACCTCAGTCATGCCCTAATTCTTCAAGGAAAAATTGATTTAGAGCTTTCCACTCTTTCTTTTCCTCACTAACACTTTGAACGTATGCATCCAACTCTTTGATATTTTTGATGATGTAGTATTGGATTGGCATAATCGGATCAATTTCCATACCTTCAGGTCCCTTTACCTTGATATCAAGCGATCTTGACACATGCTCTTTCATCTCATCAGGAAGCAATTCTTTGACCAAATCGTCAAATAAAATTGGAGGAACTGAATGGTATTTTTCAATCCAACGGCAGGCCAAAATGGGACGCAGCGCATAGAAATACTTTTTAGGTTTAACCTTGTTTCCTGAAAGATACTTATTCATTTGAGTTCTAGCAGTATTCAAGTAATGATACAGCATTTTTTCTCTGAAAAATACTGGTTAGCAAGGGGACGTAGGCGTTCAATAAAATCCGTTTGTTGATAGACAATTGGTGACTGTAACCATTCAAACAGTGTTGGATTTGACTTATAAAGGAGTTTTAAAGTCTTGTCTAAATCCCAGCCACTCACATCCCAAGTATCGTCAATTGGTAGCTCGATAACATCACGCTGTTCATTTAAACGGAGATAAAAATCTTGCTTGTGTCTGTAGATAAATCGTACATCAAAGTCACTATCGGGAGACTCAAAACCCCAGGCACGACTACCAGACTCGATAGCCCACAAAACTGTGACATCGTAATCACGCTCAATTTCTACTAATTTTTCTGGTACCAGAACATTCATTTCATCTTGCGTTTGCATTTACAACCTCTTATTATTTACGCTGCTTCTCCAGCTCGATCATTAATGAGTTCAATTGTTTGGACAATATTACGAAGTATAGGGAGTTGGTGTTGAAAGAGTAGTTGAACTGAACCATATGATTTAAACGGCTCTTGTGTTAAAACTTTAGTCTCCAAGCAACCATTTTCTACAATGTAATCTACAATCAATTTCACAAATGAAATCTGCTTGGCATTGAGACTCTCATCCGATAAAAATTTAGAAAAAACTTGATTGGCAGCCTCTCTATCTAAACCAATAATCTCACGAACCAATCTAGGAATTGCCTTATTTTCATAATGTTGTTGGTAATCTGACTTGCTACCTAATTTTTCCCATAACAATGTTTCAAGTGCAAGTAAATCTTGAGAGGTCAATTTTTCATTATGGTATAACTTAGAAATTGCTTCATCATCTAGATGAGTTTTCAAATAATGTTCAACTTTTTCATTATAAGATCGCAGGTCATTGACTTGTAAATATGGCTTAGTATCTTGGACAGTGGAAAGAATGTGATCATCAAAATTGACATAATATACAGTGCGCTCCGGTTTATCCAAAAACTGTAGTAAATCTCGAAGTGCAAGGCGTATTTTTTCCAGCTTAGATAAACTAACTTCTTCCCAAAATTCAGGTTCTTGTACTTTCCTGGTAATTTCAGCCTGTGCAAAAACTTGTGGTATATTGCCAACCCTAGCAAGAGCCTTAGCTGTTTTCATAACTTGACATATATGGACAGTTGCTGGCTTAGCTAACAGTTGTCCTAACTGTATCTGAAACAACCATAAATCAAATCGTCTCGCCATCTCGTCTTCTTTATTTTCTTCAAATAGAATCGGAGAAAGATCTTTCTGGATTGTTTCACTTGTAACGATCGTTAGATTTTGCCAATTTTCCAACTTTCTGTAAGTATAAACTGTATCTAAGACCATACGAACCCTAAAGTCTAACTCATTTAAGCTCACCATACGTTCATGAAGTTCTGAGACGAGTTGTTGACGGTATTCTCTAGCAAACTGATCATCTTGATAACGAAGCTCCTGCAGTTCTCGAATCAAGTCCACTTTGATGTTAAACAAACGTTGAGTCAGAGAAACAATGTGACGGCCATCTCCTTCTCTTGGATCAGCTTTGAAATATTCAAAATTATCACCATAATCAAATACCAAGAAATTTTCCTTATCCTGCTCAGGGCCAAATAAATCTTTACAAAGACGGGTTCCACGGCCAATCATCTGCCAAAATTTAGTTTTAGAACGCACTTTCTTGAAAAAGATTAAATTAACAACCTCTGGTACATCAATACCTGTATCCAACATATCAACAGAAATTGCAATTTGAGGGTATTTCTCCTTAATTTTAAAATCATCAATTAAGGTTTGATAATGCTTAATGCTATAATCAATCACTTGAGCATAATCGCTTCCTTTTTCAGGATAGCGTTCGTTAAAAATATCTCTGATGTATTCAGCGTGTCGATGGTTTTTAGCAAAGATAATGGTTTTACCAATTTCGTCACCTGAAGCTGTCTGAATTCCTCTTGTCATTAGTTCATCTAGAACAATTTTGACTGTTTTTCTATTGAAAATAGAGGTATTAAAATCCTCAGGATCAATATCTTTCTCAGAACTACCATCTTCAAATTGGCTATCAAAATATTCTTTTTCGTCTTGGGATAAATCATCGTAATGTAGACCATCCGTTGGTAGTTTTAACTTAGTTTCAATCGAATGATAAGCTACTAAATAACCATCTTTTACAGCCTCTTCCAAATCGTATGCGTATGTTGGAACACCATTCTCCAAGTTAAAGAAACTATAGGTATTTTTATCCAAATCTTGACGCGGAGTGGCAGTTAATCCTACAATCCGTGCATCAAAATAATCAAAAATTGATTTGTATTTCTGATAAATAGAACGGTGAGACTCGTCAATTATGATGAGATCAAAGTGCCCAACAGTGAAGGGGCGTTGATTTACTTCTTCTTGATCACTAATCGCTCCTATCATAGTAGGATAGGTTGAAAAAACCATACGACTAGATCGAGCACTATCTTTATCTTCTAAGAAATTACAAACCGAAATATCTGGAAGTAATTTCCTAAACGAATCATAAGCTTGCTTAACTAGGGAAGTTCTATCAGCTAAAAAAAGAACATTTTTTACCCAGTTATGACGCGAAAGGATATCAACTAGGGAAACCGCTGTACGGGTTTTCCCAGACCCAGTTGCCATGACCAAGAGTGCCTGTCTCCGATTATTGGAGAATGCTTCACAGACACTTGTAATCGCATGTTTCTGATAATAACGTCCAGAAATGTCGTCCCTAATTTTGCTAGAAATATCCTCGAGTGGTTTTTGCAAGTGACGTCTGTCCATCAACAGTTGCAACTCTTCTTGAGAGTAGAACCCTGCAATCTGGCGACGATTAACACCATCAAGTATGTAGTGCTTTAAACCATTGGTAATAAAGCAAATTGGCCGATAGCCGATTTGTTTCTCAAGAGCTTCAGCATATTCCTTGACCTGCACCTCCCCTACTTCTGGATTTACAGATGCCTTTTTAGCTTCAACAATTGCTTGAACTTTCCCATTTTTGCCATAAAGGACATAGTCACAGTATCCAGTTCCTGTACCATGCTTCAAACCATGAACGGCTACCTCAACACGACAGTTTTCCTCAAATGTCCAACCTGCTAAACGGAGATCGATATCTATAAAGAGTTTTCTTGTCTCTGATTCAGATAGTTGATCGATATGGAAAGATACATCTTGCCGTAGAGCTGCTGTTTCACGTTTTTCAGTATAAGTCTCTTGAACAGCCAATGACTGATTAGCCATCTGTTCATCGAAATCAGGAAGATCTGACAAACTGTTTTGTAATTTCGCCATAGATTGTGGCGTTTCTCGAAACTTGATGTTTGCTGAAAGTGGCAATAATTGCTCGTCGAAATAACGCTCCACGAACTCGTTACTGTAGCAATAATCAATAAAATTGACAAACTGATACAAATGATGCAAAGCCAAAATCGCTTCTCGTTCCTTAATTTCTCCACCATGTGCAGCATGATTTCCCCATCGAATTAAAAGAACAATCTGCCTATGGAGCTCAGGATCCACAATCTCTCTAAAATCATCATCCCATACCAAAGAAGATAAGGTAGCACGATAGGGAGCTTCTAAATATGAATCGTGACTATATATCCAATGAACAGCCTGCTCCAAAGCACGGCGTGCCATAAAAGCAGTAGCTACAGTAGATGTCGCGATCATATTCTCAGCTTCTATACAAGGCTTTGAAAAAGATTCATACTCTTCGTTATTTAAAAGAAAATCAAAATTTCCCATTTTTCTCTCACTTTGAATAAATAGATAGCTATATTATACTAGATTTCAAGCTATTTCTCCACAGTTTTATAACTATCCCACAAGCAAATTGTGATTTGTCGACCTGAGCTACAAAGTCTGCAAATTCGTTTTGGAGGGAAAGAGGGGGGAGGATATATCTCTGTTTTTCTAATGGTTTTTGAGTTATCTTTGGTTGACCTGAGAAATCAGCGAATCTACTAAAATCAATTACTTTCATTAATTCTAATAAAAATATAAGGTTAAAATCTAAATTTTTAAACTCTTTTATATATATAGCATTGTCACTTATCCATACCTTACCGTGAGTAGTTCTTACATTACCACAATATGCACCTACACGACCAATGATAATAGTTGGATTATCAATTAAATAATTTCGACTTTTCCAAGCAATACCATTTCCACCATAGGCAGGGTAACCTTCAAAAACTCTATCATTTTTATCAAGAAATTTTCCACTTGAAAATTTAAAACACTGCTGTCCCGTTTTCACTGCAAATTTCTTGTCATTATTTATAGGATCCCCAAACATCTCGTTAAATCGGGATTTGCGGTTAAGAGATGAATTTTTGGTGTGAATGTTTGACATTGCTTTGGTTAACCATGGCATAGGCCAGGGTTGTATCAATTTTGCTGTGACCAAGTAGTTTTTGGACTTGTTCAATAGGCATTCCTTTATCAATAGCCTTTGTCGCTAGAGTCCTTCTGAATTTATGTGGATGAACCTTTTGTATTCCAAGTTTATGTCCTAACTTTCTCAATCGAATCTCGACACCAGCAATTCCAAGTCTCTGGGCTTTTCCAACTAGCGTTACAAAAAGAGCTGGATGACCATCTTTTCTATCATTGAGATAGTTTCTTAAATGAATTTTCGTACGAGCATCAAAATATACGGGTCTTTCTTTTTTTCCTTTTCCGAAAACAACGCACTCTCTGTTTTCAAAATCAATATCAGAACGATTCAACTGGACCAGTTCTCCTACACGCATACCTGTTGATGCTAGTAGGTCAATCATTGCCAAATCTCTTAAATTTTCACAATTATCTCTCATAATTTCGAGATGTTCATCCGTATAAGTTTCTTTCACAGTTTGTTCTGTTTTAATTTTTTTAATCCTTCGAATAGGATTCTTGATGATATATTCCTCTTGCTCAAGCCAAGCAAAAAAAGAGGACAATATACGCCGAATATTGTCCAAATTCGCCTTACTACAGTCCTTTTCAGACTGATAATTTGCTAGATAACTCCTTAAATCATCTGTTGTCAGTTGTGTCACAGACTCCTTAATATGATGAAACAAATTTTCAATTGTTCTCTGATAATAACGTATTGTTTTTGCGCTACAGCCCTCCACCTGCTTAGCAGTTATGAATAGTTGCAACAGATTATTATTCGAATGCTTCTGCTTCTTTTTTTCATCAACTAGATGGCGTTCTAAACTCTCTCGCAATGCTAGTAATTGTTCATTGTTTAAAAAGGGTAACATTTCTTGTATGATAATTGTAACTTTTGATTCCATAAATTCTCACTTTCATTATTACTCATCAATAAAAAGAGACAATATCAGTTTCTGCATTTCAGAATTCTAATATTGTCTGTTTATTTTCTAATACTCATTCAAATCCAACATACTAGCTTATTTTTTCTCTGACAGAATGTTGAGAAACCCATTTAGAGTAGCTTATCATTTTTTCATCAGTTAAAGCTTCTACCGCTATAGTCACGCACATATCAACCGCTTCTTCCACGGAAACAGTAAAGTGATAACCATTTAATTGTAAGAACTTCACCAAAACAAAGAAAGCTGTTCGTTTATTGGCGTTGGCAAAGACATGCTTCTTTATCAATTGGACAAATAATATTGTTGCTTTATCAAAAATTGTTGGATAAAGAGGCTTGCCAAAAACAAATTGTTCTGGTAAGTTCACAATCATATTTAACGCTGAAGGACTAACTGTTTGAATTTGCTCATTTGGAGAATACCGTTGAATTGCTAAAGAATTGATTTTTTCAATTTGCTTTTCTGATAGATAGACCGTCATTTTTCCACCAAAGCTTTGAAAACATCGTCGTATTCATCAAAAATTGTATCCAATTTTAAGTCAAAGGCATCATCAGAAACATAAGAAACCTGATGATCCAATTCTTCAGGAGTAAAGATAATTTCGCCACTTGGTAACAATTTCGCTTCGTATTTTACACCACTTGGAATATTGAATTCACTAGGAATGGTAATGGTGATTGAATTTCCTTGTTTTCTTGTTTTTACGACCATCTGATTTCCTCCTTTGAAGTATTATAACAAATAATTACGGTAATTACAACGATAGTGTAAAACTGCTATTTCATCTCAGATCTTAACCGAAATATTCCTGCATAAGTGATTTTTTCAAGGTTTCCAATTCTTCCAGAGATTTTTGAATTGCCAATTGTGATTTGTCGACCTGAGCTACAAAGTCTGCAAATTCGTTTTGGAGGGAAAGAGGGGGGAGGATATATCTCTGTTTTTCTAATGGTTTTTGAGTTATCTTTGGTTGACCTGAGAAATCAGCGAATCTACTAAAATCAATTACTTTCATTAATTCTAATAAAAATATAAGGTTAAAATCTAAATTTTTAAACTCTTTTATATATATAGCATTGTCACTTATCCATACCTTACCGTGAGTAGTTCTTACATTACCACAATATGCACCTACACGACCAATGATAATAGTTGGATTATCAATTAAATAATTTCGACTTTTCCAAGCAATACCATTTCCACCATAGGCAGGGTAACCTTCAAAAACTCTATCATTTTTATCAAGAAATTTTCCACTTGAAAATTTAAAACACTGCTGTCCCGTTTTCACTGCAAATTTCTTGTCATTATTTATAGGATCCCCAAACATCTCGTTAAATCGGGATTTTACAAGTATATTAAACTCTTCAAGTTGTTCTTGTCTCCTTAAAATCAGCTTGCTTAACAAATCCAGTTCACTTGCAATTCTTTGTTGCTCTCTCAAATTTGTATATGAAACCATAATATTATCGAAATATTTTTTAGTTAAATGTTTCATTGTGGAACCATGAGTATGTTTTATAGCATCTTGCAAACCTTTTTCAACAACATATTTGAAATATGATTTATCGATATCCATCTTATCGAAAACAACTTTAAAAATGTGCTGATTTAACACTGCGGATTTTCCACACCACTGAAAAACCCCTAATGTACCCGACCAAGAAATAAGAATGTCTCCATCTTCAATAATGTATTTTTTATCAATCGTACCCGAATAATAATTTATATCTTTTGAAGTTTTAGTCAAATTCTGTATTCTGATAATCTCTTTTCCTTCAGATGACCAATCTTGAGGTTTAAAAGCATATCCATTAATAAAAGTAGCTACTTCCCCCAACTTCACTTTTTTCATACATGTATCTCCCTACTTGAGTAACTCTTCTAACTCTGCTAAGCCAGCTTGAATTTCTTTTTCTAGATCATTGATTTTCTTTAAGATGACTTCTGTTGTCTCATATTCAACTTTTTCATACTCGATTTCTTTGTATTTATTGATCGATAAATCATAATCATTATCCTTTATCTCATCGACTGGAACAAAGAAAGACTGGTCTGTTCTCTTACGTTCTGCTTCTTTTTCAAGTTGATGGAAACGTTGAATAATATCTGGAATATCATTGTCACTGATCGGTTGTCGTTTATCATCCAAACTTAAACCATCTGCTTTCATATCGTAAAACCAGACCTTATCCGTTCCACCATTTCCAGTTTTTGTAAAGATGAGAATGGCAGTTGAAACTCCAGCATAAGGTTTGAAAACGCCACTTGGCATTGATATTACAGCATCCAATTTATGATTCTCTACAATTTCCTGACGAATTCCTTTATGGGCTTTAGAAGAACCAAAGAGGACACCGTCAGGTACGATAACCGCTGCACGTCCCCCTGGTTTCAATGTACGCAAGAAAAGAGCAAGGAAAAGTAATTCTGTTTTTTTTGTTTTTACAGTCGCAAGAAGATCATTTGAAGTTGAATCGTAGTCAAGTGACCCTTTAAATGGAGGATTTGCTAAAACTAGAGTGTACTTATCTGCTTCTTCATTATCTTGAGATAGTGAGTCAAGATAACTAATTTGTGGATTTTCCACTCCATGTAGCATCATGTTCATTGCACCAAGTCTAAGCATAGTTGTATCCGTATCATTCCCATGAAACATAATGTTATGAAAATGGTTGATATTATCTGGATTGGTTTCCCATTCATCTTTTTTACGCTTTAAGTAACGGCTAGCAGATACTAAGAAACCCGCAGACCCCATAGCAGGATCTGAAATAATATCCTTGATAGTTGGTTGCATCAACTCAACCATCATATCGATGATGTGACGAGGTGTACGAAATTGTCCATTTTTACCTGCGGTTGACAATTTTGATAGCAGATATTCATAGATGTCGCCAATATCATTAATCCCCTGTGTGTCACTATCAAAGTCTATACCTGAGTCTCTGGTTGGAAATTCATCTAATATAGAAATCACCTTTTGGAGCGTAGCAGGTTTATTTATTTGAAAGATAGCTTCACGCATATAACGTGAAAAAGCTGTATCATCAGTATCACCCTTAAGATTCTTCATAAATGGAAAAATCTCCTGTGTCATTAAACGATAGACTTCCTGAGCATCTCCCATATTTTTAAAAGTCGACCAACGGTATTCAGGTTTGTCTTTTGGAAAAATTCCCTCATAAGAAATTCCTAGAAACTCAGCATCGCTTTCGCGTCCAAGCTCGACACTATCCAAATCCTTCATAAATAGAAGATAAGTCAATTGTTCAATATTTGTTAGAGGATTTGCATTTCCTTCAGTCCACAGCATTTCCCACAGCTGATCAATTTTATTTTTTAATTCGCCTGTAATCATACTAGTCTCTTTTCTTTGGTTTTAAAGTTATGAATATCACTATTTTAACAGATTTTCAATTAAGCTTCAATTATGTTTCTCGCTATAAAAATTTCTTTCAAAAATAAAAAAGCAAACACAAAATATGGTTCACTTTTTTAAACTTTTCTACTCTCCATCCTTCCAGTTTCGAGCAATCTCTTCGTCTTTCTGGAGTTGGTCTACGAGCTCTTCGATGGAGTCAAATTTGACCATATCACGGACACGGTCCAGCCAGTAGACCATGACTGTCTCACCGTAAATATCATCTGAAAAGTCAAAAATATTAACTTCAAAACGTGGTTCTTCGCCATCAAAGGTGACATTTTTGCCAACGCTCGCCATGCCACGATATTTTTGACGTTGCACCTCGACTTCGACTACGTAAACACCGTCTGCTGGCATATAGGTTCGATCTCTGAGGACCAAATTGGCTGTTGGATAACCGATAGTCCGCCCACGAGCATTTCCATGAACGACCATGCCACGAGATGGGAGCGGAGTGCCGAGAAGATGATTGACTTCCCTGACATCTCCATCAAGAATAGCTTGGCGAATCCGTGTGGAACTGATCTTGCCCTTTTCGTCCTCGACCGGAGGAACAATGATAATCTCTCCATCAAAATAATCCTTCAGGTCATCCGCAGTTTTCTTATCTGAACCAAACGTGTAATCAAATCCCGCTACGATAATGGCTGGTTTTAAAGCTCTAACATAAGTATCAAAGAATTCTTGACCCGTTAAACTAGCAAATTTGCTACTAAAGTCAAGTAAGAAGAGAGCCTCTACTCCGTGCCACTTCATCTTGTGCTCCCGTTCCTCGTGATTGACGATGTGAAGCATGAGCTCAGGTTGATAAGGTTGTAAGGCAAGTTTTGGCGACTCTGTAAAGGTCATCACGACAACTGGCAGATAGTCTTTCATCGAAGCCTTACTGGCTACTTCAAAGAGTTTCTGATGCCCCTTGTGGATGCCATCAAAATAACCTAGTACAAGGACTGTTTTCTCTGGTACTGCAATATCTTTTTCGTTCTTAATAGGTACTGTTGTAATCATGAAACTATTATATCATAGAGAAAGTCTTTTCGCTAAGAGGAAATCCCAAATGTCGTTTTTTGCGCCTGAACTGACCTTAAGAGAAAATTTAGCACTTTAGTTTTAAAAAATAGCACCTCCTAAGAGATGCTATCGTTTGGTAACTAGTCTATTGTTTCTTCCAAATCTTTTAACTTAACCGAAACAATCTTAGACACACCTGATTCTTGCATGGTAACTCCATAGATAGAATCCGCTGCCGCCATCGTCCCCTTACGGTGGGTCACGACGATAAACTGACTATCCTTGTCAAAGCGATTGAGATAGTCCCCAAAACGTTTGACATTGGCTTCGTCCAGCGCCGCCTCTACCTCGTCCAAGATAACAAAAGGAATGGTCTTAACTCGGATGATTGAGAAGAGCAGAGCCAGAGCAGATAGGGCTTTTTCACCACCACTCATGAGTTTGAGAGATTGGATTTTCTTACCTGGTGGTTGGACAGAAATCTCCACACCAGCTGTTAAAAGATCGCCCTCAGTCAATATCAAGTCTGCCTGACCACCGCCAAACATCTGTCTAAAGGTCACTTTAAAGGACTCACGAATAGCCTCAAAGGTTGATTTGAAGCGTTCCTTAACCTCATCATTCATCTCTGTGATGGTCTCAAGGAGTAGGTTTTTCGCAGACAAAATATCATCTCGTTGGCTATTTAGGAAATCCAAACGATTGTGGACTTCTTCGTACTGTTCAATAGCGTCTAAGTTGACAGGACCCAGCAAGCGAATAGCTTTCTCAAGATCTTTAACCTCTTGCTCTGCCAGATTGAGATTTTCCAACTCATGTGCTTTTTCTAGAGCCTCAGTGTAGCTGATCTGGTATTGGTCAGTTAATTGAGCTTGTAGATAGCGCAAGCGTTCGCTGACCTTTTCCTTCTTAGCTTCAGCACGTGTTTGTTTGCGAATCCACTCTTCGTTCTGCTGGCGAGCCTGATCCAAATGGCTGGCAATATCATCCAGTTGACCCTCGATATCATCCAACTCAAACTGCTTGCGAATCAGACCTTGTTGGAGGTTTGTTTTCTGAGTTTTGGCCTCTTCCGCCTGCTGACTTAGCAGATCCGTATCAACCTTCTCAAGATTATCAACCTTTTCTTGGAGGAGACGCTGAATCTCCTCTTGATCGATATCCAGATTATCCAATTCCTTACCTAAGCGTTCAATATCAGTAACTTCGTACCGCTTTTGTCCTTGCAGTTCTGACTTAAGCAAGCGTGCTTGCGCTACTTGTTCCTGCAAGTTTTGATAACGTTCTTGAATAGCGTTTTTGTTAGACTTAATCTCTTCAATCTCAGCTTCCAAATTTTGCTTTTCACTGGCGATAGTAGCGAGGCGCTCTTGGCATTTTTTCTTGTCCGCTTGCCAATCACCTTCAGATAGGCGATTTAATTCCTCTTCTTGAAGTTTCCAGAGCGTTTCCAGTTCTTCAACCTGCTGATTGGTTTGTTGATAAGCAAGGTACAAGCCTTGCTCCTGAATACGAGCTTGCTCACCCTGAGATTTGATAGCTTCTAATCTTTCTGCCAATACCGCCATCTCATCTTGCAAGGTCTTCAAACTCGCTTCTTCTGAACGCAAGTCAGCTTCTTCTTTAGCAATTTCTTTTTGTAATTGCTCCAGCTCTGGCTTGATGAAAATACTGTTGTTTTGACGATTGGCACCACCCGCGTAGGAACCACCTGTACGCAACTCTGTCCCATCTAGTGTCACCATGCGAACCTGGTAACGAACTTGACGAGCAGCTGCACGCGCATGTTCTACAGTATCAAAGATAGCCGTTGTAGCAAGCAAGTTTTTGAAAATGGCTTCTAGTCTCTTATCAAACGACACCAACTCATCTGCCATACCCAGAAATCCTGGACTTGCAGCGATAGCGTCTTGATTCTGACTAGAAATCGTACGAGCCTTGATAGTCGTCAATGGAAGAAAGGTCGCACGACCAGCTCTGTTACGTTTTAGGAAATCAATAGCCTTAGTTGCTGCGTTTTCATCTTCTACGATGATATGTTGACTGCTAGCTCCAAGTGCAATCTCCAAGGCAGTTTGAAAATGCACATCAAAGGTCAGATGCTCACTAACTGCACCAATGATCCCACCAAGACGGTCTTTTTCTTGGAGAACACTCTTAACACCCGCATAAAAATTACTATGATTTCTTAGGATGTTTTCCAAACTTTGGGCTCTAGCCTGCTTGTTTTTGAGACTGTCCAGACGGTCAAAGAGTTGGCTCTGCTGGGCTTGGTAAGAAACTTTCTGCTCCTCTTGCTCCTTAGCACTAGCTTGGTAGTCAGCCAATAATTTCTGAACCTGCTCCTTGGCAGTTTCAAGATCAGACTTTTGCTGACTTGCTTTCTCTTTAGCTGTAGCCAATTGTTCTTTCAGTTTCTCAACTTGATCTGCTTGTTTTTGAGATAACTGACGGCTGTTCTCTAGTTCATTCTCGATGCGGGTCAGTTGGTTTGAGACATCCGCTTCTTCTTGTAAAAGAGCGACAAAGCGTTCGCGCAAGAGCTCGATCATCTGGTCAGGATCATCTGAAAAAGCTAGCAATTCTGCTTCTAAACGATTGAGTTCCTTGTTATTTTCAGCTAGACTTTCCTCTAACTGTGCCAGATTTGCTTCTTTTTCAGATTTTTCTTTACTTAGAGTCTTCCTCTTATCTTCCAAAATCGCCAAACGGGCTTGTGCTTCTTGTTGATTGAGGGCTACCTGCTCGGACTCCAGTTTTGAAAGGGCTAATTTTCGCTCTAAATCACTGATCAAACTAGTCAAATCCATTAAGCTTCCTTGGTCTTTGGACATTTGAGCTTGGAGATCTTGGCGTTTCTTTTTAAGAGTTTGATTTTCCTCCTCTAACTCTTGACGCTTTTGGTAATAGCTAGTCAAAAGTTCCTGAACCTGAGTTAGTTCTTCTTCTGCCAGCTCTAGTTCAGCCTTGTTTTCCTTGATTTGGGCAACCAGTACATCCAAGTAAATTGCCTTGCGTTGGCCATCCAAGTCGAGAAACTTACGAGCATTCTCGGCTTGTTTTGCAAGGGGCTTGATTTGATTGTCCAACTCATAGATAATGTCCTCTAAGCGGTCTAGATTGTCCTGAGTTTGTTGCAGTTTGCTCTCTGTTTCTTTTCTACGAGTTTTGTACTTTAAAACTCCAGCTGCTTCTTCAAAAATAGCTCGACGTTCTTCAGGCTTGGAATTAAAAATCTCCTCAACCTTCCCTTGGGAAATAATAGAGAAAGAATCCCGTCCCAGACCTGTATCCAAGAAAAGGTCATGTACATCACGCAGACGGACTTTCTTACCATCAATTCGATACTCGCTATCACCACTACGATAGATATGGCGTTCTACCTTAATGACTTGCCCTGCATCCTTGATAAAGCCATCTTCATTGTCCAAGGTCACGATAACAGAGGCATAATTGAGCGGCTTACGACTTTCAGTTCCAGCAAAGATAACGTCGGGCATCTTACCACCACGAAGGCTTTTGACACTAGATTCACCCAAGGCCCATCGCAGACTTTCTGTGATATTTGACTTCCCAGAACCATTTGGCCCAACAACTGCCGTCACACCTTGGTCAAAGACGACTTTGGTCTTATCAGCAAAGGACTTGAATCCCTGGATCTCAATTTCCTTTAAATACATGAATCCAGCCCTTTCTCCACTGCATTTTTCGCGGCTTCCTGCTCTGCTAATTTTTTAGAACGACCTTGGCCTTTTCCTATACTCTTGCCCTCCACCAGAACTTCTACATCAAAAACCTTATCATGGGCAGGCCCCGTCTCAGAGGTCACCTGGTAGCGAATATCCACATCTCCATTGACTTGGAGCAGTTCTTGCAAGTGTGTCTTGTAATCCTTAATCATTTCAAAGTCACCTGCTTCAACCTTGGGAATCATGACCTGATAGATAAACTCTTTTACCCTAGCAACATCCTTGTCTAAAAGCAACGCTCCCAAAAAGGCTTCAAAGGCATCTCCAAGAATGGTGTCACGATTGCGACCACCAGACTTTTCTTCCCCTTTTCCTAGCTTGATAAACTGATCAAACTGGCAATCACGCGCAAAACCAGCCAAACTCTCCTCACGGACAATCATAGCACGGAGTTTGGACAAATCTCCCTCTGGTTTCTTAGGATATTTTTTATACAGATATTCTGAAATCAATAATTGCAGAACAGCGTCTCCTAAAAATTCCAAGCGCTCATTGTGTGAAATTTTTAAGAGGCGGTGCTCATTGGCATAACTCGTATGAGTAAAAGCCGTTTCCAATAAATTCTTGTCTGCAAATTCGATTGCAAAACGCTTCTTTAGTACAGTTTGTAATTCTTTCATACCAACCTCTTTCTAACTGATAACAGTCTCTTTTATTATATCAAAAAAAGCCCCCTGAGTCACTTTAAAACGGGACTAGAGGGGAATTGAGCATTTTTTAGAAGGCAATTTTCAATTTTAGGGGCAGTATAAAGAAAAAAGCCTTTAAATAAGGCTTTTTTAGGCTGTTTACATCCACCCTGAGGGAATCGAACCCCCATCTCAAGAACCGGAATCTTACGTGATATCCATTACACTAAGGGTGGAAACTTGTTCCATTATAACAAAAATTTGCTCTAATAACAAGTTTTTTTCTAGCCGTATAGCCCGTCTTAGTGGGAAGCATCCCCATTCCAGATAGAGTTTTTCACGATCACATAATCAACGTGCTTGAGGTCGGCAACCTTTCGTCCACCTGCGTAGGAAATGGCACTTTGCAGATCCTGCTCCATCTCAGTAAGGGTGTCTTGCAAGTGTCCTTTGGCAGGAAGTAAGATGCGTTTTCCTTCCACGTTTTTATATGCTCCTTTTTGGTATTGAGAAGCTGAACCATAGTATTCTTTGAATTGTTCACCGTCAACTTCAATCGTTTTTCCTGGGCTTTCGATATGTCCTGCAAAAAGGGAACCAATCATGACCATGCTAGCACCGAAACGGATAGACTTGGCAATATCACCATGAGTACGAATCCCACCATCAGCGATAATCGGTTTACGCGCAGCCTTGGCACACCAGCGTAGGGCAGCCAACTGCCAACCACCTGTACCAAAACCAGTCTTGACCTTGGTGATACAGACCTTACCAGGACCAATTCCAACCTTAGTAGCATCCGCTCCAGCATTTTCCAATTCACGCACAGCTTCTGGCGTTCCCACATTTCCAGCAATGACAAAAGTGTCTGGTAATTCTTTCTTGATGTGTTGAATCATAGAAATCACGCTATCCGCATGACCATGAGCAATGTCAATCGTGATATACTCAGGAGCATCAGCCTTGAGTTGGCTAACAAAATCATACTCGTAATCCTTGACACCGACTGAAATAGAAGCAATGAGTCCTTGATCGTGCATGCGTTTGATAAAAGGAATGCGCCCAGCCTCATCAAAACGATGCATAATGTAGAAGTAGCCACCTTTAGCCAGTTGTTCTGCTACGTTCTCATCCAAAATCGTCTGCATATTTGCTGGCACAACAGGTAGTTTAAAAGTGTGTTTTCCAAACGTAATACTTGTATCCGCTTCTGAACGGCTTTTAATCACACATTTATTAGGGATCAACTGAATATCTTCGTAATCAAAAATTGGAAATTCATTTAACATATTGATGTCTCGTTTCTTTTATAATGACCTACCTATGCTTGCGCATCTCTACGCCTTTTCCCGCGCTTCCTTGATTTATTATAAACCAAAGTACAGTTTTTGTCAAATATTTGTAATAATCAAATTATATAGTTCGGTTTTTGCTTCGGAAATAGAAAGAGAAAAAAGAGAGATTAGATTCTCTCCTCTTCTCTAATCTTAATAATACTCACCCTGACGGTAGTCCCATGAGTTAAAGGTATCTGACAAATGCATCATGATTTTATCAATGTCAAGCCCTTTACGGATAACGACTGGTGCTGGCGAGATTGAACGGGCTCCTCCTTGTTCTGGGATGAGTTTACCATCTTTATCAACCATAGAGACCATCACACCTTGCTCGTAGCGAGTTTCAATCGTTTTGTCCGGTTGGATAGATGCCACATAGTCGTCTGCTTCGATGACAAGGTCCACTGCTCCTTCGATACGTTCTCCGATGCCTTCCACCTTACCTCGGTTTCCTTTACCAGATGGGTTTGCTGATGAGGCATAGACCATTTTACCTTCTTCCCAAAGTTTAGCAGCCAACTGTTCACCAGCTTTACCAAACTTGATGACAAAACAGCTTGTACCACGAACGTCTGTCATGAGTTCTTCACGGCCATCACCGTATGCTTTAAGTTTTTCAAAAGCTTCTGGTTTCCAAGGAAGGATACAACCTAGGAGAATGTCTTCGTCCCAATGTTTTTGGTAGAAGGCCTCAATTTCTGGGTTGAGTTGTGCTAAAGCGCGTAGCTCGTCCATGCTACCACAAAGTACAACACCTGGTTTGTTACGGTTACGCTCTTTAGCTTCAAATTTGCGTTCAAGACCTGCCTTATCGCTAGTCATGATAATGTAACCAACTTTTGTGGGGCAAACGATACATCCGCCCTCACCTTTTAAAATGTCATAGCCTTCTTGAGAAAGTGTTCCGTTCCATTGAATGTGTTTTGTCATAGTTCTATTTCCTTTTCTATTTTTCTAATCCTGCCAGTAGGCTGGACGTTGTTTTTCATAGGCAGCAATCAAGTCTTCATACTGCAAAGTAATGCCGATATCATCCAAACCATTTAAGAGCTTGTGTTTCCACTCGCTATCGATTTCGAAAGTGAATTCTCCAACTGGTGAGATGATTTTTTGTTGTTCCAAGTCTACAGTTACCTGATCGGTCGGTTTGAGTTGGGCTAGCTTTTCTCTAACCTTCCTAGGCTGAACGATGGGCAACATACCATTATTGAGTTCATTATTGTAATGAATGTCCCCGAAAGACCCTGCAATCACGACTTTAATCCCATAGTCAGCTAGAGCCCAAGCTGCGTGTTCTCTGGAAGAACCTGCGCCAAAGTTATCCCCTGAGATGAGAATACTGGCTTTGCGGTATTCAGGTCGGTTAAAGACAAAGTCTGGATCCTCAGTGTAGTTATCGTCCAGATAACGCCAAGCATACATGAGATACTTACCAAAGCCTTTCTTATCAATTAACTTGAGAAACTGCTTGGGAAGGATTTGGTCAGTATCAATGTTATCATTCATAAGAGGAACGGTCGTTCCCGTATAAACTGTAAATTTCTCCATATCCTCTCCTTACTGGGCCTCTGGCATTTTCCGAACATCTACGAAGCGCCCTGCGATAGCCGCTGCAGCTGCCATAGCTGGACTGCAAAGATGGGTCTTAGCGCCAAATCCCTGTCTATCTTCAAAGTTGCGGTTACTGGTTGAAGCACAATGGACGCCATCAGGTACCTTGTCGGGATTCATCCCTAGACACATGGAGCAACCTGGGTCTCGCCACTCAAAACCAGCATCCAAAAAGACCTTGTCCAAGCCCAACTTCTCAGCGGCTCGTTTCACAGGACGAGAGCCTGGCACTACTATTGCTGTTAAGTTGGGAGCAATTTTCTTCCCTTTGACAAATCGCGCAGCCAGTTGCAAGTCGCTGAGACGAGCATTGGTACAAGACCCGATAAAGATATAACCTAGTTCAATATCTGCTGGCTTTTGACCTGGTTCCAAATTCATGTAATTGTAGGCTCGCTCATCATTCATATCCTTAATTTCTGGGAAGCTACTATCAAAGTCAACCCCCATAGCAGGATTAGTTCCCCAGGTCACCATAGGTGCCAAGTCAGAGACATCCATCTGGATAACCTTATCATAAACAGCATCACTATCACTGACAAGCGTCTTCCAGTCAGCAACTGCCTCTTCGAAAGCTTCTGGAACACATTCCCGTCCCTTGAGATAGTCATAGGTAGTCTGATCTGGATTCATAATTCCCATCTTAGAACCAAACTCGATGGACATATTGCAGATAGTCATTCTCTCTTCCATGGTCAAAGCATCAATCGCTTGCCCACGATATTCCACCACATAGCCTACACCACAAGCAACGCCATACTTGGCAATCAAGGCGAGAATGTAATCCTTAGAATAAACTCCTTTTTGAGGAACACCAGTGAATTCTACCAGCATTTTCTTGGGTTTGACTTGCCAGAGGGTCTGGGTAGCGAAGACATGCTCGACTTCACTGGTCCCAATCCCAAAGGCGATGGCTCCGAAAGCTCCGTGAGTAGCCGTATGGCTGTCTCCACAGACAATGAATTTTCCTGGTTGCGTCCGTCCTGTTTCTGGACCTACCATGTGAACAATCCCCTGCTTTTCAGAACCGTGGGCCGCATGTTCAATCCCAAACTCCTCAACATTTTCAGCTAGTTTGTCAATTTGCGCTTTAGAAATCACATCTCGAATATCATAGATATTGACCGTCGGGACATTGTGGTCAAAGGTTCCAAATGTTAAGTCTGGCCGTCTCAATCTGCGACCTGCATCTCGCAATCCTTGAAAAGCCTGAGGACTGGTCACCTCGTGGATATAGTGTTGATCCACATACATGAGTTGGGGCTGCCCCTCTTCTCCTGTGATGACATGACGGTCCCATAGTTTATCAAAAATCGATTTTCCTGCCATCCATTACCTCCAAATAAAATATAAGGCTACTAGTGTGGTTACCATCCCGAGAAACCAAACTGTTTTAAAATAACATTTTCGAGTCTTGTGGTGAAAGGTCATTCCTGCTATCCAAGCACCAAAACCACCACAGACAAGTGCTATAGTCAAGAGAATTTTCTCTGGGATGCGCCAAGCACCTCTCCTTGCCTTGGATTTGTCAATGCCATAAATCAAGAAAATCAGCAAATTCCAAATCAAGAGGGCAAGCGTGATTCTTTCATTTATCTTCATAATCTTTCAATGATGGCTTCCGTCATTTCCTTGGTCGAAGCCTGTCCTCCTATATCTATCGTTAAAATTCCTGCTGCCAAACTGGCTTCTACAGCATGTTCGATACGCTCCGCATCCTCATAACGTCCAAAGCTATCTCTCAACATCATGGCAACTGACAAAATCATTGAAATAGGATTGGCAATCCCTTGACCAGCAATATCAGGCGCTGAACCGTGAATAGGCTCATAAAGACTTGGTCCCTTTTCAGAATGACTAGCTGATGGCATGACTCCAAGTGTGCCAGATAGAACGCTTGATTCATCTGATAGAATATCCCCGAAGAGATTCTCCGTCACGATGACATCAAACTTAGCAGGATTGGTAATCATGAGCATGGCAGCTGAGTCCACCAACTGGTGTTCCAAGGTTACATCTGGGAAATCCTGAGCGACTTCCTCAGCTACTCTCCGCCAGAGTTTTGAAGTCGCTAGAACATTTTGCTTATCGATACTAGTAACGATTTTTCTGCGATTGCTTGCAATTTCAAATGCCTTACGAATAATCCGCTCTACTTCTTCATAGCTATAGTCGTTGATATCACGCGCTTTTCGCTCTTCAAGGATATGATCTCCAAAGTAAATCCCACCTGTCAACTCACGCACCACGACAAAGTCTACACCAGCAATTCGTTCCTGTTTGAGTGGTGACAAATGCTTGAGACTGTCAAAGATTTTTACGGGGCGAATATTGGCATAGAGATTGAGTTCCTTCCGAAGAGCCAGCAAGCCTTGTTCAGGCCGAATCGCTGCCCCATCATACTGGGGACTACCGATAGCCGCAAGGAGAATAGCATCTGCTTCTCTACATGCCTTGAGGGTTTCATCAGGTAAGGGATGCCCCACAGCATCAATACCTGCACCTCCAAAAGGTCGCCTATCAATCTCATAGTCAAAACCTGTTTTTGAAGCTAGAGCCTCCAGAACCGCTAAACCAGCTTCCATGATTTCTGGACCGATTCCATCCCCTGCTAGAGCTACTATTTTCTTTGTCATAGCCTTCTCCTTTACACACTAGGCATGTCTCGGTAGGAAACGCTGTGCCCCATCTCACCAGCATTCTCTTTTTGAACAAAGGTATTGGCATTGATATAAGCAATCGCCGAAGCTTTTAGTACATCGAAATCAAGACCTGCTGCGTTAAAGATGGTCTCTGTATCTCTGTTTTCAACAGTGACCAAAACCCGAGCTTGGGCATCGATTCCATCTGTTACCGCATCAATAGTGTAGGATACCAAGCGGACAGATTGGTTAAAGAACTTATCGATAGCGTTAAAGATCGCTTCAACGGAACCTTGCCCTGTCGCATTGAATTCGACTTTCTCACCATCCATATTTGCTAGGCTAACGAGCGCTTCAATTTCATTATCTGCATGGGTTTGAAGTTGCAAATCATCAAAGTGGAAGCCTTCTGGATTTTCAATCATGGTTCCAGCTACCAGAGCTCGAATATCTGCATCTGTGATTTCTTGTTTCTTGTCCGCTAGTGCCTTGAACTTAGCGAAGAGTGGTTTGATATCCTCTTCTGTAAAATCTAGGGCCAATTCTCTTAGTTTTTCAACAAAGGCATGGCGACCTGACAATTTTCCAAGCGGAAGACTGTTACTCTTGACACCGACCAATTCAGGTGTAATGATTTCATAGGTAAGAGGATTTTTAAGAACTCCATCTTGGTGAATACCAGACTCGTGAGAGAAGGCATTACCACCAACGACAGCCTTGTTTTTAGGAACTGGAATACCAGAGAAGCGAGAAACCATTTCTGACGTATTAATGGTTTCATTTAGGACAATACTGGTCTCTGCTTGGTAGTAATCTTGGCGAATATTGAGGGCCACTGCTATTTCTTCCAAAGCAGCATTCCCAGCTCGCTCCCCAATACCATTGATAGTCCCTTCAACACGTCTTGCACCGTTCTTGACAGCAGCAAGGCTGTTAGCCACTGCCATTCCGAGGTCATCATGACAGTGAGGTGAATAGATAATCTGACGATCCGTCTTGATATTCTCAATCAAGTATTTGAAGATAGCTCCGTACTCTTCTGGCGTGATGAATCCAACCGTGTCAGGGATATTGATATAAGACGCACCAGCATCGACCGCTGTTTGAACGACTTGTAGGAGAAAGTCCAACTCTGTTCTAGTCGCATCTTCAGGAGAAAATTCGACGATTTCAAACTTAGAACGTGCATAAGAAACATGCTCCTTAATAGCTTCTAAAATCTCTTCCTTGCTCTTATTGAGCTTATACTTGCGGTGAATCGGACTAGTAGCGATAAAGACATGAACCTGTGGATACTTGGCATCCTTAAGCGCCTCGTAACAAGCATCAATATCAGACTTGACAGAGCGTGCTAGACCAGTTACCGCCGTTTTCTTCAAGACTTTAGCAATCTCCTGCACTGCCTTAAATGAGTCTGGACTAGCAGCTGGAAAACCAGCTTCGATGGCTGAAATGCCCCACTTCTCCAGCTGCCTTGCAATGGCAATTTTTTCCTTGATTGAAAAGTTAACGCCAGGTGTCTGCTCTCCATCTCGAAGGCTGGTATCTAGAAATTCAACTGTTCGCATAAGATTTCCCCTTTTCCAAATATGGTTTTAAAAAAACATCTCGCTCGGAAACCCAAGCGAGATGTTGATTTACTCCCGCTTGGTAAGCCAAACAGGACTAATGCTTTTGCACTAGCCCGAGTACCTCAACAACAAAGCAAATTGATTAAACTTAGCTGTTTTCATGTTTGACTTTCTCCTTCGTTTGATATCTTGTTTAGTATTTTAGCATAGCTAAAAACACTTGTCAATAAAAAATCCATTATTTTCTGAAAATTTCTTCAGTAAAGAATATTTTGCTAATTGAAAGTATTTGAAAACTCAAGTAACTTTCTTTATTTTTTTACAGTCAAGTTCCAACTTCTTTCGATGAGTTCTATCACTTCTTCATCTTGCAAACTATCATCAAGTGTCAGACTAAGCCAGTAGCGTTTGTTCATATGAAAGGCTGGGTAAATCCCCTTTTGTGAAAGCAAGTCAGCTACTTGGTCGTGTTTGAGGTTGACTGCTTCAACTAACCCTTCTCTTCCCTTTTCCAGCTTATCCCATGGGATTCTCATCAAAACAGCATACCATTTTTGATTACCTTCATGGCGTAATACAGCAGTATCAGGAGACTTTTCCCACAAATACTCCAATTGATTACCATACTTTTCCTGAACTTGAGCCATGATACGCTTAGTCTGAGGACAGATAAAATCCTGCACATCAAAGCAAGCCTTCCGAATCTGGTAAAGAATCTCCAAACAAGCCTCACGGACACTTCCGACAAAACTTCCCCTCATACTTTCCATATGTACTTGAGGATAGAGGTCACCCGTCTCTTGATCAAAGACCTGAAAACTCACATTATCAGTAGTGATGGAGACTGTCATGAAAAAGTCACCCTGCAAAATCTGGGAACTGTAGGTCCAGACTCCCTCGTTTTCTATAAAACCGTAGGCACTGGCTTTTTCTTGATTAAACTGATAGGATTTAAAAATTTCAAACATAAGTGAAAACTGCTACCCAAAGCTAGCAGTTCCTTTCTATTTTTTAAAAGACAACCTTAGTTCCATGCAATTGTGTCACGCCCAGCTGTTCGATAAAGGTTTGACGGTTGTCCAAGTCAATCCCCCCACCTGGTAGAATTTCAATTTTACCAGCTGCATGTTCCAAAATTCTGTGATAGTGAGCAAAACGTTTTTCTAGCGAGTCTCCAGACACACCAGCACGAGTTAGGATACGGGTAACACCAACTTGGCTGAGCCAGTCAATGGCTTCCAACTGGTCTTCATCACTCAATTCATCAAAGGCCATGTGAAAGACAATTTCCATTCCTTTAGATGCAGCAATCAGCTTCTCAAGATTAGGCTTATCTAACTTTTTATCAGCAGTTAATGTCCCAAATACAACCCCTTGACTTCCAGCCTGTGCAGTCAAACGAATGTCTTCTAGCATGATCGCTATTTCAAGATCAGTATAGACAAAGTCGCCACCACGAGGACGAATCATAGTCATGATGGTGGTGTCGTAGTTAGCTGCCAGTTCAACCGCCGCCTTGGTCACTCCATAACTTGGCGTTGTTCCTCCTACTGCTAGATTGTCACAAAGTTCGATTCGACGAGCTCCAGCCTGCATCGCTTTTTCAAGCAAGGTCACATTTTCAGCACAAAATTCGTAAATCATTTGATTCTCCTTGATGTTTTCTTTGAATTTATTATATCATATTATTTTAAATATACTTTCATTTTTATCAAGGCAAATAACTACTATTTTTATCTATTCTTTGTCAGGAATGACTTTAAAGAGATAGTAGGTGATAAAGATAGTCAAGGCTCCCAGACCGATTTTGACTGGCAAAAGAGGAGCAAAATAAATAGAAATTCCCATCAAGATATAGATAGATACGATTATTTTTTTCTTTCGTTCTCGCGCAATAGACTTGGTCTCGCGAAAGTCCGCTACATAGGTCTGATAAAGCTTTGTATGATAAAGCCAGTCTTCAAAACGCTTAGAAGATTTTGAAAAGCAAGCGATAGCTAACAAAAGAAAGGGTGTTGTTGGCAAAAGTGGTAGGACAACTCCAATAACAGCTAAAGCCAGTGAAATAAAGCCAATACAGAGATAAATGATACGCATGATTTCTCCTAGATAAATTACTCTCCCTCTAGTTTCGCACACAAGGGGGAAATTTGTCAAGCTTCAAGTAAAAAGAGCCTGAAATTCATTTTCAGGACTCTGCATTTTATTTAATTTTCTCTTCTTCGTAGTCGCCATTACTACATACAACCTGCTTACCACCACCACGGACTTTTTTCTCCACAAGGAAGTGTCCGCATTTTGGACAGTCACGGCCAATTGGTTTGTCCCAGGAAGTAAACTCACATTCTGGGTAACGATTGCAACCATAGAAGATACGATTGCGCTTGGTTTTGCGTTCGATGATTTGTCCTTGATGACAGCTTGGACACTCGACTCCAATCTCTTTGACAATTGCTTGTGTGTGACGGCAGTCTGGGAAATTACTACAAGCATAGAATTTACCAAAACGACCGAGCTTAATCACCATCGGACTGCCACAAACTTCACAGTCAAATCCAGCTGGCTCATCCTTGATCTGGATTTTTTCCATTTCGGATTCAGCCTTGGCTACCTCTTTAGAGAATGGTTTATAAAATTCATCAATGACACGTTGCCACTGCTCTTTTCCAACTTCGACATCATCCAGTTTTCCTTCCATCTCAGCTGTGAAGGTCACATTTACGATATCTGGGAAATATTCAACAATGAGTTTATTAACAATTTCTCCCAACTCTGTTGGTTCAAAGCGTTTAGCTGCCAGACGAACATAGTAGCGTTTTTGGATGGTTTCAATTGTCGGAGCGTAGGTTGACGGACGTCCAACTCCATTTTCCTCCAAGGTCTTGATAAGGGTCGCTTCAGAATAGCGAGCAGGTGGTTGGGTAAAATGTTGCTCTGGCTTGCTATTGACTTGCTTGACCACATCTCCAACAGCCATATCTGGCAACATCTTGTTCTTGTCAGAGTCATTGTAGATAGCAAGATACCCATCAAATTTAACTTGGCTTCCATTTGCCGCAAACTGAACCCCATTTTGAGAGAGCTTAACAGCCATGGTATCAAAGATAGCGCCTGTCATCTGGCTGGCCACAAAACGGTTCCAGATAAGGGTATAGAGCTTAAGCTGGTCTTTGTCCAAGTACTTAGCGATGCTTTCAGGTGTGTTAAAGACACTAGATGGACGAATGGCTTCGTGAGCATCTTGAGCACCTGATGCATTCTTGACCCTGCTACCATGCTTGGAATACTTGCTACCAAAACGGTCGTTAATGTAGCTTGCCGCTTCGTTCTGAGCCACAGGACTGATACGAGTCGAGTCTGTACGCATATAGGTAATCAAACCTTGCACGCCTGATCCGATATTGATCCCTTCATAGAGCTGTTGGGCTACCATCATAGTCTTTCGAGTACGGAAATTGATTTTGTTAGCAGCATCCATCTGCATGGTTGAAGTCGTATACGGTAGGGGCGCATTGCGTTTGCGTTCTTTCTTATCTACCTGGTCTACTGTGAAATCTTTACTAGTCAAATGAGACAAGACTTCTTTGACTTCTTCGTTGGTGGTCAATTTCATCTTTTTGCCATTCATACCATAGAAAGAAGCCTGAAATTGCTTGGTACCCTTCTTAAAGACACCATCAATTGTCCAGTATTCTTCCGGTTGGAAGGCATTGATTTCATTTTCACGGTCAATGATAAGCTTAAGTGCAACCGACTGCACGCGTCCTGCTGATAAGCCCTTCTTGACCTTTTTCCACAAAATAGGCGAAATCGAATAGCCTACCAAGCGGTCTAAGACTCGACGAGCTTGTTGGGCGTCGACCAAGTCCATATCAATCTTGCGAGGTTCTTTAAAAGCATTTTTTACAGCGTCCTTAGTAATTTCATTAAAGACTACACGGTTGGCATCATTCTCGTCCAAGTTGAGAATGTGAGCCAAGTGCCAGGAAATTGCTTCTCCTTCACGGTCCGGGTCACTCGCCAGAAAGACTTTATTGGCCTTTTTGGCTTCTTTTTTCAAGTCATTAATGAGAGGACCTTTTCCTCGGATATTGATATACTGCGGTTCATAGTTATTTTCAATGTCGACCGACATACTGGATTTTTTCAAATCACGGATATGCCCGACACTGGCTAGAACCTTGTAGTTTCTGCCTAGATATTTCTCAATCGTTTTCGCCTTAGCAGGCGACTCCACGATGACTAGATTTTTTTTAACTGTTGATTTTTTCTTCTTTGTTGCCGTAGCCACACTATCACACCTTTTCAAAGTAATAAACTTTATAAAGTGTAAACCATTTTGCCATAACTGTCAAGACTTAGCTACTATATATAGAAGAAAAGTTTATCTGAGGGAACAATTTCTCCTTAAAATTCAAACTCAGCCAGCACATCTTGCCCGCTGGCAATCAGTTTTGCCCCCTCTTGGATTAGGTGGTGACAGCCATCTGAATGGCCATCTAAAATGTTTCCTGGAATAGCAAAGACATCACGACCTTCCTCCATAGCTCGCTCACAGGTAATGAGACTACCAGAACGCATTCTTGCCTCTGCTACAATGACTCCTCGACATAGTCCTGCTATGATTCGATTACGAGCTGGAAAGTGAAATTTCAAGGGTTCTTCACCTGTACCGTACTCGCTAAGTACCAAATGGTGATTGCCAATGTGTTCCTGCAAACGTTTATTGGCGCGGGGATAGAAAACATCCAATCCTGTTCCAATCACTGCAATCGTTCTTCCTCCATTCTGGAGTGCAGCCATATGGGCAGCCGTATCAATCCCTTTGGCTAAACCACTGACCACAATTAACTCGTTTTCCAAACCTTGAATGACTTTCTGGACCGACTTTGCTCCCTGACTAGAACATGAACGACTCCCTACAACAGCAACCTTCGGAAACTTCAACAAGTCTAGATTTCCTTTATAAAACAAGAGCACTGGAGCATCATAAATCTCACTCAGATCCCAAGGATAACAGTCATCAAGAATAGAAAAGGAGGGAAATTTCTGGAACTCCTTCTCCAACTGTGCATCATCTATCTGGAAATAGCGTTCCATAAAAACCGCTGGATTACGGCATCCTGAAATTTCTGCAATATCACCTAGCAAGAGCTCCTGATCTACAGTCTCATCATATTCAAGAACAGTTAGAATCTGTTGATTGGTCAGACCAGCTTTTCTCAATTTGTAAATCTCATAGTTTGTGATCTTCATATACAACTCCATTTCTTTTTCTACTCATCTATCTATTCGTAAAAAAAAATAAAAAGAAGACCAAGGATCTTCTTTTTTTCATTTATTCAGCTTTAGCTTTAGTATTTGACCAGCTACTTTCAATCATCGGTAAGATTGTTTTTAAAGTTTCCCCATCCCCTTCAAGTGAAACATAGCGGATTTTACCATCATTTGATCGGAAAACCCAGGTAACGAGGTATTTCCCTGACTTAGCAATTGCATTGACAACATAGGCTTCATAACCTCCAATGGTCGATTTTGAGCCCCAAACCTTACTGAAATCAGAGCTTTGTTCTTTAGAAGTTAAAATACTAGATGAGACAGTCACAACATCCAGTTTAGCATATTTTTCTTCGCTGATATTAAACTGCTCAGCCTTGAAGGTATTCAGCGTAACAATGTTGATATCTGTTCCATCACAATACTGTATATCATTTCCACCTTCTACTTCATGGAATCGAACCCATGATTTGGGTACCTTGACAAAGCCATACTCATTCGAGCCGATGATTTGCGTCTCTTCCTTTTTCGCTTCAGAAACAGCAGAACTAGAGCTACTTGTTTCCTGACTGCTAGAAGAACTAACAACCGCAGTCGAATTTTCTTCGGTTGCTGTTTGCGACTTATTGGAGCATGAAGCTAAAAAAGCACTAACAGTAACTACAGTACCTAAAATCAATAATTTTTTCATCCTACCACCTTTCCATCTGCATTATAAGAAAAATAAGGACTTCTGTCAAATTCTAACCTAATCTATTCTGTTAGTTTCCAATTTTATCACTATCATTTAAAGCAAAAACTCTTGAAAAATCTTCAAGAGTTTTATTTTATATTTCTATTCTTCATCCATACTTAAGACGCTAAGGAAGGCTTCTTGTGGGACTTCTACTGATCCGATAGCTTTCATGCGTTTCTTACCAGCTTTTTGTTTTTCAAGAAGTTTGCGTTTACGAGAAACGTCACCACCATAACACTTGGCAAGTACGTTCTTACGAAGGGCCTTGATATCCGTACGAGCCACAATCTTGTGTCCAATAGCTGCTTGAATTGGCACCTCAAACTGTTGACGAGGGATGATTTTCTTGAGCTTATCAACGATGAGTTTTCCACGTTCATAGGCAAAGTCCTTGTGAACGATAAAGCTAAGGGCGTCCACCTTGTCTCCATTGAGAAGGATATCCATTTTCACTAGCTTAGATGGGCGATACTCTGACAATTCGTAGTCAAAGCTCGCATAACCACGTGTCGAAGACTTGAGTTTATCAAAAAAGTCAAAGACAATTTCGGCAAGTGGAATTTGATAGATGACATTGACACGATTATCATCAATATAGTCCATGGTTACAAAGTCCCCACGTTTGCGCTGAGCTAATTCCATTACTGCCCCGACAAACTCCTGTGGTACCATGATTTGCGCCTTAACATAAGGCTCTTCAATAGTCGCAATCTTGGTTGGGTCTGGAAATTCAGAGGGGTTAGACACATCCATAGACTCACCGTCAGTTTGGTTAACCTTGTAAATAACAGACGGAGCTGTCATGATAAGGTCAATGTTGAACTCACGCTCCAAACGCTCTTGGATAACATCCATATGGAGAAGTCCAAGGAATCCACAACGGAAACCAAATCCAAGGGCCTGAGATGTTTCTGGTTCAAACTGCAAGCTAGCATCATTGAGTTGCAATTTTTCTAGGGCTTCACGAAGGTCATTGTACTTGTTTGACTCGATTGGGTAAAGTCCTGCAAAGACCATAGGATTCATCTGCTTGTATCCATCTAGCGGTTCTGCTGCTGGATTGCTTGCTAGAGTAACTGTATCACCCACGCGCGTATCTTGAACTGTCTTGATAGAAGCCGCAATATAACCAACGTCACCTGTCGCTAGAAAATCACGACCAACTGCTTTCGGCGTGAAAATACCGACCTCCGTCACATCAAAGGTCTTGCCATTGCTCATGAGCTGAATCTTATCGCCAGGTTTAACCACTCCGTCCATAACACGCACTTGGAGGATAACCCCACGATAAGCATCATAAACTGAGTCAAAAATTAAGGCTTTTAATGGAGCTGAAACATCACCAGTTGGAGCTGGAACTTTTTCAACGATCTGCTCAAGAATCTCTTCAATACCAATACCAGCTTTGGCTGAAGCTAAGACCGCTTCGCTGGCATCCAGTCCGATAACATCCTCAATCTCTGTACGCACACGCTCTGGATCGGCTGCTGGTAGGTCAATCTTGTTAATGACTGGCAGAATTTCCAAATCATTGTCCAAGGCTAGATAAACGTTGGCAAGTGTTTGAGCTTCAATCCCTTGCGCAGCATCAACCACCAAAATCGCTCCTTCACAGGCAGCTAACGAACGTGACACTTCATAGGTAAAGTCCACGTGCCCTGGCGTGTCAATCAAGTGGAAAATATAGGTTTCTCCATCTTTTGCAGTGTAATTGAGCTCGATGGCATTGAGTTTAATGGTAATCCCACGTTCACGCTCAAGATCCATACTATCCAAAAGCTGTGCTTGCATTTCACGACTAGAAACCGTCTCCGTCTTTTCCAAAATGCGGTCTGCTAGGGTTGATTTCCCATGGTCAATATGGGCGATAATAGAGAAGTTTCGAATCTTCTCCTGTCGTTTTTTTAATTCTTCTAAGTTCATGATGCTCTTCCTTTCAGGGTATCTATTAATTATAAATTGTTTTTAACATTTTGACAAGACCATACCCTGCTAGGAGTACTAATCTTCGGCAATAAAACCATCATTTTCGATAAAGTGGTGTTCTGTCATTCCTTGGTCTGTAAAGACGATTCCATGAAGGACACCGCCATAGACAGCTCCTCCATCCATGCCAATCTTGCCATCTTCTGTCATCCAAAGCTCAGCAGTACCTCGGTCTTGCTTCAGCAAACCATAAACCGGTGTATGCCCAAAGACAATGGTTTTTCCAGTATGATTTTCGGCTTCGTGGAATGGCTTTCTGAGCCAGACTTTCTTGTAATCTGTGGTTTCATGCCAATCATCCAAGGTCAAGTCAATACCCGCATGAACAAAGATATACTTGTCTGTCTCTACCACAAATGGCATTTGACGAATAAATTCGACCAAGTCTGCCGCTTCTGTCGCAACACGTTTGGCATCTTCTACGCCATCAACTGGTGCATCCAAGGGACGACCTAGGATAGAGTTAATGGTTGTATCTCCACCATTGCGACGATAATGGTCATAACTTTCTTCTGGATCATCGAGCCAAGTCAGAAACATATACTCATGGTTTCCTGATAAACAGATAGCCCCTTGATTGTCCACCAAGTCCTTGACCATTTCTAAAACACGGCGACTATCTTCACCTCGGTCAATCAAATCCCCTAGAAAAAGCAACTGGGTGTGACCATCCCATGTTTTGAGAAGGTCTTCTAGCATACCTGCTTTCCCATGGACATCTCCAATTACATAATAGTCTGTCATTTATTTCTCCCTCGTTTGCAATAATTCTCTAGCTTGGGTAAGGGCAGCTTCGGTTACATTTTCCCCAGCCAACATTTTAGCGACTTCCTCTACTCGATCTTCTAAAGTCAAGAGACGAACCGTCGACACCGTAGAGTGCTCATCGCTAATCTTCTCAATAAAGAATTGATAATCCGCGATGGCAATCACTTGTGGAAGGTGAGAAATAGCAAGAACCTGACCATGCTGGCCAATCTTATGAATCTTTTGAGCAATGGCTTGGGCTACACGACCTGAAACTCCCGTATCCACCTCATCAAAGACAATACTAGTCTTGCCTTCTTTACGAGAAAAGGCGGATTTAATAGCTAGCATGAGGCGGGATAATTCCCCACCGGACGCAACTTTAACCAAGGGTTTAAAGTCTTCACCCGGGTTAGTAGAAATGTAAAACTCAACTGTTTCATTCCCCTCACGACTAAATTTTCCCTTGCTAAAGCGAACCTGAAATTGTGCCTTCTCCATATAGAGGTCCTGAAGTTCTTGTTTAATCTCTGCTTCAAGCTGCTGGGCCAAGTCATGGCGAGCAGATGCAAGCTGACCTGCCAAATCAACAAGATTAACTTCCAATTTCTTGAGCTCTGCTTCCATGTCTTCGGAAGAAAGGTTATTTCCCGTCAAGAGATTGTACTCATCCGTAATCTTGGCAAAATAAAGCAAGACATCGTCTACAGTCCCACCATACTTGCGGGTAATAGTATTCAGAAGGTCCAAGCGATTTTCGACCTGCATGAGGCGATTGCCATCAAAATCCAAGTCATCAATAATATCTTCCAAACGCTTGGTAATATCTTCTAAAACATAGTAGGTTTCTGATAGAGAACTTGAAATTTCACGGTATTCAGGGTCATATTCTTCGATACTTTCCATGTCATTCATGGCTGAACGGACATTAGCAAGACTGGAGAATTCCTCATTGTCTAACATGCTATAGGCATTGGTCAGCGTATCCGCAATATTTTTATGATTGAGGAGTTTATCTCGTTCTTGGTTGAGAGCCAAGTCTTCACCAGCCTGTAAGTTTGCTGCCTCAATCTCTGCCATTTGAAATTCCAACATTTCGATACGTGCCTTGTGTTCCTGCTGGTTTTTCTTGACTTCCAGAACTTGCTTGCGCATTTTGCGATAGGCATCAAAGCTCGTTTGATAGGTCTCCTTCAAGTCCAAGAAAGCAGCATCACCAAACTCATCCAACATCTGGATGTGCAGTTGAGGACGCATTAACTCCTCTTGGTCATGCTGACCATGGATATCCACAAGGTGTTGCCCAATAGCACGCAAGACAGAAAGATTGACCATCTGACCATTCACGCGACTAACACTACGACCATTTTGCAAAATTTCCCGGCGGATGATAATCTCATCACCCATTTCCAAACCTTGCTCTTCAAAAAGTTCCTGTAAAAGGCGACTATTTTCAACCGAAAAAAGTCCCTCAATCTCTGCCTTTGGCGCACCGTGACGAATAACGTCTGTCGTTGCACGAGCCCCCAACATGAGATTCATAGCGTCGATAATAATAGACTTTCCAGCACCCGTTTCCCCGGTTAAAACAGTCATACCCTTTTCAAAATTGAGGGAAATCGCCTCAATAATGGCAAAGTTTTTTATCGAAATTTCAAGTAACATACTGACCTACCATTTTTTGACTTGTTCAACAATTTCTTCAGCCGCCTCTGCTGTTCTAGCTACAATTAAGATAGAATCATCATCAGCTAGACAGCTAAAAATCTGTTCAGAGAATGCCTCAACCAACTGACTCTTCACAAAAATAGTATTTCCAGGAATGACAGCAAGATTGATCATATTTCCCATTAACTCAGAACTCACAATATTGTCCTCAGCCAACTGCAAACTCTTAACAATTGATTTTGGCAATTCATAGATATAAGTATTGTTCTTCAAAGGAATTTTAACAATACCGAGCTCTTTGATGTCCCTTGATACAGTGGCTTGCGTAGCAGAAATACCTGCTTCCTTCAAATGCTCAACGATTTCTTCCTGAGTCCCGATTTGGTAATCCGTAACAAATCTTCTAATTTTTTCAAGTCTCTCTTTTTTATTCATCTTTAAATTCTCTATGTGCTCTCTCTACAACTTTTTCTATTTCAGGAGCAACTTGGTTACTTGCTCCCTCTTCCTTTTTCAAATATGCCAGAAATTCGATATTTCCATGTCCACCTTGTATTGGTGAATAGTCTAATCCAAGCACTGAAAACCCTTGTTCAACTGCCATAGCAGTGACAGCTTCAAGGACAGTTTGATGAACCTTGGCATCTCGAATGATTCCATTCTTTCCAATCTGCTCACGACCTGCTTCAAACTGGGGCTTAACCAGAGCCACCACCTGCCCTTGATCTGCCAAGACACGGTGCAAGGCTGGCAAGATTAGACTGAGGGAAATGAAACTCACATCAATACTGGCAAAGCTCGGTTCCTGCTCAAAATCAGTCTTTTCAGCATAACGAAAATTAAACTGCTCCATGCTGACAACCCGTGGGTCTTGACGTAATTTCCAAGCCAACTGATTGGTGCCAACATCGACTGCAAAGACCAACTCAGCACCATTTTGCAACATGACGTCAGTAAATCCTCCAGTGGAGGCCCCAATATCAATCGTTGTCGCTCCCTCCACTGATAAATCAAATACCTGCAAGGCCTTCTCTAGTTTTAGACCACCTCGACTGACATACTTGAGTTTTTCACCCTTGAGTTTTAGTTCAGTATCATCTGGGATTTTCTCTCCTGGTTTGTCAAACCGTTCTCCATTAAGGACTGCTACGACTAGACCTGCCATGACACCGCGCTTGGCCTGTTCTCGCGTTTCAAACAAGCCCTGTTTATAAGCTAGTACATCCACTCTTTCCTTAGCCATTGATTCTCAAACTTTCTACTACTTTCACAATCGATTCTGTTTCAAAGGGAACCTGCTGGGCAATTTCTTCTAATTTGGCCTCGGCTTGATCCAGAGTTTGGTTACAAAAGGCAATAGCCTCTTCCAAGCCCAACAAGGCAGGATAGGTTGATTTTTCAGCTTGTAAATCCTTTTGCGGAGTCTTGCCGATTTCCTCAAAACTAGCTGTCACATCCAGCACATCATCTCGAACTTGAAAGGCCAGCCCAATCAATTCACCAACCGTTTTCAGTTTTGCTTGGATTTCAGGCACTAATTCTGCTATGATAGCGGCGGCTTGGAAAGGATAGGCTAGTAATTTTCCAGTTTTATTGGCATGAATGGTCTGGAGTTCTTCCAAGGACAAATGCTGGTGTTCGCCTTCCATATCTAAAACCTGCCCTGCCACCATGCCCAGACTACCTGACGCAAGGGATAAGTTAGCAATCAAGTCCACCTTGATCTGGCTTGGCAAATCTGCTTGCGCTATCAAGGCATAGGGATCTAGGAACAAGGCATCTCCTGCCAATATTGCCATCGCTTCGCCAAATTTCTTATGATTGGTTAAACGCCCTCGACGGTAATCGTCATCATCCATAGCAGGAAGGTCATCGTGAATCAAGCTCCCTGTATGAATCATTTCCAAGGCCGCGGCCACCTGGGCATGCGCTGGTCTAATAGCAACATGCAAGGCTTCCAAAACCTCTAACAAGAGAAAAGGTCGAATACGCTTGCCACCAGCATGAATGGAATAGAGAACGGACTCTCGCAAACTAGAGGCAAACTGCTGGTCTCCATAAAAATTTTCCAAAGCCGACTCAACAAGAGCTAATTTTTCTTGCTTCTTCATTCAAAATCACTTTCTGTTCCGTCTTCTTGCATGACCTTAACCAAGGTCTTTTCAGCCTTGTCCAGCGTCACTTGGAGTTCTTTTGACAAGACCATGCCTTTTTGAAAGGCCGCAATCGCATCTTCCAAAGCAATTTCACCATTTTCCAAACTTTGGACAATGGTCTCCAGTTCTGCTAGATTTTCCTCAAATTTCTTTTGTTTTGACATCTTTAACCTCTAATTCTACTTGACCATCTCGCATCAAAAGCGTCACTTGGTCTTTTTTCTTCAAATTTTCAACCGAATCGATGACTGACTCTTCTTTTTTGACAATAGCATAGCCACGCGCCACGATACGACTGGTATCCAACATCAGCAAGGCTTCTGAAAGTCTTTTCACCTCAGCAACCTTGGCATCATAAACCAGCGCCATTTGGCTACGTAGGAGCTTGTCCAACTGGCTTAAACGGTCTTGATAACGCTGGATTTTGGTTATAGGTGATAATTGGACTAGTTGATGCGTCCTTGCTTGGACTAGCTGTTTATTATCAGAAATCCGTGTTCGCAAACTTTGTTTTAAGCGCAGTTGTAGTTGATCTAACCGTTGCAAATAGCCGTCATACAAGCGCTCTGGTTGTCTAAAGATGACTGACTGACTGCATTTTTTCAGAGCTTCTTTTTTTCTTGACAGGACATTCTGAACTGCTGTTGCCATCCGTTTTTCTTGATTTTGCAAATGCGTCAATAGATCCAACTTGGTCACAGGCGTTGCCAATTCAGCCGCAGCTGTTGGCGTTGCAGCCCGTCTATCTGCCACAAAATCCGCCAAGGTCACATCCGTCTCATGACCAACACTAGAGATGATGGGTAAACGGGATTCAAAAATAGCCCGTACCACGATCTCTTCGTTAAAAGCCCAGAGATCCTCGATGGAACCCCCACCACGACCAATGATGAGAACATCTAGGTCCTCACGTTGATTGGCACGCGCAATATTTCGAGCAATTTCGTCCGCAGCTCCATCACCTTGTACCTTGGTCGGATAGAGAAGGATATCAACACCTGGAAAACGTCTGCTGACGGTCGTGATAATATCTCGAATAACAGCTCCACTGCGACTGGTTACCACACCGATTCGCTTAGCAAATTGGGGAAGAGGTTGCTTGAACCTCTCTTGAAACAGGCCTTCTTCTGTCAGTTTCTTCTTGAGTTGTTCAAACTGAATCGCAAGCGCCCCAACCCCATCAGGCTCAGCTTTTTCAATGATGATAGAGTAGCTCCCACTGGGTTCATAAACCTGCACACGCCCAATTAAATTGATTTTCATTCCTTCTTCGAGGTCGAAACCTAATTTCTGATAGATCCCTGACCAGATGGTTGCTTGAATAACTGCATGGTCATCTTTTAAGGAGAAATATTGGTGAGTAGGTCGTTTACGAAAGTTGGAAACTTGACCAGTTAAATAGACCCGTTCCAAGTAAGGGTCTTTATCGAATTTCATTTTCAGATACTTGGTCAAAGTTGTTACCGATAAATACTTTTCCATCTTCACCTACTATTCATTTTCTTGCTTTTCCATGGGTATTATTATACCAAAAACATGCTTAAAAATCACCTTTTGCATACCGAAACGAAAGGAAAAATAGAAAAAGGAGGCTAGGCCTCCTCATCTGTTTATTTGCTGTTTCGAGCTTCTTCCAAAATCTTAGAAATTTTGGTGGTCAAAAGGTCGATAGCAACGGTATTGCTGACTCCTTCAGGAATGACGATATCCGCATAGCGCTTGGTCGGCTCGATAAACTGGTGGTACATAGGTTTAACTACACCTAAGTACTGCTCAATGACACTGTCAAGGCTACGTCCACGCTCTTCCATATCACGCTTGATCCGACGAATAATACGCACATCATCATCTGTATCCACAAAAATCTTGATATCCATCAAATCGCGCAGGCGCTTGTCCTCCAAGACCAGAATCCCCTCAACGATAAAGACATCCTGAGGCTCCTGACGATAGGTCTTGCTACTCCGTGTATGCTCTGTATAGTCATAAGTCGGGATATCCACTGGGCGCCCTGCCAACAATTCCTTAATCTGCTCGATCATCAAGTCTGTATCAAAGGCAAATGGATGGTCGTAGTTGGTTTTGACACGCTCTTCAAAAGTCAAGTGAGACTGATCCTTGTAGTATGAATCATGCTCAATCATGGAAATCTTTTCATCAGGGAAATGCGATAAAATGGCTCTTGAAACACTGGTCTTACCACCACCAGAACCACCTGTCACTCCGATAATGATTGGTCTATTTTGCATGCTATCCTCCGTTTTTTTATCCGTCGTCTATTCTATCATATTTTTTTCAAAATTTATAGTCTGATTTGGATAGTCTAGGGGGAAACGATTCCATCCCCACACTCTAGTTAAACTAGCTAAAAACCTTCCTTGGCTTATAGAGATTGCCTCTTTTTTCTAAAATGGCAAGTAATTTATCACCTTCAAAAGCAGCCAATTCCTTGTCCGACTGTTCAAGCTCGATAAAACGACCAAAGCGCACTTCTGTAGCCTCTTCTGGAGTTAGGATAACTTTAACAAGGTCACCTATTCCAATTTCAAGAGGATGGAGAAAGTCCAGTTGACCAGCCTCCACTTTTTCAGCAATTTCGTCCAAGGTAAGAGCATCCTCCAGTTGTAAACCTGCTGCACTCGTCCGAGTCAAATGGGACATATGGGCCGCATAACCCAGCTTCTCTCCCAAGTCAACAGACAAGGTACGGATATAAGTTCCCTTACTGCATTTCACACGAAAAGTGAATCGTGCAAGTTCGCCCTCATAAGAAATCGGACTTGTCCTCTCAAATTGATAAATAGTCACCTGACGTTCTGGACGCTCCACTTCCTGACCTGCACGTGCATACTCATAGAGTTTGCGACCATTAACCTTGACAGCCGAGTACATAGGCGGAATCTGAGTAATAGGCCCAGTCAGGCTCGCAATGGCTTTATCGACAATGATTTCATCCAAGGGCGACAAAACAGGAGTTTCTGCGACTACTTCCCCACTAGCATCCTCGGTCGTCGTTGAATAGCCGAGAGTGATTTCCCCCTCATAGACCTTGCCCTCATCCTGCATAAACTCGACCATGCGGGTCGCCTTGCCCACCGCAATAGGCAAAACACCCACTACATCCGGATCCAAAGTCCCACCATGACCAATTTTCTTGGTTCCCAAAATCTTACGCAGCTTAAAAACCGCGTCATGCGAGGTCATCCCCGCTTCTTTTTTTAAGTTAATAATACCGTTCATCTGTTGCTTTCTAGTTTACTGCTATCTTTTAACTTTTTTCCCTACGACTTTTTGACTTTTGTTTCTTAAAATCGTAAAAGTTAATTTTTGCTTCTTGCATTAGTTTATTCAACAATGCTATTTTACTGGACATTATAATACTGTGACATTCCCCATCAATCTCTATAATTAATTGTCCATTTTTTATCTTTCTTTTCTCTTTTTGTAATTTTAACTCTTCAGATTTAAAGAAACTTGTTAGTAAAGATTGATTTTCGAGATAAAAGTGATAATAAATTTTTAGTAAATTAAAGTGAAAATCCATAAGTATTTTTGTAAAAGCAATATTTGCTATATCTCCATACACATGTCTAATTTCATCACGAATTCTTATAAAAGTTTCCTTTGACGACTTACTGAAATTAAACTTTTCGCCTTCTTTTAGTATATAATCTAAATTAAAGCTATACTTATTTTGATTGAAAGATAGAGGAATGTGTCCATGCAATGCGAAATTTCTTAAAGTCATAATCAATATATACGAAAGCTCTGAATCATATATTTTATTTATCGTTTTTTCTAACTTTTGTGAATATTTTTTATCAAAGCGGATTAACAAATCAACTAAAGTCTTAGATGAGCTCATTAAATTTATAAGTAAAGAATTAATAATAATGAATTCATCACCATTCAAACCATTTTGTTTTCTTATGTTATCGTTAGTATCCAACTCAAAGTGATAAAATATTTGATAAAAATTAAAAATATAAATATGATAAAATTGATTGATTGTATGTAACTCGTCTAATGCACTTAGAAAATTAACAATTAACTTTTCATTTTCTTTTGATAGATGTACTATGTCATCCCAATTGAGATCAGGCATAGGTATTAAGCTTTTATTATTCATTATATAATTCCTAATTCATATTGTTGAACTAGTACCATACATTACAAATGAAACTACTCCCCCTTCAGTGCTTCAAACTTCGCTTTCATAGTTGGATTTTTTCGGGTCAATTTTTTAACTGAAACATCTTCTAATTTATTATTTGCGAGGCGGAGTTGGTTTTCGGATGTGGTTAGGAACTTCTTGACCTCTTCCATGCGTTTGATGGCCTTGTCGATTTCATCAATAGCTTTACCAAAATTGGTTGAAGCAGAGTTGTAGTTCTTTGCAAAGGCTAGCTTAAAGGCGTCCAAATCTTCCTCAAAATGTGTAATATCGATATTTTGCTCGCGAACCAAGGCCAACTCTTGCTTGTATTTAAGGGAATTAAGCGCGGCATTGCGTAAGAGACCAATCAACTGGATAAAGAACTGAGGACGGACCACATACATCTTTTCATACTCGTGGCTGACATCAACAATCCCTGTGTTAAAGTAGTCGTTATCCGCTTCTAGCATGGTCACCAGAACCGCATATTCACAGTTCTTTTCACGACGATCCTTGTCCAATTCCTTGTAAAAATCTGCATTCTTATGCTTCTTCTCAGTCCCATCCGCTTCATTTTTCATCTCAAACATAATGGAAATGAATTCGATACCATTTTCATCACATTCACGGAAGATAAAGTCCCCCTTAGATCCACGCGCAGAAACCTTATTATCCTTCTCAAAGTAGGCATTTGGAAAGGCAAAACTACGAACCTTATTGAACTCACTTTCTGCATACTGTTCCAAACTTTCACCAATCGCTTTTGTGGATTGTTGGGCTTTGAAATTCTTATAAAATTCTACTTGCTCACTGGCTGCCTTAAGCTGGGCTTCGTAATTCTGCTTAACAGAAGCCAAAGACAGCTCGTTTTCCTTTTCTTGCAAGAGGAGCTGATTTTTGACCTGATCACGCTCTCTTTCTAAATCAGAGAGAGTCTTTTGAAGTTGGTTTTCATGCTCTAAACGCAAGGTCGCCAGTTGGTTTTCCAAGGCCTGTACTTCCTTGTCCTTGGCCAATAAAGCCTCATGGCTTGTCTGTTCAACCTCTTTCTTGGCCAGCTCTTTCTCTGTATCAAAGTTTTGGATTTGACTCTGCAATTGCGCGATTTCTTGGTCTTTTTGAGCTAGTTTAGACTGTTGCTCATTCATAGCCTTTTGCTCAGCTAAGGCCAGCTCCTGCTTCATGCGATCGTGCAATTCCTTATCAAACTCAACCGTTCTCACTTGGGATAAAAGTTCGGCATACTGACTTTCATTTACTGTAAAGACTTCCCCACAGTTGGGACATTTGATTTCGTTCATAACTTTCCTCTTTCTAGACTTCTGTAACCATTATATCATGCCTGAGGGAAAATCAAAAACAGCGAGTCGAAACCCACTGTTTATCTTCTTTTACTTTAAATTTTTTCCAAGGCCAAGCGCAAATCTTCAATCAAATCCTCTACATTTTCAAGTCCAATAGACAAGCGGATTTGGTTTGGTGTGACACCTGCTGCTTCTAGGTCTTTTTCTGACAATTGACCGTGAGTAGTTGTCGCAGGATGGACAACAAGAGATTTTGCATCTGCTACGTTTGCAAGGTCAGAGAAGATTTCCAGATTATCAATCACCTTGCGGGCTTCTGCCTCTCCACCTTTGACATGGAAGGTAAAGATTGAACCAACACCTTTTGGCAAATATTTCTCAGCCAAGGCATGGTAAGGACTGTCAGCTAGTTTTGGATAATTTACCTTCTCTACCTTAGGATGGTTGACAAGGAAATCAACAATTTTCTCTGCATTTTGCACATGGCGTTCCACACGAAGAGAGAGAGTTTCAAGCCCTTGGAGCAAGAGAAAGGCATTAAACGGTGACAAGGCAGCACCTGTATCACGGAGCAATTGAACACGAACAGCGATAATAAAGGCTGCTGCACCCACATCACGAGTATAGCTCAAGTTATGGTAGCTCGGATCTTCCTCAACAAATTGAGGGAACTTCCCTGAAGCTGCCCAGTCAAAACGACCGCTATCGACAATCACTCCTCCAATAGTCGTACCATGCCCACCGATAAACTTAGTTGCTGAGTGAATGGAAATATCTACACCGTGAGAGAAGACGTTAATCAAATATGGTGTGGCAAAAGTATTGTCAGAAACGAGAGGAATCTGGTGTTTATGCGCAATCTCAGCCAATTTTTCCAAGTCAGGAATGTTAATCAAGGGATTCCCCAAGGTTTCAATCAAGACAAGCTTGGTATTGTCATTGATAGCTGCTTCAACTTCCTCCAAATTATCCACATCTACAAAGGTAGTTGTGATTCCATAACGAGGAAGGGTTTCTTTCAAGAGATTGAAGGTCCCACCGTAAATAGTTGACGCAGCCACCACATGGTCACCTGCGTGAGCAAGCGCCAAAATAGTGTAGGTTACAGCAGCCATCCCTGATGCTGTCGCTAGTGCTCCAACACCACCTTCAAGGGCAGCGATTCTTTCTTCAAAGGCTGCTGTTGTAGGGTTTGTGATACGAGTATAAATGTTCCCTGGTTTTCTCAAGGCAAACAAATCGGCACCTTCTTGCGTGTCATCAAAAACGAAGGATGTTGTTTGATAAATCGGTACTGCACGAGATTTAGTCGCTGGATCAACTACTTGCCCAGCATGTAATTGTAGGGTTTCAAATTTAAAATCACGAGTCATATGACGACCTCCAAATAGCTTCATTAGGGATATTGTATCATCTTAGGCTAGTCTTTTCCAATACTGTTTTTCTATATTTTGATATAAGGAACAACTATGACTAGTCTTACACATCAAACAAAAAAGCACGATTCACTCGTGCTCGTTTCTTTAATCGACATAAGTATCTTCGTTTTTATTGAGGAAAGCGTATGGTAATCCCATCAAGAGACCTCCTCCGATAAAGTTCCCAATAAAGGTCACACCCCAGTGACGAAGAATATTAGGTATGTCAAAATTAGCAATAGAATCAGCTGCAACACTGAACTTAACAATCGCAAAAGAAGCAAAGTTCGCAGCAATGTGTTCGTTTGTTAGGAATACAAACATGTAAATTGCTGATAAGACAAGCCAAAGTTTGGCGCCACCGTCTTTCACCAAAACGAAGGAAAGAATGGCAATGTTTACAAAGATATTGGCTAAAATACCTTCAAGCAAGACTAACTCATTTGAACGACCTAACTTCATCTCTACAACCCCTGAAATGAAGCTATCATGTGTTAGATTTGCATAGGCTGCTGAGTGGGCAAAGCCCCAACCTGCTATCAAAGCTCCGATAAGGTTGAACAAGGTACAGTATAGTAAAATCTCAGCTGTTTTTCTCCATGAAATTTTTTTCAAGAAACTACCTGCTGTCAAAAACATCATATTTGAAGTTACCAGCTCAGCATTTAAGAAAACAATGTAGGCCAATCCCCAAGCAAAAACAAATGGGAAGAGAAAACGTCCACTACCTGGAGCGATCTTATTAATCAAGTCAGCCCCAACTGCACCTGCAGCCGTACTAAATGTTAGAAAGGCACCTGCAAACATGGAACGAATCGCATACTTAAACTTACTTTGGCTATAAAGACTTTCTTTCTTCTTGCAAGCAAATTCAATCTTTGAAATAAATTCTGAAGAGACCATAAAAAACTCCTAAACTTTTATTTGTGAATATTATAACATAAAGCACGCATTTTGAAAAGCCTTTCTTGTATACGTTTTCTACAAAGAAAATCAAGGCATTGGGGGAATTCCATAAATCTTTCCTTTACCCATTAACAGAAAAACATTTCAATGTTTCAAATTGATCATCCCAAAATTCAAACTCAAATAGGTGCCAGTCATCGAAGGTTTGCTCACAATAACTAACTGTTCCTTGATTGTAGTCAATGATAGGTTTCCCCAGCTTGTTCTTCACATCTTCCTCGCTGACTTCTCCATACATTTCCTTAAGATCAGCTAGCATAAAGTTGATAATTCTATTGAGATTTTCCTGATAATTTTTTGATAACAGTTCAACTTTATCTATAAAGTCACAAGCAGGCTCTTTGTCCCAAACAAAGATCACTCCCTCATGCTCATAAGTGTATTGCTGTAAACTCTCATCAAAATTCATTGTTCACTCTCCAAATCATTATCATTTACTAAAAATTTAGTAACATTAATCAAAATGTTCACTCGCTTGTTGCACAAACTCGAAAATATTCAAAGATATGGGTTTCATTTCCAGTGAACCTAATGCCCCCAAATCATTCATATAAATAGTATCGTCAGAATCTTTCTTTATAAAAAAAGCGACATCCCATCTTGCCTAATCAGGAAAAAATCAGGTTCCCACTCTTCTATTTAGTAGGTGAAGTTTCTTTCTAGCAAATCTAGTCTTGAGTATAAGGTGATGCCTGCATTCTCTATTATCAACTCTCCTGCCTTGTCAATTCTACTCAAGAATTTTGCGTATAGGTTTGGAAGTGCCAAGTCAATCTGATTATTCATTGTCAACTCCTCATCTATTTTTCCTACTGCGAAAGTCCTATATCTCATCTTCACTTAGTTCTCTAAAATGTGAAATATGATATCCAAAATAAGACTTCCCCGATTTTCCTATGAAGATTCAGTATCCAGCCATATTGGCAATTTCTCCCAAGAATATCATAGGAAGATCCTTGTCAAATGGAAAACTACTTGTTATGTCTTCTTTGAGCCTAACTAAAGACTTTTCTCTTAACCGACTCATTATCTATCCTCTCTTATGCCAGGCATCCTTCGGTTACTTACGATAAACCTTTCAACCTACTGACCAGTTTCCTTTCACATTGAAAAGATACCATTAAAGTTGAATGATCATCTTGCAAGCATCATACATTATCAAATTTTATAGTTTTCAATTTCTTCTCTACTCATGCCTACAAGTTCTGTCGTCCACAAGCCCACAATGTCCGACAAGACTGAATCACAGGTATATTCTTCTTCACCGCCTATATACTTACAGGAAAAGACAGGCTTCCTTGTCGCCGCTTGATAAAATGTCATGGCTACTTCTTCTAGTTTTTTAGGATTGAAATCAAGTGATAGTTTTTGAGCCATATTTCCTCGTACCAGATCCCAATTTTCCTGCTTAGCCTGATAGCTTTCTCGTATTTTAGACACATAGCCCCTACAAAATGCTTTCAATAAGTCTGTGTTCTGATAAAGATACCGACAGCTAAAATCCGAAATACAACCTGCGTGAAGTAGGAATGTCAGTAAGTCATCCAGACTTTCTGCTACTCTCCCAACTTGGCCCTCACTTCCGATAAAGCCTATGCTGTTATCTTCGAGAAAAACATATTCTCCCCCACTACCGTCTTGAGCAAATGCCTTACAGGCAAGAGAGTATTCCTCATTGTTCCCTGAAAACTGAACTTCACTTATCTTGTCATAAAAATAAATATCACATTCAGTCATCAGTAAGGTACTTAAGTGTTCATTTTCTCTGACTTCTTGTAGCTTATCCATGATCATTCCTTTCTTAAGCTAAACACTTATCCATCTATTACAATTCTAATATGGTAGTTTTTAGTTTCATTCTTTAGATTCTTCACAAGGAGATCATTCTGTTTTGATTGTCCAAAGAAAAAACTGACAGCTTTTCCATCTTTTCTTTCGATACACAAATGATACCTTGCCCCATTCAATTTGACACTTCGAATATATTTGACTTCAATCATTTTGATGTTATTCAGCGGAATGATTCTCTTCACAAATACAAAAGCATTGTGAATATAAAATCTCCCATTGGCAATGTGAAACGGGGCAAAAAAATCACCACCACTACGACGGACAATTATAAAACGTCGCCAAAAGATTAGTAAAAGAATAGAGGCTAATAAGTAAAAGGCAAAACTAAAGACAGGACTTTCCCACATCGTTTTCATTCCAAACAAAAAATATTCGAACATGCATCATTCTCCTTTGACTGACGCTTCTATTTGACAAAAACCAGTGAAAAATACAATTCACTGGTTTTTGAGGTTAATAACGTTGTTTATATGGCTTATTAAAGGCGCTTAGGATATCATCAGATGTTTCAGAATAAGCTTTAACTTCTTTAAAATCACCTTTAACAATAATCCGCTCTGTCGCATTATAGTCCACACAGGTCACCAATGTGATTTCTTTGATACCATCACGATCTTCGATTTCATCTACTCGGTCCGGAGTAACGTGTTTAACTTCCGTAATCTCATAAGTATAAACCTTATCCTTATCAGTCAGGTAAATTTTCATACCCGCTTTAGCGTTAACTAAAGGTGAAAAGAGCATTTGACTGGCATTTTCAGCAGTAAAGATATGGTGACTTGCTAGAGAATAGTTGCCCTCTCCCATTTTTTGGTCTGGTTTCATGGTTCCTGCTCCGTAGAACAAGTTTACATTATCCAGCCCTTTGAAAATCGGTAGGTTAATCTCCACTTCGGGAATAGCAATTCCTCCAATAACGGGAAGCTTCTGAGCGTCCCACTGAGCGGCTAGAACTGCTTCAGATGAGATAGATTTAACCGAATCAAAATCAAAATTTCCTTCTGTTTTGAGATTTTCATCTATATTTTCTTTAGTAACCTGATTGACTTGGTATTTATTGGTATTCCATACCATAAAGAGATCTCGAATCTTTGAATTAAAAATCAAAGCTAAGGATAAAAGGATTAAGAAAACTGCTAAAATATTGAGAAATAAATTCCTACGCTTATTCTTCTTACTTTTCGTTTTTTTATGAGACATTATGCTTTACCTTCTGTTTCGTTTTCAGTCCCAACTTCTTCTTTTTCTACCGCATCAACCGTTGTAAAGGTCACAATCTTGGCATCCTGGTCTAGACGCATCACCTTAACTCCCATAGTTGAGCGTCCTGTTTGTGAAATATTGGCAACATTTGTTCGAATCATAACACCTGTATCCGTGATAATCATCAGGTCTTCATCTCCTTTAACAGTGAGGAGACCTGCAAGAGGGCCATTTTTCTCAGCAACATTGGCTGTCTTCATTCCTTTACCACCACGACCTTTTGTTGGATATTCAGTTGCAAGAGTACGTTTACCATAACCTTTTTCAGTGATGATAAGGACCTCGTCCTGGTCAGTGATGACACTAGCACCAACTACAGTATCTCCTTCACGAAGGTTAACTCCTCGAACCCCTGTCGCGATACGGCTCATACCACGAACGGCTGATTGATTAAAGCGAACGGCATAACCAAATTTGGTACCAATGATGATATCTGTGTCTTCTTCTGTCAGCAAGACGTTAATCAGTTCATCTTCATCCTTGAGATTCAAAGCCTTAAGTCCATTTTGGCGGATATTAGCAAATTCTTTAACACTGGTTCGCTTCACGATACCGTGACGGGTTGTGAAGAAAAGATAGGCGTCATCACTACGTTCAGATTTAACATTAATGATGGTCTGTATGCTCTCCCCTTCATCCAGCTTCAAAAGATTGACAACCGGCAATCCCTTGGCTGTGCGACCGTATTCAGGAATTTCATAACCTTTTAGTCGGTATACACGGCCCTTATTGGTAAAGAAGAGCAAATGATCATGGGTGCTGGTTGAAACCAACTCACGCACAAAGTCATCATCCTTAACTCCCGTACCTTGGACTCCACGACCACCACGTTTTTGAGCAGTGAATTCGCCTTGGTCCAAACGTTTGATATAGCCCTTGTTAGAAAGAGTGATTAAGACATCTGACTCCTCAATCAAGTCTTCATCTTCAAGAGTTAAGACTTCTCCAACCATTAACTCGGTACGACGTTTGTCACCAAATTTACGTTTTACTTCATCCAATTCATCTTTTATGATTTGTGCCACACGTTCTGGTTTAGCAAGAATATCAGCCAAATCTGCAATCAAGGCAATCAATTCATCATATTCAGACTGAATCTTATCGCGTTCCAATCCTGTCAAGCGGCGAAGACGCATATCAAGGATAGCCTGACTTTGACGTTCAGAAAGCTTGAACTTGCTCATCAACTCAGCTTGTGCTTCGGCATCCGTTTCACTAGCACGGATGATACGAATCACTTCGTCGATATGATCTAACGCGATTAAAAGACCTTCTAAGATGTGCGCACGTGCTTCTGCCTTTTCCTTGTCAAAACGGGTACGACGAACAACTACCTCTTTTTGGTGTTCAATATAAGCATCTAAAATTTGGCGAAGAGACAAAATCTTTGGTACACCATTTTGAATAGCAAGCATATTGAAACCAAAGTTAGTTTGCATCTGCGTCATCTTGAAGAGGTTATTGAGGATGACATTCGCAGAAGCATCACGCTTCACTTCGATAATGAAACGAACCCCTTCACGGTTGGATTCATCACGTACAGCTGTAATGCCCTCAATTCGTTTTTCTTGCGCCAAACGAACGATATGCTCATGGACCTTGGTTTTATTGACCATATAAGGAAATTCTGTTACCACGATGCGCTCACGCCCTGTCTTAGTCGTCTCAATCTCTGTTCGAGAACGGAGAACAATAGAACCCTTACCAGTCTCATAAGCCTTATAAATTCCTGATTTCCCCATGACAAGGGCACCAGTTGGAAAATCTGGACCAGGCAAGACTTCCATCAAGTCCCTAGTAGTTACTTCAGGATTGTCCATAACCAACTTCACCGCATCAATGGTTTCACCCAAGTTATGAGGTGGGATATTAGTTGCCATCCCAACAGCGATACCAGTTGCCCCATTGACCAAAAGGTTTGGAAAACGAGCTGGCAAGACCAAGGGCTCACGCTCATTGGCATCGTAGTTATCAACGAAATCAACCGTATTTTTATTGATGTCACGAAGCATTTCAAGAGCAATCTTGCTCATACGTGCTTCTGTGTAACGCTGTGCGGCGGCACCATCCCCGTCCATGGAACCAAAGTTTCCATGCCCATCGACAAGCATGTAACGGTAGCTCCACCACTGAGCCATACGAACCATGGCTTCATAAATAGATGAATCCCCGTGTGGGTGGTATTTACCCATAACATCCCCTGTAATACGGGCTGATTTTTTATGAGGTTTGTCTGGTGTAACACCTAGTTCATTCATTCCATAAAGAATACGACGATGAACAGGCTTTAGACCGTCTCGAACATCAGGAAGAGCCCGCGCAACGATAACACTCATGGCGTAATCGATAAAGCTGGTCTTCATCTCCTTTGTCAGATTGACATTCACTAAATTTCTATCCTGCATTAATAAATGCCTCATTTCACTATTAGTAATTAGATATATTATACCATAATTTGTCCTTCATTTCAGTCTTTGAAAACCACTAAAACGTTTACATCGATAACCGAATAGAATATTCGTGACAAAGCTTTTTAAAAGTGATAGAATGAAAGTGTCTGGGGATTACCCTAAAAAAAAATGAAGGAGATGTTTAGATAATGACTTCAACTAAACAACACAAAAAAGTGATCCTTGTTGGTGACGGTGCCGTAGGTTCATCTTACGCTTTCGCACTTGTTAACCAAGGAATTGCACAAGAGCTTGGAATTATCGAAATTCCACAATTGCACGAAAAAGCTGTTGGTGATGCGCTTGACCTTAGCCACGCCCTTGCCTTCACTTCACCTAAAAAAATCTATGCTGCTCAATACTCTGACTGTGCAGACGCTGACCTTGTTGTTATCACTGCAGGTGCTCCTCAAAAACCAGGTGAAACTCGTCTTGACCTTGTAGGTAAAAACTTGGCTATCAACAAATCAATCGTAACACAAGTTGTTGAATCAGGTTTCGATGGTATCTTCCTTGTTGCAGCTAACCCAGTTGACGTTTTGACTTACTCAACTTGGAAATTCTCTGGATTCCCTAAAGAACGTGTTATCGGTTCAGGTACTTCACTTGACTCAGCACGTTTCCGTCAAGCACTTGCTGAAAAATTGGATGTCGATGCTCGTTCCGTTCACGCCTACATCATGGGTGAACACGGAGATTCTGAATTTGCGGTTTGGTCACACGCTAACATCGCTGGTGTAAACCTTGAAGAATTCCTTAAAGATACTCAAAACGTTCAAGAAGCTGAATTGATTGAATTGTTCGAAGGTGTTCGTGACGCTGCCTACACAATCATCAATAAAAAAGGAGCTACCTACTACGGTATTGCAGTAGCACTTGCTCGTATCACAAAAGCAATCCTTGATGACGAAAATGCAGTACTTCCACTTTCAGTCTTCCAAGAAGGTCAATACGGTGTTAAAAACGTCTTTATCGGTCAACCAGCTGTTGTTGGTGCACACGGTATCGTTCGTCCAGTAAACATCCCATTGAACGACGCTGAAACTCAAAAAATGCAAGCATCTGCTAAAGAATTGCAAGCTATCATTGATGAAGCATGGAAAAACCCTGAATTCCAAGCAGCTTCTAAAAACTAATGAAAAGAAGGTTCTCAAATATGGGGACCTTTTTTCTTTTACTGTAAAGGCTTAAACCCTATTTTTCAAAAGACTACTTATCTCAGAAGTTATATATCATATCAAAGACTCAGTTGAAAAACACCTAAATTTATACATATATAACTAAAGAAATGAAATCAACAGTGGTAGATATCATGAAGAAATATTCGTCTTTGCCCCAAAATGCCCCAAAGCAACAAAAAAAGCCTATTGACCAAGCTAGAAAGCTTGATACAATAGGCTTTTTCTAAATTCATTATTTAACAGCGTCTTTAAGAGCTTTACCAGCTTTGAATGCTGGAACTTTAGAAGCTGCGATTTCGATTTCTTTACCAGTTTGTGGGTTGCGACCTTTACGTGCAGCGCGTTCACGAACTTCAAAGTTACCAAAACCAATCAATTGAACTTTTTCACCAGCTGCAAGGTATTCAGTCACTGCTGCAAATACAGCATCAACTGCTGCTGCTGAATCTTTCTTAGTCAATTCTGTAGCTTCTGCCACTTTAGCGATCAAATCTTGTTTGTTTGCCATGTTAACAAATCCTCCAAATAATTTCTGATTAACAAATATAATCATATCCTAAAATTGCCCATAGGTCAAGTCAAAAACACCATTTCAAACATTTTTCTCTATTTTTTTAGGAATTATAGCGGATTAGAATTGCCCAAGCATTCTCTCCAGTATGAGTTTGAATAATAGAGCCAGTTTCCAGTACAGAGATTGGTTTCTCAACATAGGCTTGCAATAAACTCTTCATCTCATTTGCCCATTCATTCGTTCCAGCATAGGAAATTCCAATTTCTGCAACTGATTTATGAGTAAGGGTCACCGTTAACTCTTCAAGCCATTTTTTGAAAGTTTTCGCACCACGTCCTTTGACGATTGGTTGGAGTTCGTGGTTTTTCATCTGCATCACTACACGAATATTTAATAGTGAGCTTAATAGTCCCGTCACACGCCCAATACGCCCACCTTTCACTAGGTTTTCTAGAGTCGAAACACCGATATAAAGCTCTGTGTGATTCTTCACTTCTTCTATATGTGCTAGAATAGTTTCTAAATCTTTACCCTCTTTAGCAAGTTTTGCAGCTTCAACAACTTGAAACTTCATAGCCTGATCTGTAAAGGAACTATCAATAACCGTCACATCAGAACTTGAGAGACTTGCGCCTTGGCGAGCAGCTTCAACCGTTCCAGACAAGGCATGAGACATATGAATAGCAACAACCTGACTGCCATCTTTTCCCAGCTCTTCAAAGACTTCAGCAAACACTCCTACTGGAGGTTGACTCGTTTTAGGGAGATTCTTGCTTTGTTGCATGAGATGAAGGAATTCCCCCTCTTTTAGATCAGCATCTGAGTAGAGTACGCCATCAATCATAACTGATAAGGGGACAATAGTGATATTTAATTCTTTAACTACTTCTGGTTCGATAGTAACAGAAGAGTCCGTTACAATTTTTACTTGTGTCATAAGTTCAATCTTTCTATTCTTCTCAATAGGATTGGGATTTTTCACTCTTATTATATCAAAAAAATGATAAAAAATCATAAGTAATCCAATTAAAAAAACTGAATTTTTGGTATAATCTATCTATAGAAAAGCGAGGAACAGCTATGATTCGAAAAGTTCAACCGATTATTACGATTATATTTGGAGCAGCTATCTATGCCTTTGGTCTCACCTACTTTGTTGTTCCTTATCATCTATTTGAGGGAGGGGCGACAGGTATCACCTTGATTACCTACTATCTTTTTAAAATCCCTGTCTCATTGATGAATCTCTTAATCAATATTCCTTTATTTATTTTGGCTTGGAAGATATTTGGTTCCAAGACCCTCTACTCCAGCCTTCTGGGTTCTATTTCTCTCTCTATTTGGCTCGCAATCTTTGAGCGTATCCCCTTGCAGTTTGATTTACAAGGAGACCTCATCATCGTTGCTTTAGTCTCAGGGGTTTTACTGGGAGTTGGTTTAGGAATTATCTTTAATGCTGGTGGAACCACTGGTGGTTCTGATATCGTTGCCCGTATCCTCAACAAGTACACCAATCTTTCGATTGGGAAATTGCTTTTTGGAATTGACTTTTTCATTTTAATGTTAATTCTGCTTATTTTTCAAGATCTCCGTCTTGTGACCTATACTCTCTTGTTTGACTTCATCATCGCTCGCGTTATTGACCTGATTGGCGAAGGGGGTTACGCTGGCAAAGGTTTTATCATCATTACTCAATATCCTGACCAACTGGCTGATAAGATTAATGAGGAGCTTGGACGTGGTGTGACCTTTATATCTGGTCAAGGTTATTACAGCAAGAAAGATTTAAAAATTATTTACTGTATCGTCGGTCGGAACGAGATCGTCAAAATGAAGGATATGATTCACCAAGTCGATCCTCAAGCCTTTATCACCATCACAGAGGCCCATGAAATTCTGGGTGAAGGATTTACTTATGTGAAAGATTAAAAAGCTGGGAAATCCCAGCTTTTATTTTTCTTCTGTGAGGGTTGAATGATGGTAACCGTAAGTAAAGTAGATGATTAGACCAACTACAAGAGCAATGCTAAAGGCAATCCAGGTATCTAGACTATATTGAAGCATAAAGGAAACACAGATAAGGATGGAAAGAATTGGCAAGAGTGGTACCAAAGGAGTTTTAAACTCTCCCTCTTTTGGCATGCCCTTATCCTTTCTGAGTTTTATTATTCCGTAGGCTAGCAAAATGAGATAAGCTAGCGTACAGATATTTAAGAAGGCTGCAATACTGGCTAAAGGAAAGACTCCTGCAGCAATGGCTGAAGCAACTCCTGTTAAGAGAGTCGCATTTTTAGGAACGCGACTAGTCTTGCTTAATTGTTTGAAACTTTGAGGTAAAAGTCCATCACGTGCTAAGCTATAAATCATTCGAGACAAAGCATAAGTCATGGAAATACATACCGTTATCAGGGTGAGAATGGCTACGAGCGAAACATAATTGGCTGCCCAGCCGATACCAATACTCCGTAATGAAAATGCTACTGCATCGTCCACATTGAGCTTACTGTAGTGAACAATCCCTGTCAATACTAAGGTTACCAAGGCATAGAGAATGGTGACGATTGTCAGAGAAAGTACAATTCCTCGAGGAATATTTTTTTGCGGGCTTTGGATTTCATCAACTGCCATGGAAATAGACTCAAATCCGAGAAATCCAAAGAACATCAAAGATGCACCTGCCATAATCCCAGTGCTTCCTCCATAAATCTGGCCAAAGCCAAAAGGAGCAAAATTCGACCAATTTTCAGGTTTGATGTACCAGATACCAACTAGGATAAATAAGGCTAGAGCAGAAAATTTCAAGATTACTAGAAGCGAATTAAAGCGTAAGGCTGCCTTGGAATTTAATAAAACCAATCCCGTTACCAAGGTCAGCACTAAAATAGGCAGAAGATCGATATAGGTTCCCTGTTCAGGATTAAAGGTACCATTCAAGGCTTGGGGCATGGAGATACCATAATCACTGAGTAAGCCCTTAAAGTAAGCTGCCCAGCCAGATGCCACACCTGAAACAGCTGTCATGAATTCCATGATGGTCAACCAGCCAGCAATCCAGGCTGGCAATTCTCCCAAAATCGCATAGAGATAACTATAAGCACCTCCAGTTGCGGGTACACGAGAGGCAAATTCTGCAAAAAAGAGAGCTGATAGAGAAACACACAGGGCAGAAATCACGATAGAAACCACTAGTGATGGACCAGCAAGTGTTGCTGCCGCCGTACCTGTAATGGTGAAAATCCCCGTCCCCACCATGGCACCAATCCCTAGAAGAATCAAATCCCACAATTTCAAATGGCGATGCATCTCTGTCTGTCTCAGACTAACATCCTTGGTTCTAAAAATATTCATACTTTATCTCCACTAAATGTAATTGTTTTATTTTACCATATAAAAGTATTTTTGTGAATATTTATTAGGTCCTTTTTGAAAAAAATCTGAACAGGAACTCTTCCTGTTCAGATTTTGCATATTCTTATCCAACTGAACCTTCCATTTCATAGCTAATCAAGCGGTTCAGCTCAACTGCGTATTCCATTGGAAGCTCTTTAGTGAAGGGTTCGACAAATCCCATGACAATCATCTCGGTTGCCTCAGATTCTGACAAACCACGGCTCATGAGGTAATAGAGTTGCTCTTCTGAAATCTTAGATACCTTAGCTTCGTGTTCCAAAGCAACTTGCGAGTTGTGGATTTCATTGAATGGAATGGTATCTGACGCTGATAAGTCATCCATGATAATGGTATCACACTCGATGTGAGAAACAGATTTCTTAGAGTTCTTGTTGAAAGTTACTTGTCCACGGTAGTCCACCTTTCCTCCGCCTTTAGCGATGGATTTAGACACGATAGAGGAGCTTGTGTGTGGAGCGTTGTGGATCATCTTGGCACCTGTGTCTTGGTGTTGCCCAGCATTGGCAAAGGCGATCGAAAGCATGGTACCACGGGCCCCTTCTCCATCTAGGTAAACAGATGGGTATTTCATAGTTGTTTTGGCACCTAAGTTTCCATCGATCCACTCAACAGTCGCATCTTTCAAAGCTTTGGCACGTTTTGTTACCAAGTTATAGACATTATCAGACCAGTTTTGGATGGTTGTATAACGCATATAAGCTCCGTCCAAAGCGAAAATTTCTACAATGGCAGCGTGCAAGCTGTTGCTAGAATAAGTTGGTGCTGTACATCCTTCTACGTAATGGACGCTTGCTCCCTCATCAACGATAATTAAAGTACGTTCGAACTGACCTGTATTTTCGTTATTGATACGGAAGTAGGTTTGAAGTGGAATATCTACCTTGACCCCTTTTGGTACGTAGATAAAGGTTCCACCAGACCACACTGCCGAGTTGAGGGCTGCCAACTTGTTATCAGTCGGCGGTACCAACTTCGCAAAATATTGTTTGAACAAGTCTGGGTATTCCTTGAGGGCAGAATCTGTATCTGTAAAGATGATACCTAACTTCTCAAATTCTTCCTTCATGTTATGGTAAACTACTTCTGACTCATACTGGGCAGAAGCTCCAGCTAGATAGGCACGCTCAGCTTCTGGAATCCCGATACGTTCAAAGGTTTCTTTGATTTTTTCAGGAACTTCATCCCAAGAACGAGCAGGTTTATCAGATGGTTTTTGGTAGTAGATTAAGTCATCAAAGTCAATCTCTGACAAATCTGCTCCCCATGTTTGCATGGGCATTTTTTTGAAGGTTTCATAAGACTTCAAACGAAATTCTAACATCCACTCAGGTTCTCCTTTAGCAGCTGATAATTCGCGAATGACATCTTCGTTCAATCCTTTTCCTGTCGATAGGACAGGCTCTACATCGTCATGGAAACCAAATTTATATTCACCAAGGTCAATTGGTTTTGGTTCTACTCTTTCTTCAGCCATAATATCCTTTCTTTCATTCTTCATTTCTAATGATTCGTAAGACAAAAGAAACTTGTCTTACTGTTTTTCTTGATCTTCAATTGTTTTCTTAAGGGCATTCCAAGCTAGAGTTGCACACTTAATCCGTTGTGGGAATTTGGCAACACCTGATAAGAAAGCTGCATCGCCAAGTTGGTCTTGGCGGTCATCTTTTTGACCTTGAACCATTTCAGAAAAGATGGTTGCAAGTTCTAGAATTTCTTGCTTGGTTTTTCCTAAAACAGCATCTGTCATCATACTAGCCGAGGCTGTTGAGATGGTACAACCTGAATTTAGAAAAGCAATATCTTCCAAACGGTCCTCTGCGTCAAACTTAACAGAGAGATTAATAACATCCCCACAGGTTGGATTGTTGAGGCTGATTTGTTCAGCGTCTTCTAACTTCCCTTGATGATGTGGATTTTTCGAATGATCTGCTACCACTGCCATATAAAGGCTATCTAGTTTAGAAAGTGCCATTGAAAAACTCCTTTGTCTTTTGTAGGGCATCGACTAGTTTGTCACAATCCGCCTTAGTATTGTAGATATAAAAACTTGCACGGGCTGTTGCTGGTACATCCAAATACTGGAGCAAGGGTTGCGCACAGTGGTGACCCGCACGAACAGCCACTCCTTCATAATCCAAAGCTGTTGCAAGATCGTGAGGATGAAGATCACCTAGGTTAAAGGCAATGACACCTGAACGCTGAGCCAAGTCCTGTGAACCGTAAATAGTCAATTCTTCGATTGCCTGCAATTTTGGAAATACGTATGAGATTAATTCCTGTTCATGGGCTTCAATGGCATCCATACCAAGATTTTCTAGGTAATCCACTGCAGCAGCAAGTCCGATAGCACCTGCCATATTTGGCGTTCCAGCCTCAAATTTCCAAGGCAATTCCTTCCAACTAGCAGATTGCTCATAGACGAAATCAATCATCTCACCGCCAAATTCTACTGGAGACATTTGCTCAAGATACTTTTCTTTGCCGTAAAGAACACCGATACCAGTTGGACCAGCCATCTTGTGACCTGAAAAGGCAAAGAAGTCCACATCCAAGTCCTGCACATCAATCTTCATATGAGGCGTAGACTGAGCACCATCCACCACCATAATGGCTCCAACTTGGTGAGCCATTTGTGTGATTTCTTTGATTGGATTGACCACACCAAGGACATTTGAGGCGTGAGCTAGCGAAACAAACTTAACCTTGTCAGTCAATTTAGAACGCAAGTCATCCATATCCAAGGCACCGTCCTTGAGATAAACATAGACAAGCTCTGCTCCAGTCTTGCGACAGGCCTCCTGCCAAGGAATGATATTGGAATGGTGTTCCATGACAGAAATCAAAACCTGGTCTCCCTCAGTCAGGATTTCCTCAGCAAAGCGTGCCACCCAGTTAAGGCTGGTTGTCGTTCCTCTGGTAAAGAGAACTTCCTTTGTAGAGCCTGCATTGATAAACTTACGAATGGTTTCACGAGCAGCTTCATAAGAAGCTGTTGCTCGCTCAGCCAAGGTATGAACCCCACGGTGAACATTGGCATTGTCCTGCTTATAGTAGCGGTTGATTGCTTCCAGAACTGCTAATGGTTTTTGTGTCGTCGCAGCATTGTCCAGATAGACCAGAGGTTCATCGTTGACAATCTGGTCTAAAATTGGAAAATCCTTGCGAATCGCTTCTACATCTAACATAGGCTTCCCCTTAGCGTTTTGACAATTTTTCTTCGATAGTTGCAATCATTTCATCGCGAACTTCTTTGACTGGAATCTCAACGATAACGGATCCAAGGAAACCGCGGACAACTAAACGTTCTGCAGTTGCCTTGTCCAAGCCACGACTCATGAGATAGTACATGTCTTCTGGATCTACTTGCCCGATAGAAGCCGCGTGACCAGCAGTTACGTCATTTTCATCAATCAAAAGAATTGGATTAGCATCTGAACGCGCTTGGTCTGAAAGCATGAGAACACGACTTTCTTGTTGCGCATCTGCTCCCTTGGCACCCTTGATAATGTGGCCGATACCGTTGAAAGTTAAAGTTGCTTTTTCAAGGATAACCCCATGTTGGAGGATATTTCCGATTGAGTTACATCCGTAGTTAGTCACTCGAGTATCAATCCCTTGAATCTGACGGCCACTTGATAAGGCGACAACCTTAAGATCAGCATGGCTACCATTTCCAATCAAGTCACTATCAAAGTCCGCAACGACATTTCCCTCGTTCATGACACCGATTGCCCAGTCAATGCTTGCATCGTTGCCAAGTTTACCACGACGGCTAATGTAGGCAGTGACATTTTCACCTAAACGGTCAATAGCAGCAAATTTCACTTGCGCACCAGAACGAGCAATCACTTCTACAGTAATATTGGCAGTTGCTTTTGCACTACCTCCACCTCGTGACTCTAGACGTTCAAGATAGCTTATTTTAGAGTTTTTACCAGCAATGATAAGGATATGCTTGTTAAATGGCACATCGCTGTCGCTATCTTGGTAGAAAATCCCTTCGATTGGCTCTTTAATCTCAACATTATCAGGAATGTAGAGAACAGCACCACTGTTAAAGTAAGCTGTATGGTAGGCTGCCAACTTGTCGTCATCATACTTAACAGATGACATGAAGAATTCCTCAATAAGCTCTGGAATTTCTTCTAAAGCTGAATGGAAGTCTGTGAAGATAACACCCTGTTCAGCCAATTCAACTGGTGTTTGTTCAAAAACAGTTTGCGTTCCAACTTGTACCAATTTCAAGTGATTATCTAGTGCAGTGAAATCTGGAACATTTGCTGAAGGCTCACTTTCTATGATGGTTCCATCCCCCAGATTCCAACGGTGAAATTTGACACGCTCAATGACGGGTAATTCCAAACTTTCAATCTTATCAAAAGCTTTTTGACGGAGGTCTGACAACCAGCTTGGTTCAGCGTGCGTTTCTGAAAAAAGTTTAATAGTTTCTTTAGTCATTTACTTCTCCTAAAAGATACGAGGGAATTACAATTCTTCCTTGTAGTCGTAGCCAAGTTCTTCAGCTAGTTTTGCGTATCCTTCACGTTCTAGACGCGCAGCCAATTCTGGACCACCAGAAAGGACCACACGACCTTCCATCATCACGTGTACTACGTCTGGTGTGATGTAGTTCAAAAGACGTTGGTAGTGAGTGATGATCATAGCACCAAAGCCTTCACCACGCATAGCATTCACACCTTTCGATACGACTTTAAGGGCATCAATATCAAGACCTGAGTCAATCTCATCCAAAAGGGCAAATGTAGGTTCCAACATCAAGAGTTGAAGAATTTCATTACGTTTTTTCTCACCACCAGAGAAACCTTCGTTGAGGTAACGCTCTGCCATTTCTTCTTTCATGTTGAGCAATTCCATTTTCTCATCTAGTTTAGTGATAAACTCACGAACTGAAATCTTTTCATCATCTTCTTTACCAGCATTCATGGCCGCTCGAAGAAACTCTGCATTGGTAATTCCTGGGATTTCTGATGGGTACTGCATAGCAAGGAAAAGTCCCTTACGCGCGCGTTCGTCCACTTCCAACTCAAGGATATTTACGCCATCAAACAAGACTTCACCTTTGGTAACTTCATAGTTTGGATTTCCCATGATAGCGGCTGAAAGAGTCGATTTTCCAGTACCATTTGGTCCCATGATAGCTGCGATTTCCCCTGTTTTCAGAGTCAGATTGACTCCCTTCAAAATTTCTTTTCCTTCAATCTCAACGTGAAGATCTTTAATCTCTAATACTGACATGATAATTCCTTTCTTTTTCTAGCCTACTTCCTTTATCATTAGAGAAATCACTTACATTTCTCTAAAAAACACAAGAAAAGGTCCATAAATATACTCTACTAGTATAACAAAAAAAAGCCTAAAAGGCTTTGATTTTGTCTAGAAGCTGGGAGCTAGTCCTTGCGGTTTAGGTGCTGATCAATGGTGTTTACAATTTTTCCCATCACGTAACTTAACCTAAAATTTCGAAAGAGTAGAATCGCCCAAAAGGCTGCCATAATATAGCGACCAGTCATCCAGGCTTCATTGAAAAAATAAGTCTCAGCAGCCGTAAATAACGCTATCATAATAAATTGTTGTCTATTCATAAACTTATTGTATCATGAAATCTTTCTTTAGTCTTCCTCTACCTTCACTTTATCAGCCAAAAATTCAAATCCTTCTGGAATCAGACTGTCTTCTGCTTCTTTTTCAACTTGAGAAGATTTAGCTTTGGCTGAAAAGGCCGCTCGAACCTCTTTCCATTCCTCTAGGGAAATGGCTAAGATTTCAGGTGAAAAACCTGCTGCCTGACTGAGGATGTTGCCAAACATGGTATTGAGATTGTCCCGTTTCATGGTTTGCCCTGCATTGAAATTAGACTCAAAGGCTAAAATAGCATGGTGTTCGTTTGCTGCAACTGGTTGAGAACCAACGAGCAGAGCCTTATCCGGACCAGCTAAGCTTTCAATCACTTCTCCCCATGCATTTTGGAGGCGAATCAAGTTTTGCCGTGCCAAATCAGGATTTTCGACAGCTTCTTGCAGGATAGTCTGAACTTTGTTGCGATCCACTCGATAGACTGCCTTGGAAGTGGCTGGACGGCTAGGGACTGGCGCCACTTGTTTAGTAGCTGTTCCAACATTAACAAGTTCTTGTTTGAGACGAGCGACTTCCTGTCTCAGTGCAGCTATTTCTCCTTCAACAGCTTCTGAAAGCACTGGTTCAGGCTTAATCTCAGCTAAACGAATGGTCATCATCTCAGCATAAATCTTAGGTTGCAGGCTAGCTTTCATATCTGCCAAGCTCACAGTCGCCATTCGAATCATTTCAAAGAGGCTTTCCTGAGATAAAGCTAGATTGTCCATAAAAACTGGGCTATGATGAGTATTTTCGCCACCCGTCTGGACGACCAGTAAATCACGCAAATACTGCAAGAGATCCGTCACAAAACGAGTCATGCTCTTGCCATTCTCAAATAAAAGATTCAAAGAATCAAGTGCTTTTGGAACATCCTGCTGAGACAAGGCAGCTACATAGTCATCTAGTGCTGATAAACTAATGGTGCCTGTAATCTCCTCAGAGATAGCAGTCGTGAGCTCGTTTCCCTGTGTTAAACTCAAAGCTTGATCCAGAATGGACAAGGCATCCCGCATTCCACCTTCAGCTCGTCTGGCAATGATTTCCACAGCCTCCGGTTCAGAACTGATATTTTCTTTTTCTAGAATATGATAAATATGCTCCTTGATATCTTGAGTTTTAATCGATTTGAACTCAAAACGTTGAACACGCGATAAAATGGTTGCAGGAATCTTATGCAATTCAGTGGTTGCCAAAATAAAGACGACATTCTGAGTCGGCTCTTCAAGCGTCTTCAAAAGCGCATTAAAGGCTCCCGTAGACAGCATATGAACCTCGTCAATAATATAGACCTTGTAACGTGCTAAGCTAGGTGCATAGGTAGATTTGTCACGAATTTCACGGATTTCATCAACTCCATTATTTGAAGCCGCATCCATTTCAATAACATCTTCTAGGCTACCTTCTGTCACAGCCTGACAGATATAGCAGTTATTACACGGTTCTCCGTCCACTTGGTTCGGACAGTTCATAGCCTTGGCAAAAATCTTGGCTACACTGGTTTTCCCAGTTCCACGAGGACCTGAGAAAAGATAGGCATGACTAATCTTTTCCTGCTCGACCGCTTGTTTTAGGGTTTTAGCCACAATCTCTTGACCTACCAGTTGTGAAAAAGTTTGGCTTCTATATTTTCGATAAAGTGCTTGATACATTAGGCTTTCTCCTCAAACATCGTAAAGTCCCATTCTGTCTTCTCAAGCAAAATCGCGACAAATTGTTCCAAGTAATCACGATCAATAGCATTGTAATCATCAATCAGAGAAGAATCCAAGTCTAAGACACCGACTAGTCTTCCATTCTTGAGCATAGGGACTACGATTTCACTCTTGGCCATACTATCACAAGAAATGTAGTTTGGATAGGTGCTCACATCGCCAACTAAAACAGTCTCTTGAAACTCAGCAGCTTCTCCACACACGCCTTTCCCAAACGGAATGCGAATACAAGAAACACCACCCTGAAAAGGCCCTAAAACCAACTCGCTACCATCAAACAGATAAAACCCTGCAAATACAGTATTCGGAAAGCGAGATTTTAGGAGGGCACTAGCATTCGAAAGATTGGCAAGAACATTGCTCTCACCTTCAAGTAAATAAGAGAGTTCCTCATTTAACAATTGATATTGTGATTGTTTTTCTGAATCTAACATAGAACTATTATATCAAAAATGGGAAAGAGACAAAAGAAAAATCCCTTGTTTTAAACAAAGGATTTTGTGATTATCAATTTGATTAAAGTTCGATATCACCGAACAAGTCAGCCATTGAGAATCCTGTTTGTGTTTCTGGAAGTTCGAAATCACGTTTTTCTTGACGTTTTGGACGACGTGGACGAGCAGCACGTTTTTCTTCTTTTTGTCCTTCTTCTTGAGCTGGGCGCTCTTCAAGAGCTTTGATAGAAAGGGATACACGTTCTGCGTCAGCGTTAACATCAAGGACTTTAACAGTAACTTCTTGACCAACAGTAAGAGCTTCTTTTGGATTTTCGATACGTTTGTGTGAAATTTGTGATACGTGAACAAGTCCATCGATACCTGGCAATACTTCAACAAATGCACCGAAGTCAGTCAAACGTTTAACTGTTCCTTCTACTACATCACCTTTAGCCAATTTTTGCTCAACGCCATCCCATGGTCCAGGTGTTGTTGCTTTAAGTGAAAGGGATACGCGTCCTTCTTCTTCATTAAGATCAAGGACTTTAACTTCGATTTCTTCACCAACAGTTACAACTGATTTAGGTGATACGTTACGTTCGTGTGACAATTCAGTCAAGTGAACCAATCCGTCAACACCACCAAGATCGATGAAAGCACCGAAGCTAGTGATACGAGCAACTTTACCAGTTACTACATCACCAACAGCTAATTTACTGAATACTTCAGCACGAGCTGCTGCAGTAGCTGCTTCAACAACTTCACGACGTGAAAGGATGAAGCGGTTTTCTTTAGGATCAACTTCTTTGATTTTAGCATCAAATTCTTGACCTACGAAACGCTCAGTATTACGTACGAAACGAGTATCCAACATTGAAGCTGGGATAAATCCACGAACACCTTCAAATTCTACTGAAAGTCCACCTTTAACGGCACGAGTTCCTTTAACAGTAACAACTTCTTCTTCGCGTCCTACAAGTTTGTCCCATGCTTTGCGAGCTTCAAGACGTTTTTTAGATACAAGGTATGTAACTGTATCAGTATCTTTACCAACTACTTGACGAAGTACAAGAACATCCAATACTTCTCCTACTTTCACAAAGTCATTGATATCTGCATCGCGATCGTTTGTCAATTCGCGAAGAGTCAAGACACCTTCAACACCAGTCCCAGAGATTGCAACGTTAGCTTGAGTCGCATCAACTGTCAATACTTCAGCACTAACAACATCACCAGGCTCAACTTGGCTAACGCTATTTAGCAAATCTTCAAATTCGTTCATCTAAAAAATCCTCCAACAATCAAGTCTTTCCAAACTTGACATACTTATAATTTTTTTCCTAAGCACCCGCAAAGACATGTTCACATCGTTCACGCCTTTCAATTATAAAAATAAAATACCCTAAGATATTTTTCTTTTTATCTTGAATTTATTACCTAAGAACTGGGGTAGCTGGATTCGAACCAACGCATGAGGGAGTCAAAGTCCCTTGCCTTACCGCTTGGCTATACCCCATTGATGAATGGAGAGAGAGGGATTCGAACCCCCGAACCCGAAGGAGCGGATTTACAGTCCGCCGCGTTTAGCCTCTTCGCTATCTCTCCAATATTTAACGAGAACTATTATATCATGAAATTTTCAATAAAACAAGTATTATTTTGTCAAATTATAGTTTTCAATCAAAATTTCCACAGCTTTTTCAAGTTTTTTATAAAAACTATCGACATTTCCATTCTTTATGATGGCAAATTGGCTATCTAATTCGGCAATTTCCCCAATAACCTTTTTCCCAATCGTCAAAACGTATCCTTCATAGCTGTCTTTTCCAACAGTCACTTTTGCATCCGTTAATTGAATTTCAATTTTCTTATCTTTTTTACTCATACTGTACCTCTTTTCACTTTTTCTATTGTACAGGAAAATGCTCAAACTAGCAAGAAAAAACTCCATTTCAGCCATTACAACTGCTATGGAGTTCTTCTTTACTTCGTGTCTTTTAGTCCACTTTGACAATCCATCCCTCTGGTGCTTCCACATCACCAAATTGGATACCAGTCAATTCATCGTAGAGTTTACGTGTAACAGGACCTACTTCTGTTTCACTATAGAAAACATGGAAATCATCGCCATGTTGGATCCCCCCAATTGGAGAAATAACTGCTGCTGTACCACAAGCTCCTGCCTCTACAAAACGATCCAAATTATCGATTGGGACATCGCCTTCAATCGGAGTCAAGCCCAAGCGGTGTTCTGCCAAGTAAAGCAAAGAGTACTTGGTAATGGATGGCAAGATAGATGGACTCAATGGCGTAATAAATTCATTGTCAGCCGTGATTCCAAAGAAGTTAGCTGATCCAACTTCCTCAATCTTGGTGTGGGTAGCTGGGTCTAGGTAGATAACATCTGAAAATTGGCGTGACTTGGCCATTTTACCTGGGAGGAGACTAGCAGCGTAGTTCCCACCTACCTTGGCCGCACCCGTACCATTTGGAGCTGCACGGTCGTATTCATCCTGAATCAAGAAGTTAGTTGGGACTAAACCACCTTTAAAATAGTTACCAACCGGCATAGCAAAGATGGTGAAAATATACTCTTCTGCTGGTTTTACCCCGATGATATCTCCGACACCAATCAAGAGAGGACGAAGATAAAGGGTTCCACCTGTTCCATATGGTGGGACGTATTCTTCATTTGCTCGGACAACTGCTTTACAAGCTTCTACAAACATTTCTGTCGGAACTTGTGGCATCAAGAGACGGTCACAAGTACGTTGCAGACGCTTGGCATTTTCGTCAGGACGGAACAGTTGAACACTACCATCCTTCGTACGATAGGCCTTCAAACCTTCAAATGCTTGCTGTCCATAGTGGAGACTTGGAGAAGACTCTGAAATATGCAAGGTCGCATCCTCTGTCAATTCTCCTTGATCCCATTGACCATTTTTGTAATGAGCGATATAGCGATAAGGTAATTTCATATAAGAAAATCCAAGGTTTTCCCAATCAATTGCAACTGTCATGTGTTTCTCCTTTATACTATTCAAACTATGTGTTCTATTCTACACTTTTCTAGTAAAATTTCAAGTATTATTTGTAATTTTCTGAAAATTTTTTCAACACAAAAGAAATCAGCCCTCTGGACTGATTCTTTTTACGAATTTGTTTTGTCCTCTTTAAAGACCTCTTTGAGGTAAGCATCGAAAACTTCCTCATCTGAAATGGTATCTGAGATAAAGCTTCCGTTGCTAGTACGTTCTGACAGGTTCAAGTCTTGCAATCGGCTCTCATAGATTGTTCCCTTGTTAGATTGGACAAGTAACGTTTGGTCGTTTTCTTCCATTTCTGTACTAAAGAGATCACCTACAAGTCCTTGCTCTGCAACTGCTCCTGCTAAAAAGACACGGTGCGGTTTGTTTTTCAACTCACGCAAGACTTGAAGGCCTCGTTTAGCACGGCTGGTCGCTGGAATTTCCTCAATGGAAACGCGTTTCAAGCTTCCACGTTGGGTCAAGAGGTAGAAGGATGAGGTGTTACAGATGAAGGCTGCCTGAAGCGCATCATCTGCTTTCAGATTCATAGCCTTGACCCCTGCAGCCTTGGCACCAACAACCGGAACCTCTTCGATATTGAAACGAAGGGCGTAACCGTTTTGGCTAATCAAGAGTACATCATCAAGTCTAATCGGAGCCACTGCTACAATTTGGTCTGTCTCGTCTTTGAGTTTAGCGTACTTGACAGATTTCGACTTGTAGGTCCGCCATGGAGAGAATTCTTTGCGTTCTACGCGCTTGATTTGACCAAGGCGAGTTGCTGCAAAGTAGGTTGTCGCATCATCAAACTGATCCACGACTTCTGCGTAGAGGATTTCTTCATTAGTTTCAAAGTTTGTAATAGACTGGCTCAGATGCTCTCCGATATCCTTCCAACGAATATCTGCCAATTCATGAATTGGTCGATAGATGACATTCCCAAGAGTTGTAAACATCAAGAGGTGCTGGGTTGTCTTGGCAGATTGCACAAAAATCAAACGATCATCATCACGTTTGCCAATTTCTTCTAGCGTTGAAGCAGCAAAGGAACGTGGGCTGGTACGTTTGATATAGCCAGCCTTGGTCACACTAACGTAGGTATCTTCTTCTGCGATCAAGCTAGCTGTATCAATCTCGATGACTTTTGCTGTATCTTCTAAAGTACTCAAACGTGAAGTCGCAAATTTCTTCTTGACCTCACGAAGCTCTTTCTTCATGAGATTGTACATGGTCCGTTCATCACCGATAATGGCCGCAAGCATGGCAATTTTTTCACGAAGCTCTGCTTCTTCTTCCTGCAAGACAACCACGTCTGTATTGGTCAAACGATACAATTGCAAGGTTACGATAGCCTCTGCCTGCTCCTCTGTGAATTCATAGCTAACCTTGAGATTTTCCTTAGCATCAGCCTTATTTTCAGAAGCACGGATAAGGGCAATAACTTCGTCCAAAATCGAAATCACGCGAATCAAACCTTCGACGATATGGAGACGCTTCTCAGCCTTTTCCTTGTCAAAGCGGGAACGTGCCAAAATCACTTCGCGACGGTGGGCGATGTAGCTAGACAAGATTGGCACAATTCCAACCTGACGAGGAGTGAAATTGTCAATCGCCACCATGTTGAAGTTGTAATTGATTTGCAGGTCTGTGTACTTGAAGAGATAGTTAAGAACAAGCTCGGTATTGGCGTCTTTCTTGAGTTCGATAGCGATACGAAGACCATCACGGTCAGACTCATCACGAACCTCGGCAATTCCTGCCACCTTGTTATTGACACGAACATCATCGATTTTCTTGACCAGATTGGCCTTATTGATTTCATAAGGAATCTCAGTGATAACGATTTGTTCCTTACCACCTTTTAGCTTTTCAATCTCAGTCTTGGAACGAACAACCACGCGCCCCTTACCAGTTTCATAAGCCTTTTTGATCTCGTCACGTCCTTGAATAATGGCTCCTGTAGGAAAGTCTGGTCCAGGCAAGAATTCCATCAGCTTCTCAACCTTGGCAGTTGGATGATCAATCATGTAGACTGTCGCATCGATAACTTCGGCCAAATTATGTGGTGGAATATCCGTGGCGTATCCAGCCGAAATTCCCGTCGAACCATTGACCAAAAGGTTTGGAAAGGCTGCTGGCAAAACAGTGGGTTCTTTCTCGGTATCATCAAAGTTCCACGCAAAAGGAACGGTCTTTTTCTCGATATCCTGAAGGAGATAACCGGCAATCTCAGACAAACGCGCCTCAGTATAACGCATTGCCGCAGGCGGATCACCGTCCATAGAACCGTTATTACCGTGCATTTCAACTAGAATCTCACGGTTTTTCCAATCCTGAGACATACGCACCATGGCTTCATAGATAGAAGAGTCCCCGTGTGGGTGGAAATTCCCCATGATATTTCCGACAGACTTGGCAGACTTACGGTAGCTCTTGTCAAAGGTATTGCCATCCTTATTCATCGAATAAAGAATGCGACGCTGAACCGGCTTCAATCCATCACGAATATCTGGCAAAGCCCGGTCTTGAATAATGTACTTGGAGTAGCGACCAAAGCGCTCTCCCATGATATCCTCAAGGGACATGTTTTGAATATTGGACATAATAATTCTCTTTTTATTTTTCTTTTTAATAATAATTAGAAGCTAAGTCTCTCTTTAGCATACTCAATCATCTTCTCAGCCACCTCCTTATCGTAGGCAAAGCCCATCTTTTGAGCAAGGATTTGAGCTTCCCTGTGAAAAAGTTGCATCGTATCAAACAATGACTGAGTAAGTTTTTCTACACTTGAAAAATCAAGGAGAGCAGAGATTTCCTTCTCTTTCTCTGTAGGTAAATACTGGAAAAGATACTTATAGTTCTTACCGATATCGACTGTTCCCCTATCACTTGCGACCTGCCAAGCCAAGACCTTCAAGAGTTCTTGTTGACAAATACCGTAGAGATGGTCGGTGGCATAGATGACTTGCTTACGACAGATTCCCTTGACCACATAGGCGGAAACCCACCAAAATTCATTGCAGGCTTTTTCAAAATCAATCTCACTAGCTGGATTCGTCCAGTAACGTTGAGGATTTGGATAATAAGGCGCAAACAAACCCTTAGGATCTTCTAAAACGGTGAATCCTGCTTCACTATTCACCCACTCTTGAATGTGCTCTTTGGGGCAGAGGGTCAAGTCGATTCTATTGCCATCTTCAAAAAGCATGAGGTAGAGACGACGGTTGCCTAGGATATTATGCTGCTCAATGATACGTTTGCCAAAGGAGTCCAGCCAAGAAAGGTCACTCGTCAGATTATCTAAGTCGTCCACGACAAAAACAACATCATAGTCTTGAAACTCATCTTTTGGTGCTTTTGTATCCGTTCATGAACCAGACATAGCGACAGCCTCGACTTGTAACACTTTTGCAGTTTGAAAAATTAAATCAAGCATTTGGGGTTCAGTTCTCATGGGGATACCTGCCTTTTTAGTGAAAACTTTTGATTCTGTAGAGGACATGTCTATAAAGGGGACTGGCTGCTGGAACTTTTTCCTTATCAAATTCTTTGAAAAATCCCATGACTAGTTTTTTCATGACTTTGACAGCCATCTTTGTTTTTATTTCTTCTTTTTAAAAAGCTCATTAATAATAAGTAAAACTACTAACAGAACAGCTAATACATTCGTTTGGCGTCCAATTGGCTTGAGCCCTAGCAGGCTTTGATTGCTTGCAAAATTAACCCCTACAATTACACTCATGACCAATATGCCCCAACCTGAAATTTTTGTCATAATATTTTCTTTTTCTTCCTTTTCCTGATTAGCTTCACCGGGTTTTATATAATTATCTAAATACTTCTTAGCATCAAATTTATTTATCTTATCTTCACTATTTTTATTAATTTTAACATCTAGTTCAAATATACTTCCCATCATCTTTTTATTGATTTTTTCAATCAGATCGTATTCTTTATCGTCATTCTCTAAGGTTCTGCTTATTGCCTTTGCTTTATCATATGTTTCACGAATAAATTCTGGCTGTTCTGAAGCTTTGTTATGAACCTTCAAGAATTTCAACGATGATACCATAGAAGCATTGTATTCCCAATGGTTCTTCAACAGACATCTGATAAAAACCCTGATGATTTCCTGTTCTTGATACAAGAGACTTGTTTCATAATGTTCAAAGTATTTTAACGAAATATAATCACAATAATAAATCATGATATTAGTTATCCATGCAAAAGTGTTTTCTTGAACTTCCTTAGTTGGTTCATAGCGTAGAGCTGTCCTTAACACCTGAACTTCTTTAAGCGTAATTTCTTTAGCAGAAGCTGCATCAAAAAGCTTTGAGCGCCAGCCTGAAATGCTATCTAAAGAACTTCTATAATTGGTATATAAGGTAAAGATTGACACAATTGCACCTAACAGAGCCGCAAATAATCCAATCACTAATTCATTCATCTTTATATCCTATATTCACTTTCTAAGATTTATTTTGACTGGCATAAATTAAACAGAACAACCTATTTGGCTTCTTCTGGTTGTGTTGGGGTAATTTTTTTGCTTGGTTTACGTTTCTGGTAGCGACTACGGATAGCGTTGAGATGGTCACGGAGATCAGCATACTGCTTTTTATCTGGATAAGCATAGGCGTTGATTGCAGTAAAGTCCACAAGGAAGTCATAGATTTCTTGTAGTTTCGCACGGATTTCCTTGTTTTGACTAGGTGCCTTGCCTTTTTGCTCAGCCAAGCGCTCCTTATAGGCTTTTTCAAACTGAGCCTGCGCCTTTGTCAAGGTTTCTACATGAGTTGTCAAATGCAGGGTTGAAAGGGCAGTATGGTAGTCAGTATCTTTTAGCTCCTTGAGCAAATGGTTAATAGCTTCTGTCTCTTTTTCGTAGCTCATACTAGTTAGCCCAGCATAATTTTTGAAAAGTTTGCTGAGTTTGTCGTAAGCTTCCTTGCTACTTGCCTCTTTTACACGAGAGAAGGCCTTGACCAAACCAGTCAAGGTAGAAAGCGCATCATCACGCTCACGATCAGACGTTTCCAGACTAGCCACCGTTTGACTGGCCTTGGAACGGTGCAAACCAGCTTGCAAAGTCTCAAGAAGTTTCTCCATGTCCCCAAGCTTCGTTACATAAACCTGCTCAGACTTATTGGCTTTTGTAAAAGCATTGACAGCCTCAAGACTATCGCTCAGCAGTTGGAAGAAGCTCTTTCCTTCCAATCTGGTCATATCTAAATTTGTAATCTTATATTTCATTTTTTTCTCCTAAAATTTTATTAAATTGTGGGAATGAGTTCTGTCCCACTCCCGCGATGCCTGTTAGGGTTGTGCGGATCCTGAAAAGGCGAACGCAGAATCCAAAAGGCTACCGCGTCTCGCACTTATTAAGAACATGGTTTCAATGTTCAAGATTTTTGTCCCAGCATCTTGGCAGTGTTGATGTCGGATTTCCCGATCTTCTCCCTGTCAGCTAGGCAGCTCATCAGCATTTCCGAAGAGATTTCTCAAACGATAGGGAGGTCGTCGGAAATCCCGACAAGCTCCCTGCCACTTAAAATAGATTGTCGGGTTTTCCGATGAGGGGGTGGGAATAATCAGACTTCATTGTTTAAAAGTTTGTAAAAACTATCCTTTTCATTTTGTAAAATGACTTGGCGCATTTCTTTATTATTGAGCATTTTATCTTTATATTTTTGACCACCAAAAGCATAGCATTTTTTTAACTTTTGGTAAACTGGCTTGTCAATTAAGAGCTGCCATTCAAAGATTTCTTGCGCTTGTTCATGTAACTTAGCTATCTTGGATTTGATGTACCATGATATGAAAACTGCCTGACCAGTAAGTAATACAACTACAATTCCCATTGGTCTTATGTCCTCAAGACTTACTTTAATGACCAGTGCTATTATTGTTAAACCAACTGTTAGAGCTCCCATACCCACTCCCATTTTTTCTAACTCAAAGATACTAGATGATTTTAAACTCAACCACAGCGCCACAAGTAAGACTAATAAGAAAATACCAAACAAAGACCAGAATCCCTCAACCGTATAATGAGAACTAGATTGCAAATTATATTCTGTTAATAAGTGATTGAGCCAATTTTCCTCTTTAAAAAAAAGTGGAAAAGTTGACTGTCCAAACACCCATGTAAATATCCCAGCTAAAACTACCGTTTGAATAATGATATAGATGGCCGGACTTACTTTAAACCATTTATGTAGTTTATAGTATAGAAACCGTAATATAGATATTATTACAACAGCAAAAGAACAACTAAATGCAAAAAACATACTAAGTATTAGCCATAAATTATATACATTAATAAAGGACGTCCCCCAAGCAGCTAGAAATGCAATTATAAATCTCCAGTGATTGAGGCTTTCTTTAGCAATAGAGAGGTCTTTCAAATATTCTCTATTGTCAAGCACTTTAAGCGATGTTAAATTTTTAGAATTCACATAGTTTTGATACTTATCTTGCTCAAAAGTTTTTAAAATCCATCCTGATATCTTATCTTCCACTTGATTAAATTTCATTTATTCTCTCCCTATCTCAAAACACCCCTGTCTCCTCCAGCGTAAACTTAACATTATCTTCAATCCACTTACGGCGGGGTTCAACCTTATCTCCCATGAGGACATTGACCCGGCGTTCGGCGCGTGCTAGGTCTTCAATGGTGACACGGATAAGGGTACGGGTTTCTGGGTTCATGGTTGTTTCCCAGAGCTGATCGGCGTTCATCTCACCAAGTCCCTTGTAGCGTTGAAGGGTAGCGCCTTTGCCAAACTGCTTGCGGAGCTCTTCTAGCTCACCATCCGTCCAAGCATAGGCCACTTCTTCTTTCCTGCCTTTACCTTTAGACATCTTGTAAAGAGGCGGTAAGGCGATATAGACATGTCCTGTCTCGACTAGCGGACGCATATAGCGGTAGAAAAATGTTAAGAGCAAGGTCTGAATGTGGGCACCATCGGTGTCCGCATCGGTCATGATAATAATCTTGTCATAGTTGGCATCTTCAATAGAGAAGTCTGCTCCCACACCCGCACCAATGGTATAAATCATAGTGTTGATTTCTTCATTTTTGAGGATATCCGCCATCTTGGCCTTGGCTGTATTAATGACCTTACCTCGAAGGGGCAAGATAGCCTGGAACTTACGGTCACGACCTTGCTTTGCAGAACCGCCGGCAGAGTCCCCCTCGACTAGGTAGAGTTCATTCTTTTCAGGGTTTTTAGACTGGGCTGGAGTCAATTTCCCAGACAACAAGCCCTTGTCTTTCTTATTTTTCTTACCATTTCGGCTCTCATCACGCGCCTTGCGGGCTGCCTCTCGCGCATCACGCGCCTTAATAGCCTTGCGAATAAGATTGGAAGCCAATTCACCATTTTCCATTAGGAAGAAGGTCAACTTATCAGATACTATGCCATCCACAACAGGACGAGCCAGAGGACTTCCAAGTTTGTCCTTTGTCTGACCCTCAAACTGGAGGTGTTCTTCCGGAACCAGAATTGATAGAACGGCTGCTAAACCTTCACGGTAATCTGACCCTTCAAGATTTTTATCTTTTTCCTTGAGAAGTCCCGTCTTACGCGCATAATCGTTCATGACCTTAGTAATGGCTGACTTAAGTCCTGTCTCATGCGTTCCACCATCTTTCGTACGAACGTTATTGACAAAGGATAGAATGTTATCTGAGAATCCATCATTGTACTGGAGGGCAACTTCCACTTGGAAACCATTGTCTTCGCCTTCAAAGTATAGGACTGGTGTCAAGGTTTCCTTGTCTTCGTTCAAATAGGAAACAAAGTCCTGAACTCCATTTTCATAATGGTATTCAATCGCTTCATCTGTTCGTTTGTCTGTCAGAGACAAGGTCACATTTTTTAAGAGAAAGGCTGACTCATTGAGTCGTTCTGAAATGGTATTGTACTTGAAGTCAGTCGTAGAAAAGATCGTCGCGTCAGGCATGAAGGTGACTTTGGTACCTGTCTTAGTCTTGGGTGCTGTACCAATTTTCTTCAAAGTCGTGGCAGGTTTTCCACCATTTTCAAAGCGTTGCTTATAAACAGCACCATCACGAGTGATTTCTACTTCTAGCCAACTAGAAAGGGCATTAACAACAGAAGACCCCACCCCGTGGAGACCTCCAGATGTCTTATAACCCCCTTGACCGAATTTTCCTCCGGCATGGAGAATGGTAAAGATAACCTCTACAGTTGGAATTCCCATGGCATGCATACCAGTCGGCATCCCACGACCATGGTCCTCTACTGTTAGACTTCCGTCTTTATTGATAGTTACATCAATGCGGTCACCAAATCCAGATAAGGCCTCATCGACTGCATTGTCCACTATTTCCCAGACTAGGTGATGGAGACCCGCACCGTCGGTCGAACCGATATACATCCCCGGACGTTTACGAACCGCATCCAACCCTTCTAGCACCTGAATGGCGTCATCATTGTAGCTATTAATACTGATTTCCTTTTTTGACACAAGGAACCTCCTATTCGTTCATCTTTTCTATTTTACAGGTTTTCTAGGGATTTTGCAAAATTTTTCCCATTCAGCCGTCACAATTTCACAGGATATTCTCTGACTTTCGAAAGCATTTCATGGTATAATAGGTCTATGATGACATTTGTATTATTAATTTTAGCTTATCTGCTAGGTTCGATTCCGTCTGGTCTTTGGATTGGACAAATCTTCTTTCAAACAAATCTGCGCGAGCATGGTTCTGGTAATACTGGAACGACTAATACCTTTCGCATTTTAGGTAAGAAAGCTGGTATGGCAACCTTTGTGATTGACTTCTTTAAAGGGACCTTGTCCACTCTACTTCCTATTCTTTTCCACCTACAAGGTGTATCGCCTCTTGTCTTTGGACTTTTAGCTGTAATTGGACATACCTTTCCTATCTTTGCAGGATTTAAAGGGGGCAAGGCTGTCGCAACTAGCGCTGGAGTTGTTTTCGGATTTGCGCCTATCTTCTGTCTCTACCTAGCAGTCGTATTCTTTGGAACCCTCTATCTTGGTAGTATGATTTCCTTGTCTAGCGTTGCCGCTTCTATCGCAGCCGTTATCGGAGTTCTCCTATTTCCACTATTTGGTTTTGTCCTAAACAGCTATGACCCTCTCTTCATTTTGATTATCCTAGCACTTGCTAGCTTGATTATCATTCGTCACAAGGATAATATCACACGCATCAAAAACAAAACTGAAAATCTCGTTCCTTGGGGACTAAACTTGACACATCAAAATCCTAAAAAATAAAACGCCAGTTTAAACTGGCGTTTAAAAATATTCTATTACACTAGTATCCTAGTGAAGAATTTTAATATATAAACTTTCTAAGTAATAATTTTCATGGTGGAAATAAAAATGAAAAATATAATTAGTGATCGTATATCAAATAAGCAAATTATAAAAGATTTTATTAGCAATTTCATTGGCTCTTTGAGCGGGAAATCTTTCAATTTTGCTTTAGGTCTGATGCTACTGGATCAAACAAAATCTGCAATGAGTTTTGGGATTAATATGATTATTTATCCTTTAGTCAGTTTGATTTTCTTAATTCCCATTGGTAATCTAGTAGATAGATACCCACACAAGAAAATTTTAATATATAATTTCATCTTTAGGATTTTTATCTTTCTTTTGTTTTATACTTTTTATTTTCTTATGGATTCTTCTAGTATCTTATATCTAGTAATTCCATTTGTAATACTCCACTCTATTACAGTCAATATAAGTGATACTTGTTATTCAGCCTCAATTCATGAATTAGTAAATGATAAAAAAATTCAAAGATTAAGTTCTGTTACATAGACTGCCATTGCAATTGCAACCATGATTTCTCCAGCTATTGGAGTCATTTTTTATGGTTGGTTAGGTTTTGCAGGTTTTATTCTAATTGAAATTTTTGCAAATCTCCTCTCTTTAGGAGTTCTACTTAGTATGAAATTTTACTATGAATATAACGAGAAAGAGAACAAGGCTACGAGTTGTGAAAATCCTCTGCATGGAGTCAAAGAAATTATTCAATTTCTTAAAAAAAATCAAATTGTAAAATACATTATTCTTGTAAGTGTTATCCTCAATTTTTTCTACACATCTATCAGTATTGGGGTGCCATTTGTAGTAAAGGAACAACTTCTGTTAGGTAACTCAACAGTAGGAATGCTTGAAACTATGGCAGCAGTAGGAATGCTTTTAGCCAGTATTTCAATGTCACTATTGCCAGATAAGAAAGAAAACAACATCTTACTCTCGAGTAAGATAACCATGCCGCTTGTTCTCTTAACTATGGCTATTATTGGTTTAGGCATCACATTTGCATCAACTAACTCTCAAATTATTATTTCTTTTCTTGGTAGTATATTTATGGGAATCATAGCGTTTACTCTTGTTGTTTTAAATATTATTGTGATGACTTACCTTCAAAGTTCCATCGAAACAAAATTTTTAGGCAGAGTAATGAGTACTTTATTTACACTAAATACATCTATCATGCCAATAGGTACCCTAGTATTCACTTATCTTTTTCAAAAAGAAGTGAATGGAGGGGTGATATTCATATTTGGAGGAGGAACCCTCCTAATATATATAATTATAATGTTGCCTAAAATTTTTAGAATACTAAAAATTGAAAACTAAGTTTAATTAGAACTTAAAATTTAAGAGTTGCTTATTCGCTATAATTTACTATCATATGTTTCAAAACTGAAATTTTAAAAATAGAAAACGCCAGTTTGAACTGACGTTTTTTTGTATGCTTATTTTGACTTGATGTAGTTAATACCGTCTGCCTTAGGTGCAACTGCTTTTCCAAAGAAGGCTGCTAAGACAAGGATGGTCAAGACGTAAGGTGCGATTTGAAGGTAAACCGCTGGCACTCCTTGTAGGAAAGGCAATTGAGAACCGATAACTGCCAAACTTTGTGAAAGTCCAAAGAAGAGACTAGAAAGCATAGCACCGATTGGGTTCCATTTACCAAAGATCATCGCAGCAAGAGCGATAAATCCAGGACCAACAATAGTTGTCACTGAGAAGTTAACTGAAATGGATTGAGCATAAATCGCTCCACCGATTCCCCCTAGGAAACCTGATATGATAACCCCAAGATACCGCATCTTGTAGACATTAATCCCCAAGGTATCTGCTGCTTGAGGGTGTTCACCAACAGAGCGAAGGCGAAGACCAAAGCGTGTCTTGAAGAGGATAAACCAAGCAAAGAATGAGAAGGTAATCGCGATATAACCTAGCAAACTTGTTGACTTGAAGAAGATATCTCCAATCACTGGGATATTAGCCAAAACTGGAAAATCAAAACGGCCAAAGGTCTGGCTTAAGTTATCCGTTTGTCCTTTGTTATAAAGAACTTTAACCAAGAAAACTGCTAGGGCGGGAGCCATCAAGTTCAATACTGTACCACTGACAACATGGTCCGCACGGAAATGAACTGTAGCGACTGCATGAATGAGGGAGAAAATAGCTCCCACGATACCGGCAACTAATAAGGAAATCCAAGGAGTCGCTGCTCCAAGTTGTTCTGCAAACTCAAGGTTAAAGACAACCCCAGAAAAGGCTCCCATAACCATAATTCCTTCAAGACCGACGTTAACGACACCACCACGTTCAGAGAAGACTCCTCCAATACTCGTAAAAATAAGTGGTGCTGAGTAAATCAGCATAGAAGAGACCAAGAGGGTGAGTAATGTTGTAATAGACATCCTTACTTACCTCCTTTAACTTGTTTTTTTGGTTTGACAAAATGTTCGATAATATAGTGAACACTGACAAAGAAGATAATGGACGCTGTTACAATGCTGACAAGTTCAGACGGAACTTGCGCAGCATTCATACCTGGCGCACCTACTTGCAAAACTCCAAATAAGAAGGCCGCAAAGAGAATCCCAATTGGTGAATTCCCAGCAAGCAAACTAACTGCCATCCCGTTAAATCCGATAGCTAATGATGAGCCCTGAACGTAAACGTTTTGGAAAGTTCCAAGACCTTCGACAGCTCCACCAAGACCAGCCAAAGCACCAGAGATAATCATTGATAGGATGATTGTACGTTTTGCTGAAATACCAGCGTACTCTGAGGCATGGGGATTGAGACCAACTGCACGAATTTCAAAACCGAGAGTCGTTTTCTTGAGCAAGAACCAAATCACACCAACAGCAATGATGGCAAAGAAGATTCCGATATTCATACGAGAATTGCCAGTTAACTCAGATAACCATGGTGTTTGATAAGTGGCATTGGCACTCACACGAATCGTTGAGTCTGTACTTTGCATAAAGTCTTTCGGGAAAGAATGAATAAAGGCATTCCCTACGTACAAAACAATATAGTTCATCATAATGGTTACGATAACCTCTGATGTACCTAAATAAGCTCTGAGAATACCTGGAATAGCACCTACAATCCCACCTGCAATCAAAGCAATTACTACGGTCGCTAAAATCAACATTGGGCGTGGCATGTCCGTATGCGACAAAGCAAACCAACCACTAAGAATCCAACCCGCTAGTGCCTGACCAGGAAGCCCAACGTTAAAGAAACCTGCACGACTAGCAACTGCAAACCCCAGACCAATCAAGATAAGAGGACCCATGGCACGGAAAATTTCACCAATCCCACGGAGACTACCAAAAGCTGTATAGAACAACTCCTCATAACCCCAGATAGCATCGTAGCCGAAAATCCACATGACAATGGCTCCGAGCAAGATTCCTAAGAATACGGAAATCAAGGGAACCGAAATTTGTTGTAATTTTTTAGACATCACTCTTCTCCTTTCCCAAGTTTCCACCTGCCATCAAGATACCAAGTTCTTGTTTGTTAGTCGTTTCTGGCGACACAATACCTTGAATCTTACCATCATGAATAACAGCAATTCGGTCTGAAACATTTAAAATTTCATCCAATTCAAAGCTGACAACAAGCACAGCTTTCCCGTTATCACGTTCTTCAATCAAGCGTTTGTGGATATATTCAATGGCACCGACATCCAAACCACGAGTTGGTTGGCTGACGATAAGGAGATCAGGATCACGATCAATCTCACGAGCGATAATCGCTTTTTGTTGATTTCCCCCTGAAAGAGCTGCTGCTGGGACAAATTCGCTCGCCGCACGGACGTCAAATTCTTCCATTAATTTTTTGGCATGTGAAGTGATATTCGCATAGTTTAAGATACCATTCTTGCTGAGTGGTTCTTTGTAGTAAGTTTGGAGAGCGATATTTTCTGAAATCATCATATCCAAAATCAAACCATCACGGTGGCGGTCTTCAGGAACATGCCCTACACTGAGTTCCGTAATTTGTCGAGGGTGCATCCCTACGATTGATTTGCCTTTTAATTCAATACTACCAGACTCAACCTTACGAAGACCCGTGATGGCTTGAATGAGTTCAGATTGGCCATTGCCATCAATACCTGCAATACCGACAATTTCACCAGCACGAACATCCAAAGAAAGATTCTTCACAGCTGGTACACCTCGGTTTTCATTAACAACCAAGTCTTTGATAGACAAGACTACTTCTTTTGGTTGTGGTGCCTGTTTCTCCGTTTTGAAGGAGACAGAACGTCCTACCATCATCTCTGCCAAGTCTGCATTGGTTGCCCCTGCAATTTCAACCGTCTGGATTGATTTCCCACGACGAATAACCGTCACTCGATTGGATACCGCACGAATTTCATCCAGTTTATGGGTAATCAAAATAATGGATTTTCCTTCTTTAACAAGGTTTTTCATGATAGCCATCAACTCATCAATCTCTGAAGGAGTCAATACTGCCGTAGGTTCGTCAAAGATGAGGATATCAGCACCACGGTAAAGTGTCTTCAAGATTTCTACACGTTGTTGAGCACCAACGGAAATATCTGCCACCTTGGCAGCAGGATCCACTGCCAAACCATAACGTTCAGAAAGAGCCTTGATTTCTTTAGTAGCTTCAGCTATATCTAGCACACCATTTTTAGTGATTTCACTCCCCAAAATGATATTTTCAGCTACTGTAAAAGCCTCAACCAACATAAAATGTTGGTGAACCATCCCAATTCCAAGACTAGCGGCTTTAGAAGGTGAATCTAGTTTGACAACTTGACCATTCACGGCAATTTCACCACTAGTTGGCTCGAGAAGTCCTGCCAGCATATTCATCAGAGTGGATTTACCCGCTCCATTTTCTCCTAAAAGTGCATGGATTTCACCTTTTCGCAGTTGCAAGTTGATCTTGTCGTTCGCTACAAATTCACCAAACACCTTGGTAATATCCCGCATCTCAATGACATTTTCGTGTGCCATATGCTTTTCCTTTCCGAGGTTTATTTTGTTTCAATAAAACCTACTAATCGTGTTAACAAGTTCTATTGAGACAAAAAATTGCCTCAATTCTTAAAGAAGCGACCGATGGTCGCTTCCTAAGAAATGACTTTTATCCATTATTTTTCAGGAACTTTTACGCTTCCGTCAAGGATTTTAGCTTTTGCGTCTTCAACAGCTTTTTTACCTTCTTCTGAAAGGTTTGTTACTGCCAAGTCAACCCCTTTATCCTTCAATGAGTAGACAATAACTTGTCCGCCAGGGAATTCACCTTTTTCTGTTTTGTTGGCAATATCTTTTACAGTTGTACCAACTTGTTTCAATGTAGATACAAGAACAAAGTTTGATTCTTTACCATCTTTAGAAGTGTATTTACCTTCTGCTGCTTGGTCACGGTCTACACCAATGACCCAAACTTTTTCGTCTTCATTTTTACTTTCGTTCAAAGATTTTGCTTCAGCAAAGACACCAGCACCTGTACCACCAGCTGCTTGGTAGACAACGTCTGCACCTGCAGCGTATTGAGCAGCTGCAATTGTTTTACCTTTGGCAGCATCACCAAATGAACCAGCATAGTCAACTTGTACTTTGATAGATGGGTCTACTGACTCAACACCAGCCTTAAATCCAGCAGCGAAACGTGAAATAACTTCAGATTCGATACCACCTACAAAACCAACTTGTTTTGTTTTAGTTGTTTTCGCTGCTGCAACACCAGCAAGGTAAGCTGCTTCGTTATCAGCAAATGTTACGCTCGCAACATTCTTTTGATCTTTGATCACATCATCAATCAAGACATAGTTTAAGTCAGAGTGATCTTTTGCTGCTTCCTCAACTGCATTGTGAAGGGCAAAACCAACACCGAAGATCAGGTTGTAACTTCCAGCCGCTTGTTGCAAGTGGTTCGCATAGTCTGCTTCACTTGTTGATTGGAAGTAAGTGTAACCGTTATCTTTAGAAAGGTTGTGTTCTTTACCCCAGTCTTGCAAACCTTCCCAAGCTGATTGGTTAAATGATTTATCATCAACACCACCAGTATCTGTTACGATCGCTGCTTTGGTCTTCATTTCTGATGAAGATGAAGCTGCGTTACGAGAAGAGCGGTTACCACATGCAGCAAGTCCAACTGCTGCTACTGCAACTAGACCAAGGCCTAGCCATTGTTTCTTGTTCATTACTGAACCTCCTAAATAAGATGTGCAACGATGTTGCAAGTATGGATTGGTTGGCCACAAGGACCGCGTCACTCAAAGAGTGACTCAGACTAGTTTAAGTCTGTAAAAGAGTATGGAAGCAACTCCCCGACCGTCATCTCGACCGTCGATTTATCTTTAGCGACTAAGGTCACTTTTAGATCTTGTTCAAAAAATTCAGCCATCACTTGGCGGCAAGCACCACATGGCGAGATAGGTTTTTCAGTTTGTCCGTAGACAATCAATTCTGAAAACTCCCGTTGCCCCTCCGAAACTGCTTTAAAAATAGCAGTACGTTCTCCGCAATTAGTCAAGGGGTAACTAGCATTCTCGATGTTCACACCCGTATAAATGCTACCGTCCTTAGCTACTAAAACAGCTCCAATAGGAAAATGAGAATAGGGTACATAGGCTTGTTTGCTGGTTTCAATTGCTAGTTCAATCAACTCAGTAGTCGCCATCTGCTAATTCTCCTTTTAAAATTGCAACGCCAGCTGATGTTCCGATACGGGTAGCGCCCGCTTCCACAAAAGCAACAGCATCCGCATAAGAACGAGCACCACCAGCAGCCTTAACTCCCATATCTGGCCCGACTGTTTTACGCATCAACTTAACATCCTCTATAGTGGCACCACCAGTTGAAAATCCAGTTGATGTTTTGACAAAGTCAGCACCTGCTTTCTGGGATAATTGGCAAGCCACAATCTTTTCATCGTCTGTCAACAAGCAAGCTTCAATAATGACCTTAACCAACTTGTCACCACTTGCTTCTACGACAGCACGGATGTCCGATTCAACCAAATCAAGATTACCTGATTTGAGAGCACCAACATTGATAACCATATCAATCTCATCTGCACCATTTTGGATGGCTTCCTTGGTTTCAAAAGCTTTTACAGCTGAAGTTGTCGCTCCCAAGGGGAAACCAACTACTGTACAAACCTTTACATCTGAGTCTTCAAGTCCTGTTTTCGCATGTTTAACCCATGTGGGATTAACACAAACGCTGGCAAAGTCATACTCACGCGCTTCAGATAGCAAACGATCAATTTGTTCTTGACTTGCATCTTGTTTTAAAAGCGTATGATCAATGTATTTGTTTAATTTCATATTCGGATTCCTCTCTTTTTCATGAGATGATTTCAATTATTTCCTGCAAACGTTTCACTCCATCATTTATTTTAACATATTTTTGGAATTCTGTAACTAGTTGAGGGGAAATTTTTCCATTTGTATAAACTTTTGCGACAATTTCTCCCTTTTGAACGGAGTCACCAACCTTCTTCTCAAAAACGATTCCAGTTTCATAGTCTAAATCATCAGACTTGACTGCACGACCAGCTCCCAATCTCATGGCACAGAGACCAAATTCCATCGCTGGAAGGGCTGAAATGACACCTGACTCTTGAGCCGGGATATCTACTACATGCGCCACCTTGACTGGGCGATAAAGATCTTCTAAATCACCGCCTTGAGCCGCCACCATTTCTTCAAACTTAGCCAGCGCTTGGCCGTTTTCAAGATGTTGACGGACTTCTTCAACTGTCTTCTCAACATTTGCCAAACCAAGCATAATCTGAGCTAGTTCACAAATAAAGTGACTAATATCTTCTCTGCCTTTTCCTTGAAGTATTTCAATTGCTTCTAGGATTTCGAGACGATTGCCAATGGCTCGTCCCAAGGGTTGGCTCATATCGGTAATAACCGCTACTGTCTTTCGACCAACGGCCTTACCCAAATCGACCATGGTTTGAGCCAATTCTCGCGCCTCATCGACAGTTTTCATGAAGGCACCCTCACCAACAGTCACGTCTAGCAAAATGGCATCCGCCCCAGCAGCAATTTTCTTGCTCATGACAGAACTCGCAATCAAAGGAATCGTGTCGACAGTCGCCGTCACATCTCGTAGGGCATAGAGAAGTTTATCTGCTTTAACAAGCTGATCTGACTGCCCAATGACAGATACACCAATATCCTGTACCTGACGAATGAAATCTTCTTGACTGCGCTCCACTTGGTAACCCTTGATTGCTTCCAACTTATCTAGGGTTCCGCCAGTATGCCCTAGTCCACGACCACTCATTTTTGCCACAGGCACACCAAAGCTAGCAACAAGGGGAGCTAAAATCAAGGTCACCTTATCACCTACACCACCAGTAGAATGTTTGTCAACTTTAACCCCATCAATAGCTGACAAGTCAAACTCCTGACCTGTCTTAACCATATTCATCGTCAAGTCAGAAATCTCTCGTGTCGTCATTCCTTTGAAATAAACCGCCATAGCAAAGGCAGACATCTGATAGTCTGGAACAGTTCCTTCCACATAGCCTTCTACTAGCCACTTGATTTCATTTGAAGTTAGTTCTTGACCATCTCGTTTCTTTTGAATTAAATCAACTGCTCTCATGCTTTCACGCTTCTAAGGATATAATATCCCTTGTCTTTCTTTATAATTTCACAATTTCCAAAAACATCTTCCATCTTGCTTTTGGCGCTCGGAGCTCCTTGCTTTTTCTGAATGACGATGGTTAAATCTCCTCCGTCTTTCAAAAATTCTCTGCTCTTTTCGATAATCTCATGAACAACCTGTTTGCCCGCTCGAATAGGCGGATTGGAAATAACATGGTCAAACTTCCCTTCAACTTGTTCATAGATATTGGATTGGAAAATCGTCGCCTCAATTTTATTTCGTTCAGCATTTTGCCGCGCTAAGTCCAAGGCACGATTATTGATATCAACCATGGTTACCTGAGCTCCATAAGCCTTGGCCAAGGACAAACCCAATGTCCCATAACCACAGCCTACATCAAGGACCGTTTCTCCTTTGTTAACCTCCAAACACTTCAATAAAAGTTGGCTCCCAAAGTCAACCATTTTCTTGCTAAAAACACCCGCATCTGTTAAAAAGGTCATATTTTCTCCCAACAACTCCACTCTCAACTCATGAATGTCGTGAGCAGCATCAGGATTTTCTGCATAATACATTTTACTCATAAAACTATTTTACCATAATTTGGCTTGGATTGTAAATCGTTTACAAAGTGATGATCAAATGAAAAAGACTGAAGAATCCTAGTCAAAAAACCTTTTCTTCAATCTCTTTCAATTATTAGAAATACATTACAATCTATCGAGAACTACAAATTATCATAGTCAGGAAAAAACAGATCGTCTGTAACCAGGCGCATTTTTATTACTATTTCTTAACCTTAAAATACTTTATTATCAACAAGATTCCCAATATGATGTTTAGATAAAAACCCAACTGATAAGTTTGTGTCAAGATTTCCAAACTTGTCCAAAGTCGTATCAAATCTTCTAGTGACATACGGAATAGATATCCTTCTGTAGCAATCCACAAAATCAAAAATAGATAACTACCAGCAGCAAGCCATTTTGTCCACTGCTTTTTTACTAACCAAGCAATCAAGAGTGAACAGATAAAGACAACTGTTACAAGGAGATGATCCATTAAGAAGGTAAAGCCGTAATAGGTTTCTACAAAGCGTCTACCATTATCCGCATTCGCTCCCCTTATAAAAGGTAAGGCAAAACTTAAAATAAAACAGAGTTCCAATATGTAACATCTCAAGATTTTCATAGTATACCCCCTATAAGTTGCGAACTAAAAAGCCCACTTTTAATAACTGATAAGTCATCAAAAACAATTCCCTATTTCATCATTAAATTATTCAACCTCCATCTACCTCTATTATATGATATTGACTTACTACCATCAAGAAACCGCTTTATTTTTTTAATTTTTTATGGTATGATAAACAAAATATCTAGGGGAAAACAAATGACCAACGAATTTTTACATTTTGAGAAAATCAGCCGCCATACTTGGCAATCATTGCATCGCAAAACAACCCCTCCCTTGACAGAGGAAGAGTTAGAATCCATCAAGAGTTTCAATGACCAGATTAGTCTGCAGGACGTAACGGATGTCTATCTTCCCCTTGTCCATCTTATCCATATTTACAAGCGCACCAAGGATGATTTGGCATTTTCAAAAGGAATTTTCCTCCAACGTGAAAGCAAATCCCAGCCTTTTATCATTGGAGTTTCAGGAAGTGTCGCTGTAGGAAAATCAACAACTAGCCGACTTCTGCAAATCCTTCTCTCTCGTACAGTTACTGATGCTACTGTAGAGCTAGTGACAACGGATGGCTTTCTCTATCCCAATCAAACCTTGATGGATCAAGATATATTAAATCGCAAAGGTTTTCCTGAAAGTTATGATATGGAAACCTTGCTGAATTTTCTTGATCGCCTAAAGAATGGGCAAGATGTAGATATTCCTGTCTATTCCCATGAAGTGTATGACATCGTTCCTGGAGAGAAACAACGTGTCAAAGCTGCGGATTTTGTTATTGTTGAAGGCATCAATGTCTTTCAAAATCCTCAAAATGAGCGCCTTTACATCACTGATTTCTTTGATTTCTCCATCTATGTGGATGCTGCTGTCGAGGACATTGAAAGTTGGTATCTGGATCGTTTCTTAAAACTGCTCAGCTTTGCCCAAAATGATCCCAACAGCTACTACCACCGTTTTACGCAAATGCCAATTGGAGAAGTTGAAGCCTTTGCACACCAGGTTTGGACCAGTATTAATCTCACAAATCTACAAAACTATATCGAACCGACAAGGAATCGCGCCGAGGTAATTCTTCACAAGACTAAAAACCATGAAATCGATGAAATTTACCTAAAAAAATAATTTCCCCTTGTCAAAACCTAAGTTTTCATATATAATGGTATAGTTAGTAAATATGGAGGTAAGAACATTGGCAAACATTAAATCAGCTATCAAACGCGCTGAATTGAACGTTAAACAAAACGAAAAAAACTCAGCTCAAAAATCAGCTATGCGTACTGCTATCAAAGCTTTCGAAGCAAACCCTTCTGAAGAACTTTTCCGTGCTGCTAGCTCAGCTATCGACAAAGCAGAAACTAAAGGTTTGATTCATAAAAACAAAGCAAGCCGCGATAAAGCTCGTCTTTCAGCTAAACTTGCTAAATAAGAAACAGTCCATAGAGGCTGTTTTTTTGTCCTCTAATCAGAAAAGGTAGAAAATGAAAATAGCAATCATAGGATATTCTGGAGCCGGCAAGTCAACTCTAGCTGAAACGTTATCAAACTACTACTCTATCCCCAAACTGCATATGGACACACTCCAATTTCAACCTGGTTGGCAAGACAGTGACCGCGAATGGATGCTGGGCGAGATGAAAAACTTTCTCACAAAGCACGAAGCTTGGGTCATCGACGGCAACTACTCTTGGTGTTGCTATGAAGAAAGAATGCTGGAAGCTGACCAAATTATCTTTCTCAATTTTTCACCATGGACTTGTCTCTTTCGAGCCTTTAAACGGTATCTCACATACCGAGGCAAGGTCAGAGAAAGTATGGCAGCAGGCTGTCCTGAACGCTTTGACTGGGATTTTATCAAATGGATTCTCTGGGATGGGCGGACAAAGAATGCTAAAGTACGCTATCAGCAGGTTCAAGAAACCTACCCTGAGAAAGTAATTGTCCTCAAGTCGCAAAAGGAGATGGATTACTTCTTAGAAAATCTCGCGCATAACAAGAAAAACCAACGTGTATAACGTTGGTTTTTTGCTTTTACCCAATCACACTTCCGTTTGGTACAGCTGGATCAACTGTGAGAAGGGTTAATTGTCCTTCATGTTCAGCTGAGAGGATCATTCCTTGACTGACATATTTTTTCATCATCTTACGTGGTTTAAGGTTGGCAACGATTTGTACCTTCTTGCCGACCAATTCTTGTTCGTTTGGATAGTATTTGGCAATTCCTGAGAGGATTTGACGGTCTTCACCATCACCAGCATCTAGGCGGAATTGAAGCAACTTATCAGAACCTTCCACTTTAGACACTTCTTTGACTTCTGCGACACGGATTTCAACCTTGTCAAAGTCTTCAAACTTGATTTCATCCTTGTTGAGTTTGAGTTCAACTTCATCTGGATTCCATTCTTTCTCGACGTCTGGCTTGTTGCCTTCCATTTGTTCCTTGATATAGGCAATCTCTTCTTCCATGTCGAGACGCGGGAAGATTGGTGTTCCTTTGGCAACGACTGTTACACCTGCAGGGAAATCTGCCAAGCTCAAGTTTTCTAGGCTAGAAACTTCTGCTAGACCAAGTTGTGCCAATACAGCGCGACTAGTTTCCATCATAAATGGTTCAATCAAGTGAGCTACGACACGAAGGCTGGCTGCCAAGTGACTCATGACACTTGCCAATTGGTCACGAAGAGCTTCATCCTTAGCCAAGACCCATGGAGCTGTCTCGTCAATGTATTTATTAGTACGAGAGATAAGCGTCCAGACTGCTTCTAAAGCACGTGGATAGTCAACTACTTCCATGTGTGTATGGTAATCAGCGATTGATTGTTTCGCAACGTCAGCAAGAGCATGGTCAAATTCTGTCATGCCTTCTACATAGGCTGGAATTTGCCCATCAAAGTACTTGTTAATCATAGAAACCGTACGGTTGAGGAGGTTTCCAAGGTCATTGGCCAATTCATAGTTGATACGACCTACATAGTCTTCAGGAGTGAAGGTTCCGTCTGAACCAACTGGGAGGCTACGCATGAGGTAGTAACGAAGCGGATCCAGTCCATAACGCTCTACTAGCATTTCAGGGTAAACGACATTTCCTTTAGACTTAGACATCTTACCGTCTTTCATGACAAACCAACCATGGGCAATCAAGCGGTCAGGCAATTTCATATCCAACATCATGAGAAGGATTGGCCAATAGATTGAGTGGAAACGAAGGATGTCTTTTCCGACCATGTGAAAGACCGTTCCATTCCAGAATTTATCATAGTTAGCATGATCGTCTTGACCGTAACCAAGCGCTGTCGCATAGTTAAGAAGGGCATCGATCCAAACGTAGACAACGTGTTTTGGATTGGATGGGACTGGCACACCCCAGGTAAAGGTTGTACGAGAAACTGCTAAGTCTTCCAAACCTGGTTCGATGAAGTTGCGAAGCATTTCATTCAGACGACCATCTGGAGTGATGAATTCAGGATGAGCTTTGAAAAATTCGACTAAGCGGTCCTGGTATTTGCTGAGGCGAAGGAAATAAGACTCTTCAGATACCCATTCAACTTCGTGACCTGATGGAGCGATACCGCCCGTCACATTTCCAGCTTCATCACGGAAAACTTCCGCAAGCTGGCTTTCTGTAAAGAATTCCTCATCTGAGACTGAATACCAGCCAGAGTATTCACCCAAGTAGATGTCATCTTGAGCAAGCAAGCGTTCAAATACTTGTGCTACTACTTTTTCATGGTAATCATCAGTTGTACGGATAAATTTATCATATGAGATATCGAGTAATTTCCAGAGTTCTTTGACTCCAACCGCCATCCCATCAACATAAGCTTGAGGTGTGATGCCAGCTTCTTCAGCTTTTTGCTGGATTTTCTGACCATGCTCATCCAGACCTGTCAGATAAAAGACATCGTAGCCCATGAGACGTTTGTAGCGAGCTAGTACGTCACAAGCGATGGTTGTGTAAGCAGAACCGATATGAAGTTTACCAGATGGATAGTAAATCGGTGTTGTAATATAAAAATTCTTTTCAGACATAATATTTCCTTTCCAGGCAAATGAAACCTGTTTTTCTAACACTTCATTATATCATATTTTTAGTGATTTTCGATAGGAAAATCCATACAAAAACAAGACAGACAAATGTCCATCTTGTTTTTTCTGCTCTATATCTTATTCATAACGAAGGGCTTCAATCGGATCAAGCTTAGAGGCTTTATTGGCTGGTAAGACACCAAATATCATACCAACGCTGGCTGATACAGCCAAGCTAAAGAGAGCAATTGGGAGGGAAACCCCAACTTCGATACCTGCAATCATGTTTTGAAGCAGCACTCCGGCTAACATGGTCATTCCAGCAGCAATTCCAAGACCGATGACACCACCCAACAAGGTCAAGATCATGGATTCAATCAAAAACTGTACCAAGATATTAGCTCGTGTAGCACCGAGAGCTTTCCGCAGACCAATCTCACGCGTGCGTTCTGTCACCGAAACCAGCATGATATTCATAACACCAGTTCCCCCAACAAAGAGAGAGATGCCTGCGATAGCACTGATAATGGTGGTCATAAAACCAAATAGTTGTTGTACCTCTTGGAAGGCGGCAGTCGCATCCGCAACTTGGTACTCTCCTTGCTGAAGACCAGCAATCTCAGTCAGTTTTCGAGCCAACTCTGGACCCAAGGTCTGCGTTAGACTAGTATCATTGACACGAAAGACGATGTTCGAGATTTCATCAGTATTAAAATTGGCTGCAAGAGAGATATTGGTCGTAATTGGAAGACCACCGATCCCAAAGGCTTTCGCAGTTTTAGCTTCATTACTAGTATAAACACCAATCACACGGTAACTAAATTCATTGATAGAGATGATTTGATTAACCGCAGCTTCTGGACTATCAAACAAACTCTTGGCTAGTTCTTCATCCAGCAAAATCACACTGGCAAATTCCTTGTAGTCTTGCGGTCTTAGACTTCTACCCGCAACGATTTCATTTTCAACCGCATTCATGTAGGTGCTATTTCCACCAGTCAAAGTCGCTCGTTCAACCTTCTTATCCTTATAAGACAGGGTGACGTTGGTCGAGTTGGTGACATAGTAACTGTCTACTCCTTTGAGTTTAGCAGCCTCCTTGACCCAAGACTCTAGTGGTTTTGGCGGTTCAACATGAACATCCTCTTCTTTCCCACTGACTGTCAAAGCAGACTGACGCTGAGTAAAGGAGCCATCCTTGCTCTTGATAGGAGAGAAAAATACATGGATATCCTTCTGCGATTTGGTCATGTTTTTATTGACCTGACGAGACATAGAGTCGCCAAGAGCCATGATGACAACGACAGATGAAACTCCGATGATAATCCCAATCATGGTGAGGAAGGAACGCATCTTGTGGGCCATGATGGATGAAAAGGCAAATTTCAGATTCTGCATCTAGTTTTCCTCCTTTTCTACCTGAGCACTGTCGGACGAGATGATCCCATCACGAATAACAATCTGGCGTTTGGCATAGGCCGCAATCTCAGGTTCATGCGTGACCATGATAATGGTTTTCCCTTCCTTGTTTAACTCCACCAACAGCTGCATGATTTGATTTCCCGTCTTGGTATCCAAGGCTCCTGTGGGTTCGTCTGCTAGGATGATAGAGGGATTATTTACCAAGGCACGCGCAATCGCTACACGTTGCTTTTGACCACCTGATAACTCGGAAGGCAAATGATGACTGCGCTCCGTTAGCTCAACCTTTTCTAGAAATTCCTCAGCCAATTTCCGACGTTTTGAAGCTGAAACTCCAGCGTAAATCAAGGGCAATTCGACGTTTTGAAGTGCATTGAGTTTGGACAAGAGAAAGAACTGCTGAAATACAAAGCCGATTTGCTGGTTGCGGACCTTGGCAAGCTGTTTCTCTCCAAGACCTGCAACTTCTTGCCCTTCAAGGTAGTACTCTCCACTGGTTGGTGTATCCAACATTCCGATGGTATTCATCAAAGTGGACTTACCAGAACCAGACGGTCCCATAATAGCGACAAACTCACCTTCTTGAACTTCTAAGTTAATATTTTTTAGGACCTGCAGTTCTTGGTCACCATTTCGATAACTCCTGCAGATATTTTTGAGACTAATTAGTTTCTTCATCAGCCTTTACCTCTTTTCCTTCTTCCAAGGAAGATGTTGGATTACTGATGACCTTGGCACCGTCTGTCAAACCTGAAGTAATTTCTTGGTTGTCTGCGTCCGCATTCCCCAATGTAACTTCTACCTTCTTCGCTTTTTTCTGGTCGTCTACAAGCCAGACATAATTTTTGTCATTTTCAGTAATGACACTTGTCAAAGGAACAAGGATGGCCTTACTCTTATTTTTGACTTCCACACTGACAGAGAAGCCTTGTTTCAACTCACCGATATCGCTAGTCACATCAACAGTATAAGGGTACTTAGATCCAGTATTTCCTCCAAGGGCTGCATTTGCTGCTTCTCCATTGTTTTTAGGATAATCAGAAATATAGCTGATTTTTCCTGTCCAGCTCTTATCTTGGTAAACCTTCGAAGTAAAGGTAACTTCTTGGCCTACAGAAAGGTTAGCAAGGTTGTATTCAGACAACTCCCCTTTGACCTGCAAGTTTTCATTACTTACAACATGAACTACCACTTGGCTGTTACCCGTTGGTGATTTGGAAACATTACGATTAACTTCAACTACAGTCCCTTCAAGTGTACTGAGGACAGTTGCGGCATCTAGCTGTGCTTGAGCCTTGTTGAGCTGAGCCACAGCATCTGCACGGTTATCCTTGGCATCACTGATTTGAGAATCAATAGAGGATACTGAAGAAGTCGTTGCTTGTGCTTGTTCTGGGAGTCCAGCTTCTGTTGGAACCTGTGGGGAAGCTGGTGTAGCTGATGCATTTTCACGAGCTTTGTTTAACTCCTCAATATGACGGTCTGCCTTTGCAACTGCACGATCGGCTGCATCATAGGCAGCTTGAGCATCTGCACTGCTGTATTTGACCAACGCTTGCCCTTCTTCGACCTTGTCCCCGACTGAAACGAGAATTTCATCTAAATCTCCCTTACTAGCATCAAAATAAACGTATTGTTCATTTTTTGCTGTAACCGTACCTGACAAGAGAACCGATGAAGCAACAGAACCTTCCTTAGCAGTAACGATATGAGAGGTTTCATCCTTGACTGCTGACTGGGAAGGCTGTCTAAAAATCAAAATCCCCGCAGCACCGATAACAATAGCACTGGCAACACCAATCGCTGTGTATAATTGCCATTTTTTTGCCTTCTTATTTCTTTTCATTTTCAAACTCCTTTATTCTTTTGCCTTACAAAAACCATTATATCAGAAATACCGAGACCAAACAATGACAGTTCAGATGGAAACAATGATAGTTCAGGATCATTATTTCGTTCGGTATTCGTTTATTGGATTATTGTGCTAGATATATAATACACTATCTTTTCAAAATTGGCAAGTGTTTTTGTAATTTTTTTAAACGTAGCAGATTTTTGCATTCAAAAAGTAAAAACGATAGAATATGACTATCAAAGCTATAAGGAGTTTTCTATGAGAGAATATGATATCATCGCTATCGGCGGAGGGAGTGGCGGCATTGCCACTATGAACCGCGCTGGCGAACACGGCGCTAAAGCAGCCGTTATCGAAGAGAAAAAATTAGGTGGAACTTGTGTCAACGTTGGCTGTGTTCCTAAGAAAATCATGTGGTATGGAGCGCAAATTGCTGAAAGCTTCCACCACTACGGCCCTGACTATGGTTTTACAAGTTCAGATGTTCAATTTGATTTCGCAAAACTTCGTCAAAATCGTGAAGCCTACATCGATCGTGCCCGCTCGTCTTATGATGGAAGTTTCAAACGCAATGGGATTGATTTGATTGAAGGTCGTGCTCATTTCGTTGATGCTCATACGGTCAGCGTTAATGGCGAATTGATTCGTGCCAAACATATCGTGATTGCGACTGGTGCTCGTCCAAGCATCCCAATTATTCCTGGAGCGGAACTCGGTGGTAGCTCAGACGATGTCTTTGCTTGGGAGCAACTTCCTGAATCCGTTGCGATTCTTGGAGCTGGCTATATCGCGGTTGAACTAGCAGGTGTTCTCCACGCACTAGGAGTAAAAACGGATTTGTTTGTCCGTCGCGATCGTCCCTTGCGCACTTTTGACAGCTACATCGTTGAAGGACTTGTCAATGAAATGGAAAAAACAGGTCTACCTTTGCACACACATAAGGTACCCGTCAAGCTCGAAGAAACGGAGCAAGGCATTACCATTCATTTTGAAGACGGTTCTAGTCACACTGCTAGCCAAGTTATCTGGGCTACTGGACGCCGTCCAAATGTAGATGGTCTGGATTTAGAAAAGGCCGGCGTCACACTCAACCAACGTGGATTTATCCAAGTGGATGAGTATCAAAATACAGTTGTAGATGGTATCTACGCCCTTGGAGACGTTACTGGTGAGAAGGAACTGACCCCAGTAGCTATCAAGGCAGGACGGACTCTATCTGAACGCCTCTTTAACGGAAAAACAAATGCCAAGATGGACTACACGACTATCCCTACTGTTGTCTTCTCACACCCAGCAATCGGAACGGTCGGTTTAACCGAGGATCAAGCTATCAAAGAATACGGCCAAGATAACATCAAAGTCTACAAGTCAAGCTTTGCATCTATGTACTCTGCCGTTACAAGCCATCGTCAAGAGTCTCGCTTCAAACTCATCACTGCCGGTGCTGATGAAAAAGTTGTTGGACTTCACGGACTTGGTTACGGAGTGGATGAGATGATTCAAGGATTCGCTGTTGCTATTAAGATGGGAGCAACCAAGGCGGACTTTGATGCTACAGTAGCTATCCACCCAACTGCCTCAGAAGAATTTGTAACCATGCGCTAATTACCAAAAGAGACCCCATGTAGTCTCTTTTTACTTGCAAAATCGGCCGTTACAAAATTGTTACCTTGATTTCAAAAATAGGTTGACTTCTGTTACTAAATTAGTATAATAGTTACTATAATTTTGAAAAGAGGTTAACAGTTTTGAAAAAAGCTCATATCTATGCCATTCCTGCTATCGGTGCTGCTCTCATCGCCGTATTGGCACAAATCAGTCTCCCTATCGGTCCTGTCCCCTTCACTTTGCAAAACTTTGCGATCGGTCTGATTGCCACTGTTTTTAGACCTAGGGAAGCTGTTTTATCTGTAGCTATCTATCTCCTGCTGGGTGCCATTGGTTTACCTGTCTTTGCAGGGGGTGGTGCAGGATTTCATGTTTTAGTCGGTCCAAGTTCAGGCTATCTTTGGTTCGACCTTGTCTATGCAGGACTTACATCTTATCTCATCCATCAAAATAGTGGCTACATTCGCATTTTCCTAGCCAACCTCTTGGGTGACTCCCTCGTCTTTGTCGGAGGTATTCTCAGCCTCCACTTCCTTGCTGGGATGCCATTTGATCAGACACTTGCAGTTGGTGTCCTTCCCTTTATCCTCCCTGATCTTGGTAAGATTATTGCCATTAGTTTCATTAGCCGTCCACTACTCAAACGATTGAAGAGCATCGCTTATTTCTCAAGATAAAAAAATAGTCCAGAACAATCGTTCTGGACTATTTCCTTTCCAATTACTTCCTAAGAACTAACTGAAAATCAACTCTCATCTAGAGATTATTTATTTTTACGGCTTACAAAGTACAATCCACCAGTCACTGCCATCAAAGCAAGTCCTGCAACTACTGCTGCGCTAGATGCTTTTTCACCAGTGTTAGGAAGTTGAGGTTTTTGTCCTGGTTTTCCTGGTTCATTTGGTTCACCTGGTGTTGGTTCTTCTGGAACGTATGTATTTGTGATATTGAGGCCTTCTACTTTAGATGAATAACCTTCAACCGGTACTTCTTCTACAGAGTACTTGATTTCTGTATCTTTAGTATCTTTATAACGCTCAAGACCAGTAAACTCATAAGTCCAACCACTTGCTTCTGAAGCTATTGCAGTTTTACCAGTATCTTTACCATCCGCAAGAAGTTTCACAGTGATAGAAGATGGACGAGCGTCTTTATGGTTTTCACCACCTTTCCAGATCTTATGACCTTTTACAGATGTTTTCACTGGTGTGTATTCATTGGTAACTGTGTACTTACCATCTTTGTCCGTAGTAACTGTTGAGGTATATTCTTTCACAGCCACTTCTTTGACAGTGTACTTGATTTCTTGACCATTTTCATACTTAGGAAGTTTTTTAGATTCAAACTTCCAACCAGTTTTTTCTGAAACTTCAATTTCTTGAACGACTTTATCGCCATTAAGAATTTGAACTTTCACAGATCTTGTACGTTTACCATCTTGGTTATTGTTATCATCCCACACCTTAGTTCCTGAAAGGATAACTGTATCTGGATTGTGAGTGTTAGTCACTACTTGACCAGTCACAGAGGCTTTATAGCCAGCTGGTACATCTACTTCATTGATAGAGTAAGTGATTTCTTTACCAGCTTCGTATTGTGGAAGATTTGTGAAGGATGCTACCCAAGTGTTAGCGTCAGTCTTATCCTTAGCTGTCAAGGTCAATTTCTTACCTTCAACGGCTACTGGATCCGCATTTCCTACTTTTTTATAAAGTTGAACGGTTACGGACTCAGGACGTTTGCCGTCTTGGTTGTTCGCGTCGTTCCATACTTTTGTTACTTTGTAGTCGATTGCTTTAGGAGCATATTTGTTTGTGATGGTAAAGTCTGTAATAGTTGATTCGTATTCTGCTACGGCTTCTTCTGTTACAGTGTATTTGATTTCTTTACCAGCTTTATATTTTGCAAGTTTTGTAAATTCAACAGACCAAGTGCCGTCTGGTGCAGCTTGAATCTCTTTTGAATCAACTTTCTGACCGTCTGCTAAGAGATTGATTGTAATCTTAGTTGGACGTTTGCCATCTTGGTTATTCGCGTCATCCCAGTTCTTGGTTGCTTTAATGTCAACTGTTTCTGGAGAATAGCTATTTGTGATAGTGAATCCTGATGCAACGTCACCAGTAACCTTAGAAGTGTAACCAGGAACAGTTACTTCTACTACTGTGTACTGGATAGGTGTGCCACCTTTATCAGCATCAAGGTCTGTGAAGCTTCCAGCCCAACCGTTTGCGGCATTGAGCTCAAGTGTCTTACCTGTATCTTGACCGTCTGCAAGCAATTTAACTGTGACAGACGCTGGACGTTTACCATCTTGGTTGTCCTTATCATCCCATGCTTTCTTCACAGAAACTGAAGTTTTGGCTGGAGTGTAGCTATTGGTAATGGTGAAGCCAGTTGTGGCATCTCCTGTTACTTTAGACTCATATTCTGCGACTGAAACTTCTTCAATAGTGTACTTAATCGCTTTACCAGCTTTGTTCACATCAAGATCTGTGAAGCTTCCTGACCAGTTGTTGTCTTTATTGAGTTCAAGGGTCTTACCTGTATCTTGACCATCGGCAAGAAGTTTAACTGTAACAGACGCTGGACGTTTGCCGTCTTGGTTCTCGCTATCATTCCAAACTTTCTTCACTGGTACTTGAGTCTTACCTGGTGTGTAGCTATTGGTAATGGTGAAGCCAGTTGAGGCATCTCCTGTTACCTTAGATTCATATTCTGCGACTGAAACTTCTTCGATTGTATAGGAGATTGGAGTACCACCTTTATCTGCGTCCAGATCTGTGAAAGTAGCTTGCCAGTTGTTCGCAGCATTCAATTCACGTGTTTGACCAGTTTCAACACCATCTGCTAGAAGTTTAACAGTAATAGACTCTGGACGTTTCCCATCTTGGTTGGCACTATCATTCCAAACTTTCTTCACTGGAACCTGTGTTTTAGCTGGTGTGTAAACATTGGTGAAGGTTGTGCTATTAGCTGTACCATCACTGCTG